>NZ_JABAIC010000001.1:0-679896 GCF_012641315.1 Novosphingobium sp. ERW19
CTCAGCAAGCGCGCTGCTCGCCGGCGCATCCTTGGCTTCGAAGCCGATGATCGGGCCTGCTGGAACAGGCGCGCGCAGCGTGGTCGAAGGGCGCGCCCGCCAGTCGTGGGTGTCGGCATCGGCAAGCGTGAAGACCATGATGTCGAGCGCCAGACCAGGATCGGATGCAACGTGCAGCGCCAGCACATCGCGGCGCTGCATGGCGAGCTCGTCGACCAGGCGCTTGGACAAGGTGGTCCGGCGCTTATCCGAACCTTCATCGCCCGTAACGACTTCGATCCCACCGTCGGCTCCGACGGGTTCAGCCTGACGCTCGCCGTAAAACACCGGCTGGAGAACCGGCGTGCCATCGCGCGAGAGCACCAGGACCATCCCCGCCTCGGCCTTGAGTTCGGTCGCGATGACGGGCGGGCGGGCCCGGATTTCCTGGCACTCGCGTTCGATGGCCTCGATTGCCGCTTCGGCCGCAGCCACAGCCTCCTCGGCACTGTCCTGATCCTCGAGGATCGCCGCATGTTCGTCATAGGAGGCATCGAGTTCGTCGAGCCTTGCCAATTCGGCTTCGGTCAATGGCGCTGGTTCGGCAGGAAGCCGGACCAGCCCTTCGACCAGGTCGTGGCTGGCATAGGGATCGAGCGTCGGCTTGACCCAGGCGAGACCCTGCTCGGCGGCGAGGGCTTTGGCCTGCTCTTCCATCTTCGCGGCGGCAAGGCTTTCGAGCAGCGCAACATCGACCCAGGATTCGCTGTCGTCGTCATCGAACAGTTCGCGCTCGATCCGGCCGCCTGCAGCGATGTAGGCGTCGCGGCCAACGAGCCGGGCGCGCGGATCGCTGCCTCGTACCGTCCCGGACAGGACCATACGCCGGACACTGTCGGGGTTAGGCGCATAATAGCCCGAGGAGACCTGCTCGAAAACGCGGGCCTGGATTTCCTGGTCGGAAGTCGCACCAAAGGCCTTGGCGATGTCGAGCGTGATTTGGCCGGAGGCCAGTGCCTCGAATACGACGGGCGCAAGCGTCGAGAGGCGCAGACGTCCCTCGACAAAGCGGACCGTCAGGCCGAAACGGCGCGCAACGTCTTCGACGGTCGCGCCGCATGCGACAAGCGCGGCAAAAGCTTGGGCTTCATCGGCTGGGTTCATGGCGAGGCGGTGGAAATTCTCGGCGAGGCTGGTCTCGACGGCGGCTTCGGCGCTGTCTTCGACGACCAAGCACATGACTTCGTGATCGCGGGCGAAGATCTTTTCGTCTGCGAGCGCAAGCATCGCGCGGCGACGACGCTCCCCAGCTTCGACCTCGAATTTGCCCTTGGCAGCGGGGCGGACGATCAGGTTCTGCAGCAATCCATGCGCTGCAATGCTGGCTTTGAGTTCGGCATCTGCCGCCGGATCGCTGTGACGACGGACATTGCGGGGAGACTGGACGAGTTTGTTCAGCGGGATCGACTTGATCATGGGACACACTCCTGACTGAGAGCCTTGTGCATCGACCTTCGACGCCCAACTGGCTCGATCAGGGCAAAGCCCACTCCACTCTTAATACGTTCGCAGCAAACCTGCCGATGGCAGCGGGCAATGACGAATGATCATGATTGCGGGCTCTGGAGCATTTTATGTTGTTCGCGCCAATCGTTCAGCTGACCTAATTTCGCCGATGCGCGACTGCTCCGTCGGGCGATGCCGCAAATCAGAATCTTGAGCCGCAACTTCTACCCCATTGTGCACCACAACTTTCCACCAAGTTTGAACCGTGCATCTTGCGCGACCGAAGGAGCACTCCCATATTGAAACGAATAGGGAACACCTTGGGGGGATCCATGCCCGTTCCGAATACACGATTCATCGAACTGCTGCAGGATATTGAGCCGAGCACGACAACCAAAACGCGGGCGTCCGGCGGACATACCGGCATCCGCGACCATCTGCGCACGCAGGCGAAGTTCAAGGACCGATATGTGACCAGCTTCCTTTCAGGAAGCTATGCCCGCGACTCTGCCATCCGCCCGCGCTCGACGTCGAATGGTCAAGAGCGGCCTGATGTCGACATCATCATCGTGACGAACTTTTCGACCGACGACCATCCCGACACGGTGCTGAAGGAGGTCTGTAAGGCCCTCGAAGACGGCGGCGACGGCTATGAGGTCGAGCGAATAAATAAACGCTCTGTGCGGGTCGAGACCTGGCAGGCGGAGATGGACATCGTTCCGGTCGCATCGACATGGAACGGCTACATGATCCCCGACCGCGACACGGGCACTTGGAAGTTTACCAATCCCCCGGTCCACACGAGCTGGAGTTCGGCGCAGAACACGCGGTTCGGTGGCCGGTTCAAGCCGCTCGTGAAGCTGTTCAAATGGTGGCGTCGAATCAACCCGCTAACCGGTCGGCGCCCCAAGGGTTTCGTCCTCGAAGTGCTCGTCGGGCTGCACGCGCCCACCGGCGAGACGCATTACGGCGAGGCATTCGCTCAACTGCTTGAGAATATCTACGACGCCTATGGCTATCATACCTCGATTGGCCAAAAGCCATTCATCGCCGACCCCGCGGATGGCTCGAACGACATCTTGGGAAAGGTGTCGGTCGCCCAGTGGACTGAATTCATCGAGAAGGTTCGGGTCTATGCCGGCATCGCCCGCCGGGCGCAGGACGCCGACGATATCGAGGAAGCAACACGGCAATGGCGCCGGGTGTTCGGCGATCGCTTCAAGGCCACTGCGACGCCGGCCAAGGCCTCGACCTATGGCGGGTTCGCCGCAGCGGTACCGGTGGCCGCCGGATACACCTTCCCCAATGCGATGGCTGCGCCTCCTACCAAGCCGCGCGGCTTCGCTTGAGGTTCTGGTGGCTCACCAACTCTGCCCGGCTCGCTGCCGAGCGCGCGGCGGTCGAAGCGCTGGCGCGCGACGAGGACTGGCTGGAGTTCACCCGATGGAAGTTCGACGACGCGCGGTTCGCTGCCGAAGCCATCATCTCGGCTCACGGCCGGCGCTATCCGGTCCGGCTGATCTATCCTGACCAGTTTCCGCAGGTCCCACCCTGGGTCGAGCCGCAGGATGAGGCGCGCTGGTCCACTCATCAATATGGCAAGGGCGTGCTCTGCCTTGAGCTGCGACCGGACAATTGGACGGCAGAAGCGACCGGGGCGGATGTGCTACGTAGCGCACACAATTTGCTCGTGACCGAGGACCCGCTGGGCGAAGGCGGCGAACGCGCGCCTTCGGATCATCGGATTGGACAGGTCCAGGCCTATGACTGGGGCCTCAATCCCGTCCTGATCGGCCAACGGTGCGCCGAGCGGATCGAAGCGGGAATCGCCTTGGACTTGGTGGGACTGCGCTGGATGGCGGCTGACGAAGTCTGGCCGATTCTCGTCCATGACGCCGAGGACCGGCTCTTGCTTCGCCGGCCGCCAGGCGCAGACATCCACAACTGGCGCTTCGATATTCCGGTATTTGTCTCTACCCGGTCTGCGCCCGCAGGGGTGCCAGATCGGGCCGCGTTGGTGGCAGCCGCCGACCTGCCGTCGGACATGGCCAACTTGGCCCTCGAAACGAACGCTGCCATCATTCTCTTCACGGGCGAGGCGGACATTGCCGGGTTCCACCTGATGGCGGATGGCGCCACACACCGTCGCCGGGTTCTTGTGCTTCCGGACGAGAGCGGTGCGCGGTCCGCGAGATCGACAGCGGCTGAGTGCAAGCGCGTCGCGATCGTTGGCGCAGGTTCTATCGGTTCCAAGCTCGCCGAATCTCTGGTCCGATCCGGCCTCGGCCTCCTGACGCTAATCGACGGCGACGTACTCCTCCCCGACAATCTCGAGCGGCACGCGCTCGAGTGGCGCGACGTAGGGTTCCGCAAAGTCAATGGCCTCAAGCGCCGCCTTCTTGCCATCGCGCCCGGCGCCGACATCCGCGTGGTCGACAACAATCTCAACTGGCAGCGTTCGGCCAAATCACACGCTTGGCAGGTCGAGGCCGTTGCCGACTGCAGTGTCATCGTCGACGCCACCGGCGATCCGGCAACTGCGCTCTTCCTCGGTGCTCTTGCCGACGCGAACGAGCGCCCGTTCGTGTCGGTCGAGGTCTTCGAGGGCGGGCTTGGCGCGCTTGTGGCGACGGCGCTGCCCGATCGAGATCCGCCGTTCGTTAATGGGCGGGCGACCTTTCTTGCCTGGTGTGATGAGCAAGGCGTGGCCCCGCCAGAGCCCGGTCCCCGGCGCTACGAGATGCTCGCCGGCGACGGTGCGCCGATCGTTGCGGACGATGCCGCAGTCACCATGACCGCCGGGCATGCGGCGCGCGTCATCCTAGACATAGTCGACGGAGCGCCCGCTCCGTCGGACTCCGCTTGGCTCCTTCTCGGTTACAGCAGGCACTGGCTGTTCGACGGCCATGGTCACACGATCCGGCTGAGCGTCGGCGAACGGTGTCCGGGCATCAGCGGAGAGGATGCCGAGGCCCGGGCCTTCGCACTCGATTTATTCAAGGAATGGCTCGATGCGGCTAAGGCTGCCGGTTGATCAGACCGCCAGGCTCGTCGCGGCGCTGGAGAAGGCCGGCAAGCGCGAGATCGGCGGACAGCTGTTCGGTGAGCAGCTTGCGCCGTCCGACTTCGACGTGACCGAGCTCACCATCCAGGCGCGTCGCGGGAGCTTCGCGCGCTTTATGGTCGATCTGCTGCAGGCCGCACGCGATGCGATGCACTTTTTCGATCGCACCAAGCATCGCTACACACGCTACAATTACATTGGCGAATGGCACAGCCATCCGAGCTTCGCGGTGTATCCGAGCGGCACAGACCTCGCGACGATGCGGCGCTGGTGGGTGATGCCCGCTTCGCCGGCAGCTTCGCGGTGCTAATGATCGTTCGGCTTGACGGCGGCACACTTTCTGCGGCCAGCTGGGTGTTTGATCCGCAGGGCAATGAGTTCGAGGCCAAACTGGAGATGGATGTTGTCTGATAAACCTCCCGCGCCGGCCCTGACCGATGCCCGCGGCATGGGGGGCGTGATCGCCCAAGGCGGTTTCGACTATCAGCTTTGGGACGGCCTCGCGCGGTTACCCGCATGGCTCGCCAACCCGGCCTTCGAGGAAATAATCTTCGAAGGACTTGAAGATCTGGAAGCCCGCTTCTTCGCACCCCAGTCTCCCCGCCACCGTCTGCTCGAACGCTATCAGGCTAAGGCCGGCGCGCTTTCGCCAGGCGAGGTCCGCGACGTACTCAAGACCTTCCACGGCTTCGAAGAGCGGTTTCCAAACGCGACGCGCATCCACGCGTTGGTCACGCCGCGGTTACCGCCAACACTCGCTTGGCTCGCTCGGGACCCGCTTCGCGTACGCCGGGCACGTCCCTTCTATGCGCCTTTCGCGGACATCATGGCGGCGAGCGATGCGGCACTACGCGATAGTCTTGTCGAAACTTATGGCCTGGAACTCGGTGAATTCGTAGCGTCCGCGGTCGAAGTGAGTGAGCGCAGCCTGCCCGACGCCGCCACTGCGCTCGCCACCTTCGGCGCCGCGCTCGACCAGGCCTTCCCAGCACTGGAAGCACCGTCCCGCAAAGTTGCCGATACGTTCGAGGTGCTATCCTCCCTCGCACGCCGTTCGCTTGGCACCCCGCTCGGCCGTTCAGAACTAAGAAGAGCGATGGAGCAGACGTTGGGCAAGCCGCTTCCACTCGGGCAAACTTGTGCGCTCCACATCCGATCCGATCGCAACGAAGCCGATGAGACCGCGCTGGAATTGGACGCGAGCCAGTTCTCGGGCGGCGATGCCGGCTTCCCGCCCCCGGACATCTGGGCCGAGCAGCTGCTTGGTCCGCTTGACCGCACGGCGCGATGGCTGCGCGCACATACTATGTCGAGAGTCGCGTTGAGTGGTTCCTACCGGCTCAACACAGCGTTAGCGGTCGGCTGGTCGTTACGGTCCGCTCATGGTTTCGAGCTTGAAATCCAGACACGCGCTGGCAGCTGGTCGACTGACGATCGCCCTACGACTGGCGAGCCTGCTCCACCGTGGTGTATCCATCAGCCCTCTCGATTGGAAGGCGACGCTCTCATCGTCACGGTCGGGGTACTGCGCGACCCGTCTGCCGACCTTGATGCCTCAGCGGGAATTGCGGCGGACGCGGTGCTAGGCCTTCATTTACCAGAGGCGATAGCCTCGGGGAGAGCGGCGCAGGCGAGTGCTTCGCTAGTTAAGCAGACGGTAGATGCGGCGGTCGCGCGGCTCGGTGCACGACAAATACGCCTCTATCTGGCCGGCCCCGCAGCCTTCGCCGTCGCGCTTGGCCACCGCTGGAACGCGATGCCGCCCACCCAGCTGCACGAATATGTGACGAGCGAAAGGCACTATGAGCCAACTGCGCTCTTGTGATCAGGAGTGGCGGACGAGATCTTGACCCATGCCATAAGCTCGCTTGCCCACTCGGTCCGCTGCGAACGCACGGGGACGGAGGTTCGAATGAAAGACGGGAAGGTTTCACACGACCCAAAAAATGTGGCTAAGCAACCGCTACGGTTGCGGAGATTGCCATGCCCATGGCAAGGCTATTAGCGTCGATGGACTCACTGAGCGCCGAAAACTATCGTCCGCCCTGATGTTCCACCTCCATTGCACCAAGAAGCTACTCGATCGGATCAAACCGGAAGTCGCTGTGCCTGGGCAAAGCGACACGGCGCTGGGCAACTGGTACGCCACCGCCCTGTTCTGGAGGCCGCAATTAGCTTTGCTGGTTTCTGAGCGCACGCTTCTTCCCGTGCTAATGCCGCTGGCTCCAGCGGCCACGCTTGCTCGACGCTTCCCGGCGCAGCTGGCGCTTGTCCTGAAAGAGTACGGCGCCCCAAGCGAATTCATCGCGCAAGAAGTCTGGCGAATGGACCAGGTCCGCTACGCAAAGACTGTGAATCGGAGCGTTGTTGGCATCCTCAATGAGTTCGTTAAGCAGGCCGAATTCTGGCTGGCTGCCTATGCCTATGAGAAGGGTGATGACGACGACCTTCTGGCGATTTCCGCCAAGCTCGCGGAGACACCGTGTAGCCCGCTGTACAAGGGACCAGTTTCGCCGGACAAAGCCCTTCATGAACTCGTGAAGGCTGGTTCGCGGGCATGAGCCTGCAGGCGGTTCACTGCGCTCGGATATCCTACAACACTTGCCTGGAAACCCGGCTCGTTCGGTCAGGCGGGATGGGGCGGCAAATCGACAATCCGGAAGACAGCGCCGGATCCCGCATCACGGACCAGATCAACCCGCGCGCCATCCCAGTGATAGTCCAGGTGCCGCCCCTGGAGCGGATTTGATGCGCAGTCAGGGTAGAAGAGCGCCACGCATTCTCCTCCGTGATGCCGGATGCTCGGATAAGCAATCCCGTCCGATCCCGCGTCCCTGAGGTGCCACGCGAGCGCTTGAGATGCGACATAACTGTCGGGATCGAGCGCCGGAACTGGCTCCCCTGCCGGAACTCGCAAATCATGCAGGTCTGCATCGACCGACATGACGATCTCCCGGAATTGCGACGTCCAGCCAGGCGCTTCGTGCGTTCGGGCCATGAAGCGGGCGTGATGGTAAATCGTCTCGAACAGTGCGGTCTCAAAACGGTCCCCAACGTAGAGCACACCGTAGCTCCCATCGGTAAAGCGGCTCGGTCTATCGGTGCTAACGTGGGTGAATGGCGCCATGAGGTGGGAGGCTCCGTTACCGCCGACGCGTCGGTCGACCGGAACGAGGTCGAGATTGCCAATCGTCGCCATGATGCGTGGATTGGTTTTCTGCTCTGCCGAGATCAGCAGCGGCCAGTCCGCGGGATCGGCGATGTCCTCGAACAGGTCGATTGGCGGAAAGGCGCTGCGGATGATCCTGACAGCGCCCTTCCACTCAACTCTAGAAACGGGGATTTCTGGTGCTTCGCTCACCAGCCACCGCGCTCGGCGTCGAGGTAGCGACGCACCCGCATGATGTCGGTCAGCTCGCCTCCCAGCATCACGTCGAGCGCACTGGCTCCGCCGAACGCTTCATTCGCTGCTCTGATCCAAGAATACCCGCGGGTCGCTTCGGAGAAGATGATCCGGAGCGCCTTGTGGATCCCCATGAGGTTGGACAGGCGCGCACGACCGTCACGCGATACGCGCCCGGGCCCTTCCGCCTTCCATCGCCGATAGGAGCGCACTGGCATGTCGAGCAGCGTTGCAGCCTGCTCGTCGGTCAACTCCCATTTGCCAAACAGATTGAGGACTGCCCGGAACATGGCAGCTGCCTCGTCCTGCGTAATCGGATCGGGACGGAAGGCGGTAACGGCAGTATCAACGGGTTGCAGAGCCAACATGGCAGTTCTCCATATGGCAGCATATATTCAAGATAATGCCATTTGGCAAGGAACTATGCCGATGATGCCAGTCTGGCAATCACGCTCGCTGCGCCTTCTATCGGCACGAAAAGCCGGGTCTGGTAGCGGATGATCTCGGTGAAGCAGCCTTGGGCCTTGTACCAGTCGAGCCGAACAGAGCTCCATCCCGTAAGCTCAATTCGCTGTGAGCCATTGACCAGACTGCGCTTGACCATGAGCTGCTCGCGGCCCGCAAATTCCATGGACCGGCCCGTCGCCAGGACGGTCTGAACAATTTCATCAGCAGAGAGCGTTTGTTCCCGTTCCAGACCCATCGCCCGGCACAGTTCGGGCACGCAGTGGACGGGAACCTCCCGGCCGAGGAGCGAACGGCCATCCGCCGCCGAGATGCGACTGACCCTCACGAAATCCGAAGGGAGCTTGTCCCAGACCGGAAGCAGGAGGCCCGTCGCAAGATAGAGGCGCTCGCGCTTGTGGCTGGAACGGGCTTCTTCGACCTCGGTCGCCCAGGAGTTTTGAAAATCGTCGAGGGAGATATCCTCCCAGCTGCTCTCACCCAACTGATCCGCGGTGATGTGGCTGCGCTTGAGGGGGCGAAGCAATTCAAAGCGGGTCACGCGCGTACCGTCATCGGCAAGGATGCTTCGGGCGGGCACCAGCAAGGCGACCCGACCAGAGCGGGCGTTCCGAACCGGTCGCTGCCGTGGCCCGGTGAGGCCGTGGATCTCCTCGAGCCGCTTAAGCGTAAGCGGCTTCAAAGCTCTGGCGATTTCCAGTTCGAGGAGATGGGTCGTCGCGCCCGATGCCGGATCGGTGCGCAGCAGCGTGTCCGACAGGACAGTGAAGTCCTCGACTGCAATCGTCTCGAGGCCGAGATCGAGCGTGCCAGCCTGCCGGGCGGCATCGATACGCGCTTCGACCAGCCCCATGAACTCATCGAAGATCGCGTTCTGCAAGGCTATGGGAAGCGCCAGGATGCGGTTGAGCCAGCGCTGGATCGACGGCAGATCATCGACCATCGACCCGTCAGGCGCCTCGATCCGCAGGCCTGTCAGCTCCTGGAAGCGCCCGAGGCTGACCGCTTCGAGCTTGCCGGTGAACAAGAGGCCGAACCAGCGATGGAGCGCCTCCTTGGCGTAGATGCTTTCGAGATTGTCGGCGGGATCGAACAGGTTCTGGCCACCGGTCTGGCGCTGTCCGCGGGTCAGAGCGCCGAGGCTGTCGAGGCGCCGAGCGATCGTCGAGATGAAGCGGCGCTCGCCGCGCACATCGGTGGTCACCGGCCTGAACAGCGGGGCCGATGCCTGATTGGTGCGATTGGTCCGCCCGAGCCCCTGGATTGCGGCGTCAGCTCGCCAGCCCGGCTCGAGCAGGAAGTGGACGCGGCGGGCCTGGTTCTTCGCGGCCAGATCGGCATGGTAGCTGCGCCCCGTTCCTCCGGCATCGGAGAACACCAAGATGCGCTTGGCGCCGTCCATGAAGGCCTGGGTCTCGGCGACATTGGCTCGCGGCGAGCGCGATTGAAGTTTCTGACGACCATCGAAGCCGACGATGAGCCGACGTGTGCGACCGGTGACTTCCGCTACCTGGTCAACGCCGAAGCGTTCGATGATGGCATCGAGGGCTGTGGCGATGGGCGGCAAGGCGCAGAGCTGCTCGATCATCCGATCGCGCGCGGCCAGCGCTGAGCGGCAAAGCACAGGTGCGCCATCCTCGTCACTCATCGGCTCGGAGCGAGGATTGCCGTTTTCGTCGGTGAACACCGCCATTAGGCGGACGGGGAAGCTCTTGGCGAGATAGTCGATGACATATTCCCGCGGGGAGAGATCGATCTCGAGAGCTTCGCGCTCATCTTCAGACAGGTCGGCAAGCCGCCGATCGAGCATGGCCTCTGCCGTCGAGACCAGCTGCACGACCACTGCCTGTCCTTCGCCAATCGCCGTGTCGATCGCGGGCAGCAAGCTGGGGAGCTTCATCGACAGAAGCAGCTGCGCGAAGAAGCGCTGCTTGGTTCCCTCGAAGATCGACAGCGCTGCGGACTTGGCACCCGAGTTGAGCGTCCCGCCGGTTTCGCTGTCGACGATGCGCGTGGCCTCCAGCGCTTCGCGCAGGTTAGCGTGGATGATGGCCCAGGCCTCGGCATAGGCATCGTAGACCGCGATCTGATCCTCGGTCAGGCAATGCTCGAGGATTTCATACTCGACACCGGCGAACGAAAGGGCCCGGGCCGTGTAGAGGCCGAGCGATTTGAGATCGCGCGCGACCAGTTCCATGGCTGCAATTCCGCCATCGCGAATATCGGCAACGAAGGCCTCACGATTGGCAAACGCGGTCTCCGGCCCCCAGAGCCCGAGGCGCGTCGCATAGGCCAGGTTGTTGACGTCGGATGCGCCTGTGGCCGAGGCGTAAAGCACCCTTGCCCGGGGCAGGAGGTTCTGCAGGCGCACCCCGGCAATGCCCTGCTCCGATCCTTTGACCTTGCCCCGCGATCCCTCGCCGCCAGCGGCGTTGGCCATGGCGTGCGCTTCATCGAACACGATCACGCCATCGAAATCTTCACCGGCCCAGGCGAGTATCTGGTCAAGGCGCGTTGCGTCGTTTCGGCCCGAACGGAGGGTCGGATAGGTGACGAAGAGTATCCCGTCGCGCATGGCGATGGGGGTGCCCAGCTTCCAGGACGCCAGCGGCTGGACGTCGATCGGGATGCCGCCAAGCGCAGCCCAGTCGCGCCGGGCATCTTCCAGTAGCGCCTCGTTCTTCGAAATCCAGATATGGCGGCGCTCACCGCGCACCCAGCGATCGAGAATGACGCTCGCGACCTGGCGGCCTTTGCCAGCGCCTGTCCCGTCCCCGAGAAAATAGCCTTGCCGGTAGACGTGACCTTCCGCCGACGCCTTGAGCGAGCAGCCCTTGTCCTCGGGCTCGAACCGGCCGGGAAGATCGCGGGCGTGAGCGCTCGCGGCATAGATGAGTGTCTCTGCCTGAGCAGCCGACAACAGTCCCTTGGCGATAAGCCCGTCAGGCAGCTGCGGCACCGCGTCTGGCTTGGGTGCCGAAATCGACCCCATGGCGACGGACTCGACGAGCGGCGTCGGATGCCCGGCCGCGCCATCGATGACGATCCTGCTCGGGCGATAGGGCAGATAGTGGCCGACCTGAGGGGCGACCGGCGCAGGGGTTTCAAGTGACTGGTAGGTAAGCGACCCGATGGCGGAGGCTGAAGGAGTGATCCTCGCTGGTGTAGGCAGCGGCCTGCGCGGCGCGGCCACCAGGAGGAACGGCGCACGAAGCGGGAGGCGCGATTGCTCGGGAACAGCCTCCAGGCTGGCGCGAGGCGGGATAGCATCGACAAGATCGGTCAGCTGGCGAAAGTCGTGTGTGCGGATCGCGACAGGCTCGTCGGAGCTTGCCACTTTATCGAGAACCAGCAACCGCGTGGTTATGCCGGTGCCCTGCCTGATGAACGCGCGTTCGACGGCGGCATTGAGCCGCAGCGAGATCGGTCCCTTCAGCCCCGCCAGGAACTTCGCACAGTCGAACCATTCAGGCATGATCGCGACAAGCCGCCCCCCGGACGCCAGACGGTTCCAGGCCGATCGCAGATGCCTCGCCCCAGTGCGGCCATCGTGGCCCCGCTCGATCCCGTGAGAATAGGGCGGGTTCATCAGCACGACGCTGGGGCTGATGGCCGGATCGAGCAATTCGTCGATCAGCTCGGCATCGTATCCAGTAACACGGGGAGCGGGGAACACAGCAGTCAGGCAGTCGCGGCGCAGCGGCGAGATTTCGTTGAGGGCAAGGCGCGCGCCAGCCTTTGCCGCCCAGACTGCGAGCATCCCCGTTCCGGCCGAGGGTTCAAGCGCGAGCTCATCGACTTCCAGCGCGCAAGCCCGGGCAGCAAGCCAGGCAAGGCGCGGCGGCGTCGCGAACTGCTGCCATTCGATCTGCTCGTCGCTGCGGTTGGTCTGGGTCGGAATTCGGGCATCGAGACCGCAGAAGAACTGTTCGGCTTCGTCGATCGGGCTCGTGAGCTGGATTTGATCTGATGCTTGCAGGTGTTGAACCTGCGCCAGCTCGAGCGCAGCGTGAGCATCACGGATTGACCATGCCCCGAGTGCATCGGTTCCGCCGAAGTGGTCCGTCATGATGCGGTTGATGTCGCTGCGCGAAATCGGGCGGCCTTCTGCAAACTGCGACGCCATTGCTTTGGCTGCCGTCACGACGAGCGGCGGAGATGGTGGATCGAACGCGAAGGCGAGGGAAGAGTTGGACATGGGAAACCTCCTGACGAGGTCCTGCGTCTCGCAGACCTCAATCAGCCGAAGGCTCCCTCCCCTCTGGCTCGCTGATCAGGTTTTCCGAGCAACCCTCGCCTTAAGTTCATCGTTCCAGTCGAAACCGATCGATTCTGGTGCTCGCGTCTGGATCACACGGCCTGATGGTGAATAGGCCCTTCGCGCGCGCTGATCTGCGAGCTCGCCTCCTGCATCATTGTCGATGAACAGGTGAAGTTCGCGCACACTCTCTGGAATCGTGACGAGGCCGAACCGCTCGTTACCGAGCGTTGCCCAGCAAGGGACGCCAAACAGCTGCATCGCTGAAAGGGCGCTTTCGATACCTTCGGCAAGACCCAACCGGCCCGCTGCTGGCGGGGCCAGTCTGACAGCACCACAGCCAAGGCTTCCCAGCGCACGCTTTGGCCGATCGAAACCGGCGAGCTTTGCGTTCGGCGCGTCGAGAAATGTCCTGTGGATCGCGATTATGCCAATGTCAGTCGTGACCGCCGCCAACATGGCCGGCAGGAATTGGACAGCCCCGCGCGGCCCGAGGGGCGTTCGCTCGAGATAACGGAGCTGATCAGAGGCACGCAGGATCCCGCGCTGCGCGAGGTATCCTTCGGCAGGGCCGTCGGAGATCGCCGTCGCCGAGTGCCACAAACGCCGCGCGTTGGAATTGAAGGTCCTTTCTTCCAGTCGATCAGCGGCAACCGCACCCGAGCCATCGAACAGGTCACGGCTGCGAACACCCTGGCGGTCAAGCGCCGCTATGACCTCCTCGTTCGAGCATCCCGCGAAGCAATGAAACAGGATCGCCTTTCGGCCCAGTGTCACGCTCAGTGAGGGAGTGCGGTCGTCGTGCGCGGGGCAGCAGCACATGCCTATGCCCCGACTCCATGTACCCTGAAGGCTTTCGACGATCGTGCGGGCGCGGCGTTCGAGTTGATGAACTTTGTCTAACGGGGGCATCGACCTTCTCCGGTTGAGGTGCCCTCCGCGCGCAGCCTCCGCTCTGCACTTGCGCCATTCCAGTTTTCCTACATCTCTTGTTCTTTATATGTTCTCACTCGATTCGACTAGACAAGGATCGAGAAATGACAATCAGAACTCTCTTGATCGCGGGCATCGCGATCACTTCTGCTATCCCGGCCGGTGCTCAGGACATAGCAGCGCCAGCCACGAACGGCGCTGCGGCGATCCCATCCGAAGGCATTCGGATTGCGGAAGCATCAAACGGCTTCCAACTGGTCGAGCATGGGCTCTGGCGTTCCGCGCAGACCGCCCCAGCACCGCGCCTGTCAGTGTCGGACGATGGCCGGGTCAACCTGCCATACAGATACGAACCCAATGCCAAGCCGGCCCCATCCGGGTTTCGGCGAGCGAGCTACTTGCCTCACATCTATGCCGCTGAGGCGAAGTACTCATTGCCTGCGGGCCTGCTTGATGCGCTCGTATGGACAGAATCTCGTTACAACCCTTTGGCTGTCAGCCCGGCGGGTGCCGCGGGCCTTGGGCAGCTGATGCCCGCTACGGCAAAAGAGCTTGGGGTCTTCAATCGCTTCGATCCAATTGCCAACATCTTCGGCGCAGCGCGATACCTGCGGCAGATGCTCGACAGGTTTGGCGTGGTCCACCTCGCGGTAGCTGCATACAATGCAGGTCCCGGCGCCGTTGAGCGTGCAGGCGGCATTCCCCGCAATGGCGAGACGCCGGAGTATGTTCGCAATGTACTGCAAAGTTGGAAGTTCTAGCTTCCACGAAGCCTCTTGCGCGACAGAACTGGAAGCGGAAGCTTAGGTGATGAGATCGCAGCGCCGGTACACTTTCGGCGGAACGGTCAACTGGCGTCAGGCGGCTTTAGCGAGGTCATCGATGCGCGCTTCGCAGGTGCTCTTCACCAAAATCTGCAACTCTTTCACACGCCCGGCGATCCATGTGAGTTCGTCGGCGGAGATCCGGTATGAAGGTGAATAGCGGGCTTTGACGTAAGCATCTCGCAGGAGGGCGTAGCAGCGCTTTTCGAAGCGCCCGGTACGCGGCCAGACGTCCTTTAGCGAGGGCTCAAGTTCCTCGGCCATGTCGCGCAGACGATTAAGATTGTGGGATTTCGGACTCCAGAGCGTCCGGGTGAGGAAAAGGCAATGGTAAAGTCTCTCGACCGCCTGATGGAAAAGGAACGCAGCTTCCTTCGGCATGCCACTGGCCTGAGCATTTGCGGCTAGATCTTTGAAGTTCGACGCGCTGCTGAACCAGTCATCGAAGTAGTCTCGTGTTTCCTTGAGAGCTTGCTCAGGCGACAACGGCATCGGCTCGACGAAGTGAAAGCCGGGCTCTTCGAACAGGACAATGCCATCCTTGAGAATGTCCATGAAGAAGTAGCGACCGAGCCGCAGCTTGTCGTTCACGTCTTCAAGGCTGTGGTAGATCAGGCTGACCGGTGTACGCAGGACGGTCCCAGCGGAAAGATCGGCAAGCAGCCTGTTCTCGGTCGCCTCCCAGAATTCGGCAATATCCGTGAGATCGTCGTGGTTCACCACGACGAGAAGATCGTAGTCGGAGAAATAGCGTCCCACCGGGTCCTCGACCCAATCACCACGGGCATAGGAGCCGAACAGGACTATCTTGAGCAACTTGCCTGCGCGGAAGCGTGGCTGCGTACGCGTGGAAATTGCTTCGGCAAAGCCCGTGCGCACGGTCTCGACCACATGTGCAAGTTCGCGCCGCTTGCCTTCGGGCAGGTGATCGAGGCCGGAGTTCATGGAATGCAGATTCGACGGTTTTGCTTCTCGTGCCAAGGGCAAAATGAACAAGGCATCAGGAAGGCTAAGATAAGTCACTCGTCGGTAGCAGCGCTACTCTCGGCTGGTAATCCAAGCCGAACAGACGGAGCCCCGGAGATGATCGATCCCAGCAATGACGTCGGGTTATCGCGGCCATCACCGGGCAACGGATAACAAACCTTTCGTCATATCGGGCGTATAGCGCGGCAAAGAATGTGTCGAAGTGCAGCCCGCTCTCATCGCTTGGAAAGCCCGGTACCAACCTTGTCCGGCATTCCTCTTCCATGGCAACCATGGCAAGTGCCGCCGCCTCGCATTGTCCGGCTTGATCCATGAGGTCACGGCGCCGCCCCAAAACCTGCAGGGCATCATGAAACCGCCGCACTGGCGACACCGGCGCCCCATCCTGCGCTAAAGCGGCATTGCCGCCACCTCGCCGCCAGTCCGGTGCGGCACTGTTGTGTGCTGCCGAGTTCTGGTCCGTAGCTCGGTTGCCGCGCAACAGCACCAGATGTCCGATAACCAGTGCCGGATGCACCATGTGGAGATTAGTGCATTCGCCGACAATTTCCTCGAGGCGGTTGCCGAGATTGCGAAAGGCCCCGGTGACGCCCTTGCACGACACCGAAAGCACAGGCCCGATCCGGGCAAGCGAAACCAGAACGTCGACATGCTTGGCTCTGATCCCTCCGAGAACAGTCCCTTCCCCACATCCGCCAAGGGTCGGATCGAAGTAGAGCAGTGGCGGCTTGCGTTTACGACGCTCCACACGAAATGGTGGCCGCGGAATGATATCATCAGGATCGAAGCCACCTTCCACGACCAGCCGGCACGCCACATACCAGTGCAAGGGGAGTATGTGGCGTTCCGATTGGACGCGTCCATCGAACTCGGCAAATGCCGCGAGCGCTGTTGCCATGCTGGTCCAGCGGCATGTGTGATCGCCCAATTCGGCCTGGGCGTAGCGCCGTAAAGCTACGGCACTTTGCCGAGCTGGCTTGCGGAACCCGTGAATCCGGCGAGGTCGAGTGCAAACCGGACGAGCGCTCATGTGCCTGTCTCGCTGCTAGCCGAGCTTGTGTATTGTCTGCAATCGAAGCAGCGCACCTTCCTGCAAGGCAAATAACCTTCTGACATATTGATCGAATTTGGCAGTTCACGGTATTGAAGCGGGACTGAACCATGATACAGGTTGGACAGTTTCAACCGGATCGCCTCCGATCCTGAGAAGTTGGATCGCGGTCCATAGGCAGGAGAAAGGGCGCCCTGCTGGAGGCCGGCTGCCAAGAATGCCGGTGGGCGCAATGGCACCTCATGGCGGCTCGTGCGCTTGGGGAACTTCTGGAAGAGATGTCTGAGCGCGCAGGATCGATCATCGAACTCGATGCGCTGCTGGGCGAAGTCACCAACAGGCTTGGCTTCGACTACTATGCTCTCACCCATCATTGTCAGCTTGCGAGCAAGGATGATGGAGCGATCAGGCTGCACAATTACCCGCAGAGCTGGGCAGAAAGTTACGACTCCCATGCGCTGGGCATGGTTGATCCGGTGCATCGGGCCAGCCACGTGACGGCAAAGGGCTTCTCCTGGTCTGACATCGGTCGCCTCATTCCGCTCACGGCCCAAGACCACAGAATGCTTGCTCTTGGTGAAGAGCAGGGCTTGCGTAGTGGCTTTACAGTACCAGCGCATGTGCCGGGCGAAGCGCGCGGATCCTGCTCGTTTGCATGCCGCAATCCGCGAGAAGGTGCCCCGATTTCGCTCATCGCCCATTGCGCTGGGACATTCGCCTTCGAAACCGCGCGGCGTCTCTGGCTGAAGAGAGGTCATAGCCTTGCCTTGCGCAAACCGGTTCTGACCGATCGCCAGCGCGACTGCGTGCTTCTCATGGCCCAGGGCAAGACTGATCCGGAAATCTCGACAATTCTGGGCATATCGCGCGAGACGGTGACCGAGCATGTTCGCACGGCATGTCAGCGCTACGGGATCTACAAGAGACAATTGCTGATCACCCTGACCCTGTATGACGGAACGCTCACGTTCGGGGATGTCCGACCTTGGCGATACCCCCATTTCTGGGGGTAGCGAGGACGTCACCGCCGTTTGATCCTTGGCTGACCAGTTCGGTTGAGGAGCGATCCGTCATGTTGAAAGTCACCACGCCCGGCACAGAGCCGGACGCTGCGCTGCTGCGCGCCATGTTTGCCGCACGAAAGGCGGTCTTCATCGATCTCTTGAAGTGGGACCTACCGGTCCTTGCCGGTCAATTCGAAATGGACCAGTTCGATGATGAGCACGCACGCTACCTGATCCTCAGTGACAACGGCGATCATCTCGCGTCTGCCAGGCTCCTGCCGACTACACGGCAAGGAATCCTGTCGGGCCTTTTCCCGATGCTCTGTGCCGGGCCCCTACCTTGCGCACCCGATACCTTCGAAATCACCCGATTCTGCCTCGACCGGTCACTCAATGCCCGTGAGCGGCGCGACGTCCGCAATGCGCTTGTCCACGCGCTTGCCACCTATGCAATCGACGCCGGGATTTCGCGGTACTGCGCAGTCGCAGGCCTTGGCTGGTTCAGGCAGATCGAACGGTTCGGCTGGAGCTGCCGGGCCCTGGGCGCGCCCATCCGGACAGGGGGGCAGGAGCTGGTCGGCCTTGAAATTGGCATCACTGCCGACACACAGCAGCTGCTCGAAGCGGCCGGGATCCATTGCGGCTACGGTGAAAATCTTGCGCGGGCCATACCCAGCTCCCTGCCCGCCGGGCACAAGGGGTGGCACTGATGGAACCGGCAAACCAGATCGGCATGGCCGTCCGTCAGTTGCAGACTGATGGCTACGCGATCCTGCATGAAGCCCTGCCCGTTTCCGTGATCGAGCGAGTCCATGAGGATCTCCTGGACGACTTTGCAGCCACGCCGTTCGGGACCGGGATGTTCTATGGCGAGCGGACCAAACGGTTCGGCAGGCTTCTTCGACGGACCGCTGCCACGCAGTGCCTGGTCCTGCATCCGGTCATTCAGGATGTCGTGAGCCGGATTCTCGGGCCCTGGTGCGACCGCATCCAGCTCAACACGACCCAGGCCATCGCGGTCCATCCCGGCGCCCCTGCGCAGTTGCCCCATCGCGACCAGGACATGTGGCAGGCCGATTTCGGCAAACGCGAATACCTCGTCAATGTCATGTGGCCGCTCACTCCCTTTTCGGAAAAGAACGGAGGCACGCGGATCTGGCCGCAGAGCCATGGCAGCAACGCCCTGTCGGCCGTGGCCCAGGACGATTTCATCGCGCCCGAGCTTGTCCCGGGATCAGCCCTGCTCTTCCTGGGCTCGACGCTTCATGGCGCGGGCGCCAACGCGAGTGCACAAGAGCGGCGCGGCATCGTGATTGGCTATTCGCTGGGCTGGCTCAAGCCCTACGAGAACCCGTGGCTCGCCTACCCCCCGGACATTGCCAGGACATTTCCTCCCGAGCTCGCGGCACTTGCAGGTTACGTGCAGCACCGACCGAACCTCGGGAACTTCGAAGGGCAATGTCCTTCGATCCTGCTCGGAGACTACAAGGGCGAGCCCCTGGGAGCAATCGATGCCTTGCGTCCCGACCAGGTGCAGCAGGCCCGTGTTTTTGCCCATGGGAGAAGCGGATGAGCGCCGGCCCCATAGCAGAACGCATCTATGACGCCTTGCGCGCCATGATTCTGTCTCGCGCATTCATGCCGGGTGACAGGCTCGATCCCGCAGTCATCGGCGAACAGCTCTGTGCAAGCGTCACGCCCGTGCGCGAGGCCCTGCATGTGCTGTGCGGAGAGCAGCTTGTCGTGACCCATCGCGCGGGCGGCTTCTTCCTCCCGACGCTCGACGAGCCAAGGCTCAAGGACATGTACGCTTTCAGCAACGAAGTGCTGGGCCTTGCGCTCCGCCTCTGGCGGCCATGGACGATCGTGGACTGGGACAGGATTGCCGAGCGTCGGACGGCTTATGCCGAACGCGTCGCCGATGCATTCGAGGGAGTGGCACGCGCTTCGGCCAACTCCGAGCATGGTCGGGTCATGGCCCTCTTCAACGCACGCCTCCATGCCGTTCGCATGATTGAACCGGCCGTGCTTGACGGCTCCATCGCAGAAGTGCGCGATATCGAATGCGCGCTGGACAGTGGCGACAAGGATCATCTGCGACGGTTGCTGGGCGCCTACCACCGCCGGCGCATTCGCAGCTCTGCCGAGATCCTGCACGCCCTGCACCGCCCGGCGAACCCGTCCGCGCCAACAATCGGCATATAGAATTCGTATAAATTTCAGATCAAACGGCGCCTTCCATAGTCTGATCCTGCCGCAATCACGCGGCGAGGTGAAAAGGAGAAGACCGATGGAACGCACGTTCGATCTCGTCGAGGACGTCGAAGACCTGGGCACCGCCAGCATCGAAACGCTCGGCCCTCCGGGAGACCGGATCGAGTTCGGTGTGCTCGCGCAGCTGCCGGGCCTTGATCGCGACTGATCCACTGGCAGGTGCGCAAGGCCTTGCTGGCCCGGCGCACCTGCCTTGTGCTTGTGCGAGGCGGACATGACAGCGCCTGGGTCCTATCTTTCCTCATGCCGGATCGCAGCCGGGGTCGGTGTTGCGCAGATCGGCGACAAGGCAGTCGTGCTCGATGTCCGGCATGATCGCTACACGATGTGGAGCGGGTCTTGCGCATCAGCGCTGCTGGACCTGCGCTGCGGCAAGCCATGTCCATTGTCTCAGGACGACTGCCGCACACTCGTAAGACATGGCCTGCTGACGAAGGGAGAACAGGGCTCAGGACCCTGGCTGACGGCTGCAGATATCCGGACACCGACCGCGAGCGCAGTGGAAGGTCCCGAAGCCGGTTGGTTGCGACCGCTGCATTTGCTCGCAAGCGTCTGGAACTGCATCCGCGCCAGAATGGATCTGCGCTCGGCACCGCTCGACCAGGTGCTGATCGACCTGCCTGCAGTGTCTGGTGGACGTACGACACGTGACCTTGTGACCCACGCCCGTGCGTTCGACCGGGCGCGACGCTGGGCGCCGGTTCGGCCAAGATGCCTCCCCGATGCGCTGGCCTATACGCGCATGGCAAGGCGCGAGGGTTTTGCGGTCGATCTTGTCTTCGGGGTAAAACTCCATCCCTTCGAAGCCCATTGCTGGGTGCAATCGGGCAGCCTCGTGCTGACCGATCCACTGGACAAGGTGCGCCGCTTCGTCGTGGTACTGGCACTGTGACCGAAGGCTATCTCGTCGCATGCGACCTGGATGGACAGTCGGATGTGCGACCAGATTCGCGATCGGCCGAAAATCTCGTTCACCGGCTGCCCGGTCCATGGCGCGCACGAAGGTTCGAAGGGCTGACCATTCATGTCTCGCCATCGACCGAACTGCGGCAAATCGGCAGGACTGTGATCATCGGACAGATCTTCGGCGATCTTGCGGTGTTGCAGCGCGCCGATCTTCATCCCGACCTGCTCGTGGCGCATTGCTGGGGCAACTACCTTGCTCTGCACATGTCCAAGAGCGGGCGTCCATCGTGGTTGCTGCGAGCGCCGCTTGGCCATCTCCCAGTCTACACGGCCGCTGTGGCCGGCAGACTGTGGATCTCCTCGCATGTCCCGGAGCTTGCGGCGGCACGCGCTGCAAGGCCCCAGATCGACTGGTCTTTTGTCGCGAACCATCTTGCTTTCCTGCACCTCAAGACCGCGCAGACCGGCCTTGTCGGCATCGAAGAACTTCTGGGCGGGCAATGGCTTGATTTTGCCGTGGAGCCGGCGCGGCGGACAATGGCCTGGTCCCCGGGCATGTTCGTGCGCACAGATATCGAGATCGCGGACTTCGCTGACGCCAGCAGGCGCCTTGCCGAGATCATAGACGAGGCTGTCCGGTGCCTGGCAGGCGATGGCGCGGTCCTGCTCGAACTGTCGGGTGGGCTTGATTCCTCGATCATCGCAGCAGCCCTGGCAAGGTGTGAGGGCCAGGGACAAGCGGTCAGCCTTTCGACGGGCTCGGCAGAGAGCGATGAGCGCATCTATGCGCAGGCCGCCGCCGATGCTGCAGGCATCGCACTCACATTGCGCGAAGTCGGAAAATCCAACCTGGTTGGCCCGGCCCGCAGCCGCGAAGCCCGTCCGGGCCTGCCAGCGATCCTCGGCGCTGCCGATGCAGTGCTGTCAGAGGAAGGCACGGCGCAAGCGATCACGGCATTCTTCAGCGGTGCGGGCGGTGATTGCGTTTTCGCAACGCCCAACGCTGCCGGGGCCGCAGCGGATGCCGCCAACAGGTCGGGTTGGGCGGCCAGGACCACCTGGCGCACCATCGAGGCGCTGGCCCGCTATCACAACGCCAGTGTCTGGTCGGTCGCTGGCAGGGCCTGGCAGCTGGCACGAGGCGCAAACGATCCGGGCAGTTGGCCGCGCGCACGCGGATATCTCGCCGATACCGTGCCCCTCCCCGATGCACCGCCACACCCCTGGCTCGCGGAAACCAGCAGCATGTTGCCCGGAAAGCGGGACCATGTTCATGCCATCCTCGCCAGCCTCGCCCACGTCGACGGTTATCCTCGCCACACCATAGCCCCGACATGGTTTCCGCTGCTCAGCCAGCCCGTCGTCGAGACTGCCTTGCGCATACCAAGCTGGCTCTGGGTCGAGGGCGGGCAGGACCGGGCCGTAGCCCGTGCCGCGTTTGCAAACCGCCTGCCAGACCTGATCCGCGATCGACGCAGCAAAGGAGCACTCGATGGCTATGCCCTGGCTGCGATAGAGCAGCAGGCGGAAGCGCTTATGCCGTTTCTGCTCGATGGCCATCTCGCGCACCAGGGCCTGCTTGATCTGGCCAGAGTGGAGAGCGCGCTACGGGAGAAGGCAAGGCGCGCCGATCCTCGGGCACATCTTCTTCTGCCGCTGATCGACACCGAGGGCTGGCTTCGCGCATGGCTTGGCGACCCTTGAGTTGCTGACCGGCGCAATCGTTCAGCAATGGCGATGGCGGACCGATGAGCGCTCAGGGCTTCATATCCCGCCAGCGTTGCCAGGATGCCGGATCAGCAGGCTTGCTGCCCGCGTCTCCCAGCAGCCAGAACCTGAACCAGTCGAAGTTGCGCAAGTTGGCCGCCAGCTGGTGACGCGGTTGCCACTTGAGGTGCATTTCGCCGGGAAAAGCCCAGAGTTCGACTGGTTTCCCGGCGTGCTGCAGCCGCGCAAGGAGCTCGACGTTGGCGCGATACTCCTGTTCGGGCAATTGCATCAGCAAGGGCACCGAGATGCGGTCGGCATTGAAGGAAGGGGATACGCGCCTCCACCCGGCCTGATCCGTATCGGGATCACCCAGGCCCCAGGCCGACTTGAGCATGGCGGGCACGTCGCGCCCCGCGACGGCATTGAACCAGTAGTAGGTTGGCGTCACCATGACGTTGGCTACGGCTGCGACCTTCAGCAACTTTGTGTGCATGGCGAGCCAGGCTGTGACTTCGCCGCCGAAGCTTACCCCGCCCATGCCGACGCGCGAGGCATCGATCCTGCCCTGCCCGGACAGTTCTCCGATGATCGCCTCGATCCCGCTGGCAGCGACCCTGTAGGCTTCGACGTTGTCCCCGCCGCCCGCCAGGCCGGGATGACGATTGATGCACAAAGCCGCGATTCCCGATGCCGCGAGATCGCGCAAGGGATACTCGTCCCCCGTTCCTCCGCGCAGATACCCCTCGCAGGAATAGTAGGTAATGAACAGCGGCACCGGCCCGGTTTGGCCTGGCGGCAAGGCCAGATAGCCCGAGAACGTTCGCCCTGCGCGGTCTTGCCAGACCCGCCGGTCGAAGCGGATAGTTGGGTTCTCGAGTGGCGGATTGGGCGCGCTTAGGACCTGCTCATGGCGTGTTGCCAGATCAATTGCCACCACGCGCGGCGGCGCGTTGGCCGAGGAGGCGACGCAGATGAGCCTGCGGGTCAAAGCTGCGCAGGCCTTGCCGTTGTCTCCGCCATTGCGTTCGCCCGAACTCTGGAACACCTCCTCGACCTGCCCACTGGCCAAGTCCCATCTTGCCAGAGTGCTGCCACCGTCGCGATTGCGGCTTTCGAAAATCAGGGCATTGTCCGTGCCAGCCCAGGCGACTGAGCGCGCCCGGGCGGCTGTGCATTGCACGGCTTCGCAGCGCGCAAGTTCCTTCCCTTCGGCATTGATCACGGCCAACCGCCACGAGAGGCCTTTCGACAGGACAACCGCCATGCCCCTGGCATCGCCGGAGGGCTGGCGCAGGGCGACGTACCAGTCAGCCAATCCTTCGAGCGAGCGCGGGCGGGAGGCGTAATTGCGAGCTTCTTCGGCTGTTGCGTCGCGGATTGTCGCGAGGTCTTGTCCAAGCACCTTGAGCCTGGGCTTGCCCGCGGCGATGACGCCGCCTTGCTCGAACCAGACACCCTGGAGACGTCCGCTGGCCCAGCGGCCATCGATGCGATCGCCACGATACAGCGGCCGTTGCGGGTCGACCGACGCATCGATCCGCGTTCCGCTATCGTACTCGGCCTGCTCGGCTGCCTCGATCGCGGCGCGCTCCGGGCCAAACCCGAGCAACCATGTCTTGCCACCTGCAAGCGGGATCATGTCCCTGACATTGCCAGCCTCGCTGGTAACTTGCGCAGCGCCTGAACCATCGGTCGCCGCCTGCCAGACCTGGACTTGCCCGCCTGCGATCTTGCGAAACAGCACGGTTCTGCCATCGCGCGTCCACTGCGCGCCTGAAGTCAGGGGAAAGCCGTTGAGCCATTCGATTTCCCCAGCATCAGCGATGCGTCTGGCAGGCGCTGAACCGTCAGACGGCGCCACAAGCCATGCGACATCATAGTCGTTGCGGTCGACCGAGGCGCGGTACTCGCGCCAGAGGGCAAGCGTGCCATCCGGCGAGATGGAAGGGCTGTCGATCCGCGTGATTTCTATGGCGGGCCGGATCCCGGCCCCGTCCGCAGCCTGCGCTGCAAACGGGACCAGGGCGGCCAGGGCAAGCGACAGCGGGGCTGGATGCCATCGCTTCACCATGACTTGGTCACCTGCACCGCGACAAACCGTCCGACCGCGCTTGCCTGCTCGGGATCGAAGCCGGCTGCGCTGAACGGGGTGCGATTGTTTACATAAGGCGGGTCGCGATCGAACAGGTTCGTGATGCTCAAGGCAAAGCGCGTGCCCGCCAAGGCCCCGGCTTCATCTCCAAACCGCTTGGAAAGCGTAAGATCGACTGTCGTCCAGCTTGCAACCGGCTCGACCGGTGCCACCGCCGTGTTGCGATAGCCCGCCATGTGATTGACGAAGGCTGTGGCCCCGAAACCGTCCTGCTCGAACCCGGCGCGCCCGCGCAAACGATAGCGCACCGGGTTGCCGATCGTCCCGAGCGCCTGCGTGCGCGGAGCAGCCGACGTCAACTGCTGCGTCAGGTGGAACAGCCAGCTCCCCGATGCACCAAGCGAAAGCGCACCTCGGGCTGTCTCGTGGCGATAACTGAGATCAAAATCGATCCCGTCGAGATGGTTGCGTGCCAGGTTGGCGTTGCGCGCATCGATCACGTAGCGGATCGAGCCTGCAGCAATGCCGAAGGGATTGCTGAAATCGGGGCTCGCATAGAAGCTTGCCACTTGCGCTGGCGACGGATTGGCCGTGATCAGCGGCTCGTAACGCGACCGCTGGGCCAGGAACGTGAAAGCATCGACCGCGGGATTGAAGATGCGATCCTTGTAAGAAATGTCGAAGTACGTGGCGCTCATCGAAAGCCACGGGATCGCAGGCGGTTTGAAGTCAAAACCTGCCGTCCAGGTCCGCGCGCGTTCCGGTCCGATCCCCGGATCATTGCCGAACAAGGCAATGACATTGCTGCTGCCGGAGGGCGAACCGGGGTCTGTAACGGGTATCGGCACGACCTGGCTGAGCCCCGGGCCCTGGCGCACGTCGAAGAAGCCGGGTGCTCGAAACGAGGTGCCATACGACCCTCGCAGCGCAAGGCCTTGCACAGGCTCCCACGTTAGTCCGACCTTGGGGTTGGTCGTCGTCCCGAAATCCGAGTAGTGCTCAATGCGTCCTGCGACCGACAGGTCGAGCCGATACACGCCCGCAATGCCCTGCTCGGGGCCAACCAGCGGTGCACGAAGTTCGGCAAATCCCGCAATCACGTTACGCGCAAGCGGATATCCATTGTCGCCACTCGCGACAGGAACGAGCGTCGTTTCATCCGCAAGGCTACGCGAGCCGTAGCCCTCCTCGCGATACTCTCCCCCGAATGCCAGCGTCAGCGCTCCCCCTGGAAGCGTCAGGAGCGGCCCGTCGAACTTGAGACCGGTGGTCGTCTGGCGCGCTCGCGCACTTGTCCGCGATGATCCGCGCACATAGTCGATCGTGGCTGCGCTGGTGTAAGAGCCGTCACCGAACAGATTGAAGGCCTTGGCCGGATCGGGATCTGCGAGAGCCTGCGCGAGCCGGGCGCGATTGACGAGATTGTCCCGCAGCAGCTCTTCATGCTGGACGCCATGATTGCCGTAAGCCTCGGCCCGCCATGCCCCGAAGCGTGCTTCCAGCGCACCCGCAACCGTCCAGTTGGTGACATGCGAACGATTGACCGTGGCCCCGAGGTCGTCCCGGAAATCATAACCGACGCTTATGGGCTGCCCCGTTCCGATTGGATCGACATAGAACGGGTTGCTCGCGGGCACGGTAACCTGCGATCCGAAGACGATGTAACGCTGGTCCGAGCGGCGGTCGGCCGCAAAGCCCTGAAGCCGCATCGTCAGCCACGACGACAGGTCCTGTTCTAGCGCGATAAGCCCTGCGTGACGTCGTGTGCGTGGCAGGATGTCGGTCAGGCGCCGACCGTCGCCAAGATTGCGCACTCCGGCAAGCAGATCGCCTGGCGCAAGTGCCCTGCCATCCTGTCCGGCCGGTATGCCGAAGATAGCGCCGTTGGCTGCAGTTATCGTGCCGGGGTTGGCGAAGGCCTGACGATAGTCAGGGCCCCCAAAGCGGGTAAGGTCCTCTGTTGCGTAATCACGGTCCTGGGCCCCGAGGCGGTCGCGCCGGTAGAACTCGTAAGCCGCCATCAGGCTGCCGCTGTTCCAGCGCAGACCTGCCAGCTGACTTGCCTGGACCTCGCTGAAGCCGTCAGCCATACCCACCCGAAACGATGTCTCGGCACCTTCATATCCGCGCCGCAAGCGTACGTTGACCACGCCTGCAACAGCATCGGAGCCGTAGATGGCTGACGCACCATCTGCGAGGACTTCGATGCGTTCGATGGCACTGGCCGGTATCAGTGAAATGTCGACGATGGAGCTCGCGGCTCCCAGCGCCAGCCGATTGCCATCGACGAGCGTCAGGGTCGAGGTCGTGCCAAGGCCGCGCAGGTTGATGCTGGCACCCGAACCGATATTGGCATTGGCATTGTTCCGCTGGGTAAAGCCGAGCGTGCCTTCATTGGGGCCCCCGCCGAAGTTCTGCGGAAGGACCGATACCAGGTCCTGCACTGTGGCCCTGCCGCTTTCCTGGATCGCCTTTCGGTCGATCGCGATCACGGCAGCGCCCGCCGGCGCCGAACCGCGAATGCGCGTGCCGGTTACCACGATATCGTCAGCCGTGCTGTCTGCGGATGCCCCGCGCATTGGCGTTGACGATCCTTCAGAGCGGATTGCGTAGCCTTGGCTCGTCGCGATGCCCTGAAGCCCTGAGCCTTCGAGGATTTTGCCCAGCGCGCCTGCGAAAGTGTAGGTCCCCTGCACTGCAGGAGCGGTTCGGCCCGCCACAAGCTTGTCGTCTGCGACGATGGTTGCACCGGCCTTGGCGGCAAGATCGTGGAGCGATCGCGCCATGGCCTGCGCCGGCAGGTCCAGCGCAAGGGTATCGGCCTCCTGCGCGCCCGCAGGTGCTGCCGCCAACAGAGGTGCCGCCAGCATTGCGATGACCATGGCATGCGTTGATGTCTTGAACGTCATGATTGCCTCCCTCGCGTCCATCTCAGGGGACGCGCATCGGTTGGGACGACGTCGCGCGAGAACACCCGCCAGAATTCTTTTCGGCGGGCATCGTCGCGGACGGCCCGCAGCCGGTCAGCCGGTCACCCCGTGACTGTGGAGATCATGCCGAGCCGTCAGCGCGCACCGATCCACCGCCGCCTTTCCTCTGTCCGGGAAGCGAATGAGGTCTCTTGCATCCAGAGGAGCCGCCGGTCGGACGGCACGCGGATCTTTCACACGGTCCGCGAGGGGGCAGGAAGCTTCAGGCCGTGTCGATCACCAGCATGCCGGGGTGCTGCGTCACCCTGATTCCGCCCAGGGCCTCGAGAATGCTCGCAAAGCCTACCGGATCGTCGAGGCGGATGGCACCTGCCAGAGTCCTGTTGGCCAGTGCAGGACTTGCGAGGCGAAGCTGAACAGCATTGCGCGCGTTGAGCAGGCTGACCGCCTCTCCCAGGGATATGCGGTCACCGGTGGTCATTGGAGGTTGTGCAGAAGAGCTTCGCTCGGAGCGATGCTCGGTCCCGGATGGCCCGGCTTCGATCATGTGCGCCCCGCGACCAAGGGTGTGCCGAGCGCCATCGGTGTTCTGCACCTGCACTTGGCCATCTACGACCTCGACGCGCAGACCATTTGCGGCGAGCGCAATTTCCACCGTGCCTGCAGCACTGTCGATCCTGGTGCCTGCACTCATGATCTGCATCGCATCCGTGCCGCGCCGGGCCACACGGATACGAACGCGACCGGCATCAATCGTAACCAGGCGGTTAGCGGGAGTGATGTTGGTTCGTGCCTTGCTTGGCCCGTTGAGTGTCAGGGAGCTTCCATCGACAAGCTGCCATGTCCGTGTTTCACCTGTGGCCGTAGTGTATGTCCTGGCCTCAACGGTGGTTCCAACGCCGATTACCGGGTGGTCCCCTGAAAACCGCATTGTCAGCAATCCCATGCCAAGCAACAGGCACGCGCCGACGGCGGCAAGCTGTGTGCTGCGTTGCAGGTGCAACGGTGCACGGGTCAGCTTGCGCTGCTGGCCAAGGGGGCTCTGATCGAGCGCCAGGCTATCGCGCCACGCGCGCTCCACTTCGGCATACGCGAGACGATGTCGCAGATCGCTGGCAAGCCAGGTCTGAAAGCCGGGCGCACGCGCTTGACCGGCGTTCTCGTTGCGCGCCAGCCACTCTGCCGCTTCATCGCGGATCTTGCCGGGAATGGGTTGCCTCTTCACGCGCGGTCAATCCTCGGCGAGATGCCGCGCCAGGGCCTTGAGCGCCCGGCTCATCTGTTTCTCCACGCCCCGCACGCTCAACCCCGTCTGTTCTGCGATCTCGGCATAGCTATAGCCATCGAGCCGACGGGCAAGGAAGATGTTTCGCGTGAGCGGCTTGAGACGGGAGAGTGCCTGCTCTAGCCGGGCGAGGCGATCGCGCGCTTCGAGTTGCGATTGGAGATCACATCCAGGATGGATATCCTCGAACGGCTCATGGCTGTACTGGTGCTGACGCAACTCCTGCCTGACCAGGTCCTTGCGCGCATTGTCTGCGGCAACCCGTACGTACCCGGACAGATTCTCGATCTGGCGCTGACGGTTCGCCATGAGCCGCACGAACACCTGCTGGACGAGATCTTCGGCCAAGGTCATTCCGGTCTTTCGAGCAAGTTTACGGAGCAGTGCGGGGCACGAGTGGCGGTATTCCGCCTCGATCGCCGCCACGTCGGGTGGATGCGCTTGTGCGGTGTTCTGACTATGGCTGTCATGGCCTGCCTGTGCTGCAAAAGGATTCGTCAATCGCCAAGCCCCAGCCTGCGAGGCATTCCGGTGGTTGGCCGGATCCTGAGAACACGTCTGGAGACATGCGCCTTTGCCTTTGGCCCCGAAGGGCTTGGACATGGACAAAGGCGATCCGGCCGTATGCGACGGCAGAAACGGGAAAGCTACCAGAGCAAGGTTCTCAGGCCTCGACGCAGCACATCTACGCTACGCCTTTGAAAACTATGACAGTGCGGTTTCGATTGCAACGACAAAGCTTCTGTTGGGATGACATTGGATACGGTAGCGTTGCGCCCTCCGGCGGTGTCGCCGTTGGACGAAATCGGCTGCAAACTCTTTTGGCAGGGTTAGTGACGGAGGAGCGTGGACGATGTTGTTGACGTTGCCGGAACAACAATCGCTAATTGTCGGAGGGCCGATAGCGTGACGCCCCTTTGTCTCAGCGGTCTTGGCGCAATCTCTCTAACCGAAACCAAGGCCAGATCAGTTTGCGACTGTCCATCTGGCTCCTGCGTCTTACATTCCACGCCTAAGCCGGATAGATGCCCACAGAGCGTTCGATTGGTACACGCGGACACTAGGGTTTGGTTTGCATGGACGTAGTGCGCAAGCGCCCACTCGCGCGCCGGGAGAGTACGGTGACACGACGGCTTAGAGCATCAGGAATTTTGCTAGAGAGTCGTCGTGGCTGGCTATTGAAGACGGACGACGATGCCATCTGGGTCCTAGATCACGAGCACGAACAGGACTTCGCAGCAAATCTCAGGGTGATCGTCGAAGGGCAGATCTTCGGTCTAGATCGCTTGCGCGTTGATTGGATCGGCCCGCAAGAAGAAGTTTCCTGACCTGCAGGCCTACGCGCTAAAAAAACAGCGCTTTAGACAATACGCACCAAACGCCATCCAGGTCGCACATTTGTCACCGAGATGGATATGCGAGCAACTTCGAAGGATGACAAAAATCGTTAATGAGCATTTCTGACCATGCTTCGGCAATCTCTCGTCGCCTGCTCAGATACCCGGCTCGGTTATAGACACTTTCGGAGCCGGACACACCGTCCGGCACATGAGCAAGCATGAGATCGATGACATGTCGATCGGCAGGCGTACCGTTCCTCTCTGCCCATTCGTTCATGATGGTCGAGAAGGATGCGCGCCATCCGTGCGGCACGTGGCGGCCTTGGTACCCGCAGCGATTGTAGAAGTAGCTGAGGGTGTTTTCACTCATAGGTTTACGGGTATTCCGGTTGGTCGGAAAAACCAGTGGTCCGTCACCCGAAACAGAATGAGCTGCCTGAAGGACCGCTACCGCTGCTTTTCCGAGAGGAACGATATGATCATATGCCATGTCCCCCTTTAGCTCGGTAACCAGCTTCATCCGTGCTGCCGGGACGCGCCAAATTGCGTCCGGGTGAACTGTCTCTGCATCGTACCAGTCAATGCCTTCAAGCTCGGACCAAGGCATGCTGCGGATCATGCCAGGTCTTTGCGCCGTGAGGGCAAGAAAGCGCGATGCAAGCTTCGTGAGCGGCGAGGCAGGCTCTACCTCTGTCTTCCGGATCATATCATGAAGCTCGGCGAGAGTTAAGAGAGCAGGCCGCTTCCGCGATCGTGGCACTGGCTTCAACGCTTTGGCAACAATCGCGGCCGGGTCGCGATTGGAGGCTCCCTCCGCAATCGAGTGAACGAAAACAGCGGACATGCGCTGCCTCACGCGATGTGCAGTCTCGATTGCGCCACGCTTTTCAATTTTTCGAAGTACTGCGAGTACAAGCGGTTCATCGATCTGCGTGACGGGTACATTGCCGAGCCACGGGAACACCTCCTTTTCAAGGCTGGTGATGACATCCTTGGCATGTACTGCTGTCCAGCGCTTCTCCTGCAACCCAAACCACGTTCGCGCCATCGCCTCAAATGTGTTCGCCGCTGCTGCCGCATTTCGAAGAGCTTGCTTTTTCGCTTCCAGACCCGGGTCTCTGCCTTCTCTGAGAAGCTTTCTAGCGTCAGCTTTGCGATCTCGCGCCTGGGCTAAAGTGACCTCTGGATAAGGGCCAAATACCAATCGCCGCTCTTTGCCCGCAAAACGATACTTCAAACGCCAACTTTTGTGGCCCGATTTCGATACGAAAAGGTAGAGCCCCTCCGAATCCGCAAGCTTGTAATCACGGTCTTTAGGCTTCGCGTTGCGAACTGCCATATCGTTGAGCATGGATGCCCCCAAATCTGATTTTCGCTGCCCCCAAAATGCCCCCATTTCTCTCTGGAGGCATACGGAAGCATTAGAACAAACAGGGAACTGTATAGCTCAAAAAGCGCCGAAAATCAACATTTTCTGGGGTTTAGCGGAAGCTTGTAGACAGGTGGCTGGCGGAGAGGGTGGGATTCGAACCCACGGTACGGTTGCCCGTACACCGCATTTCGAGTGCGGCGCATTCGACCACTCTGCCACCTCTCCATGGTGCCAATCTGGGTGCCGCAAGGGGCGTTCCCGGTCGAGGAAGCGCGCCGTTAGCGCATGCAAACCGGCTTGCCAAGTGGAAAGCGGAAAGCTTTTTCCACAGGAGGCCCTCGCGACGAACCTTTATTGGCAAGCGGCTTGTTTGCACCGCGGCGAAACCCTATATCCCGAGGCATGGATCGTGCGAGTTTCTTTTCGCCACAAGCCGGACGCGATATTTCGGCTCCCCCCGTCTCATCGGCGCGCTTTTCGATCGGCGACGTGGTGCGCCATCGCATGTTCGGCTTCCGCGGCGTCGTCTTCGATATCGACCCGGTCTTCGCCAACAGCGAGGAATGGTACCAGTCGATCCCCGAAGACATCCGTCCCCCGCGTGACCAGCCGTTCTATCACCTTCTCGCCGAGAACGACGAGAACAGCTATGTCGCCTATGTCAGCCAGCAGAACCTGCAGTCTGACGCCGAGGCCGGGCCGATCGACCACCCTTCGCTGGACGAGATGTTCGAAGGTTTCCGCAATGGCCGCTATCGGCTGAGGCGCAGCCTGTCGCACTGACGCGCAAGACTGACGCACAGGGGAGACCCCGCTCTCCCTTGTGGCGAGAGCGCGCTCGTCAGTTCTTGAGCTTCCAGCCGGACTTGAGCAGCCCGTAGAGCAACGCGGCCAGCGCGACATTCACCACGCCAAGGCCGATTGCGCCGTGCAGCACCGCCATGTTCGTATCGCCGATGTCGCTCTGCCCGAGAAAGCCGAAGCGGAAGCCCGAGATCACGTAGAAGATCGGGTTCAGCCGGCTCACGGCCTGGAACGCCGGGGCAAGGTTGTCGATCACGTAGAACGTGCCTGACAGCATCGACAGTGGCGTGATGACGAAGTTGGTGACGGCTGCGTTATGATCGAACTTCTCGGCCCAGATCGACGTCAGCACGCCGACGATGGCGAGCAGGATCGAACCCATCAATCCGAACCAGACGACCGCCCACGGATGCGCGATCTTGAGCGACACGCCCGGCCAGAGCAGCATTGCCCCGGCCACCGCAAGGCCGACCAGAACCGCGCGCGTTACCGCAGCGCCGACCAGCGCCGCCATCAACTCGCCGGTAGAGATCGGCGGCATCAGGTAGTCAACGATGGTGCCCTGGATCTTGCCGCCCAGAAGGCTGAAGCTGGAGTTGGCAAAGGCATTGTTGATCATGCCCATCGCGATCAGGCCCGGCGCGACGAAGCTCGCAAAGTTCACGCCAAGGACCATGCGCCCGCCATTGGCCCCGCCGCCGAGCGCCAGCGTGAATATCATCAGATAAAGCAGCGTGGTGACCGCCGGAGCCCAGATCGTCTGGGTCTGGACCTTGAAGAAACGGCGGACCTCCTTCATATAGAGAGTCCACAGCCCCAGCCTGTTGAAGCCGCGGAACACCGGTTGTCCGGGCGGGGCAAAGGTTCCGGCGTTGCGGGTTGTCGCCCCTTCACGGGGTAGCGGTTGATTGGCCATGGCCATCGCGGTATCGCGCTGGCACGCCGATGGCAAGCACGTGTCGGAACTTGCCGACCGGGCAGATTTTAACGGCCGGAGCATTCCGGCACGGAAGGAAACGTGAAGGCATGAGCTGGACCGAAGAGCGGATCGAGAAGCTGACCAAGATGTGGGAGGGCGGGTCAACCGCCAGCCAGATCGCCGATGAACTCGGTGGCGTCAGCCGCAATGCGGTGATCGGCAAGGCGCATCGCCTCGGGCTCAAGGCGCGCCCCTCCCCGGTCAAGGCCAACGACAAGACGGATGCGTCGGCTTCTCCGGCGGCGCCCAAGGTCGCCAAGCCCGCCGCTCCGACTCCGGAACCCAAGGTCGCCGCGCCGCGCCCGGTCGTGGCAGCGGCACCGCCAGCCCCGGCACCGGCACCGCGCGCCGCTCCCGCACCGGCTCCTGAAGCAAAGCCTGCCAGCGATGCCGCACCTGCCGCTCCTCAACCGCGAATCGTCTCGGTTGGCCCCGGCGGCTTCCTGCGTCAGGGTCCCGGCGATCAGCAGGCGCCCATTCCGCCCGCTCCGCCGCGTCGCCTGGTTCCGGCACGACCCAGCCCGGAAATCGCGGACAAGACCAGCCTGCTCGATCTCAACGATCGCATCTGCCGCTGGCCGATGGGCCACCCCGGTGAGCCGGACTTCCACTTCTGTGGCGACAAGGTGAATCCCGGTTTCCCCTATTGCGTCGAGCATTGCGGCCGCGCCTATCAGGCGCAGCTTCCGCGCGGCCATCGCCGGCCTCCCCCGCCGATGCCTTTCGGCGGTCCTCGCGTGCGCTGAATCGGCCTCAGGACGAACACGTATTCCCGGAATTCTGCGGCGCCGCGTGGTTAATCCCACGCGGCGTTGGCCGTTCTGGGAAACATGACAAATGATCCTTCCTCGCGCGGGTCCCGGTCGCGCCTGCTCAGATGGTTCGGCCTTGCCGGCGATACGGAGTTTCAGGAGGATTCGCCGGACGTTACGAGTTTCGTGCGCGACGTGACAGCCAGGGAAATCTGGCTCCCGGCCAAGCGCCGGCTCCTGGCGAAAGTGGCTGACTTTCTGATCGATCACGATCTCGAAGTCATGCCGTGGACGCTGGAAATCGCCTATGACTGCGTCACCGGGGCCAAGCCCAAACTCGCCCAGATGATCCTCGAACGCACCGAGGCTGGGCAGGCCATCTCCATCGTGTGGCTCGAACAGGTGCTGCGCGAAGAAGAAGGCGAGAGCTCGTCCGAACTGCTTGCGGCCCTCATGGCGCGCCTCGAAGGCACGCTTGAGGAGTTCACCAGCGCCACGACACATGCCAGATCCGCGACCACCGAATATGGCGTTGCCTTGCAGCAGCACGTCGATGATCTCGAACAGGTCGGTCGCGCCGGCGCGGTGATCACCGAACTCGCGGCACTTGCCAAGGCGATGATGCAGCGCACGCGCGAGATCGAGCATAACCTCAGCGAATCCGAACGACGCGCGATAGAGCTGCAGACCAGCCTGGACGAGGCGCGCCGGGTGGCCGACGAAGACCACCTCACCGGCCTGCCCAACCGCCGCGCCTTCGAAGTGCTGTTCGAAAAGGAATACGCCGCGGCCAAGGAGGCAGGCGAACCGCTCTGCGTCGCCTTCTGCGACATCGACCACTTCAAGCGCATCAATGACAGCCACGGCCATGCTGCCGGTGACCGCGTGCTCAAGATCGTGGCAGAAACCCTCAGCCAGATCTCGGACGCGCGCTGTCATGTCGCTCGCCATGGCGGCGAGGAATTTGCCGTCCTGTTCCGCGCGCTGACGCCGCAAAAGGCCTGGGATCGGCTCGACCACGCCCGCGAGACAATTTCCGAAAGACGCCTCGTCAACCGGGCGACCGACATGCCGTTCGGCAGGGTGACATTCTCGGGAGGCGTCGCCGACGTGTTTGCCTACAAGACGCGAAGCGATGCCCTGCGAGCAGCCGATGAGGCCCTCTATGCGGCAAAGCAATCGGGCCGGAACTGCATCCTGATGGCCGGCGAGACCCCACCGCCACTGCGCGATGCGGCCTAGCCCTTACCCTGAACTGCGGGACTTGCTGGTCTTTGGATCAGCCATATTGTGAATTCTGGCTGCGCTGGAATGCGAACCGCGGAACGCGGCCTTCAATCATGTTCCCCTTCAGCGCGATCCGCATTTCGTCTGCGCCTTCCTCGCGCGTACAGACCAGTCGCGTGCCGCCCGAAGGCAGGACTTCAAGCGCACTGATTGCGACGCCGGACTTTTCACAAAGTGCGCGGACGCGGGCTTCGTTCAGCGTGGTGTTCATGGCTCGGCTCATGCGGGTTACTCCGTTGCGAACACGCTGAATGGCGCGTCTTGTGTGCTTGATGGTGTCCAGGCGTCGGCAGCAGCCCGGTTTTTCATGCAGCTCACGCTGCAACCGGCATGACCGGCTCCGGGGCTTGCAAGTTTTCTGGTGATTTCGACGGCCTGGTCCCACTGCGTAAGCGGGAGCGCACAGGTCTCTCAGCCGGTGATGCCTACAATGGTCATCTCACCGATACCTTGCAGTGGACCCGTGGCGGGACAATAGCAAACGCAAACTGCCCGGGGTCGCGTCTGGACGGTAACACCCAGGGTCGAGCACGTTCCTGCAAACGAAAAAGGCCCCACCTTTCGGTGGAGCCCCTTTCTGCCTGGCCTGCAGGCCGTTCCTCAGTCGTCAGACTTGAGGAACGCCGGCATGTGGTCCGGAGCCGGGCCGTCTTCACGGTCACGACGCGGGCGATCACCGCCCTCGCGACGGGGGCCACGGTCGCCACGGCCACCACGGTCGTTGCCGCGCGGACCACGACGGTCGCCGCGATCTCCGCGATCACCGCGCGGTTCACGCGGTTCGCGGGGCGGACGGGTGTCTTCCAGCTCGCCACCGGTCTCCTGATCGACGACGCGCATCGACAGGCGAACCTTGCCACGCTGGTCGATCTCGAGGACCTTGACGTAGACGTCCTGGCCTTCCTTCACGACGTCGGTGGGCTTTTCCACGCGCTCGTTCTTCATTTCCGAGACGTGGACGAGGCCGTCCTTGCCACCCATGAAGTTCACGAAAGCGCCAAAGTCGACGATGTTGACGACCTTGCCCTTGTAGATCTTGCCGACTTCCGCTTCCTCGACGATGCCAAGGATCCAGTTCTTCGCAGCTTCGATCTGGGTCAGGTCCGAGGACGAGATCTTGATCAGGCCTTCGTCGTCGATGTCGACCTTCGCGCCGGTGGTGGCGACGATTTCGCGGATCACCTTGCCGCCGGTGCCGATGACATCACGGATCTTCGACTTGTCGATCTGCAGCGTCTCGATGCGCGGAGCGTGGGCCGAAAGCTCGGTACGTGCCTCGCCCAGGGCCTTGGTCATTTCGCCGAGGATGTGCGCGCGGCCTTCCGAGGCCTGACGCAGCGCGACTTCGAAGATCTCGCGCGTGATGCCCGCGACCTTGATGTCCATCTGCATCGTGGTGATGCCTTCAGACGTGCCAGCCACCTTGAAGTCCATGTCGCCGAGGTGATCCTCGTCGCCAAGGATGTCGGACAGGACGGCGAACTTGTCGCCTTCAAGGATGAGGCCCATGGCGATGCCCGAAACCGGACGCTTCACCGGAACGCCCGCGTCCATCATCGAAAGGCAGCCGCCGCAGACGGTGGCCATCGAGGACGAACCGTTCGACTCGGTGATGTCCGAGAGGATGCGGATCGTGTAGGGGAACTCTTCCTTGGTCGGCAGCACCGGGTGCAGCGCGCGCCATGCCAGCTTGCCATGGCCCACTTCACGACGGCCCGGAGCGCCGAAACGGCCAACTTCGCCAACCGAGTACGGCGGGAAGTTGTAGTGGAGCATGAAGTTTTCATAGCGCAGGCCTTCGAGGCCGTCGATCATCTGCTCGGCGTCCTTGGTGCCCAGCGTGGTCGTGCAGATCGCCTGCGTCTCACCGCGGGTGAACAGTGCCGAACCATGCGTGCGCGGCAAGAAGCCGACCATCGCCTCGATCGGACGGACCTGCGTGGTGGTGCGGCCATCGATGCGCTGGCCATCCTTGAGGATCGCGCCACGGACGATGTCGGCTTCCACCTTCTTCATCGTCTTCATCGCGACCATCTGGGTCTGCGCGCCTTCTTCCGCGAACGCAGCCTTCGCCTTGGCGCGGGCTTCGTTCAGGGCGTTCGAGCGGGCCGACTTGTCGGTCAGCTTGTAGGCGGCGGCAACGTCCTTGCCGACCAGGTCCTTGAGCTTCTTCTTGATGTCGGCAGTGTTGTCCGACAGGTCGATGTCCCAAGGGTCCTTGGCAGCCTTCTCGGCCAGCTGGATGATCGCACCGACGACCTTCTTGATCTCGTCATGCGCGAACAGCACGGCGCCGAGCATTTCGTCTTCGCTCAGTTCCTTGGCTTCCGATTCCACCATCATCACGGCGGTGTCGGTCGCGGCAACCACGAGGTCGAGGCGGCCGTCGGTCAGCGCCACGTCCTGCTTCGGGTTCAGCACGTATTCGCCATCGACGAAGCCGACGCGGGCAGCGCCGATCGGGCCCATGAATGGCACGCCCGAAATGGTCAGCGCAGCCGATGCGGCAATCATCGCGACGATATCGGGTTCGGTCTCACCGTCATAGCTCAGGACCTGGGCGATGACGTTGATTTCGTTGTAGAAACCTTCGGGGAACAGCGGACGGACCGGACGGTCGATCAGGCGGGAAACAAGCGTTTCCTTTTCCGTCGCGCCGCGCTCGCGCTTGAAGAAGCCGCCGGGAATGCGCCCCGCAGCCGAATACTTTTCCTGGTAGTGGACGGTCAGCGGGAAGAAGTCCTGGCCTTCCTTGACCGACTTTGCCGCGGTGACCGCGCAAAGCACCACGGTTTCGCCATAGGTGGCGATGACCGCGCCGTCAGCCTGACGGGCAATGCGGCCGGTTTCGAGGGTGAGGGTCTTTCCGCCCCACTCCAGCGATACTGTCTTGACGTCGAACATTTCGTTTCCTTCAGCCCGCGCGCCCTATTGCGAGCGGGGTTTGCTGCCGGGGAATGCCGTCCCGGTCCGGTGTGGGGCCGTTTGTCTTGCCCCAGAGGCACCTCGCCGAATTGCGAGGACGCCTGTTGTTTGGTCGCATCGCGAAAAGCGAAAACCGGTTCCCACTTTTCGCGCGATACTCCCAGAAAGCAAAAGCGGCCCGCTTGGGGCCGCTCCGCTGGTTACTTGCGAAGACCGAGCTTCTGGATCAGGTCGTTGTAGCGACCCACGTCCTTCTTCTTCAGGTAGTCGAGAAGCGAACGACGCTTGTTGACCATCATCAGCAGGCCGCGACGCGAGTGGTTGTCCTTGTGGTTGGACTTGAAGTGCTCGGTCAGCGTCTGGATGCGGCTGGTCAGGATCGCGACCTGGACTTCCGGCGAACCGGTGTCACCCTCGGCGCGAGCGTGAGCTGCAATGACTTCCTGCTTCTTTTCTGCGGTAATCGACATGTATTCTACTCCGCGACATCCTGTAAGTTGAAGCCCCGCTGGACCTTCAGGCTTCCGCCCGAAAGCTCCACCAGCGCGACCGGCACAGATCCGGCCTTCGCCCAGTAAAGCCCGTCCTCGAAGGGCAATCCCGCCAGAACGCGGCCCTGTCGGACCGCCCTTGCCTGCTCGGGATCGAGGGAGAGAGCCGGGATGTCGACCAGCCCTGCCTCCAGCGGCAAGAGTATGTGTTCAAGGGGCGCGCCTTTACCCACATCGTTCAATTTGTCCAGCGAAATCGCTTGAGCAATGTCGAACGGCCCAGCCTTCAGGCGGCGCAACATGGTCACGTGACCCACGGTGCCAAGCGCGCGAGCGATGTCTCGGGCCAGGCTGCGGATGTACGTTCCTTTGGATACATGGGCAGTGAGGGTCAGTTCTTCAACCCGGCCAGCGCCCGCAATAGGATCTGCCTGTAGCGAGAAGATCGTCACATCGCGCGATCTGAGTTCAAATGCCTCACCCTTGCGCGCAAGGTCATAGGCCCGTTCACCATCAACCATCAGCGCCGAATAGGCTGGCGGCACTTGCGCGATAGGCCCGGTAAAGCGCGGCAGGACTGCCTCGATCTCTGCCCATGAGGGCCGGACATCGCTTGTCGCCACGACCTTCCCCTCAAGATCGAGTGTGTCAGTCTCCTCCCCGAAACGGACCGTGAAAGCATATATCTTGCTGGCATCGAGCATCCGCCCGCACAGCTTGGTCGCCTCGCCAATGGCAATCGGCAACACACCTGTCGCCAGCGGATCGAGCGTGCCGCCGTGTCCAACCTTGCACTTGCCGAAGCCTGCAGCCCGCAAGTTGCGCTTCACCGCCGCCACGCCCTGCGTCGAGCCAAGCTCAAGCGGCTTGTCGAGTATGATCCAGCCATCGACCATGATCAGATTGGCTCAGGCCCGGCCACCAGCATGGCAAGATTGGCAAGCTGCTGGCCCATCCAGTCCACCGGCGGCCCGATCAGCCGCTGGACCAGATGCAGGTCTGGCGCAAAATAAGGCAGGATCACCAGAAGACCGAACACCACGAGCAGCCCGAACGGTTCAAGCCGCGCATAGCCCCGCGCCAGCGGTGCCGGCAGCGCGCCCATGACGATCCGTGAACCGTCGAACGGCGGGATCGGCAGCAGGTTGAAGGCGCCAAGGAACAGGTTCACCAGCAGGAAATTGCGCAAGTTGTCCGAAAGGAACAAGGCGCCCAGACCCGGCTCACCCATGCTGTCGGTCGCCCGCACCAGCACGCCGAGGCCGATGGCGGCGATTGCTGCGAGAATGAAATTCGTCATCGGCCCTGCTGCGGCCACCAGCATCATGCCAACGCGCGGGTTACGCAAACGGCGGAAGTCCACCGGCACGGGCTTGGCCCAGCCGAACACGGGCGCACCGCTCAGCTTCAGCAGCCCCGGCAGGATGATCGTGCCGAAAGGATCGACATGGCGCAGCGGGTTGAGGCTCAGCCGCTTCTGCTCGGCCGCCGTAGGATCGCCCAAGGCCCGCGCCACCCAGCCGTGCGCCACCTCGTGGAACACGATCGCCAGGATCATCGGAATTGCGATCGTGGCAATCTGCCAGACCAGACCTTCGGGGTTCATTTCGTCTTGCTCATCCAGTCGTCACGCAGGATCGAAAACAGCACGGTATCGCGCACACGGCCCGTCCACGTCCGACGCTCGTGCCGCATCACGCCTTCCTGCACTCCGCCAACCTTCCTGACCGCAGCCTGACTGCGCAGGTTCATCGTATCCACCTTGAACGCCACGCGCTCCAGCCCACAAGCAAAGGCGTGGTCGATCATCAGCCGCTTGAGCCGTCCGTTGAGGCCGGTGCCGCGAACCGACGGCACGATATAGCTGTTGCCGATCTCGATCGACCAACCCGGCGCGCCATGTTCGATCCACGCCGTCATGCCGACCAGCACCTCGCCCGAAAAGACAGCATAGGGCCGACGCTGCGGCGCAGAGTTCAGCAGGCTGTCGAACTGCGGATCGAAAGCCTCGCCCCGGTAGCTGAACGGATAGACGTCCCAGATCTCGTCGTCCTGCGCGCAAGCATGGCGCAGGCCCTCGCGATGATCCTCGCGCAGCAGCTCGAGCCGCAAGTCGCCCTCGGCAAGCGGCACGTACAGTCCATCTCTGCTCATGCCTTCATCGCCTCCGAAAAGTGCCTGCGGCAAAGCGCGACATAGCGGTCGTTGCCGCCGATCTCGGTCTGCTGCCCCGCCCGCACCGCCGCGCCGTTTTCATCCACGCGCAGGTTCATCGTCGCCTTGCGCCCGCAGTGGCAGACGGCTTTCAATTCCACGAGCGAGTCCGCAATGCCGAGCAGCGCTGCTGCCCCTTCGAACAACTCCCCCTGAAAATCGGTGCGCAGCCCATAGCACAGCACCGGCACCCCCGCCTCGTCGGCAATCCGTGCCAGTTGCCAGACTTGGGCCTTGGACAGGAACTGCGCCTCGTCCACCAGCACACACGACAGCGGCTGTACCACATGGGCAGCTTTCACCGCCGTCCACAGATCGGTAGCGTGCCCGAAACGATGCGCCTCGGCATGAAGGCCGATGCGGCTTTCGATGGCAAAGTCTTGCCCCTTGGCGCCGCCCCGGTCATCCAATGCCGCAGTCCACAGCATCGTCGCCATCCCCCGCTCGCGGTAGTTGAAGTCCGCTTGCAGGAGATTAGTGGATTTGCCGGCGTTCATGCTGGCGTAGTAGAAATAGAGCTTGGCCATTGCGCACAGCCATAAGCCGGACGTTCCGGATTGCCAGAGGGATCGCCGACCAATGCGCAGGAAAACTCGACAGACAATCGGCGCCCTGGCCCTCGCCGCCTCGATCCTTGCGCTGGGCGGCAATACACCGCCGCAGAAGTTGCGCTATCGCATCGACGCCCAGCACAGCGACGTCCACGCCCGTGTCGGCTTTTTCGGCATCGCCAGCAAGACCGCCCGCTTTCCGGCCATCAGCGGCGGCATCGAACTCGACCCGGCGCATCTGGAAAGCGTGAAGCTCGATGTCACGCTCGATGCAACCGCGCTCGAAGCCGGGGATTCCGTCACGCTCAAGCGCCTCAAGGGCCCGGACTTTTTCGATGTAGAGCATCACCCGCAGGTGCGCTTCGTCGGCCGATCAATGACGATGACCGGGCCTGTTACCGCAGTGGTCAGCGGCGATCTTACCGCCAAGGGCGTCACTCGCCCAACCACGCTCGATGTCAGCTTCACCGCGCCGCCCGCCAAAGCCAGCGGCCGCGAGGCGATCCGCCTGTCAGGCCGCGCCAGGATCGACCGCACCGAATTCGGGATGACCGCCTATCGCCTGATCGTCGCCAAGAGCGTGACCATCAGCATCGATACGCAGATGTTGCCGGCCTAGTCCTCCCGGCTCAATCCTCGAGGTCGCGCAGCACCTTGGGATCGGACAGCAACCGCTCGATCCGGCTTGCCTCGTCAAAGCTCTCGTCCGGCAGAAACTTGAGCTTGGCGGCGTACTTCAGCCGCAACCGCTGCGCCACTTCGCGCTGGAAATACGCCGTATTGGTCCGAAGCGCTTTGAGGACGACTTCCTCGTCCTTGCCCAGTAAGGCTTTCACAAACACCGTGGCGTGACGCAGATCGGGCGACATGCGCACTTCCGTAACCGAAACGGAGTGCGCGGAAAGCACGTCGTCATGCACTTCCTGCCGCGTCAGCAGCTCCGACAGGATATGGCGCACCTGCTCCCCCACCTTGAGCAGGCGGACGGAACGGGTTTCGGGGGTGGTCTGAAACTTGGCCAATTCTAACTCATCTTCGAAAGGATGCGCGCGATCGAGCGCACGTTGCGGGCGGTGCCCCGGCAACCGAGACGGCGCTCGATAAAGGCGCTCGTCAGCTTGCTTTCGGCAACGCTGCTTACAAAATCGATATAGATGCTGCGCTCGCCAATTGCCAGTTTCTCAAGTCCGCGCATGGCCTGGTCCGCTGCCAGCTTGTCGAAAGCGACCTGATCGGGCTGGCGTTCGAGGAACAGGGTGTGGACCAGATTGTCCTTGCCGATCCCGGTGAACGGATTTTCCTCCACGGCTTGTGCAATCGCCGCCCGATCGCGCACCGCAACAAAGCTCTTGATGTCGAACCGCTCGAGCATGACGTGCGCGAACAAGTCCTCCAGACCATCCAGCGGTCGCTCGTCATAATCGAACAGCAGGTTGCCGCTGGCGACCACCGTCTCCAGCCCGGTCAGCCCTTCCCGCTCGAACGCCCAGCGCAGATCCGCCATCGTCACGCGATTGCCACCGACGTTGATCGATCCGAACAGGGCAACATAGCGGGTCATGGTAGATGGCCGTTCTTGCAATTCGGGGAAACTTGCTGTATAGATGATGTCGCTACAGTTGATGGTTTCAAGATCACCATCCCGGAACCCGGACGCTGCTACGTCCGGGTTCTTTCTGTATTGGGGGTGCCGCTGCTACAGCACCCCCGCACTGGCTTTACTTGCGGCCAAGCTCAATCAGCTTGATCACCAGTCCGACGAAGCCAACGATCAATGTGGCCACGCCGAGAACCAGAAGCGCTACAGTTTCTAGTCTCAATAACATCACCTTCCCTTCTGTCGCCGGTAGCGACCTCGGAAAGACAATTTTTAAAGCTAGACCTGTGCGCCGTTAGTCCTGTGCTTTGAAGCTATTGACCAGTCAGACTGCCGCCAGAATGGCAGGACGCCCCGCCGCCCCTGAAGGCGGAGGGAGCATCCCCTTACATCATCAAAGCGTGCGGTCGCGCATCTCGACTTCGAAGACTTCCAGCTGATCGCCAGCCTTGATGTCGTTCGTGTCCTGCAGCAGCACGCCGCATTCCAGGCCTGCGCGGACTTCGGCAACGTCGTCCTTGAAGCGACGCAGCGAGGCGATGGTCGTGCGGCTGACGATGACGTCGTTGCGCGTGAGGCGCGCATGCAGCCCCTTGCGGATGACGCCCTCGACCACGAGCAGACCGGCTGCCTTGTCCTTCTTGCCCGCCGGGAAGACTTCCTTGACCTCGGCACGGCCCACGACCGTTTCGATCGCCTCCGGACCCAGCTCGCCCGCCATTTCCGAACGGATGTCGTCAGTAAGCTGGTAGATCACGTCGAAGTACTTCATCCGCACCTTGTTGCGCTCGATCAGCTCGCGCGCCTTGGCGTTGGGACGGACGTTGAAGCCGACGATCGGCGCGCCGCTGGCCTGCGCCAGGTTGACATCGCCTTCGGTGATCGCACCAACGCCGGATTGCAGGATGCGCACCTTGATCTCGTCGGTCGAGATCTTGTTGAGCGCATTGACGATCGCTTCGACCGACCCTTGCACGTCGGCGCGGACCACCAGCGGGTACTCGATGACCGTGTTCTTCGCGGCGAGCGCGGAGAACATGTTCTCGAGGCTGGCAGGCGCCTGCACGGTGCGCTTGGCGGTCGCACGTTCCTGACGGTACGCGGCCACTTCGCGGGCCCGGGCCTCGCTTTCCACCACGGTCAGCGTGTCGCCGGCCATCGGCACGCCGCCGATGCCGAGCACTTCGACCGGCAGCGACGGCCCCGCCGCCTTCACCTGGCGACCCTTGTCGTCGAGCATCGCGCGGACGCGACCCGACTGGGTGCCGACCACGAGGATGTCGCCGACCTTGAGCGTGCCGCGGTTGACCAGCACGGTCGCCAGCGGACCCTTGCCCTTGTCGAGCTTGGCCTCGATCACGGTGGCTTCAGCCGCGCGATCCGGGTTGGCCTTCAGTTCGAGCAGTTCGGCCTGCAGCAGGATCTTTTCGATCAGGTCATCCAGGCCCGCACCGGACTTGGCCGAAACTTCCACGTCCTGCACGTCGCCCGACATCGCCTCGACGATGATCTCGTGCTCGAGCAGGCGCTCGCGGATCTTCTGCGGGTTGAACTCGGGCTTGTCGGACTTGGTGATCGCCACGATCATCGGCACGCCGGCCGCCTTGGTGTGGTTGATCGCCTCGATCGTCTGCGGCATCAGCCCGTCGTCACCGGCAACAACCAGAATGACGATGTCGGTGACATTGGCACCGCGCATGCGCATTTCGGTGAAGGCTTCGTGGCCCGGGGTGTCGAGGAAGGTGATGAACTCACCGCCCTTGGTCTTGATCTGATAGGCGCCGATGTGCTGCGTGATGCCGCCGGCCTCGCCGCGCACCACGTCGGTCCCGCGCAGCGCATCGAGCAGCGAGGTCTTGCCGTGGTCGACGTGGCCCATGATCGTCACCACCGGAGGACGCGGCTGCAACGTGTCCTCGGCGTCAACGTCAGCCGCGGTGTCGATGTCGGCATCGCTGTCGCTCACGCGCTGGATGTTGTGACCGAATTCGGTGACCAGCAGTTCGGCGGTGTCCTGGTCGATGGTCTGGTTGATGGTGACCATCATGCCCATCTTGAACAGCGCCTTGACCAGGTCCGCAGCCTTCTCGGCCATGCGGTTTGCCAGCTCCTGCACCGTGATCGCATCAGGCACGACCACATCGCGAACCTGCTTTTCGCGCGGCTGTGACTGGCCGGCGAAGTGCGCACGACGTTCCTTTTCACGCGCACGCTTGAGCGCGGCGAGCGAACGGGCGCGTGCGCCTTCGTCCTCGTTCAGTGCGCGCGTGACAGTCAGCTTGCCGCCACGGCGGTCTTCGGTCTTGCGATCGCGCGGGTTGGCGGCGGGCTTCTTCGCAGCAGGCTCGGGCCGCTTGACCGGAACCGGCGACGCAACCGGCGTGAACCGGCGCGGTGCCGGGATTACCGGTGCGGCTTCCTCCGCCTTCGGCTCAACAGCCTTGGCTTCGACCGGAGCGGGCGCGACTTCCGGCTGCTTGGCCACTTCAGGCGTCGCGACTGGCGCAGGCGCGGGTGCAGGCGCAGTTTCGGGCTCAGGGGTCGGCTCTGCCACAGGTTCGGGCGCGGGCGCGGCTTCGGCCTTGGCCTTTTCCTCGGCGCGGCGACGCTCTTCCTCGATCGCCTTCAGCTTCTCTTCCTGCTCGCGGCGGTTCGCAGCTTCGAGCGCGGCGAGGCGGGCTTCCTCAGCTTCGCGCAGCAGGCGGGCCTGCATTTCCTGGCGGGTTTCGCGGCTGGCCGAGGGCGGCGGAGGCGGCGGCGGCGGTGGTGGCGGCGGCGCTACCGGCGCAGCAGCAGGTGCCGGTGCAGCAGGCGCAGCAACAGGAGCGGCCTCGCCGGGCCGGCCCATCAGCTTGCGCCGCTTCACTTCGACCACCACCTTGTTGGTGCGACCATGGCTGAAGGTCTGCTTGACCTCTCCCGCCTCCACCGAGGTCTTCAGACCCAGCGGCCTACGGCCCAGTGTCGGCTTCTTGTCGCTATCGCTCATCGAACTCATTCGCCCTTCGTATCAATATCGTCGTTCGCCACCGCACCCGTCCCGGATTCGGTGGCTTCAGTCTCGTTTCCGAGAAAATGTATCAGGCGCTGCAGCGGCGCTTGCAGCCTTGCGGCGGCAGCGGGGTCGGTCAGCGCGACGTGAACGACGTTGTCGCGGCCCAATGCCACAGACAGCGCCGCTCGGTCCAGCGGCAAGATCACACCTTTCATCCCCGAACCTTCGGCGCCTTCGCCCACCCGCCAGGCTTGCGCCAGCTTGTTGGGACCATCGGTGCCGGCGTCCGAGGCATGGCCGAGGAACGTCACCGCCCCTGCCCTGCAGCCTTGCGCAATCTTCTCCGTGCCCAGCAGCACATTGCCCGCCCGCAGCTCGATGCCGAGCCGGTCGGTCACCAGACGACGCAGCGCCTGTTCGATGCGGGATGGCAGATCGGTCGGGATGGACAGCGGCGCACCTTTGAAGGCACGCGCCAGCGCTCCCTTAAGTTTGCCATTGGCAACAGCTCTTTCAAGGGCTTGCCGGTCCACACCGATCCAGGCGCCGCGCCCGGGGGCACGCGCCATCACGTCGGGCAGCACGTCGCCGTCGGGCGAGATGGCAAGACGCATCAATTCGTCCCGCGCATCATGGCGCCCGGTCAGCACGCACTTGCGCTCCGGCGAGGCCTTCCTCGCCGGTGCAGTGCCGGAGATGTCGGAGCTTAGCGGCTCATTGTGAGGAATCCGCATCGGCGGCCTCCTCAACAGACGGTTCGTCTTCGAACCAGTGGGCGCGCGCGGCCATGATGATCTCGTTGCCCTGCTCTTCGCTGAGGCCATACTCGCCCAGCACGCCACCCTTGTCCTCGACGCGTTCGGGGCGATCGCTCTTTTCGCGCGGCCCCTTGTCGTTGCGACGGCGCTGCTCGGCGCGCTTCTTGGCAATGAGCTCGTCGGTGGCAAGGTCGGCCAGATCGTCGAGCGTCTTGATGCCCGCCTTGCCGAGCGTGACGAGCATCGCTTCGGTCAGGTGCGGCAGTTCGGCCAGCGCATCTTCGACGCCAAGGCCACGGCGCTGTTCGCGCAGGGCTTCCTCGCGGCGCTCGATCGCCTCGGCAGCGCGGCTCTGGAGTTCTTCCGCCAGCTCTTCGTCGAAGCCTTCGATCGTCGCCAGTTCGCTGGTCTCGATGTAGGCGACTTCTTCCAGCTCGGTGAAGCCTTCGGCCACCAGCAGCTGCGACAGCGTCTCGTCGACGTCGAGTTCTTCCTCGAACATCTTCGAACGCTCGGCGAATTCCTTCTGGCGCTTCTCCGAAGCTTCCGCCTCGGTCATGATGTCGATCGCCGAACCGGTCAGCGACGAGGCCAGGCGCACGTTCTGGCCGCGACGGCCGATAGCGAGCGACAGCTGGTCATCGGGCACGACGACTTCGATGCGGCTCTCTTCCTCGTCGATCACCACGCGGCTGACCGTAGCGGGCTGCAGCGCGTTGACCACGAACGTCGCGGTGTCCTCGCTCCAGGGAATGATGTCGATCTTTTCGCCCTGCAGTTCCTGCACGACGGCCTGGACGCGGCTACCCTTCATGCCGACGCAGGCGCCGACCGGATCAATGCTCGAATCGCGACTGATCACGCCGATCTTGGCGCGCGAGCCCGGATCGCGGGCAGCGGCCTTGATCTCGATGATGCCGTCGTAGATCTCGGGCACTTCCTGCGCGAAGAGCTTCTTCATGAACTCGGGGTGTGCGCGGCTGAGGAAGATCTGCGGCCCGCGGTTCTGGCGCTCGACCTTCATGATCAGCGCACGGACACGCTCGCCCACGCGCGGCACTTCGCGCGGGATCTGCTGGTCGCGGCGGATCACGCCCTCGGCGCGGCCGAGGTTGACGATGACGTGGCCGAATTCGACCGACTTGATCACGCCGGTGATCACTTCGCCGGCGCGGTCCTTGAACTCGTCGTACTGGCGGTCACGCTCGGCATCGCGGACCTTCTGGAAGATCACCTGCTTGGCCGACTGCGCGTCGATGCGGCCGAGGTCCACCGGCGGCAGCGGATCGACGATGAAATCGCCGATGGCCGCGCCCGGCTGCAGCTTCTCGGCGGCCTTCAGGTCAACCTGCTTGAAGTAGTCCTCGACCACCTCGACCACTTCCACCACGCGCCACAGGCGCAGGTCGCCGGTGCGCGGATCGAGCTTCGCGCGGATGTCGTTCTCGGCGCCATAACGGTTGCGCGCCGACTTCTGGATTGCCTCTTCCATCGCCTCGATGACGACCGACTTGTCGATCATCTTCTCGGTGGCGACCGCGTTGGCGATCGCAAGCAGTTCGGCGCGGTTGGCGGAAATCGCACTGGCCATGGGTCAGTCTTCCTGTTCTTCGAGAATTTCGTCCGCACCGCTGGTGTCCAGCGGCCGGGAAGCGGCGATAAGTTTGTCCGTCAGGATCAACTTGGCATTGGCGACGAGAGCAAACGGCACCTCGAACACCACGCCATCGTCCTCGATCGAGATGGTCTGAGTTTCAGCATCGAAGCCCGTGAGATCGCCGCGGAAACGCTTGCGCTCCCCCAGCAACTCGGAAAGCTCGATGCGAGCCTCCTGCCCGACCCACGCGGCAAAGTCCTTGGGTCGGGTCAACGGACGGTCGATCCCCGGCGAGGAAACCTCGAGCCGGTAGGCATCTTCCAGCAGCACTTCGCCCGCCTCTTCCAGTTCGTCGAACCGGTCAGAGATGCGATTCGAAAGCGCCGCACAGTCCTCGATCACCAGCTGGCCGGTCTCTGGACGCTCGGCCATGACCTGGAGCGTATGCTCCTCGTCACCGATCTCGCCGCCCTTGAAATAGCGCACGCGCACGAGATCGAAGCCCAGGGCCTTGGCCTCCGGTTCGATAACTTCCGCAATCCGTGCGATATCCGCCATGCAATCTCCAATGAGCCGAACAGCGAAAGCGGGATCGTGCCGGTGCCCGGTGGCACCAGCCTGACCTTGCTTTCACAATGTCGGGATGAGGCGCAGATAGGCCCGGTTGCACGAAAAAGCAAGCTGCAAAGCACGTCAGCCGAAGAGGCCAGGACCAGACAAGTCTCACGCTCGCCAATTAATGGGGAATTTCACCACTGTTCAGCAGCGGGAAAGACGCCAAAACTACGACCCGAGCCCTGAAACCGCAGAAATTCGCCATTCCTGCAGTTTGGCACGCCCCATGCAATGCTGTTTGCATAAGCCACAACGGCTTCACCAGTTACCATGAGGACAAGATCATGACCGCCCTGACCAACCGTATCGCCGCAGCCGCCACCGCTTTCGCGCTCAGCCTCGCGCTGATCGCCGGCACTGTCCACACCCCCGTCAACACCACTTCGGCACCCGCCGCCATGCAGGAGATGATCTGATGAGCCAGCTTCGCTTCGACGACTCGGCACCCCGCCCGATCGAGCCCTCGCGCGGCTTCCGCCTCGACAAGGTCCACGGCAAGATCATGGGCGTCTGCTCGGGGATCGCCAACTACTTCAATGTCGACGTCACGCTGGTCCGCGTCGCCTTCGCGCTCGGCACCCTGCTCGGCTTCGGCTCGGCAGTGCTCGTCTACCTGCTGATTGGCCTGATTGCCGATTAAGCGCAACGCTCTCTTGCGGGTCCTTTCCAGCCCGCCCGCAAGCCGCCCCGTCTCTCCCGCCCCCCCGGAGAGGCGGGGCTTTTGCGTTTTTCCTCGGCCTAGACCTGAGGCGCCTTGGCAAACGGCGAGAAGTCGGTGTCGGTGTCATAGACGTCCGCACCCTCGCGCGCCTTCAACCAGCCGACCACCGCATAGGTCACCGGAGTCAGCACTGCTTCCCACAGCACCTTCATAAGCCAGTTGGTGACCATCACCGTCAGCACCTGGCCCGTCGTCCAGATGCCGAGGAAGGCGATGGGATAGAACAGCAGGCTGTCCACCGCCTGCCCGAACACGGTCGAACCGATCGTGCGCGTCCACAGCATCTTGCCGCCCGTCAGCAGCTTCATCTTGGCCAGCACGAACGAATTGACGAACTCGCCCGCCCAGAATGCCGTCACCGATGCCAGCACGATCCGCCAGGTCGATCCGAACACGCTTTCATAGGCGGCCTGCCCGTCCCAGCCCGGCGCGGGCGGCATCGCCACGACCACGAAGCTCATGAACGCCATGAACACCAGCGCGAAGAACCCCATCCACACGCAGCGCCGCGCGTTGGCATAGCCATAGACCTCGGTCAGCACGTCGCCGATCACGTAGGACACCGGGAAGAACAGGATGCCCGCGCCGAACGTGAACCCGCCCACCTGCGCCAGCTTGGCCGCCCCGATCAGGTTCGACAGCAGCAGGATCGCCACGAACGCGGCCATGACATAGTCGAAGTAGCGGAAATGGCGGCGCGCGCTGGTGGAGCCGTCGATTCTCGAAATCTGGGGATCGCTCATGGACGCATCTGCTAACGCGGTTTGCACGATCCGCAAAGCATGCTTAAGGGAACCCGGCGCGCGCCCGTAGCTCATCTGGATAGAGCGCGAGACTTCTAATCTTGAGGCAGCAGGTTCGAGTCCTGCCGGGCGCGCCACTTCCGAACAAAAGAGAGAACGCCTTCCGCTGAATCGTCGGATGCGGCGCTAGCCGTTCTCGCCAGCACGGACTTTGAGCCGCAAATCACGATACGGCCATCGTTCACGACGACTTCGTCGAGCAAGAGCCTTGCGTACGCCTGGCGCAGCTCAGGCTCTCCCCGGTGCACTTGCTTGCTCAGCAACATGCCCAGCCTTCTGACCTTTTCAGGTGTGATGGCCGGGTCGGCGCTGGCAAGGCGCTGTGACAGCGCTGTGATCTCTGCCGCCAGTTCATCGCGGCGGAACCGAAGCGCGATCATGCGTTCCCGAAGAGCCGGATCACTCGCGAAGCGGGTTGGCTTTGCCAACAGATTTGACCGATGCCGAGTGGGCCATTTTTGAGCCCCTTCTTCCTCCACCAGCGAGAACGGGCCGACCACCGAAGTGGGAAATGCGCCGGATTGCCGAGGCGATCTTCTATCTGCTCCGGGGTGGGCTGCCATGGCGAAGGCTGCCGCCTTGGCCATCAAGCTCGCTTTCGGCGGACTGCTGGGCTTTGCCGTTACCCACCTGACGCTCAAGCGCCTTTTTGCATCGCGGCCCGTTTGACATCCTAAGTCCCGCCTGACCTGTCAGCCATCGGCCATTCCTTTCTGCAACATCTCCGCCCCCCCAACCAGCAATTGAATGCAGTCCATTGCTGTGACGCCCGAACACGCCGGAACCCCGCCGCAAGGGATTGCCCTTTGATGCGACTGGAAAAGCGCCTCGGGTTCATGAATAACTGCACGCCTTGGCAGCCTCCGCAAAGACGGAGGCCAGGAGGGATGCTGTACGTTCATGGAAGTGGCAACTCTTCCAGCATTGGCATTGGACAACCCGCAGCTCGCCCGGGCGCGCGAGCTGTTCAGGCGCGTGATCAACGAGCACGGCGATCTGTCGTCGACATCGTCGATGATCGCGGACAGGGTTGAGCAGCGGATATGCAATTCCGGCCCCCTCGCGCGTCCGATCACGGAAGCCATGATCGCTTCGCAGTTTGGCGTCGGGCGAAGGATCGTGCGCCAGACCAGCCGCATACTGCGCCAGCGCGGCATATTGATGCCACGCCGTGGCGGCAACGGCCTGGGCGGACTGTGGACGCTGCCGCCGGATATCTCCGGCACCGTGTCATGCATCCATGCCGAACTTGATCTGGGATCAGGCGCGGGCCGGCAGGCCTTCGATGAGGCAGCACAATGGCTGCTGCCAAGCCTCGATGATCGACATGATCCACTGGCGGAATTCATCCGGCTGCTCCTGACCGCACCGGACACGCCACGCCTCCAACATGGGCAGGGCCACCGGCCGCAGAACCTCGCAGATTGGCTGGCAGGCCGGTTGCTGGACGAACTTGCGCTCTCGCACGACGGCGATGGTGCGCTCGGCCCCCTGGCCGACATCGCCAGCGATTACGGGGTCAGCCTGGAAGTGGCTGTCGAAGCGACGCGAATCCTGTCGGATGCCCAGAAGGTCGAGGTTCGCCGCGGCAGAGCGGGCGGCGTCTATGCTTCGAACACAGGACCCGGCCGGGGATTGCACATTACCAATGCCTATCTTTCGGCCAGCAGCGTCTCCACCGACGACTGTCGCGAAGTGCTCGACCGGATCAACACCGGAATGATCGAGATCGCGCGGCAGCGACGTACCGCCGAGGGGCTCGACCGGATCAGGCATTCCTTCAGCCTGATGCAGAATGCACCCGACGGCACCAATCTTGGCCAAGCCTGGTACGGCTTCATTCGCGACATTGCCGATATGGCGTCAAACCCCGTCATGCATTTTCTGGCGCGCTCGATGGCGTCTTCCATTCTCATGCGCCGCACCCGCAGCGCCGAATTGCCCGACGCGGCCGCACGCGAATTGCTTGCGGCAAGCTCGCAGATCCTCAAGCATCTCGATGATGCAAAAGCGGCCCCCGTGGTGGCGGCGCAATCGCGCTGCCAGAAGGCGCTCGAGAACTACTGGTAGGCCCCCTGTCGCGCGCGGGATACCGCATCCCGCCACCCGCCGAGCAAACGTTCCCGTTCGCAAGGCTCCAGCACCGGCTCGAAATCGGCACCATGCGCGGATATGGGCGTATGCGCCAACGACTGCCAGATGCCCGCGGATGTACCGGCAAGAAAAGCCGCGCCCAAGGCCGTCGCTTCAACATTCGCCGGTCGCGAAACCGGGGTTGCCAGAATGTCGGCCAGAAACTGGCAAAGCCAATCGTTCTGCGCCATCCCGCCATCGACCCTGAGCAGAGCGGCGCCGATGCCGCTGTCCGCGCGCATCGTGCCAACCAGTTCGTCGCTCTGGTAGGCGACCGCTTCGAGCAGCGCACGCGCGACATGTGCGGCACTCGTGCCCAGGGTCATGCCGCAGAGCAAGGCGCGGGCGTTGGAGTCCCAGTGCGGCGTGCCAAGGCCCGAAAAGGCCGGCACCAGGTAGACACCGCCGTTATCGGGAAGGCTGCGCGCCAGGGCTTCGGTCTCCTGAGCCGTGCCGATGATGCCAAGCCGGTCGCGCAGCCACTGCACGCCCGCGCCTGCCACGAAGATCGAACCTTCAAGGGCGTAGCAGGTGCGTGCCGCAGCGCGATAGGCCACGGTGCTGAGCAAGCGGTGCCGTGATCGACTGATCGTCTCCCCGGTATGCATCAGGCCAAAGGCGCCGGTGCCGTAGGTGATCTTGATGCAGCCCGGTGACAGGCAATGCTGACCGATCAGCGCAGCCTGCTGATCGCCCGCCATGCCTCGTATAGGGATCGCCCTGCCCAGAACCGCTGCCGATGCCACGCCGAACAGCGCGTCGTTATCGCGCACCTCCGGCAGCATGGCCCGGGGCACGCCGAACAGGCGGCACAGGTCTTCGGACCAGTCCATGCGCGCGATGTCGAACAGCAGCGTGCGGGCGGCATTGGTGGGATCGGTGGCATGAACCTGCCCTTCCGTCAGCTTCCACAACAGGAAGCAGTCGATCGTCCCGAAGGCTACCGAACCCTCTTCCGCCCTTTGCCGGAGACCCGGCACCGCATCGAGCAACCAGGCGAGCTTGCTTGCCGAAAAGTAGGAATCGAGCACGAGGCCGCTGATTTCCGAAACCCCTTCTTCAGCGCCCTCCTTCGCAAGCCTGTCGCACAGTTCCGCCCCGCGGCGGTCCTGCCAGACGATTGCCGGATATACGGCCCTGCCAGTGGACCGGTCCCATACCACGAAGGTTTCCCTCTGGTTGGCAATGCCGATCGCCGCAATTTCATGGCCGCCAGTTTCTGCCTCGGCCAGTGCCTGGCGCGCCGTCGCCACGACATCGCGCCAGATCGCCTCCGGATCATGTTCCACCCAGCCAGGCCGGGGATAGGACTGTGGCAGTTCAACTTGCGCGCGGGCCGCAACTCGGCCCTGCACGTCGATCACGAGGGACCGGGTCGATGTGGTGCCCTGATCGATCGCCAGGATAGATTTCATCGCGCCCCTCCGGTTCTGGTCTGGAGATAGCCGTCAAGCGCCGCCACCTCGTCGGGCGACAGGCGCAGGCCCAGCTTGCTGCGCCGCCACAGGATGTCGTCGGTCTCCCGCGCCCATTCCCGGTCAATCAGGTAATCCACTTCGCAAGCCGTCAAACCGTGACCGAAGTGAGCGCCGCAATCTGCCAGCGATTGCGCACTGCCCAGTATCTGCCGTGCCAGCGTGCCATACGAAGTGATCAGGCGATGCGCCCAGTCGCGCTGCAGGAACGGATATTGTGCCATCAGGTCCCGGGTCAGCGCCGCGGCGCCGGTCATGGCGAAATCGCCTCCAGGCAGTGGCGCGGTCGCAGTCCAGCCCTTCCCCCGCAAACCGTTCAGACGCGTGGCAAGCAGATCGGTGGCTGACTGCGCCAGATGGCGATAGGTGGTCAATTTCCCACCGAAAACGCTGAGCAGCGGCGGTCCCATCGCCGCATCGGAAAGATCGAGCCGATAGCCGCGCGTTGCGGCTTCGGGGCGGCCCGATCCGTCGTCGACAAGCGGGCGGACGCCGGCAAAGCTCCATACCACGTCGGCCGGAGTGATACTCTTGCGGAAATAGGCGCTTGCCCCCTCGCACAAGTAGGCAATCTCGGCGTCATCCGGCTTCAGGCCATCGAGTGGGCCCGTGTGATCGACATCCGTCGTGCCGACCAGCGTGAAGTCCTGCTCATAAGGGATGGCAAAGAAGATGCGGCCATCGGGCAGCTGGAAGAAATAGGCATGATCGTGTTCGAACAATCGCTGCACCACGATGTGCGATCCGCGCACCAGCCGCATCTTCCGGCCGGCCCGCTCTGCCGAAAGGCCCAGGAAATCAAGGCCAAGAACATCAAGGCCAAGAACATCAAGCACTGCCGGCCCGGCGGCATTGACCACCGCGCGCGCGGTGAAGTGCTCGCCTCCATGCGTCCCGATCCGCCAGAGATCGCCGTCACGCGTCAGGCTCGTAACCTGCGTCCGGGTCAGCACCGTCGCCCCTCGGTCGGCCGCATCGCGAAGGTTGAGCACGACCATGCGCGCATCGTCGACCCAGCAGTCGGAATAGGCAAAGCCTGTCGCGAACCCCGGCTTTAGCGGCGCCCCCGCCGGATGCGTGCGCAGGTCGATCGTGCGCGCCGGCGGCAGGGCGCGCCGTCCGCCGATGTGGTCATAAATGAACAGGCCCAGCCGCAGCAGCCAGCGGGGGCGCAGGCCCGGCCGGTGGGGCAAGACAAAGCGCAAGGGCCAGACGACATGGGGCGCAATCTTCCATAGCCGTTCACGCTCGGCCAGGGACTCGCGCACAAGGGCGAACTCGCGGTGCTCGAGATAGCGCAGGCCGCCGTGGATCAGCTTGGTCGAAGCCGAGGACGTGCCGCGGGCGATGTCTCCCGCTTCGAGCACCACGACGCTGGCGCCTCGTCCGGCAGCATCCCGCGCGATCCCGGCACCGTTGATGCCGGCGCCTATGACAGCCACGTCGTAGGTCGGCTCCGCGTTTGTCGACACAGGTCTCACAGCTTTGGTCATGGTTGGCTCGGTCTGAAGCGTTGCAGGCAGGAAAGGTCGCTCCGCGGCAGTCTGGCCTGCGCGGCTCAACCGGAATCTCGAAAGGCAGCTCGATCAGCTGGGGTCGGTTTCAATCACCCGTACACCGGCTTCTGCGCAGCTGCGGGCAAGGCCGGGATCGGTGACTCTGTCCGTCACGAAAGTGTCGACATCGCGCATGGTGGCAAAGCGCACCGGGGCGTGGCGTGAGGCCTTGGACGCATCGGCCACCAGGATCACATGCCGCGCATGCGCCACGATCGACTGCGAAACCTTGATCTCGTCGATGTCGAAATCGAGCAGGCTCCCGTCGGCGTCCAGCGCGCTGGCACCGATCACGGCATAATCGACCTTGAATGCGCTCAGAAAATCCACTGCAAGGGGACCGACGACCGCGCGATCCTCCGCCCGCAGGCGGCCACCCGCCACGATCACCTCGATCCCGCGGGCGTCTGCCAGGATTTCGGCGACGTTGAGGTTGTTGGTCACCACCATCAGTCGCTGACGCTGCCGAAGGCGCGACGCGGCCGCCTCCACGGTCGTGCCGATATTGATGAACAACGACACCCCGTCGGGGATCAGCGCCGCCGCGGCCTCGCCAATGCGCGACTTGGCATTCGCCGCAAGCGCCTGACGCGAATGGTAGCCCAGATTGTCCAGCCGGGATCGCAACATGGCGCCGCCCCGAACCCGCGACACGACGCCCTGTTCGTCCAACTGGCGCAAGTCTCCGCGAATGGTTTGCGGCGTCACGCCCAGCGATCTGGCAAGATCTTCGACCTTGCCGTGCCCCACCGCATCGAGATGTTCGACAAGCCTCAGTTGGCGTACCGCAGCCAGATCGCGCACGTTCTGTATCCGCCCATTTTCCCGCAGGGTGCAGGAGCCCTGCAAAGCGTTGGCCTGTCCCGACGCCAGCCTGGCAAGCTCTGGAGCTGGCGTCATCGCACTTCATAGAAGCGCAGGACCACCTGCCGCAGCCTGCCCTCCCCGTCAATCACAGGCTCGATCGTCGAGGTGAACACCGACTTGTTCAGCCAGTCGTGCTTGCCGACAGGCGCCGTGAACACCGGCGTCGCCCTGGCATAGGCGCCCCGCTCCGCACCCGCCCCGCAGGCAAGGCCGACGTTGCGCACATGGATCAGCGACTTGTCCTCCGCACGGATGAAGTAGTCCGCCACGATTTCGGAACAGCCATCGCTGCGGATCAACTGCCAATCGGCGCCTCCGGGCAGGACCGTGCCCTGCAGCATGGGGCCGCTGATCGTGCCTCCGGTTATGCCGATGCGGTTCCCTGCCCCGCGCGGGTTGGCACCTGCAGCCTCGGCCGGTTCCAGATCCACGCGCTCCTCGAACACGAAACGCAGCGTCGGGGCTCCCGGCTCGGCAGCACTGACCGGCGACGCGCCCGCGAGCATGGCCGCAATCAGCATTCTGGCAATCGTCGTCATTCTCAGGCTCCAATCGGTTGCGTGGCAACAAGCACCCAGGTCACGAACAGACCCGACACGACCGCCCCGGGTACGACCGAGCCGAGCGCACGCCTGGAAACTGTCCCGAAGATGCCCACGAAGGCAAGAAACGCCGCAAAACCGATCGCGGAGATTACCCGCAGGCCTTCACCCGGCAACAGCAGATGTCCCGTCACCGCCAGCACGCCGTACTGCACCAGCAGGAACAGCACGAAACCTCCCGACGTTGCCGCCACCGCCCGCATCGTCGCTCCCCACGGCCCGCCATTCTCCAATGGTGACACTGCCTGGATCAAGCTCAGCGAGGCAAGGCAGTTCACGGTGAAGAACGGTGCGTAAAGCAGGAAGTCGCGCGTGCGTTCGAGCGTGACCGGACGGACCGTGATGAACCACCATGAAGGATTGACGTGCAACAGTCGGTCCGCCGCCAGAACCAGGACATAGGCGGGCATGAGCGCCAGCAGCGCAAGGGGCAGAGCGCGGGGAACCTGCGCCAGTGGCAAGGCACTACCCTGCCGCCGCAACGCAATGACCGCAAGGATCGTGCTGAGCAGTGCCCAGCCTGCGAACTGGTTGGTGAAGGTCTGCCGGAACAGCCCGTTCTGCCCGAGCGCGACCTCGGTCAGCATGCAAGCCGGAATGAACAGCAGCGCCGGCACGATGGCAACGGCCGCCAACGCCAGAGGGCTCCGTGTCGCTGCCGCGTGCGGTGTGAGCGCATCCGCCGGCGCCGCAATGGCAAAGGCCCGGCCGCCGAATGCAGCCAACGCGCCCGCGATCAGCGCCGGGATGGCGAGCAGCGCCAGAAAGTCCCCTGCCTCGCGCCATGGCCAGATCTGGTCGCTGGCCGGAAGCGGGCGCCCGCCGTTGAGCGTGCGGCCGAACCACTCGATCGCCGGCGAGATACCTGTCCGCGACTGGTGCAGCCAGGCATGGGTCACGTCCGGCGTCAGCAACATCCGCGCCGACCCGTCCTCCACACGGCCATAGAGCCGGCCGGGCTCGACAGGATCGCGGCTGCCGAACAGATCCCGCAGCTTCTGGACAGAGCCGGTGGCAAGCGGTGCCTCAGGCCCCCACATGAACCCGCCGAACTCGTCGCGCGTGCCATAGACAACCAGCAGGTTGCGCGGGAATGCCGTGGTGCCTTCGGGCGCAAACGGCGCGCCCACGCTCGAACCTTCCAGTATCAGCGAACGATAGCCATCACGATGGGCCTCGGCAGCGCGCAGCACCGTCCAGCCGCCCATGCTGTGGCCTTCAAGGCCGATGTTGTCGCGGTCCACGAACGGCAGGCTGCGCAAGTAGGCAAGCGCATCGGGTCCGCCGAAGCCATCGGCAAAGGCCACCGGATCGCTCGCGCCGTGCCCGCGCTGGTCGGGCGCCAGCACGACATAGCCGCGCCGCGCATATTCCGTCGCAAAGTTGCCCTGCATTTCCGCGCTGTTGAGATAGCCATGCACCGCCAGGATCGCCGGAGCCTTGTTGGCCTCGGTCGCGCCTGCGGGGCGGAACAGCAGCGCGCGCATCTGCGCACCACTGCTCCCCCGAAAATGCACTTCACTGACACTGACGCCGTGGGCCGATTGCACCCTGCTTGCCAGAAGCAGTCCGGCGATGGCCAGGAGCATGGCGGCAAGAGCGACGAGCGCCCCTGCCTTTGCCTGTCTGGTGCTGCGAACGCCCACGATCAGAACTTTGCCTGGAAGTCGACGCCATAGCGGCGCGGATAGGGCACCGTGCCAAAGCGCAAGTTGGTGTTCGTCTCGATGCCGACGCCAACCAGAGTCTTGTTATCGCTCAGGTTCTTGCCCCACAGGCCCAGTTCGTACTTGCCCTCGTTGAGCGACAGGCCGATGCGCGCGTTGTATTCCTCGAACCCCGGCGTGCGGCCAAGGCTGAAGGGGAAGACATCGGCGTTATAGGCGGTGAAGAACTGCGAACTCTTGTGCACCATGTCGCCATGGAGCGTCAGTTCGGTCGAGCCGTCAAGCGGGACAGTATAATCGGCCGCACCGCTGAACGAGAACTTTGGCGCTTCGATCATGCGATTGCCCGCAAGGTTGGCACCGTTCAGTACCAGCCGCGTATACTTGGCGTCGAGATAACCCATCCCTGCCGAAAGGCGGAACTGTGGCGTTATGCTGGCATTGATCTCGGCTTCCACGCCGTTGATGCGCGAACGGCCCGCGTTGACCAGCGCCTGGTTGATCACCGAGATCGAATTGATGAACTGCTGGTCCTTGAACTGGTAATGGAAGGCCGAAAGGTTCAGCGTGACCTTGCGGTCGAGCAGCCGGCTCTTGATCCCCACTTCGTAGGCATCGAGGAATTCGGGCTTGGCCGTGTTCAGGTCGCCCGGAAACACCAGCGCGCCACCGTTGAAGCCGCCGCTGCGGTAGCCTCTGGCATATTGCGCAAAGGCCATGAAATCGGACGACGGCTTGTAACGCAGGCCAAGGCGACCGCTCGGCTGGGTCTCGGTGTAGTCGACGTTGGTGTTGGGAATGCCAAGGCCCGGGATGTTCACCACCGAACGGAAGTTGCGCATCGTCGCCTTGTCATGCGTCACGCGGATCCCGCCGTACAGGCTGAAGGAAGGCGAGAAGTCGTAAGTGCCGTCCATGTAGGCAGCATAGGAGGTGCGCGTCTGGCGATAGGTTTGCCGCCCGTCGAACGCCCCGTTGAACTGCGAGACGTGGAACAGGTTGTCCAGCGTATCGCGGAAGTAGAACAGGCCGGCGATGACATTGAACGGTCCATCGAACTTCGTCGTCAGGCGCAGGTCCTGCATGTACTCCTTGGTCCGCGCCTCGAAATCGAGCGCCAGGAGGTTTGCCGCGCTGCCATCGCCATCCACCTCGTTGAGGAAGTAGCCCTTGAGGTATGACGAGATCGAGGTCAGCGTGACATTGCCGAGATCCTTGTTCAGCGTAAGGCTGACGCCGTCCCCACGCACGCGAATGCGGCCATCGCGGTCATAATACCCCTCGCGCGCATCCAGCAGCTTGCCGGTCACCGGATCGCGGCGGGGGTCGAAACCGAAAGCGTTGGTGTTGCCGGGCAGGTAGCCGGTCACATTGGTGCCAACCGCCTCGGGCGAGCTGCGCGTGTAGCTGTAGCGCAGCGTGGCATCGAAGCCGGCGTCGTCCTTGTACTTCAGCGCGGTGCGGATCGCGACCTTGTTGAAGTTCGACTTGTCCCGCCCGCCCGGCAGCAGGTTCTTGACGAAGCCGTCGCTGTCGCTGGTGTTGAACGAAACGCGCAGGGCCAGCCGGTCCTCGACCAGCTGCGTGTTCGCCGCGCCTTGCAGGCCGACATAGCTGTAGTTGCCAAGCTCGCCCGAAATGAAGCCCGAGTTGTCGAACTGCGGCGCCCGCGTGACGTAGCTGACGGCACCGCCCACCGTTTCCTTGCCGAACAGCGTGCCTTGTGGGCCGCGCAGCACTTCGACGCGGTCCATGTCGAACAGCTGCGCACCGCCGAGGAACGAGGCCCGCACGAAGACTTCGTCGTAGAAGATGCCGGTGGGCGACGAGGCGTTGAGATCGAAGGCCGATTGCGCGATGCCGCGCACAGAAAACTTTGGCTGATCCTCGTTGCCCAGCACGCTCACCGAAAGGTTCGGCGTCTGGCGCGCCAGTTCGGTCCCGCTGCGCATCTGCAAGGTGCCGAGCGATGATCCAGCCACCGCCGTAATCGCGATCGGCACGTCCTGTACGCTCTGCGCGCGCTTCTGTGCGGTCACGATGATTTCGTTGGGATCGCTTGCGGCCGTATCGGCGGCCGACTGTTCCTGTGCAGCCGCAGTTCGCGCCACAAACGTTGCAATAATACTGGCCGAGACGAGCAGGCAAAGGCGACTGGTGCGCATGGTGTTATCCTCCCGAAGGCGGCCTCGTCCAATTGGCTTGGTGGTGGCCGGGTTTGTCTTCGGGATTTTTCGCTGCTTTTCGTTTCCGAAAATAGCGGCCTATTTGAATCCAGCCGCAGTGCCCCACGCCGCCTCACACCCCACACACCCCAAACACAACCGTCGCCCCGGGCTTGACCCGGGGCCCCGCTTTTCTTCCTGCACGGTCTCGCAACAAAGAAGCGGGATCCCGGGTCAAGCCCGGGATGACGATGGGGGTCACGCTGATAGACCTTGACAAAATGAACCATATAGGTTATACGTCCCGCCCACAGGTCAGGAGAGGGCACAAGGCCAACCCGCTCCTCTCCCTTCGGACGCCAACACATCGTGAAGGCTTCCGGCGCGATCGGTGCGGCAGGTGCGCGTGGGTTCAATGCGGGGCGTAAAGCCCAAGACCCACCGGGCAATCCTTCGTCGTTACCCAAGGACAGACAGGACAACCCAGGGCTGACAGCACGGCGCCGAACCCTGAGCGACGCTGCGGATGCGGAACCCGCCATGATTGTGCGACTGTGTCAGCACAAACGACAGGTTCTTTTCACGCAGCCGCTTGCCAGAAGCCAAGGCAGCCCGCGAGCCGCTGCTGACGCTTCGTCCTTTCACATATGTCCGCCCTCAGGCTGAGCCGGTAAGGGGCACGGAACCGCCCCCCGGCCATTCGCAACCGGTCCCGCGCCCCATCCCTTGCGTGCCGCAACGGCACCGCACCGGTCGCGCGATCTGTGCTTTCCCCCCGGCGTTACCGTCCGCACTCGCCAGCGGATGATCCTTCATATGCTTGCGTTCCATTGTGGCCGCGTCCACTGCAAGTCCTTCACCCACAAGGACCCAAGGCTTGGACATCGTCGGTTTCGCCCTTGCCGTATTGCTGATCGAATTGACGCCCGGCCCGAACATGGCATGGCTGGCAGGCCTCGCTGCGACTGAAGGCAGGCGAAGCGGCATGGCTGCGGTGGCCGGCGTCGCGCTCGGTCTCCTCGCCAACGGCGCGCTTGCAGCCCTCGGCCTCGCCGCCCTGCTCGAGAGCTTCCCCGCCTTGTGGAACGGCCTGCGCATCGCGGGCGCGCTGATGATGGTCTGGCTCGCGGTCGAAGCCTGGCGCGGCGCCGGCAAGGAAACGCCTGCTGCCAACGGCACCACCGGGCGCGCCTTTGCCACCGGCGCGCTGATCAACCTGCTCAATCCGAAGGCCTACCTGTTCTTCGTGGTCGTCGCCCCGCAATTCCTTGGTGGGGAAACCCTTGGCCTTGGCAACGCCCTCCTGCTCAGCTTCGTCAGCACCGCCATCGCCACGCTGATCCACTGCGCGATCGTGCTTGCCGGAGCCCGTGCCCAAGGCTGGCTGTCGGATCCCCGGCGGACGCGCACGGTCCGCCGGATTTTCGCGCTGATCATTCTCGGCGTGGCAGCGTCCTTCCTGCTCACGCCGATCCGCTAAGGGCACTCCCTAAGGCCTTATTGGACGAAGGGCGGGCACGGAATCGTCTCGCCCACGCCCTCGATGCGGGCGTTGCGCACACTCACCGTGAAACCCTTGTCCGCGCTCAGGCGCAGGGGCGAACCGACTGCATTCAGCTTCGCGCCATGCTCGGCAAAGCAGGTCAGCGGGATGCGCAGGGTCGCTGGCTTGCCCGCAGCCCCAAGGCTCTGGCTGACGTCCAGCTTCACGCCCGCAAAGGCAACCGTCACCGGCCCCGACCCGCGCGCATCGAGCCGCCAGTCGAGCCGCAACGCAAAGCCGCCATTGAGGTGGCGCTGCATATCCACCACCGGCCCGTCGAGCGCGATGTCGCCCTTGCCGCCCCAGGTAAACTGTCGCGCGTCTTCCTGCGCCGCCACATCGACCGCGCGCATGGTGACCACGCTGTCCAGCCCCAGCCGCCACGGCTCGATCACCTTTCCGGCACGGATGAACGTGGTTTCACTCAGCAGGCTGCCCACTTCTACGCGAGGCTCCTCGTTGACCTTGCCGACGCTCGCGGGCTTTGCGTAACTGAGACCATGGCCGACCCGCCACAGCGGCTCCACCATCGGCGAACGGGCATCGCGCGGCCAATCAAACGGGAGCGTCCCGGTAAAATCGCGCGGCGGCTTGCCGTCCTTGCGCGCGACCAGCACATCGGCCACGCCCTGCCCCTGCGAGCCCGGTTGCCACGCCGCGACGAAGGCATCGGCCACGTTCATCTCAGGTCCCACGAACATCGGACGGCCCGAAAGGAACAGCGCCACCACCGGCACGCCTTGGGCCTTGAGCTGCTTCATCAGCTCCAGTTCGCCCTCGCGCGACTGGAACAGCAGGTTCGGCACATCGCCCTGAAACTCGGCATAGGGCTGTTCGCCGAACACCACGATGGCGACATCAGGCTTGACCGCGCCCTGCCCCTTGGCAATCTCGGCGGAACCGCCCGCTTCGGCCACGGCCTCGACGATCGCGCGACCGATGGTGCGGCCCTTGGGGAAATCGGCGCCTGTCGTGTCGGTGCCCTGCCAGGTGATCGTCCAGCCACCGGCCTGCATCGCCATGCTGTCGGCGCCCGGCCCCGTCACCAGCACCTTGGCACCCGGCTTGATCGGCAGGACCGACCCTTCGTTCTTGAGCAGAACGAGCGACTTGGCGACGGCCTCGCGTGCCACGTCGAGATGCGCCTGCGCCCCCACGGCTGCGGGATCGCCACGCTCGACCAGCTTAGGCCCCATCAGCCCAAGCTTGTACTTCACCCGCAGGATGCGCCGCACGGCGTCATCCAGCCGCGCCATCGGGATCGTGCCATCGCGCACCTGACGCAAGGTGTTGTCGTACAGACCCTTCCAGCTGTCGGGCGCCATGTAGAGATCGAGACCGGCATTGATCGAAGCGGCACAATCGGTCGGCGTGCAGCCCTCAACCTGACCATGCCCGTTCCAGTCGCCAACCACCAGGCCCTCGAAGCCCATCCGCTGCTTGAGCACGTCGGTCAGGAGCGAGCGGTTGCCGTGGTTCTTTGCGCCGTTCCAGCTGGAGAAACTGGCCATGACAGTCAGCGCCCCAGCGTCGATGGCAACGGGATAGCCCTGTGCATGCAGGCGGACGAGTTCGGGTTCGGCCAGTTTGGCATCACCCTGGTCCTTGCCATGTTCGGTTCCGCCATCGGCAAGAAAGTGCTTGGCGCTGGCGGCAACCTTCTCGGCCGGCAGCGGCTTTCCGGCGAGCAACGGGCCCTGCAGCCCCTCGACCATCGCCTTCGAATAGCTGGCGATCACCGCCGGATCGCTCGAATAACCCTCATAGGCGCGGCCCCAGCGCAGGTCCTGCGGGGCGGCGAGCGTCGGGGCGAAAGTCCATTCGATGCCAGAGCCCGCGACCTCGGCCGCCGTCGCCACACCGATGCGCTTGATCAGATCGGCGTCATGCGCCGCACCAAGCCCGACGTTGTGCGGAAAGATCGTGGCTCCCGGCAGGTTCGAATGACCGTGGACCGCGTCGACCCCGAACAGGATCGGCACGCCCGCCCCCGCCTTGCGCGAAGCGGCGCGGAACTCGTTTACCAGCTTGAGCCACTTGGCGGCATCGGCACGCTCGTCGCCATAGGGGCCGCTGTTGCCACCGGCGAGGATCGACCCGAGCGGATAGCGGGCAAGGTCTTCAGGCTTGATCGAGCTGATATCGCCCTGGATCACTTGGCCGACCTTCTGTTCGACCGTCAGCTTGCGCAGCAGCCTGGTGATGGCCCGCTCGGTCCTGGCGTCGGTAATGGTCGACGGACTGTGAGCAACCGGCCAGTTCGCCGGATTGGCCACCGCGCTTTCCTGCGCTGTTACCGGCGCAGCGGCCAGCAGGAATGATAGCGCCACCACACTTGCCATGGCAGGACGCAGGCTTCCCTTCGACATCGACTTCCCCAAATTCTGTGAACGTTCTCAATCGAACGTCTCACATGTTTGCGAGCGGAAATCAACCCTTGACGAAACGGCTGTCAGGCAGCCCGTCGCAATCCGATGAGAAGCACGGTTGCGCAAAGCGCGAGCAACGCCAAAACCACGAAAAGCGCGCTGAAGCCGAGGCTTGGCACAAGCGCCAAGGTCAGCGCAGGCATCGCCAGCGACGGGATCGTGTTGGTCAGGTTGAACAGCCCGAGATCGCGCCCGCGCCGCGCGCTGTCGGGCAGGACCCGCAAGGTGTGGGCACTATGCAGCGCCAAAAATGCCGAAGTCGAAAGACCGAACAGGATGTACCCCACAATTGCTCCGTCGCGCCCTGCGGCAAACGCCATGATGATCAGTCCCAGCGCAGCGCCGATTGACGAGAGCACCAGCGGTGAAACCGGCTGCCCGGTGCGATCCGCCCGGCCGCCGGCCACAAGCGCGACCAGCGCGCCGATGACCATCGCCGTCAGCAGGACGCGGGCAATCGCGCCGTCGGCAAGGCCCGGATCGACCGAGCGCAGCCACAGGTAGAAGAAGGCAAACAGCGAGGCTTCGGAGATCTGCACCAGCAGGCGGGCCAGCCACATGCGCGTCGCCATGCCCTTGAGAACCTTGCGCGCAACAGCGCTTCCCTCGGCCGGCTTTGCCACGCCTTGCGCAAAACCGTCCTCACCCAGCAGCACGAGCGGGAGGACACAGAGCCCCACGATCACGCCCACGACGGCAAAGCGCGTTTCCAGCGAGAAGGCGTCGCCCAAGGTCGCCAAGGCCCCGGCAAGCGCGCCCGAAGCCGGGGCGAAAGCGAGCAGACCACCAAGCAGCCCCTTGCGCCCATCCGGCACCTGATCCCCGGCCCAGGCAGACAGCGGCCCGAGCATCATGTTCAGCCCGACCTGCCACAGCGCGATCACCGCGGTCAGCGAAAGCAAGGTCCCGGTGCGCGGCGCAATCTGGAGCATGACGCTGGAGAGCAGCAGACCCGCCAGCACGAAGGGGCGGCGCCTGCCGACAAGGTCGCTCGCCCAGCCAAAGGCGATGTTGCACAAGCTGGCGGCAATCGCGCCCAGAAACGTCGTCGCAGCCAGCCAGCGCACGGCCTCGCTTCCCGCCAGATCGCCCACGTGCATCGGCAGCAGCAGGGTCAGGAACGGGACGTAGGCAATCGTCGATCCAGCCCACGCCAATGCATAGAGCGCAAGAAAGCGGTGTTCTCGGGCCTGTCCGGCGATCACGCCCCGCAGGCCGCTGCCGGGCCGGTGGAGCCACGGACCTCGAAGCCCATCGGGAGGATCACCGCGCCTGCAACCTCTTCGCCCTTCTGTACCGCAATCAGGCTGCGCACCGCCGTGGCCGTCGTCTCGGCAATCGGCTGATCGACGGCGGTCAGCGCGGGCCGGGTGAAGCGCACCAGTGGGGTGTTGTCGAAGCTGACCAGCGACAGGTCCGCCGGAATGGCAAGGCCCAGTTCGTCGGCAATCTCGACCGTGGCCAGCGCCATCTGGTCGTTGCTGGCAATGATCGCGCTCGGCCGATCGAGGCTGGCGAGCAAGGCGCGAGCGGCCCGCACGCCAGAGGCATAGGTGAAGTCCCCAGCCTCGAGCAGGCCCGCGGTGGTGAGCCCCGCTACCTCCATCTCGGCCTTCCAGCCATCGATGCGCTTGGCCGAGAGGCGATACTCCGATGGCCCCGAAATGAAGCCGATGCGCTTGTGGCCAAGCTCGATCAGATGCCGCGTCGCCGTGCGTGCACCGCCTTCGTCGTCCATCGAAACCATGATGCCATCGGGCAGCCCTTCCTCGTGCACTTGCGCGCCGATCCGCGCGAACGGCACGTGGTGGCGGGTCAGCGTCTCGAGGATCTGCGGATTGTCAGAGTGCGGCGGGGTGAGGATCGCGCCATCGGGCTGGAGCGCTGCAATCGCCGCGCCCAGTTCACGCTCGACGTGATCGTTGTGGGTATCGACCAGTTCGAAGATCAGGCGATAGCCATGTTCGGCGCATTCGAGCATGCCGCCCAGCAGCATCTGGTCGACCCAGTCGGTGCCCTGCCGCGCCCGCCAGTCGGCAATCGTGCGTTCGCGGTCGTTGAGGGCGAGGATCAGGTAGGAGCGCGATCCGCTCATCCGCTGCGCCGCGATCGAGGGCACGTAGCCCAGCTTGTCGATCGAGGCCTGGACCTTCTCGCGCATCTCGGGCCGGACATTGGCCTCGTTGTTGATCACGCGGCTGACCGTCTGCAGCGAGACGCCCGCATCGGCCGCCACGTGCTTGATGGTTACCGCCTGCCGCCTTCGCGCCATGGTAGCTCAGTTACCCCCGCTCTTCGTTCCCACGCCCGCGTTAGCGGCTTCGCCGGGCTTTTGCCATACGCGGACCCAGTCAACCGCCATTGCCTTGGGAAAGCCGGAAGCGTCCACGCCCGTGGTGTTGCGCCCCTCTGGCAAGTGCCCGCCGATGGCGAGGTTGAGGATCAGGTGGAAGGGCTTGTCGAACGGCGCGCCCGGCTTGTCAGACCCCAGCGTGTGCCATTCGTGCGGCATGCGGCGGGCATAGTCCTTGCCGTCGACGCGCCAGACCATGCCATCCTTGTCCCACTCCACCTCGTAGGTGTGAAAGGCGGTCGGATCGGGGAGCTGCGTTTGCTCCGAGATATAGCGGTTGCGCGGCGGCTGCCCGCCGAAGTGGATCGTGCCCAGCACATGGTTCTCGCGGCCGCCCTCGCAAGTCTCGCAAGGCTCGCCGAGGTTGACCGCCTCCATGATGTCGATTTCGCCAGAACGTGCCCACCCGCCATAGGCCCAGTCCTCCGGCAGCATCCAGATTGCCGGCCAGGTGCCTTGCCCCTGCGGCAGTCGCGCGCGCACCTGCACCTTGCCATAGAGCCACGCCGCCTTTCCGGCGGTTGAAAGACGGGCGGAAGTGAACGGCTTCGACCGCTTCGCCTCGGACTTCTCCATGCTGTCGCGCTGGTCGCGAGGGTATGCCGGGCCGGTGAAGTCCTCGCGCTGGGCGATGATCTCCAGCACTCCGCCGCTCACGCGATGGTTGGCCTTGCGCGCAGTGTAGCACTGGCGCTCCTCGTTGCCGCCGCCCCAACAATCCTCGGCAAGGACCCAATGATTGCGATCAAGCGTGGTGCCGTCAAACTCGTCGGCCCACACGAGTTGCCAATCGGGTTGGACCGCCGCTGCAGCCAGAAGCAGAAAACTCATGCCGCGGCCGGAACCTGCGCGCCGCAATAGCGCGCCACGTAATCGCCATGCGATGGCAGCGCGGCAACCGTGCGGCTGACCTGTTCGCGCAAACTGCCAAGCAGATGCTTCAGTTCCTCGTCGCGCAGCTTGGCGGCGACGGGGTGGTGGCTTTGCGGGTTGATCCCCTGCCCCATCATCACCTGCACCCACGAGTTCTCCGCGAAAAGCTCCTCGTTCTTGCGGAACACGCGGCCGGTTACGCGGAACAGTTCCATCTTGTGCTCGAGGCTGGCGGGCACTTCCATGCTGGCGCAATGCCGCCAGAACGGCGTGTCGCGGCGATCGGTCGCCTTGTAGTGCAGGACCAGGAAGTCGCGGATCTGCTCCATGTCGGTGAACTGCTGGTCGTTGAACTCGTCGATGTCGCGCTGGCTGATGACGCCTGCCGGCAACATCCGCACGATGCGCAGGATGGCCCGCTGGATCAGATGGATCGAGGTCGACTCGAGCGGCTCCATGAACCCGCCCGAAAGCCCAACCGCCACGCAGTTGCGGTGCCATTGCTTGCGCCGCGCCCCGGTGCGGAAGCGGATATGGTTCGGCTTGACCAGCTTCTCGCCCTCGACCGTAGAGAGCAACTTTTCGAGCGCGGCTTCGTGGGAAAGGTAGTCGCTGCAATAGACCACGCCATTGCCCTGGCGGTGCTGCAGCGGAATGCGCCACTGCCAGCCCGCCTCGTGCGCGATGGCGCGGGTATAAGGCACGGGCGGGCGCACGCTCGATGTCTGGATGGCGATGGCGCTGTCGCAGGGCAGCCAGTGGGTCCAGTCGTCGTAGCCTGCGCGCAAGGCGCCTTCGATCAGCAGCGCGCGAAAGCCGGTGCAATCGATGAACAGGTCACCCTCGATGCGGCGGTCGCCCTCCAGGACCAGCGCCGCTATATCGCCGCTCTCGCCATCGAGTTCGACGCGGGCAATCTTGCCCTCGATCCGCATGGTGCCATCGGCCTCGGCCATGGTGCGCAGGAACTTGGCATAGAGGCCGGAATCGAGCTGGTAGGCGTAATTCATCCGGTCGTCCGGCAAGTGCGCGAACTTGCCTGCTTCCGCTGCCTTCAGTTCAAGGCAGTATTCGCCGTAGGGCTCAGTGTGGCCGCGCTCCAGACCGTGGAGCCAGAAGTGCTGGAAGCCTGCCGACCAGTGATCCTTGCCGGTGCCGCCGAAAGAGTGGAAGTAGTTCTCGCCCTCGACCCGCCAGTTCTCGAAATTGATGCCCAGCTTGAACGTCGCCTGCGTGGCGCGCATGAACTCGGCCTCGTTGATGCCGAGCAGGCGGTTGTAGGTGACGAGCGGGGGGATCGTGCTTTCGCCGACGCCGATGGTGCCGATCTGCTCGCTCTCGACCAGCGTGACCTGCGCGACCGGCCCAAGCGTGCGGGCGAGCGCGGCGGCGGCCATCCATCCGGCGGTGCCGCCTCCGGCAATGACGATGCGGCGGGGCAGATGCGAAGCGGTCATTGGCTGAGGCTCCTCAGGATGAACTGGTGGATGCGGGCAGCGCCCTGCGCGTCGATGGGCCCTAGCGCGCCCTGCCCCTCTGCGGGAATGTGGGCGCGGGCTTGGTCGCCGCCCGAGAACACGTAGTAGTCGAACAGCTCGCGCCACACCGCGCGGTCCGCCTCGGGCAGGTCGCGGATGGCGAGCAGGGCGTGGGTCAGCGCGGTCTGCGGCTGGCCCATGTAACGTGGGGTATCGCGCCACCAGTAGTTGAGCAGGATGTTGAAAGGCTCGGTCGCCTCGACATGATGCCACCACATCGAGGGCACAAACAGCGCATCGCCCGGTTCGAGATCAGCCACCTGCCCATGCTCCAGAGCTTCGGCAAAGCGCGGGTGCGCATCGAAATCCGGCGCAGCGAAATCGACCATGCTGACGGCGCGGCCCGCCGGGGTGTTGTCGATGGGGCCGAGGTAGAGGTTGCGGAACTGCTCGGGCGGGAACAGCGTGAAGCGGCGACGCCCGGCGACGCAGCAGGCAAGGTTGTCGGGAAAGTCGTTGTGCGCCGCGATGCGGGTGGGCGATCCGATCCACAGGCTGGTGATCGGATCGCGCGTGCCGAGGTCTACGCGGTTCTCGGCGTCGACGCTCTGGAAGTGCGTCGGCACGTCGATCGAGCCGAGGTAGATCACCGGATGATCGGCGCTGCCTTCGTTGGCATCGAACCCGGCGAAGATATCCGCCAGCTTGCCGCGCGCGGTGCGGAAGTTCATTTGCATGGCAGCGTCATAGAACAGGCGTCCGCCGCTGCCGGGATCGGCCAGCGAGACGGTGAACGGAACGGGCCGCGCGCGCTCGACCAGATAGGCGCGGGCGGCGCGGGCAGATTCAAGGCCCGCCTGCACCAGCGGCCAGTCGCGCACCAGCCCGCGCAGCACGAACGGTTCGCGCGCGCCCTGCAGCATGGCGTCGAGATCGCTCAGGTGTTCGAGTGTCCTCTCAGCGACTGCAGGAAGCATCAGGGCAGTTGTTTCAGCCACCGGCAACCTTGGCGTTCTTGCGCGCGACCAGATCGCCGAAGTGGGAGAGCGACGCAATGATCATGTAGATCCGCGCGAGGTGGCCGCTCTGCATCAGGTCCTGCAGGGCTGCACCATCCAGGGCGGAGAGCTTTTCCTCGTTGATCGTGTGATAGCCGACGAGCGAGTTCTTCGCGCCATCGTCAAGCGTAACTTCCAGCGTGAAGGATTCCGCCAGTTCATAGCGGTCGAGCGCGGCGAAGAAGTCGGCGGATTCGCGGTGGGCGTGGTCGAGATCACCGAGCTTGGCGGCGATGTCCTCAAGGTAGGGCGTGGGCTGGCCGCTCGCATCGAACACACGCACGCCCTCGCCCGTCCTGCTGATGCGGGGGTGGTCGAGATCGACGTGGACCTGGCCCACGCCATCGGGCGTCGCCGCGCGACCGATCAGGAACGGGCGGATCGCCATGGAAAGCGGGCGGTAGGGTGCATCCCATGCACCATCCCGCAGGAACAGGTTCTCCCCGGTCTCGAACCCCAGGAGCGCCAGCGCCTCCAGCTTGCCACTGGCAAGGTCGCGGCGCAGGACGATGGGATAGTGCGCCTGGATCGAGCGGAATTCCGCAGGGACGGTGGCGCAGGCCATGACATTGTCGCCAAGCTCGGCACTGGCGGCGGTATCGATGCGCAACTCGGCGTGATCGGCGGGATTGAGGACTGCGTGGTTGCTCATTTCACTGCCGCTCCATGCATGGCGGTTGGGGCTGCGGCCACTTCGGGGCGCAGGGCATCGAGATAGGTCCGGTTGGATGGCAGCGCCGCCGCAAGCGCGCGCGAGCGCTGGCGCACTTCGGCAAGGCGCTGGCTGGCAGTGGCGTCGGCTGCTCCGGCCGGCACTGGGAAGCCCATGCCGTAGAGCACGTATTGCTGGCTGGCGGCACAGAACAGTTCGTCCATGCGCGGCAGGTCCCACACCGACGGCGGCTGATCGCGCCAAAGCTCGAGACATTCGGCAAGCCGCGCCGGGATCGTCGCCGGATCGCGCTGGGCGAGCCAGTAGGGCTCTGTCCGGCGGCTGAGGACGTAGTGCAGCTTGAGAAACTCGACGATGCGGTCCCAGCGGTAACGGAACAGTTCGTTGAAGCGCTCGGCCAGCAGGCCCATCGTGGCCTGACGGCGCGGGAAGTTTTCGGCGAGCGCCTTGATCGACAGCTCGACGGTGACGATGGCCGAAGCTTCAAGCGGTTCGATGAAGCCTGCCGAGAGGCCCACGGCGAGGCAGTTGCGATGCCAGAAGCGCTCACGGTGGCCGGTGGAGAACGTTAGCTTGCGCGGGCGCAGGGCGGCCAGATCGGCAGAAGGCAGCCGCGCAGAAATGTAGCTGCGCAGCACTTCCTTGGCGCGCGCATCGTCCATGAAGCGCGAGGAGAACACGCAGCCGATGCCGCGCCGCGTCGGCAGGGCAATGTCCCAGATCCAGCCCGCTTCGTGCGCGGTGCCGATCGTCTGCGAGGCAATCGCGCTGCCGGGTTCGACCGGCACCTGCAGGGCAAGCGCGCTGTCGTTGAAGGACACGTCGGACCGGTCCACCCATGGCACGCCGCAGTGGTCACCGATCAGGATCGCGGCGAGCCCGGAGCAATCGATGAAGAAGTCACCGGCAATTTCCCGCCCGTCGTGCAGGTGAAGACTGGCGATGTTGCCCGCCTCGTCGTCGGCAACGGCAGTCACCTGCGCCGAGACATGCGTCACGCCGAGCCGCGTCGTCGCATGGCGCTTCAGAAGCGCGGCAAACTTGCCGGCATCGAGATGATAGCCGTAGTTCAGCGCCCCGGCGTAATCGGGCATGGCGCGCTGGCGTGGCGCGAGGTTCTCGTCGCAGGCCGCAGCTTGCGGCGTCATCAGCGCGGCGAAGGGAAGGTCCGGCGATTGCGCGCGCCACGCCTGCAGCATGGCAGCCATGTCGCCCGGCGGGGGCGGCGTGAACGGATGAAGGTAGCTGTCCTGCGCAGAACCATCGACCCAGCCATCGAAGCGCGAACCCTGCTTGAACGAAGCGTCGCACTGGCTGAGAAACTCCGCCTCGGGAATACCGATGGTGGCGAGCGTTTCGCGCATGGTCGGCCAGGTGCCCTCGCCCACGCCGATGGTCGGGATGTCCGGCGCCTCGACCAGAACAATCGCCAGTTCGGGCCGCCGCGCCGCGAGCAGGCACGCCGAGAGCCACCCTGCGGTGCCGCCTCCGACGATGACAACCTGCTTCACCGACCCGCTCATCTCTCACCCGTATCGGCCACCGGTTGATCCGGCCAGCCTCCCAGTCTTCAAAACCCCTGCGGCCCGCACTGCCGAAGCAATACGGGCCGCCGGTTCTTCGTTACCCGAAGGTCATCCCGTCAGGCTCAGAAAGTAAACCGCGCACCGGCAGCATAGCGCGCATAACCCGGTGCCGCAAAGAACACGGTCTGGTTGTTGCGCTGATAGCCCTTGCGGTCGGCGTTGGTGATGTTGATGCCTTCGACGAACACCGTCACGCCCTTGCGGATTTCGTACGATGCGCTGGCGTCGAACTGGCCATAGGCCTTTACGTAGTACGGATCGAAACCGTAGCCCGAGAGGAACCCGTCGCGCCAGTTATAGGCAACGCGCGCCTGCAGACCGTTCTTGTCGTAGAACAGCACGGCGTTGGCACTGTCGCTGACCCCGTTCACCGCGAACTGCGGGATGGTGTAGCGCAGGGTGTTGTCGAACTTCGTGTCACTCTTCACCACGGTGTAGTTCAGGATCGCACCGAAGCCGGTATCCCAGAAGCTGTGCTGGACCGCGAACTCCCAACCCCACAGCTTGGCCTTCTGGTCGCTGTTGGTCGGCTGCGTGGTGATGAAGTTGACGAGCGGATCGGACGCCTGGCCGACGACACCGGTGACCACCCCGTTGTTGTCACGAATGACCGTCGAGGGGAAGTTGGCGCCGATGTAGTCGAGCAGTTGCTGCGCGGTGGCATTCGGACCCAGCGCTGCCCGTGCGGCTGCGGCATTGGCGCCGGCGGCAGCGTTGGTCAGGCCGAACGCGGGCTGGTTGACCTGCGTCTGGCTGATGAAGTTCTTCACGACCTTGTGGAAGAAGCCCACCGAAACGTAGCTGGTCGGCGCGTAATACCATTCAGCCGAAAGATCGACGTTGTTCGACTTGTACGGCAGCAGGCCCGGATTGCCGCTCGACGCCGTGCTGCCACCGATGCGGATCGGCGAGGCGAGCGTGGTGCCGCCCTGCAGCGAGGCATAGTCGGGACGCGTGATCGTCTGGCTGTAGCTGGCGCGCAGGCGGACGTTGCGGACCGGCTCCATGTCGAAGTCGATTGCCGGCAGCCAGTTCTCGTACTCGCCCTTGAGCGAGGCGGCAGCGACTTGCTGCGGGTTGCCGTAATCGATCGCGGTTTCATTGCCGCCAGTCCAGATGGTGCGGACCGGGATTGGAACCTGCGCGGTCGAATCGACCTTGGTCTTCTCGTAGCGAAGGCCGAGGCGCAGGTTTGCCGTGCCCGCGCCCAGATCGAACGAGTGCTTGGTCTGCACATACGGCGCCCAGGTCCGTTCGCGGACGGTGCGATCGGTCGTGTACTTGGCGATGCAGGTGCCGGCCGTAACGGCGGTGCTGCAGATCCCGATCTTGCTGTCGAGCAGACGGATCAGGCCGTCGGTGTCGATGTTGAAGTAGTTCGGGATGATCGAGGCATCCTGCGAACCCGACATGCCGGAAAGATCCTTGGGCAGATCGCGGATCTGGTAAAGATCGTCCGGGGTTTCGGCTGCCGAGAGCGTGCCGCCCCAGGTATCGTTCTGGATCACGCCGAATGCCGAGCGCACCTTGTTCTCGGTGTAGGTCACGCCGAAGTCGAGGCTGTCGATGAACGAGGCATCGAAATCGTAGCCGCCGCGGAAGGTGACCTCGTTGATCTCGTCACGCATGTAGGCGGTGCGGAAGGCGTTGCCGGCAGGGCGGATGTTCGAGGCCTTGATCTCGGAGCCCGGATACATCTGCACGCTGATGACCGGCATGTCGGACGTGTAATCGACCTTCTGCGACTTCACGCCGAAGATCGCACTGCCAACGGCAATGCCCGAACCATAAGGCTTGGTCGGCTTGCTCTCGGCGGTCGAGTGGTGACCATCGAGTTCGAGGCGCAGCCCGCCCGGCCCTTCCCACTTGAGATTGCCGCCGATCGACTGGTTGCGCGAGCGGTTGGCCGCAACCGCACCGGTGATGGCGAGGTCCTTGCCGGGTCCGAAGTTCTCGGCATAGAAGTTGGGGCCGGCCGCCGGGCCATCGGTCCAGCTGCTGGAAGTATCGCCGTGGTTGAACCAAACGCCGATCGAGTTGGTGCGGGCGTCGATGGTGTTCTGCGAGAAGGTGTAGTCCACCGTGGCGGTCAGCGTGTCGGTCGGCTTGACCTGCACCACGGCCTGGCCGTTGATGCGCTTGCGGCGGAACGTGGTGAAATCGTAGCCGGCGTTCTGCGTGACCTGGTAGATGTCGTTCGGGCCGGGGCGGTTCTGGATGTTGGCAGCACCCGGCGTGCCGGGCTGCGCCAGCGAACCCCAATTGTTTTCCGAACCGAGATAGCCTTCACGCCAGCCCGCATTGAACTGCGCCTGGCTGGCCTTGCGGTCCTGATACGAACCGGTCAGCAGCACGCCGATGCGGTTGTCGGCAAAGGTATCGCTGATGATGCCCGAGACTTCAGGGGTAATGCTGGTGCCGTCGAACAGCGAGGTGTCGTAGACCGCCTTGGCGCCGATGCTGCCATGGAAGCCGGGGCGCTCGAGCGGCTTGGCGGTCTTGATGTTGATGACCGAACCGATGCCGCCGGTGGCGAGCGAAGCGCGGCCCGACTTGTAGACTTCGACGCCGGCAATACCTTCGGAGGCGAGGTTGGCGAAGTCGAACGAGCGCGAGGCCGGGGCGCCGCTGCTGCCGCCGAGGCTGGAGGCAGGCATCTGGCGGCCGTTGAGCAGGACAAGGTTGAAGTCCGGACCGAAGCCGCGGACGGTGACGGTGGAGCCTTCACCACTGTTGCGATCGATCGAAACGCCGGTGATGCGCTGCAGCGATTCGGCAAGGTTGGTATCGGGGAACTTGCCTATATCTTCGGCGGAGATCGCATCGACGACGCCCTGCGCGCTGCGCTTGATGTCGAGAGCCTTCGACAGCGAGGCGCGGATGCCGGTGACGACGATGGCTTCGCCTTCTTCAGCCGGAGCAGCGGCATCCTGCGGCGCTTCCTGCGCGTGGACGGCCTGCCCGGCGAGCGCGAGTGCAAGGGCACCCATGCTGGCTGCACGAACGGCAGCGGAACGTGTCATGGAAACCTTCATGATCCTCCCCTTTTACAACCTCGGCACTGCCACGCGAAATGCTCGCCATCAGCGCTCTTGTGAACGTTCACCTAATTGAGAACGTTCACGCGGTCAAGGGGCTTCGGCGCCCATCGCGCGAAAGCCTAGTTCTTTTGGGCAATCCCGGCAGGCACTTGCACGAAACCACGCAAATCCGTTTGGTGGCGCGCCACTCTTGGCATAGCGTTTTGCCCAAGCGGCGGCGTCAATGGTGCCTCTCTCCTGCCAGCCGCGTCAGGGATTTCCACCGATGCGCGACCATGACCTTCGAAGCAGGGCCGTTGGCGAGATGCATTTGCGGCGCTGGCCGCCCTTGCCGGTGCCTTGCCATATCGTGCAGTGGGTCCTTGCGATCGACGACAGCGAGCGTGCCGAGGAACTCTCCGCCATCGAGGCATTGACGGCGAGCACCGACAACGTCGGCAATCCGACGCACCGCGAAGGCCGGATCAACGAGAGGGTCACCTTCACCTGGGAACGCCAGAGCGAAGGCAGCAGCCTGACGCTGTTTTGTGCGCCCTGCGACGACGAGGGCTTTCTCGATCCGACCGCCGATGCAGAACTGTCGGCCGCAATCGCCTGGGCACGCACCTTACCCGGCCAGATCGTGCGCAGCACGCGCGTGTGGCTGGCGCAAAGCGATGCCGACGTCGAGCAGGTTCTCCATCGCCACCCGATCAATCGCGATGAACTTGTTTCCAGCACCCTGGGCGGCGGAATCCGCATATGGTCGGACTTCCGGCTGAAGGACGATGGCTTCGGGCGGTTGCTCGCCGCGGCCAACGGCATCGACCGGCGCGATCTGACCCGCCAGATCCAGCGCCTGCAGGAACTGGGCAACTATCGCAACAAGGCGCTGCTCGGCCTGCCGGTCGCCCGCGAATGCTGGCCCAAGCTGGATGCAGCCGAAGAACGCCTGAGCGATCTTGCCAACCGCATCGCCGACAGCGACGCGCGCGACGACAGCCTGCTTGAGGAACTGTCACGCCTCGCGCTCGATCTTGCCTCGGTCGCAACCGCGATCTCGTTCCGCATGGACGCCACCCGCGCCTACGGGCAGATCGTCGAGGAGCGTCTGGAGCAGCTCGACGTGCAGCCGGTCGAGGGTTACGCCTCGCTGGTTGATTTCACCCAGCGCCGCTTCCGCCCGGCCATGAACACCTGCATCGCCACCAGCGAGAGGATCGAGCGCATCGGCGAACGCACCGAGCAGCTGACGTCGCTGCTGCGCGCGCGGATCGATACGCGGATCGAGAACCAGAATGCCGAGCTGCTGCGGTCGATGGAGCAGTCGATATCGATGCAGGCGCGTTTGCAGCAGCTGGTCGAGGGCCTGTCTGCAGTGGCGCTCAGCTACTATGTTCTGGGGCTGATCAAGTACGCGCTCTATGCCGTGCCCGACAGCGCATTGGGCGTTTCGGACGAGTTCGTGATCGGCTTGCTGGTGCTGCCGATGGTGCTGGGCGTGTGGTGGACGATGCACACACTCAAGGACCGATTGATCAAGACTTCTGATCGGCAATAATTCCGCTTGTCCTGACGGCCATATGTGTCCACACTTCTGGACAGATGGCGCGCTTCCCCTTCTCTGCGATCGTCGGTCAGGACGAGATGAAGCTCGCGCTCCTGATCGCAGCGGTCGATCCCTCCATCGGCGGAGTGATGGTGTTTGGCGACCGTGGGACAGGCAAGTCCACCGCCGCCCGCGCCCTCGCCAGCCTGCTGCCGCCGATCATGGTGATGGACGGCTGCCGCTATGGCTGCTCGCCCGATGCGCCGCATTCCTGCCCTGGCCCCTGCGAATCGAACAAGGCCAGCAAGCGGCCGGTGCCGTTCGTCGATCTGCCACTGGGCGCCACGGAAGACCGGGTGCTCGGCTCGCTCGATCTGGAACGCGCGCTGCGCACCGGGGAAAAGACGTTTGAACCGGGGCTGCTGGCGCGGGCGCACCGCGGCTTCCTCTACATCGACGAGATCAACCTGCTCGAAGACCATCTGGTCGACCTGCTGCTCGACGTGTCCGCCTCGGGCGAGAACGTGGTGGAGCGCGAGGGGCTGTCGGTGCGCCACAAGGCAAAGTTCGTGCTGATCGGCAGCGGCAACCCGGAAGAGGGTGAACTCCGCCCGCAGCTGCTCGACCGCTTCGGCCTTTCGGTCGAAGTGCGCACCCCGCGCGAGATCGAGAACCGCGTCGAAATCATGCGCCGCTGCGCCTCGCACGATGCCGACAGCGAGGCATTTGCCGCGCAGTGGGCCGAGGAGGACGAGAAAGTCCTGCAGCAGATCGCGCGCGGGCAGAAGAAGCTGGCGAAGATCGAGGTGCCGGACAGCGTGCTGATCGATGCCGCCGGGATCTGCAGCGCCGTGGGCGTTGACGGCTTGCGCGGCGAGCTCACCCTGATGCGCGCCGCGCGCGCCTATGCGGCGCTGAAGGGCGCAAAGGTGGTCAAGCGCGATCACCTGCTTCACGTTGCGCCGATGGCCCTGCGCCACCGCCTGCGCCGCGACGTGCTCGACGAAAGCGGATCGACCGCACGGATTGATCGCGCGATCGCCGAACACTTCGGATGACCGATGCGATGGCAGATGCGCTCTTGGCAGCGCGCCTGCTGACCGCAGACCGCAAGCTTGGCGGCATGGTGCTCCGCGGCGGCGGACCGGCGCGCGATCTCGTTTTGCAAGCGCTGCTCGGATTGCTTCCGACGGACACCTCCTTCCGCCGCCTGCCCGGTCATATCGATGAGGACCGGCTGACCGGTGGCACAGACATTGCCGCCAGCCTCGCCACGGGTTCGCTGGTTCTCCAACGCGGCTTGCTGGCTGAGGTGGCGGGCGGCGTGCTGGTCGTGCCCATGGCGGAACGCCTGCGCACGGACACTGCGGGCCGGATCGCGCAGGCGCTCGACAATGGCGGCGGCTTCCTGCTTGTCCTGCTCGACGATGGCGAAGGCCAGGACGAGCGCCCGCCGCTGGCCCTGATGGAACGGGTGGCTTTCGACCTGTCGCTGCGGGACGTGCGCGCTGCGGACCTTGCAATCGATCTGCCGCCTGCTTGCGAAGTGTCAGCCTCACCACCGCTCGATAGCGAGGCGCTGTCTGCCCTTGCCGCCACGGCAACGGCGCTCGGCGTTGCATCGATCCGTCCGCTGTTGCAGGCCGCAGCCACAGCCAGTGCCCACGCCGCACTTGGCGGGCGCGATACGGCAGGCCGCGCCGACCTCGAGGCTGCGACCCGCCTTGTGCTTGCTCCGCGCGCGACGCAGTTGCCGCCCGAACCCGAAGCGCCCCCGCCTCCCGAACCGGAGCGAGAGCCGGAAGAGGCAGAGCGCCCGGACAACGACGACGATGACGACAGCGCGCCGGACTTGCCCGAAGACCTGCTGATCGAAGCGGCCCGCGCCATGATCCCGCCTGATGTGCTCGAACTGATCGCCTCTGGTCGCGCGCAACGGTCGGCGCGTGGCGGAGGCGCTGGACGCCGCACCGGTTCGGCACTACGCGGCAAGCCCCTTGGTGCGCGCCCGGGCATGCCCGGCGGCGGTGTGCGCATGGCGCTCGTCGATACCCTTCGCGCGGCGATCCCGTGGCAGCCCTTGCGCAGGCGCGATCCGGCTCCCGCAGGTGCCGGCCCGATCCGCTTTCGCCGCGACGACCTCAGGGTCCGCCGCTTCGAGGAACGCGCCACGACGGTCACGATCTTTGCGGTCGATGCCTCAGGCTCGGCAGCTCTCGCCCGCCTGTCCGAGGCCAAGGGCGCGGTCGAGCTGATCCTTGCCCAGGCCTATGTGAAGCGTGCCGAAGTGGCGCTGGTCGCCTTCCGTGGGACCGAGGCAGACCTGCTGCTGCCGCCCACGCGTTCGCTGACCCGCGCCAAACGCGCCCTTGCCGAACTACCCGGCGGCGGCGGCACCCCACTGGCACGAGGCATTGCCCTGACCCGCCAGTTGGCCGATGCCGTGATGAGCCGAGGCCGCACACCGTTTCTCGTATTCCTAACCGACGGCAGCGCGAACATCGGCGCAGACGGCTCATCCGGCCGCGCCCAGGCCAATGCCGACGCGCTGACCGCCGCACGGAGAATTGCCAGCGCGGGTCTTGATGCCGTGGTGATCGACATTTCCCCGCGCCCTCGGCCCGAAGCTGCCCGCATCGCCGAAGCCATGCGGGCGCGCTACCTGCCGCTGCCCTTCGCCGATGCCAAGGCGCTCAAGGCGGCGGTGACGCTTGCTGCCGAGCCTCAGAAGAAACGCGCATGAGGGCCCCAAGCTGGGACGTCGAAGGCCACAACTGGCCCAACCGCGAGGCAAGCCGCTTCGTGGAGACGCCCGGGCTCAGATGGCATGTTCAGGTCACCGGCGAGGGGCCGACGATCCTGCTGCTCCACGGCACCGGCGCGGCAACGCACAGCTGGCGCGACGTGCTGCCACTGCTGGCGCAGGACTTCACAGTGATCGCCCCCGACCTGCCCGGCCACGGTTTTACCAGAGGCCGTCCGCGTCAGGGCCTGACCCTGCCCGGCATGGCAAGTGCCGTGCTAGATCTGCTCGATGCGCTGGACCATAAGCCATCGCTGATGGTCGGCCACTCCGCGGGCGCGGCCATAGCAATCGAGGCCGTCCATTTGCAGGGCGCAGCCACACCCCTGATCGGCTTCAACCCCGCGCTGATGCCCTTCCCCGGCCTTGCCGCCAAGCTGTTCCCGTCGCTGGCAAAGATGCTGTTCGTGAACCCGTTCGTGCCGCGCATGCTGGCCGGCATTGCCCGCATTCCCGGCGAGACCGGGCGCTTCCTGCGCCGCGCCACAGGCTCTGCCATCGATGCCATGGGAATTGCCGCCTACGAGGCGCTTATGGGCAATCATCACCACTGCGGCGGGGCGATGGAAATGATGGCAAGCTGGGACCTTGAAGCGCTCAGCCGGTTGCTGCCGCAGTTGAGAAACCGCGTGCTGCTGGTCCATTCCAGTGGCGACACCGCCGTGCCGCTTTCGTCTGCCGAACAGGCCGCAAGGCTGATCCCCGATTGCCGTGTGGAAGTGCTGCCGGGATTGGGGCACCTTGCGCATGAGGAGTGCCCCGCGAAGGCCGCTGAACTGATCCGCACGTTCGCCGCTGCAAGCGCGCAAAAGGAGGGAGAGCCAGCATGAATTCGATGAGCGAACACTTCGGCTGGGTGGAAATCGTCTTCACCGCCGTCATCGCGCTGGGCTTTGGCGTCTACCAGCTATGGTCAGTCAACCGCGAGATTGCCAAGGACAAGGAAGCTGCCAAGCGGAAAACTCCGCAAGACGAGCGTTGAGTGTCGCCCCAGGAACCTGATCTGCATCGAGGAACCAATGAATATAGGGCTTTTCTATTCGCCAGGGAGTTGCGCCCGAGTGACCGCAATCGCCCTTGAGGAAGCCGGTGCAGACTTCGAAGTTCACCTCGTCCGTATGGCGACCGGCGAACACAAGCAGCCTGATTATCTGTCGATCAATCCGAAGGGCAAGGTGCCCGCGCTGGTCATAGATGGACGCTCGCTCACGGAAAACGTCGCTATCCTGAGCTATCTCAACACTTGCTATCCCGAGGCAAGGCTGTTGCCCGAAGCCGGCGATGAATTTGAGCGAATGGCACAAGTTGCCGACTTGTGCTTCTGTTCGGCAACATTGCACCCCATCGTGACCCGTATCTGCATTCCACGCTTCTTTGCGCAAACTGACGATGCACGAAATCAGGTCAGGGAAGCGGCCATCACGATGATGCGCGATCAGTTCCAGATTGTCGAAAAGAGATTAGAGGGAAAACCCTTCTGGTACGGTCAGGACTGGTCCGTCATGGACGGCTATCTTTACTGGGTCTGGTGCCGTGTGCTTGGCGGCGGATTCCCGGTCGAAGCCTATCCCAGGTTTGCCGCCCATGCTCGCGCGGTCGAAGCGCGCCCATCAGTCGTTCGCGCGCTTGAGCGTGAACGACTGGCAATCGCTCAACTTCGCAGCGAAGGCATTGCGGTAATGCCTGCACCTCCTTTCAACTCCTAGGCCGTCACTCTACCCGCGGTATCCGATAGGGCAGCATGAATTGCACGATCGGCGAAGAAAAGCGATCGAGATCAAGGCTTTCCTGTACCGCCACGACCGGCTCTCCGAACAGGCGCGATGACAGGGTGGAGCGGGCATAGAACGGCGCATCCTCCCAGGTGCGGATGACGCTGGCATGGCCTCTGTCCGCCCGCGTCTTGCGCTCCATCTGCCATAGTGTGTTCGGCAAGGGCGCGACCGGCGGCAGCGCTTCCTCCTCATGCGGCACCCCGTCCGCACCGAAGCGCAGGGCGCTGGCAAAGCCTTGGCCATTGCGACGGATGCCCTCGTAGCAGACCACCGACCCGCTGCGCCCATGGGCGCGGGACCAGTGCCAGACGCGGAAGCCTTCCTCCAGCGACTCCGCGCCGAAGTTCGAATCGAGATAGGCACTGCCCTTCCACCCGAGACCGGGCTTTTCCATCTGGACCTCGATCCGCGCGCGCGGGGCAATGCAGTGCCAGCGGTGGCGCCCCTCCGGGTCAAGCGAGAAGGCGCGGTCGTTGGTCGCTTCGGGATAGACGCGAACCTTGCCGGCCACACGACGCTGCCACGGCACCCCAACCCGCTTGTCCATCTCCTCGATATCGATTTCGAGCGAGTCTCCGGTCCAGCGCACCGCGCTCGGCCCGATCTGCAGGTTGTCCGCATCGCGCGCGACGCTGCCGCGCCCACGCTCAGTCATGGTCCAGCGCGCGCCGGGGCCGTAGAGCGCCACGTTCAAGGCGCAGTGCTGCAGCGGATCGCCGCGGCCGCTTTTCTTGTAGTAGGGCGAAAATACACTGCCGATGAAGGCGATGATCGTCAGCCCATGGCGTCCGCACTCGCTGATCGCATCGACATACCACCAGCCATAACCACCGGGCGGGATCTGCGCATCGAAGCGAGGTCTTGCACCACAGCCTGCATCGCCAGTTGCCCGGACAAGGCGGCCATCGGCACCCCGGCCCCCGGATGGGTGCTTCCACCCGCGCAGTAGAGCCCAGGGATCCGGGTCCGCGTACCCTGCCGGAGGAAGGACGCCGCCCAACCGTGCGAGGCCCGACCATAGATCGCCCCCCCGGTCGAGGGCAAAAAGTTCTCGAAGGCGTTCGGTGTCAGCAGCGTGTGGGGAAAGTTGTCCTCCAGCTCCAGTCCGCAACGCTGAAGGCTGCGCCTCATGGCCTGTGTGCACCGGGCCTTCTCCTCTTCGGTGTAAGTATGGGTGTCGCCATTGGCGGGCGCATTGACGATGATCTGCAGACGTTCACGGTGGCCCGGCGGCACATCGGCCCCACCCTCGCGATCGAGCGCGCAGACATAGACGCTGGGATCGCATGGCGGAGCCCCACCGCGAATGTCGCTGAATTCGCGGGCATAGTCGGGTGAGAAGAACACGTTGTGGCGCTGCAGCGCAAAGCCCGAGGTGCGCGCATTTGCCAGCCAGACCATCGCCGAGAGCGACCGCTTGCGCACGCCATGCGATGGCACCGCCATGGCGCCCAGAGGCCCGAAGCGTCCTGCGGCGAGAGCCTCGGGATCGGCATTGGCGATAACCGCATCGGCGGCAATCCGCTCGCCATTGCTGAGGATCAGGCCCGATGTGCGTCCTTGTGCGGTCTCTATGAGGGCGGCGCCGGTGCTGAAACGGAATTTCGCGCCGTGCATCTGCGCAAGGCGCATCAGAGCTCCGGCCAGCGCGCTCATGCCGCCTTCGATCAGCCAGACGCCTTGCGCCTCGACGTGGGCAATCAGCATCAAGGTGGCCGGTGTCTCGAACGGCGAGGAACCGCAGTAAGTCGAATAGCGCGCGAAAAGCTGGCGCAGACGCTGGTCGGCAAAGTGTTCGCCCAACACCTTCCACAGCGATTCGTAGGGCCGGATCGCCAGAAGATCGCCCATGCGCCACAGGCCGATGCGCCACATCAGCGGAAGCGGCCAGCTGACCTTGCTGCCGCGCATCATCGGACGGTCAATGATGCCGTGAATGCGCGCGGCCTCCTTGCGAAAGGCGCGGAAGCCTGCGGCGGCCGAAGCGCCGGCAAAGTCACCGATGGCCTGCTCGCTCAGTTCCGGATCGGCATGGAGATCGAGATGCCGCTCCGGCCCCCACGCGTGGCGGGCGATCACGTCGGCGCGGCGGATGTCGATAAAGTCGGCCAGGTCGGCACCGCAGGCAGCAAAGATGCCCTCGAACACATCACGCAGGGTGAAGACGGTGGGCCCGGCATCGATGGAGGCACCATCAACGATAAGCTGACGCGCCTTTCCGCCGGGGTGCGCGGCTTTCTCCACGACGGTGACGTCGGCCCCGCGCGCAGCCAGCAGCGCGGCTGCCGTCAGGCCGCCGATGCCCGCGCCGATGATCGCCACCCGCGATGCCAAGGCATGCTCCTCTCTCGGAGGGAAACCCTCCAGCGAATACAATTGACCTTTACATCACAAATGTCCAATCTTTTGGACATATGCTGGACGTTGCCCCCTTGACGGATGCGCCGCCGGCGCAGAGCCCTCCCAAATGGCCCCCTCAGTGGCGACGCCGCTGGACCCATTGGCGCAACCGGGTTCTGGGCAGCCCGGTGTTTCAGGACTGGGCATCTCGCCTCCCCATTTTCGCAAGCGTCTCAAGGCGCCGCGCCGCCAGCGCATTCGATCTGGTGGCGGGCTTCACCTATTCGCAGGTCCTGCTAGCCGCGGTCCAGGTCGACCTGCTCGACCTGCTCGATGCTGGACCGTGCGGTGCCGACGATATCGCCCGGTCGGCCGCACTGAGCCGCGCCGCCGCGACTCGGCTGCTGCGCGCCGCCACTGCACTGGACCTTGCAGAAGAGGTTGCTCCGGGCTGGTGGATGCTCGGCCAGCAGGGCGCCGCGCTGCTTTCCAACCCCGGCGCGCTCGCCATGGTTCAACATCACCCGCTGCTTTACGCGGATCTCGCCGACCCGCTTGCCCTGCTGCGGCAGGACCGGCAGAAGCCGACCGCCCTGTCGAATTTCTGGCACTATCACCCTGAAACCGATGGTGAAACTGCCGGTCGGTACTCCTCACTCATGGCCGCTTCGCAACAGATGGTTGCGCAGCAGGCGATGGGTGCCTACGCCTTCGATCGCCACCGCCGCCTGCTCGATATCGGCGGCGGTCATGGCGCTTTCGTCAATGCGCTGGCCGCGGCATGCCCTTCGCTTGAGCTGGGCATATTCGATCTGCCTCCCGTTCTGGCTGGTGCGACGAATCTGCCGCCGCGAGTCTCCCGACATCCGGGTGACTTCTTTGCCGATACCCCGCCTACAGGCTACGACTGCATCACCCTGTCGCGAATTCTCCACGATCATGACGATGATCGCTGCCTTCAGATCTTGCGCGGAATCAGGGCAGCTCTTCCCGAGGACGGCCGCCTTGTCATTGCCGAACCGATGGCCGGCGCACGCGGGGCAAAAGCCATGGGTGACGCCTATTTTGGCTTGTATCTCTGGGCGATGAACTCCGGGCGCCCTCGCACACCAGCTGAATATGGCGCGATGCTTCGCAAGGCGGGCTTCCGGCACTGGCAGCAGAAGCGCACGGCAATGCCCGTGATCGCCTCGGTCATTGTTAGTTCATATTGACACTTATGACCGTCCAATCTGTTTGACACCCTTTGGCGTTAGCGTATGGTGAACACTGCCTGACAGTACCCATCCGGATACTGCGGCACGGCCCGGATCACCGGGAGAGGGGAAGACCGGCATGGAGTCGCTGGCGGTCATACTGGAAGCACCGAGGCGCATCGCGCTTCGCAGGCTTGCCTTGACGTCAGGACAAGGCTCCGACGCAGCTTCCGCCGCGCTCGCCCCTTCTGACGTTCTGGTCGAAGTGCAGTGGAGCGGCGTAAGTGCCGGAACCGAAAAGCTTCTCTGGTCGGGCGAGATGCCCAATTTCCCGGGCATGGGGTACCCGCTGGTGCCCGGATACGAATCCCTCGGCCGCATTGTCGACGCCGGCAGCGAAGTGCAGGCCCGCATCGGCGACTGGGTCTTTGTCCCCGGCGCGACCTGTTATCGCGATGCGCGCGGCCTCTTCGGCGGCACGGCGCGGCAGGTGATCGTGCCATTGGCGCGCGCCCTGCCGGTCTCCGAGTCGCTGGGCCGGGATGGCGTGCTCTTCGCTCTCGCCGCCACTGCGCTTCACGCCATGAACGGCGGCGACCCGCCCGATCTGATCATCGGCCATGGCACGCTGGGCCGCCTGCTTGCGCGGATGACCATCGCTGCTGGCGCCCCTGCCCCCACTGTCTGGGAGCACAAGCCCGCCCGCCGCACAGGCGCGCAAGGCTACAACGTCATCGCCCCCAAGGACGATGACCGCCACGATTACGCCAACATCTATGATGCCAGCGGCGATGCCGATTGCCTCGACCTGCTGGTTCCGCGCCTGCGCAAGAGGGGCGAGATCGTGCTGGCAGGTTTCTACGCCAACCGCCCCAGCTTCGCTTTCGCCCCCGCCTTCCGTGCCGAGGCACGCTTCCGTGTCGCCGCCGAATGGGGCCCGGACGATCTTACCTCTACCCGCGCCCTGATCGACAGCGGCGCACTCGATCTTGCCGGTCTGGTCTCTCACCAGCGCCCGGCTGAGGAAGCCCCGGATGCCTATCCGGAAGCCTTCCTCGATGCCGACTGCCTCAAGATGGTCCTCGACTGGAGCAACTGCGCATGACGATGCTGGATACACATGCCGCCGCTCTGCGCGATGAAGCGTCGATCGAGCCTGACGCACCGCACACCGGGGAAGTGAAGAAAGAGACGCAGATCATCGCGATCTATGGCAAGGGCGGCTCGGGCAAGAGCTTCGCCCTGTCCAACCTCAGCTACATGCTCGCCCAGCAGGGCAAGCGCGTGCTGCTGATCGGCTGCGATCCCAAGTCCGATACCACCAGCCTGCTATTTGCCGGCAAGGCCTGCCCGACGATCATCGAGACGTCCTCGGCCAAGAAACTGGCGGGAGAGGACGTGCGGATCGAGGACGTCTGCTTCCAGCGCGACGGCGTCTTCGCGATGGAACTGGGCGGACCGGAAGTTGGCCGCGGCTGCGGCGGGCGCGGGATTATCCACGGCTTCGAACTGCTCGAAAAGCTTGGCTTCCATGACTGGGGCTTCGATTACGTCCTGCTCGATTTCCTCGGCGACGTCGTCTGCGGGGGCTTCGGCCTGCCTATCGCGCGGGATATGTGCCAGAAAGTCATCGTCGTCGGCTCGAACGACCTGCAGTCGCTCTACGTGGCCAACAACGTCTGCAAGGCGGTGGAATACTTCCGCAAGATGGGCGGCAATGTCGGCGTGGCCGGCATGATCGTGAACAAGGACGACGGCACCGGCGAAGCGCAGGCCTTCGCCAAGGCGGTGGACATCCCGGTCCTCTGCGCCATTCCCGCCGACGAGGACATCCGGCGCAAATCGGCCAACTACCAGATCATCGGCAAGCCCGGCGGGCAATGGGGCAGTCTCTTCGCGGAGCTTGCATCCAATGTCGCGTCGGCGCCGCCGCGGCAGCCCACGCCCCTCGACCAGGATGGACTGCTCGGCCTCTTCTCCCCCGAAGACACCGGAGGCAACGTCGAGTTGGTCCCGGCGACACAGGCTGACATGCGCGGCGGATCATTCGAGAAGAAGCCCTCGCTTGAGGTGGTCTATGACGAGGTCTAGGCCATGACAGACCTCGTTGATGGGGCGCTTCACGCGCGTGAACCGGACCGGATCGAACTCGATCCGCCGGTCGAAGGCGGCGGCTGCCACGCAGGCGCGGACGTGCTGCGCGATGCGACGAATAAGGCGCAAGGCTCAGAACTGCTGGAGCGCTACGCCGCCGACTACCCGGTCGGCCCGCACGATCAACCGCAATCGATGTGCCCGGCGTTTGGCTCGCTGCGCGTTGGCCTGCGCATGCGCCGCACCGCAACCGTCCTCTCGGGCTCGGCCTGCTGCGTCTATGGCCTGACCTTCACCTCGCACTTCTACGGCGCGCGCCGCACCGTCGGCTACGTGCCATTCAGTTCCGAAACGCTCGTCACCGGCAAGCTGTTCGAGGACATCAAGGAAGCGGTTGAGGGCCTGGCCGACCCGGCCGATTACGACGCGATTGTTGTAACCAATTTGTGCGTGCCAACCGCCAGTGGTGTGCCACTTCGGTTGCTCAAAAAGCAGATCAATGGCGTGCGCATCATCGGCATCGACGTGCCCGGCTTCGGCATTCCCACTCATGCCGAGGCCAAGGACGTGCTGGCAGGCGCCATGCTCGCCTACGCGCGCGAGGAAGTGGCGCAGGGTCCGGTGGCGGCTCCTGCCACCCGCTCTGACCAGCCGACCGTCACCCTGCTCGGCGAAATGTTCCCGGCTGACCCCGTGGGCATCGGCATGATGCTCGAACCGCTCGGCCTTGCCGCCGGGCCGGTTGTCCCAACCCGCGAATGGCGCGAGCTTTACGCCGCGCTCGATTGTGCCGTGGTCGCCGCGATCCACCCGTTCTACACCGCCAGCGTCCGCGAGTTCGAACATGCCGGGCGCACCGTGGTCGGCTCGGCCCCGGTCGGCGCTGATGGCACCGCCGCATGGCTCGATGCCATCGGCGCGGCCTGCAACGTGGCGCCGGAAAAGGTCGAAGCCGCCAAGGCGCGTTTCGTCCCGATGATCAAGGCCGCACTTGCCGCCAACCCGATCAAGGGCCGCATCACCGTTTCGGGCTATGAAGGCTCCGAACTGCTCGTTGCCCGCCTGCTGATCGAAAGCGGCGCGGAGGTACCCTATGTCGGCAGTGCCTGCCCGCGTACAAGCTGGTCCGATCCTGACCGCGAATGGCTCGAAGCGCGCGGCGTGCGCGTCCAGTTCCGCGCCAGCCTTGAGCAGGACATCGCCGCGGTCGAGGAATTCCGCCCAGACCTCGCCATCGGCACGACGCCGGTGGTGCAGCACGCCAAGGCCAAGGCGATCCCGGCACTCTACTTCACCAACCTGATCTCGGCCCGTCCGCTGATGGGCGTGGCTGGCGCGGGCAGCCTTGCGCAAGTCATCAACGCGGCGATGGCCAACAAGGCGCGCTTTGACCGGATGAGCGCGTTCTTCGAAGGCGTCGGCACCGGCCCTGCAGCCGGGATCTGGGAAGACACCCCGCAGGACCGCCCCGCCTTCAAGAAGAAGTACGCCGCCCTCAACGAAGCCGCGCGCAAGGCGGCAGAGGCGGTTGGCACATGACGCTCGTCCTCGACCATGATCGGGCAGGCGGCTACTGGGGCGCGGTTTACGTTTTCACCGCAGTCAAAGGCCTGCAGGTGATCATCGACGGTCCGGTCGGTTGCGAGAACCTGCCGGTCACCTCGGTCCTGCACTACACCGACGGCTTGCCGCCGCACGAACTGCCCATCGTCGTGACCGGCCTGGGCGAGGAAGAGCTGGGCAAGACCGGCACCGAGGGCGCGATGAAGCGGGCGTGGAAAGTGCTCGATCCCGAGCTTCCCGCCGTGGTCGTCACCGGCTCCATCGCAGAGATGATCGGCGGCGGCGTCACGCCGCAGGGCACCAATATCAAGCGCTTCCTGCCGCGCACCATTGACGAGGACCAGTGGCAGTGTGCGGATCGCGCACTCAGCTGGCTCTGGTCGGAATTCGGGCCGAAGACCGTCCCAGTGCTCAAGCCGGTCAAGGATGGCGAGAAGCCCAAGGTGAACATCCTCGGCCCGTCATACGGCATGTTCAACATGGCAAGCGACGTCCACGAGATTCGCCGCCTGATCGAAGGCATCGGCGCCGAGGTCAACATGGTCTTCCCCCTTGGAAGCCATCTGGCCGATGTCCGCAAGCTGGCCGATGCGCAGGCGAACGTGTGCATGTACCGCGAATTCGGCCGCGCCCTGTGCGAGCAGATGGAGCGGCCATACTTTCAGGCCCCTATCGGGCTCGACAGCACGACGCGGTTCCTGCGCGCGCTGGCTGCGGAACTCGGGCTAGATCCCGAACCGTTCATCGAGCGCGAGAAGCACACCACGATCAAGCCGCTATGGGACCTGTGGCGCTCGGTCACGCAGGACTTCTTCGCCACGGCCAGCTTCGGCATCGTTGCGAACGAGACCTATACGCGCGGCATCCGCAAGTTTCTTGAAGACGACATGGGCCTGCCCTGCACGTTCGCCTTCTCGCGCAGCGCAGGAGTGAAGCCGAAGAACGAGGACGTACGCGCCGCGATCCACGGCAATTCGCCCCTAGTGCTGTTCGGCAGCTACAACGAACGCATGTACAGCGCCGAAGAGGGCGGCCGGTCGATCTACATTCCGGCCAGCTTCCCCGGCGCGGCGATCCGTCGCCACATCGGCACACCGTTCATGGGCTATTCTGGCGCGACCTACCTCGTCCAGGAAGTGTGCAACGCGCTGTTCGATGCGCTGTTCAACATCATCCCGCTGGCAACCCAGCTCGATGCTGTCGAGGCAACCCCGGCACGCGATACCCGCGAACTGGCGTGGGATGAAGACGCCAAGGCGCGGCTCGACCAGATCGTCGAGGCACAGCCCGTGCTGGTGCGCATCTCCGCGGCCAAGCGCCTGCGCGATGCAGCCGAACGGGTGACGCGTCGCCACAACGAAACCCGCGTCAGCGCCGACAGGCTCGCCGATGCCATGCTCGAGGCGCAGGTGACATGACCTGCGCACCTATCCTTCCGCGCTCATCCCAGGCGCAACAGCTTGCACGGTCGCCCCTCTCCGGTCGCCCGTGTTCCCCCATCCTCGCGGGTCAGTTCCGCGTGGATATCGAAAGAGGTCTTCCGCCTCTCGCACATCAACAACGACTGGAGATTGGGCAATGAGTGATCATGACGATCGCTTCGGGCTGAGGACCTACCTCACGCCTGAGGAAGCAAAGGAATTCCACAAACTGTTCATGAGCAGCTTCGTCGGCTTCACCGCCGTCGCAGTGGTCGCACACGTCCTCGTCTGGATGTGGAAGCCCTGGCTCTGACGCATCCGTCTGTCGACGGCGATTGCCTGAGGCAGAACCTTCAACACTTGCACAAGGACTAAGACCATGTGGAGGATTTGGCTTATTTTCGATCCGCGCAGGGCTCTGGTTGCCCTGTTCGCATTCCTGTTCGTGCTCGCACTGGTGATTCACTTCATCCTGCTCAGCACCGATACGTTCAACTGGCTCGATGGTCCGAACTCGGCCCAGGGCATGGCGAACGCAGCAGCAGCGGCGCCCGCAGCGCCCTGACGCCAACTGTGCGAGAGGCGGCGGCGCTCTAGTCGCCGCCTCCTGTGGCAGCCAATCAGAACACAGCTAAGCCCGTCGCGCCGCGGCGGGGAGGGGTAGAACCATGGCACTCCTTAGTTTCGAACGAAAATACCGCGTTCGCGGTGGCACGTTGATCGGCGGCGACCTGTTCGATTTCTGGGTGGGTCCGTTCTACGTCGGCTTCTTTGGCGTGGTGACCGCGATTTTCGCATCGCTGGGCACTGCGCTCATCTTCTACGCGGCATCGCAAGGGCCGACGTGGAATCCCTGGCTCATCTCGATCGAGCCGCCAGATCTCAAGTACGGGCTGGGCCTTGCCCCGCTGGCACAAGGCGGGTTCTGGCAGGTCATTACCGTCTGCGCGCTGATTTCGTTCAGCAGCTGGGCGCTGCGCGAGGTCGAGATCTGCCGCAAGCTGGGCATGGGATACCATGTCCCGGTCGCCTTCAGCATGGCGATCTTCGCCTACTTCACGCTGGTGGTGATCCGCCCCGTCCTTCTGGGCGGATGGCACTTCGGCTTCCCTTACGGCATTTTCAGCCACCTCGATTGGGTTTCCAACACGGGGTACCAGTACCTGCACTTCCACTACAATCCGGCCCACATGCTGGCAGTCTCGTTCTTCTTCACGACGACGCTTGCGCTCGCCCTTCACGGCGCACTGGTGCTCTCTGCGGTCAACCCGCCGGAAGGTGCCGAGGTGAAGTCGCCCGAGTACGAAGACACCTTCTTCCGCGATCTCATCGGCTACTCGGTCGGCACGCTGGGCATTCACCGCGTCGGCCTGCTCCTTGCCCTCAACGCGGGCTTCTGGAGCGCGGTATGCATCGTGATCAGCGGGCCGCTGTGGACCAAGGGCTGGCCCGAATGGTGGACCTGGTGGCTCAACCTGCCGATCTGGTCGTGAAGGAGCACTGAGCGATGGCGACCTATCAGAACATTTTCACCCAGGTCCAGCTGCGGGGCGAGCCCGAAGCCGGGATCGCCCTTCCCCCCGGCAGCGAGCCGCGGATCGGCAAGGGATCGTTCAACCACCTCATGGGCCTGATCGGCCATGCGCAGATCGGTCCGGTCTACTTGGGCTGGACCGGCGTGTTCGCGCTGATCTTCGGCTTCTTCGCGATCGAGATCATCGGGCTCAACATGCTCGCCTCGGTAAACTGGAACCCGATCCAGTTCGTGCGCATGCTGCCCTGGCTGTCGCTTGAACCGCCGGGACCGGAATATGGCTTCACCCCCTTCGTGCCGCTGGCCAAGGGTGGCTGGTGGATCATGGCCGGGTTCTTCCTGACCACGTCGATCATCCTGTGGTGGGTCCGCACATATACCCGCGCCCGCGCGCTTGGCATGGGGACGCACGTGGCCTGGGCCTTCGCCTCGGCGATCTGGCTCTACCTCGTGCTCGGCTTCATCCGCCCGTTCTTCATGGGCTCGTGGGCGGAATCTGTGCCGTTCGGCATCTTCCCGCACCTTGATTGGACGGCGGCCTTCTCGATCCGCTACGGCAACCTGTTCTACAACCCGTTCCACGCCTTCTCGATCGCCTTCCTCTATGGTTCGACCCTGCTCTTCGCGATGCACGGCGCCACCATTCTTGCAGTCGGTCGCTACGGCGGTGAGCGCGAGATCGAGCAGATCACCGATCGGGGCACGGCCTCGGAACGCGCCGCGCTGTTCTGGCGCTGGACCATGGGCTTCAACGCCACGATGGAATCAATCCACCGTTGGGCCTGGTGGTTCGCCGTGCTGACGACGCTCACGGGCGGCATCGGCATCCTGCTGACCGGCACCGTGGTCGACAACTGGTACCTCTGGGCGCAGCAGCATGGCTATGCTCCGATGTATCCCGATACCGGGGTCATCGATCCCGCAACGCTGGGGAGTGCGGGCCAATGAGAAGGACAATCGCAATCGCCGCATTGGCGAGTGCTGCGCTGACCCTTTCGGGTTGCGAGCTAGGGCCAAAGCAGTCGGTCCAGAACGGACATCGCGGCACGGGGATGGACCAGGTCACCTTGAAGAAGGTGGCCATGGCCAAGGACGACGTGCCCGCCCCGCCATATGATCCGCCCTCGAACGACGGACCTCGCGCCGGCGCGGCCTACCAGAACGTGCAGGTTCTGGGCGACGTGTCGGAAGAGCAGTTCACCTACACGATGGCTGCGATCACCGCGTGGGTTTCCCCTGAGCAGGGCTGCAACTACTGCCACAACCCCGAGAACATGGCCTCGGACGAGAAGTACACCAAGGTCGCCGCGCGCAAGATGTTGCAGATGACCCGCAACATAAACTCCAATTGGAACAAGCACGTGGCGAACACGGGCGTGACCTGCTGGACCTGTCACCGCGGCAATGCGATCCCGGCCAACTACTGGGCCCTGCCGGATGCCGGAAAGAACGGGATCATCGGCAACCGCCACGGACAGAACAATCCGGTTGCCGCGTCGGCTTATTCTTCGTTGCCGGAAGCGTCTCTGGCGCTTTACCTGACCGGCGATCCCAAGACCGACAGGTCGATCCGGGTCGTTTCCGATACCCTGCATCCGACCAAGGCCAATGAGCTTTCCATCAAGGAAACCGAGCCGCAGTATGCACTTATGAACCACCTGTCGACGTCGCTGGGCGTGAACTGCACGTTCTGCCACAACGCACAGGCGTTCAAGCCGTGGAACATCAGCACGCCCAAGCGCGCCACGGCGTGGTACGGCCTGCGCATGGTACGCGACATAAATGGCCAATATATCAGCAGCTTGAAGGACGTCTTCCCGGCGCACCGCAAGGGCCCGATGGGCGATCCGTTCAAGGTGAGCTGCGCCACCTGCCACCAGGGCAAGAACAAGCCGATGGGCGGGTACAAGATGGCCAAGGACTACCCGGCGCTGTGGGGTGCCCCGATGGCGACACCGGCGGCAGCTCCTGTAGCACCGGCGGCTCCCGCAGCTCCGATTGCCGCTGCGGTTTCGACCGCAACACACTGATCCCCCGCAGGAATGTGGGACCTGAAGGGTCCGCTGGAGCTTCTCCGGCGGACCCTTTTTGTGTTTCCAACTCTCCGGGGCAGAAGGGCAACTCCCCCGCAACTCACCCCCAACTCTGCCAGACGAACGCGCGACTGTCAGAGGCTGCGGCGACGGCGCACAACGTCGGCGATGTGCACCGGGAAGGAGAGCGCGATCGGGGCTGAAATCCACGGCCAATCCGCGCCGACCAAGGCAGCGCGAAGTCCAACGACGATCAGTGCGGCAGGCAGCAACATGGTGAGCAGATCTGCGACTTTCCATCCCCGCAAGCGCAGCCAGAGTGCTTCGAGCAGGAGTGCGGCGAGGACGATGTCGGCGGCGTGACCCGAGGCGAAGAGCGCTTCCATGGTGCCGGGCAACGCCCTTCCTTTAACCGAACGGCGCGTTGAGGCGGACGATTTCCCAGTTGAGCGCGCCAGCCACGGTGACCCAGGCGATATAGGGCAGCAGCAGGACTGCCGAGAGCCGGGATATGCGGCCGCAGTAGACGATCAGCGTGGCGATCGAGAGCCACAGCAGGCACAGCTCCCAGAATGCCCAGTCGGGCCGTTGCATCCGGAAAAAGATGAGGCTCCACAAGATGTTGAGGAAGCCGTTCAGCGCGAACAGGCCGATCACCGTGTCAGACGTTCGCGAGGTGCGCGAGGCGCGCCATGCCACGACCCCGGCGATGGCGCACAGGGCGAAGATCGTGGTCCAGGCAATCGGGAAGACCGGGCGCGGCGGCGTGAAAGCGGGCTTGATCAGGGAATCGTACCAAGGCCCGAGATCGGTGATCGTGCCGCCGACCATCGCCGTGGCAAAGGCTGCGAGCGTGGCGATGCCGATCGGAATGCCGGCGGGCATGAGCGAGGCGCGCTTCATCCGGCAGCGGGCCTCAGGCCCAGCAAGTGCGCGCAATCCTTGAGGAAAATGCGCAGGTGCGCCATCGGCTTTGCGCGCACCAGCTTCTTGTTCATGTAAGCCTGCCAGGTCAGCTGCTGGACATCCTTGTCCGCACACATCTCGACGAAGCGTTCGCGGCGCTTGTCGCTGGAATACCAGAAATACTGCATGATCCCGAGGATCCAGAACACGCGGCCATGTTCGCGCAGGAAAGCCTTGCGCGCACGCTTCAGCACAGCAGGATTGCCACTGGCGAGGAAAGCGTCGCCGGTTTGCGCGGCGATCCGGCCGCAGACCATGGCATAGTAGATGCCCTCGCCCGAGGCAGGCGCGACGACTCCGGCAGCGTCCCCAGCGACCAGCACATCGCGGCAATTGTCCCAGCGCTTCAAGGGCTTGAGCGGGATCGGTGCGCCTTCGCGGCGGATCGTCTCGCACCCTTCGAGGCCGAGTTCATCGCGCATCTGCTTGACCGAACCGCGCAGGGAAAAACCCTTGTTGGCGCTGCCGACGCCGATGCTCGACGTTTCGCCATGGGGGAAGACCCATGCGTAGAAATCTGGCGAGAGCTTGCCCTGATAGAGCACGTCGCAACGTGAGGCATCGAAGCCTTGTTCAGTGCTTTGTGGCGAACGGACGACTTCGTGGTAGGCGAAGACGCAAGGGTTCCGTTCGGCACCTGGGATGTTTTCGCGCGCCACGCCCGAACGCGCGCCGTCAGCGCCGATGACGAGGCGGGTGCGGACTTTCCGCACTTCGTCGCCGCGCGCTTCGTGGTAGCAGACGACCGCGCCGGGATTGCCATCCCGCTCGATCCTTTCGTACGTGCCGACGCGGCGCTCGGCCCCGGCCTTGGCGGCACGTTCGCGCAGCCATTCGTCGAAATGGTCACGATCAACCATGCCGACGTAGCCGATCTCGCCCACGGGCATGTCCACCGCACGGTTCGAGGGTGCGACCATCCGCGCCGAGCGGGCGCGCGCCACGAGCAGCGATTGCGGGACGTCGAATTCCTCGAGCAGGCGCGGTGGGACCGCGCCGCCGCAGGGTTTGATCCGCCCGGCCCGGTCAAGCAGCAGGACCTTGCGGCCGATGCGTGCCAGATCCCACGCGGCCGTGGCTCCTGATGGTCCACCGCCGATGACGACGACATCGTATTCAACCCTGTCGGTCATGCCCCTGCCGTCCCCAGTTGGGCGGGGATGGCCCGCCGATATGTCACACGCATCGCGAGGATTGCCGAGATGAGGAACAGGCTCGCCTCGAAAGCGAAGATGAGTTGGAAGGCTTGCGACACCTGCCCCGTGGCACCGCGCACGAAATCGACGCCGAGAGCGCCGGTGAGGCCGCCAAGGCCGAAGGCGATGGCCTGCGCCGTGCCCCAGACGCCCATGCGCACGCCTTCGCGGGTGCGCTTGCCGGCACCAGCCAAGCCCATCATCGAGCCGATGGCGGAGACTGCGAAAGCGCCGTTGAAGAAACCGAGCGCCGCAATGTTTGCCGCCAGGGGCCAGCCCGGACCAGCCTGAGCCGCCATCGCCAGCCCAGCCAGCGCGACGGCCGAGCCGATGCAGCCGAGCATGGTCCAGACGCGCAGTTCGATCGGCATGCGCCCGGCAAAGGCACTGCCGCCCAGCCCGGTCACGATCATGCCAACGAGCACGCCGCCGTGCTGGAGTCCGGAAAGGCTGGTCGACTGGCCCGGCGACATCTGGAACACGAGCCCGGCAAAGGGTTCGAGGATGAGGTCCTGCATCGAATAGGCGAGCATCGAGACGAAGATGAACAGGGTAAAGCGACGCGACTGCGGATCGCCGAGGATTTCGGAGATGGCTTCACGCAAGGTTGCCGGGGGCTGACGGTTCTCCGTCGGCACGGCGCCAGTGGTCTTCGCTTCAAGCCCGAGCATGGCGAGGCAGGTGAGCGAGATTGCCGCAGCCACCACACCGCCCGCGACCACGAACAGGCGCTGTTCGGAATAGGGATCGAGCAGCGCACCGGCAGTACCAGCGGAAATGACGATGCCGAAGACCATCATGATCCATGTCGTGGCAGCAGCAGCCGCACGGCGCTCCGGCGCGACGCCGGACGCAAGTATCGCGAGCATCGAGGTTCCCGCGGCGCCAACGCCCGCGCCGATCAGCGAGAAGGCGATGACGGCGAGCGCGATGCCTGGTGTCCGGGCATCGTCGAGCATGGTCGTGGCCTGAACAGCGAGCATTGCCCCTGCCCCAAGAATGGCCATGCCGCCGATGACCCAGGGGGTGCGCTTGCGCCCGAGGTCCGAGCCGTGGCCCCACAGCGGCCGTGAAAGCTGGACCATGTAGTGCCAGGCCACCAGCCCGGCGGGGATGCCGGCAGCAAGGCCGTATTCCAGCACCATCAGGCGATTGAGCAGGGAAGTTGCGATCATCACCATCGCGCCGATCGAGGCCTGTACGGCCCCGAGCCGGACAATCGAAAACCAGCCGAAACTGCGGTTCATCAGACATACCCCCCAAGGCCGAGTGCCGAGGCGAGCATGCCGAGCACGTAGAGTGACACGCCGGTGGCGTTGTACCACGGCGCATTGCGCGCCGGGGCCGACACCAGTTTCGGCATGAGCGCGAGTTGCGCAGCGAGCAGGACCGCAACCACCCCTGCGGAGATTCGGTGTCCCCACATGACCATCAGCGCGACGACGATCACTTGCGGCACGGCCATGACGGCGCTGGCGAGCAAGGCAGCCGGTCGTTCACCGAGCACGACCGGAAGCGAACGCAGGCCGGTCGCCCGGTCACCCTCCACGGCCTTGAAATCGTTGAGTGTCATGATGCCGTGGGCACCGATGCTGTAAAGCGTTAGGACCACGAGGACATGGACCGGTGGCAAGGCCCCGGCCATTACGGCAGCGCCGGTGAACCAGCTCAGGCCTTCGTAAGTGAGACCCACGACGGCGGGGCCGATCCAGCCGCTGGTCTTGAGGCGGAAGGGCGGCGCGCTGTAGGCCCAGGCGCAGGCGAGGCCGAACACAGTCGCGATCAGCACCCACTGGCCGGTGAAGGCAGCAACCGCCAGCGACAGGGCAGTCCAGCCGATGGCGATGTAGAGGCCCCAGCGCCCGCCGATGCGACCCGAGGGAATGGGCCGGTCAGGCTCGTTGATCGCATCGACGTGGCGATCGAACCAGTCGTTCACGGCCTGACTGGTGCCGCAGACCAGCGGGCCAGCCAAGAGGATGCCGGCGATGAGGAAGGTCCAGCGGCTTAAAGGGGAGACGCCCGAGGACACCACGCCGCACATCAGTGCCCACATCGGCGGGAACCACGTGATCGGCTTGAGGAGTTCCAAGACGTCGCGAGCCGCCGGAGGCGGCGTCATCCCAGTGGAGACTGCAGATTGCGCCATGGGCAAAGACTATGCCCATGGACCCAAAGCGTCAAATCAAATTGACACTTTATTCGTCAAGTGAATCAACCAGATTGCCAAGGCCGTAGCGATGCAGCTTCGAATAGAGGCTCTGGCGGCTGAGGCCGAGGATTTCGGCGGCAGAAGCGCGGTTGTTCGAGGTGTATTCGAGCGCTGCCTCGATGCAGAGACGCTCGATCAGGTCGGTGGATTCGCGCACGATATCGCGCAGCGACATGCGACCGACCAGATCGGTGAGCTGTTCGACCGAACGCGGGGCGTCTGCCGTGACGGGAAGGTCGCGCAGGCGGCGACCGATCGGGCGAATCACGAAACCGTAGTGCGGCTGGTCATCGCCGGTCTTCACAGCGGAAAGTTCGACCGGCTCGCCATCGAAACCGTCCCGCGCGCCGACCACCGTGCTGACATTGCGGGCAATGTCGTGCTTGGCGAGCTGGCCGTCGATCAGATCGAGATCGATGCCCGGACGCCCGACGAAATCCGCCAGCGGACGCCCGCGCAGCTGATCGACGGTGGCGGCAGAGACGAGTTCGACAAAGGCCGGATTGGCGGCCTGAATGACCATGCGGGCATCGGTCAGCACGAAGGCATCCGGCATGGCCTCGATCACGCGCATCATCTCGCCCGAGGCGTGCTCGGCGACGCTGGAAGCACCGGACAGGCGGATGAGCAGAAACTGCCCGCCTTTTTCGCGAAAACCGCTGGCTGAAAGCATGACGGCATCGTCGCTGTTGTTGGGCTGCACCTCGATCGGGAGGACGCCCGGCGAAACGAGGGTCGACCCGAGGAAAGCGATCAGGTGTTCGCGCGCGGGGCGGGAGAACAGCGTGGTCAGCTTGGCGCCCTGCAGCGTGCCGTTACGGGCCTGGAACAGCTGGTGCGCGGCGCGGTTGGCCTCGCGGATACGGAAAGCTTCGGCATCGACGATCAGCACCGGATCGAGCGACTGGTCGAACAGCATGCGGTAGCGCGCTTCGAGCTGGCGCAGGCGCAGATAGTCCCGCTCGAGCGATTGCTGCGCCTGGAGGACTCGCTGCTGCAGGGCAGCGGCATCCCGCATGTCCCGGCCGATGGCGATGGCGTTGGTGCTTTCACCGAGGCGGACCACCACGAAACGCAGCGGCACTTCGCCTTCGGTCGTGGTCTGGTTCACCTGGCGCCAGTGCTGGGTCACGCCCTTGCGCGCATTGGCCAGCATTTCCATGACCTTGGGCCGGCTTTCCACCGATACCGTATCGAGCCAATCGCGGCCGATCCACTGCTGGGCATCGGGAAATTCACGCGGGTTTGCCGTCACGTCGACGATCTGGCCACCTTCATCGAGCACCAAAGCAAGATCGCCCGCCACCATCGCCAGGGTCGCGGCAGCATCCGGTCCGAGCGCCTCGAAATGGGTGCGGGGACTGGCGAAGGGCAGCTTCCCTTCGACGGAGTTATTGCGGGAAGGCATCAGTCGAGCCGGCTATCCGAGGGGATGTTCGGGGCGGACCGATCCGGCGTGTTTCCTGGCAACCAGCTTTTCGGCAAGAACGAGAGCCGATCGTGCATCGGGAGCGGTGCCATCGGCGCCCACTTCATCGACGATACCCGGATTGGCATTGACCATTCGTCCACCAATGAAGACCTGAACCCCGGGCGTCCGAGAGACGCTGCGAATGGAACAAATTAGGTCACTGAGATTCGCGTTAGTGCAATCGCAACTGACGGTCAAGCCTATGACATCGAAGTGTCTTTCGGCGATAATTTGCAGCAATTCCTTACGCTTGGGTTCAATCAGCGCCTCGGTTTGCCAGCCGGCCCGGGCAAAGACTTCCTCGATCATCAGCGTGCCCAGCGCATGCCTGTCACCGGGCATCGGAGAAAACAACGCACTGCGGGCGCGGTCGCCATCGGAGTCGTCGGCAGGAAAGCGCAACGCGACCTGCCGCATGACTTCCTGCAAGCGCCACAAGCCCATTGTGACATCGAGAAAATCGCACTCGTCCTCTTCCCAATGCTGGCCGAGGCGGCGCGCGGAAGGGGCAAGCAGATCGACGAAGATCGATTCAATTGCGATGCCGCGCGCGATGAAGCCTTCGACGACTTCGAGCAATTCCTCGGCATCGAGATCGAGCGGCAGCGAGGCGAAGCTGGCGGCGTCGGACGGATCGACCGAGAGCGTGCCGGTCACCCGGCCTTTGGGCACACCGGACGAATGGGCGAGCAAAAGACGAGGAATGATCTGCTCCTCGATCAGGCTGTTAACCGATGCCGGCCCTCTGGCGGGAGAGGAATTGTGTCCATCCGTGTGGGTCGGACCTGATCGCAAGCCTGGGGCACGTCTGCGACGTGTCCGCCTTACTGCATCGGCGTTGGCCTCGGACCCATAAACAGTCGCCATGGCAGACCCCTCCGGCCTGTGGGGTGCAAATCGCACCCGCCGGACTGTCGGATCGATAGTTCGACTCTGACCGGAGCCAACACTCTACGCCTGTAAACTGTTGCTGACAAACCCTGATCTGTCATTTTTATTTGTCGTCAAGATAGATTGACACTTCTGCAAGACGAGGCGTAGTCTCCAGTTCTCGAAGGCCTGGTGCCTCAGCCCGCGAAAGGGGCCGAATGAGAGGGGACGCGATCAGATTTAAAGCCGCAGGCCAAGCACTTGGCACGCAGGCTACGCGCCCGCCGCTTTACACTGCGGAGGAACGCGAGAAGCGCGACTCCACGCGGTGGACGCTGGTGCAGGGCCTGCTCGCCCCCTTCCAGTTCCTGGTGTTTCTGGTCAGTTTGGCGCTAGTTCTACGTAGTCTTGCGTGGGGCGAAGGCGCCGTCGCGGCCGACATCTCGGTCGTGATCAAGACGCTCACGCTTTATGCGATCATGGTGACCGGCTCGATCTGGGAAAAGGTCGTCTTCGGGAAGTGGCTGTTTGCCCGCGCTTTCTTCTGGGAAGACGTGTTCTCGATGCTCGTGATCGCGCTGCACACCACCTATTTGGTGATGCTGCTGGGCAATTTCGGCAGCTTCGAGCAGCGCATTCAGATCGCACTGGCGGGCTATGCCGCCTATGTCATCAACGCTGGACAGTTCCTGCTGAAACTGCGCGCAGCGCGGCTTGAGGTGGCGGCATGAGCCCCGGCGAAAGCGTTCTTGGATGCGCTCCGGCAGCACAGCCACAGATCCTGCGCGAACGCGGCCAGCGCGAAGTGTTCTGCGGACTGACCGGCATCATCTGGATGCATCGCAAGATGCAGGACGCATTCTTCCTCGTCGTCGGATCACGAACTTGCGCGCACCTGCTGCAGAGCGCGGCAGGCGTGATGATCTTTGCCGAGCCGCGCTTTGCCACCGCGATCATCGAAGAGCGTGACCTGGCCGGGATGGCCGATTGCCAGGACGAGCTTGACCGCATCGTCGACAAGCTGCTGGCGCGGCGGCCGGAAATCCGCACGCTGTTCCTGGTGGGATCGTGCCCGTCGGAAGTGATCAAGCTGGACCTCGGCAAGGCAGCGCAGCGGCTTGATGGCAAGTTTGCCGGATCGGTGCGTGTCCTGAACTATTCGGGCAGCGGGATCGAGACGACCTTTACCGAAGGCGAAGACGCCTGCCTGACCGCGCTGGTGCCGGAGATGCCTGCTGCGGACGCGGTCGAGGCAGCCAACCTGCTCGTGGTCGGTGCCCTGCCCGACATCGTCGAGGACCAGTTCAAGCGGCTGTTCGACGAGCTGGGCATTGGCCCTGTGCATTTCCTGCCCGCCAAGCGCATGGCCGACCTGCCCAAGGTGGGTCCGAACACCGTCTTCCTGCTGGCCCAGCCGTTCCTGACCGAGACGATTGGTGCGCTGCAGCGGCGCGGAGCAAAGCGGCTCGACGCGCTGTTCCCGTTCGGCGCCGAAGGCACGACCGACTGGCTGCGCGCAGCGGCAGAGGCCTTCGGGATCGACAGGATGCACTTCAACCGCGTCGTGGCTCCGGGACGCGAACGGGCCAAGCGAGCGATTGCCCATCGGCGCGAACGGCTTGAGGGCAAGCGCATCACGTTCCTGCCGGATTCGCAGCTAGAACTGCCGCTGGCGCGCTTCCTGCACACAGAGCTCGGCATGATGCCGGTGGAAGTGGGCACGCCCTACCTCAACCGCGAGCTCAATGCCCGCGAACTGGTGCTGCTGCCGGCCTCCACTCGGCTGAGCGAAGGGCAGGACGTTGACCTGCAGCTTGACCGCGTACGGCTCGACCGCCCTGACCTGACGGTCTGCGGGCTTGGCCTGGCCAATCCTCTGGAGGCCGAAGGACTTTCGACCAAGTGGGCGATCGAACTGGTGTTCTCGCCCATCCACGGCTTCGAGCAGGCGGGTGACCTCGCCGAGCTCTTCGCGCGGCCCCTGCGCCGTCGCGACATCTTGAGGGTATAGGCGATGCAGCTGGCGGTCTGGACATACGAGGGTCCGCCACACGTGGGGGCGATGCGTGTCGCCACTGCGATGCAGGATCTGCATTACGTGCTGCATGCCCCGCAGGGGGACACTTACGCCGACCTGCTGTTCACGATGATCGAACGGCGTGGCAAGCGCCCGCCGGTGACCTACACCACGTTCCAGGCGCGAGACCTGGGCAAGGACACCGCAAGCATCTTCCAGAATGCCGCGCGCGATGCCTACGAACGGTTTGCCCCCAAGGCGCTGCTGGTCGGCGCCTCGTGCACCGCCGAGCTGATCCAGGACGACCCGGCCGGGCTGGCCGAAGCGCTGGAACTGCCCTGCCCGGTGATCCCGCTGGAGCTGCCGAGCTACCAGCGCAAGGAGAACTGGGGCGCGGCCGAGACATTCTATCGCGTCGTACGGCAGCTGGTGGATCGCGACGTGCGCCCCGCGCCACGCGAACGGCGGCGCCCGCTGGTCAACCTGCTCGGCCCTTGTGCCTTGGGCTTCCGCCATCGTGACGACGTGCTCGAAGTGCGCAAGCTGCTGTGGAACCTCGGGATCGACGTCAACTGCGTCGCGCCGCTCGATGCTGCGCCGGACGACATTCGCACGCTGGGCCGGGCCGACTTCAACATCGTGATGTATCCCGAAGTTGGCGGCGAAGCGGCGCGCTGGCTGGATCAGGCGCTGCACCAGCCGGCGATCCGCACCGTGCCGATCGGCGTTGGCGCGACCCGCGAATTCATTGCGGAAGTTGCCGCGCTGGCCGGTGTCGACGCAACCGAGGCTCTGGCCGATCAGCAATCGCGCATGCCGTGGTGGAGCCGCTCGGTCGACTCGACCTACCTGACGGGCAAACGCGTCTTCATCTTCGGGGACGCTACGCACGCAATTGCTGCGGCACGCATTGCCCACGAAGAGCTGGGCTTCGAAGTCTGCGGCCTTGGCTGCTACAACCGCGAGTTTGCGCGCGAAATGCGCGCTGCAGCAGCGCTTTACGGCATCGAGCCGCTGATCACCGACGACCATCTCGAAGTCGAGGACGCGATTCTCAACGCCTCGCCCGAACTGGTGCTGGGCACGCAGATGGAGCGGCACATCGCCAAGCGCTTCGGCATTCCCTGCGCGGTGATTTCCTCGCCGGTGCATGTGCAGGACTTCCCGGCGCGCCACAGCCCGCAAATGGGCTTCGAAGGCGCCAACGTGATCTTCGATACCTGGGTCCATCCGCTGGTGATGGGGCTGGAAGAACATCTGCTGACGATGTTCCGCGACGACTTCGAGTTTTCGGACGAGGCCGGCCCTTCACACCTGCACGGTGCAGCACGGCGCCACGAGGGCGAGAGCGCCCCTGCCCCGTCAGCCCCCCGCGCGATCGAAGTCGCTGCCGCGCAAGTTTCCCATGGTGACCTTGCCGAGGCCCGGCCGGCAGGTTCGCAGATCTCGTGGACCGCAGAAGCGGAACAGGAGCTCAGGAAAGTCCCGTTCTTCGTGCGCGGAAAGGTTCGCCGCAACACCGAGGCCTTTGCAGTTTTGCAGGGTCGCGGCGCGGTGGATCTGGCCACGCTCTATGATGCGAAGGCCCACTATGCCCGGTAGCCGCGCCCCTCAGGTCCGTGTCGCAATCGTCACACTGGACAACCACCTCAAGGCAGGAGTCGAGCGCGCCGACGCGCGACTGCGGCAGGACAATGTGAGCGTCACGCTCCATGCCGCTACCGACTGGGACCGGCCCGGCAGCAAGGCGCTGGAAACGACCAAGACCGCGATTGCCCAGGCCGACATCGTGATCGTGACGATGCTGTTCCTTGACGATCACATCCGTGCGATCCTGCCGACGCTGGAGGCCCGGCGCGAGGACTGCGACGCGATGGTCTGCCTGATGTCTTCGGGCGACGTGGTGCGGCTGACGCGGATGGGCGGCTATCGCATGGATGCGCCGGCCAAGGGGCCCCTCGCCATGCTCAAGAAGCTGCGCGGATCGGGCAAGCCCGGGGCGAATTCCGGCGCGGGCCAGATGCGCATGCTGCGCCGCCTGCCGAAGATCCTGCGTTTCATTCCCGGAACCGCGCAGGACGTGCGCGCCTACTTCCTGACGCTGCAGTACTGGCTGGCGGGGTCGGACGACAACGTGGTGTCGATGGTCCGTGCGCTGATCGACCGTTATGCCGCCGGCGAGCGTCTGACCCGCCGCGGCATGACCAAGGCCGAAGCCCCGCGCGACTATCCCGAAGTTGGCGTCTATCACCCGCGCACCGAGCAGAAGCTTTCGGACAGCCTGCGGCTGTTGCCGACGAAGCATGGGCCGAACGGCACAGTGGGGCTGCTGTTGCTGCGCTCCTACCTGATCTCGAAGGATGCCGGGCATTACGACGGCGTGATCGCGGCGCTGGAAGCGGCTGGTCTGCGCGTCATCCCCGGCTTTGCCAACGGGCTGGATTCACGCCCTGTCATCGAGAAGTTCTTCCTCAAGGACGGTGAGCCGGTGGTCGATGCCGTGATTTCGCTGACCGGCTTCTCGCTGGTGGGTGGCCCTGCCTACAACGATGCCAAGGCGGCCGAGGAAATCCTGAGCCGCCTGAACGTGCCTTACATTGCCGCTCATCCATTGGAGTTCCAGACGCTGGAGCAGTGGGGTGCTTCGCGGCAGGGTCTGCTGGCGCTGGAATCGACCATCATGGTGGCAATCCCGGAGCTTGACGGTGCGACCATGCCGACGGTGTTCGGTGGCCGTTCGGACGGTGCGGGCAAGGCTTGCGCGGGTTGCGCGACGGCATGCGTGTTCGAAAGCACCGGGCCGGTCAACGCGATGCGCGCCTGCCCCGAAAGAGTCGAGGCGCTCGCCGCCAAGGTCGTGAAGATCGTGGCGCTGCGCAAGGCGGAGCGGGCGCGGCGCAAGGTGGCGATCACCATCTTCAACTTCCCGCCCAATTCCGGGGCGACCGGGTCTGCGGCGTTCCTTGCGGTGTTTGAATCGCTGCTGGGCACGCTCAAGCGGATGGCGAGCGAGGGCTATCAGGTCGAAGTGCCCGAGAGCGTGGACGCGCTGCGCGATGCGATCCTGAAAGGTAATGCCGAGCGGTTTGGCGCCGATGCCAACGTCTACACCCGCATCGACGCCGACGAGCATGTGCGGCGCGAGCCCTATCTGGCCGAGATCGAGGCACAGTGGGGTCCGGCGCCGGGCAAGATCCAGAGCGACGGTTCGCACGTTCACGTGCTGGGCGCGCGGTTCGGCAACGTGTTCGTGGGCGTGCAGCCGGGCTTCGGGTACGAAGGCGATCCGATGCGCCTGCTGTTCGACGGCGATTTTGCCCCGACGCATGCGTTTTCGGCCTACTACCGCTGGATCCGTGAGGACTTCGGTGCCGACGCTGTGGTGCATTTCGGCACGCATGGCGCGCTCGAATACATGCCGGGCAAGCAGGTTGGCCTGACCGGCAAGTGCTGGCCGGAGCGGTTGCTGGGTGACCTGCCCAACTTCTACCTGTTTGCCGCGAACAATCCGTCCGAAGGCGTGCTGGCCAAGCGGCGTTCGGGCGCGACGATGCTGAGCTACCTGACGCCGCCGCTGGCGCGGGCCGGGCTCTACCGCGGCTTTGCGGACCTGAAAGGGAGCATCGAACGCTGGCGGATGACGACCGATGGGGCAGAGCGCACGGCTCTCGAGGAACTGATCTGGGACGAGTGCGATGCGCTCGACGTCACTGCCGAAAGCGTGATGGAGCTGAGCGCCAATCTCTACGAGCTTGAGCGCACGTTGATCCCGCACGGGCTGCATGTGCTGGGCGAGGCGCCAACCGGGGCCGAGCGCGCGGAACTGGTCGAGGCGCTGATGGACGCGGGCGAAAGTTCGGCCGAAGCGATCGAGGCGGCGCTGGATTCCTGCGATGAACTGGGCGCGCTGATCCATGCGCTTGACGGCGGCTATGTGCGCCCTGCCCCCGGCGGCGACCTGCTGGCCAATCCCGAAGTGCTGCCGACCGGGCGCAACCTCCACGGCTTCGACCCGTTCCGCCTGCCGACGCGCTTTGCCTGCGAGCAGGGCAAGCTGCAGGCGCAGCGCCTGCTCGCACGGCACGCCGCCAATGGCGAAGCCGCGCCGGAAAGCCTTGCCATGGTGCTGTGGGGTACCGACAACATGAAGAGCGAGGGCGCGCAGATTGCGCAGGCGCTCTCGCTGATGGGCGCACGGCCGCGGATGGACAGCTACGGCCGCCTGGCCGGGGCCGAACTGATCCCGCTGGAGGAACTGGGCCGTCCACGAATAGACGTGGTGGTGACGCTCTCGGGCATCTTCCGCGATCTGCTGCCGCTGCAGACGCGGATGCTGGCCGAAGCAGCGTTTCTGGCCGCGCAGGCCGATGAGCCGCTGGAGATGAACTTCGTTCGCAAGCACAGCCTTTCGCACATGAGCGAGCATGGCTGCGACATGGAGACCGCCGCACTGCGCGTTTTCTCAAATGCCGAAGGGGCCTATGGCGCGAACGTCAACCAGCTGATCGAGGGCGGCGTCTGGGCCGATCCGGACGAGTTGGCCAATGCCTTCGAGACGCGCAAGGGCTATGCCTATGGGGTCAAGGGCACGCCGGTGGCCCAGCGCGACTTGCTGCGCAGCGCGCTGAAGGACGTCGATTTCGTCTATCAGAATCTGGAGAGCGTCGAAGTCGGCATTACCGATCTGGACCAGTACGTCGACAGCCTCGGTGGAGTCAGCCGATCGATCGCGCGGGCCAAGGGTACAGAAGCGCCGGTCTATATCGTCGATGCGACGGTGGGCGAGGCCAAGGTGCGGACGCTGGCCGAGCAGATCGATCTGGAGACGCGGACGCGGACGCTCAACCCGAAGTGGTTCGAAGGCATGCTCAAGCACGGCTTCGAAGGCGTGCGCAATATCGAGCAGCACGTGACCAACACCGTGGGCTGGTCGGCCACGACCGGCCAGGTGGCGCCATGGGTCTACCAGCAGATCAGCGAGACTTTCGTGCTCGACCCGGCAATGCGCGAGCGGCTTTCACAGCTCAATCCGACCAGCTCGGCCCGCGTGGCGAACCGGCTGCTCGAGGCGTGCGAGCGGCGCCTGTGGGAACCCGACGACGATACGCTCGAAGCGCTGCGCATGGCCAGCGACGAGCTCGAGGACAGGCTGGAAGGCGTGTTCGTGGGGCATGCCCCTTCCACCATCACTTCCGCAATTGCGGCGGAATAGGAGTTTGCGATGAACCTGCTCGACCCAAGGGCGCGCTTCAGCCAGCCGGACGGCGAAGGATCGGTGCAGGTCTCGCTGGACCCGCGCGACGAGATCAAGGGCGCGAAGGTTTTCGCGGTCTACGGCAAGGGCGGGATCGGCAAGTCGACGACGTCTTCAAACCTTTCCGCCGCGTTCTCCAAGCTGGGCCATCGCGTGCTGCAGATCGGTTGCGACCCCAAGCACGATTCCACTTTCACCCTCACCAAGAAGCTGATGCCGACGGTGATCGACGTGCTGGAAAGCGTCGAGTTCCACTCCGAGGAACTGCGGCCCGAAGACTACATGTTCGAGGGCTATAACGGGGTGATGTGCGTGGAGGCCGGTGGTCCGCCTGCAGGCACCGGCTGCGGCGGCTATGTCGTGGGGCAGACAGTCAAGCTGCTCAAGCAGCACCACCTGCTGGAAGATACCGACGTGGTGATCTTCGACGTGCTGGGCGACGTGGTGTGCGGTGGCTTTGCTGCCCCGCTGCAGCATGCCGAACGGGCGCTGGTTGTCGCGGCTAACGACTTTGATTCCATCTTCGCGATGAACCGCATTGTTGCGGCGATCGGTGCGAAGGCGAAGAACTACAACGTGCGGCTCGCCGGCGTGATCGCCAACCGCTCTGCCGCCACCGACGAGATCGACCGCTTCAGCGAGGCGATCGGGATGAAGCGCCTGGCGCACTTCCGGGATGTCGATGCGATCCGGCGCAGCCGCCTGAAGAAGTGCACGCTGTTCGAAATGGAGCCTTCGCCCGAAGTGATTGCTGCGCAGCAGGAATACCTGCGGCTTGCACAAATGCTGTGGGACGGCGTCGATCCGGTGGTCGCCAGCCCGATGAAGGATCGCGATATCTTCGACTTCCTGGGGTACGAATGATGGCCACGCAATTTGCCCCCAACCGCTATGACAGCCAGCGCGAGAAGCTTGCACAGTACTTCGATGGCACCGCGCAGAAGGCGTGGATCGACCTGACATCGAACGCCAAGGTCAGCGGCATCCGCGCCACGGTCCGCGCCGGGCGCGATGCGATGCGCGCGCAGCTGCTGGGCTGGCTGCCCGAGGACTTGCGGCGGCGCGACGTGCTGGACGCGGGTTGCGGCACCGGCAGCCTGAGCGTGGAAGCCGCCTGCCGCGGGGCAGTAGTGACCGCCATCGACGTGGCGCAAGGGCTGGTCGACATCGCCGCCGAGCGGGCGCCGTCCTACCTTGGTCATGGCCGCATCCAGTGGCGCGTGGGCGACATGCTCGACCCTGCACTGGGCAGCTTCGACCATGTCGTGGCGATGGATTCGCTGATCCACTATACGCTGACGGACATGGTCTGGGCGCTTTCTGCGCTGACCCGCCGCTGCACCGGCTCGATCCTCTTCACCTTTGCCCCCTACACCCCGCTGCTCGGCGCGATGCATACGGTCGGCAAGGTCTTCCCGCGCTCCGACCGTTCGCCCGCGATCGTGCCGATTGCCGAAAGCCAGCTGCGCGCGGCGCTCAACCAGTTCGAGGGTTGGGACGTGCGCCGGTCGGGCCGGATCTCCAGCGGGTTCTACAAGAGCCATGCGATGGAGCTGGTGAAGATCTGATGGCGCAGCGGCAGGCCCTTTCCGCAAGGTGGAGCAAGGTGGCAATCACCTGGCTGCCCTTTGCCGATGCGGCCAGCGCGGAAATCCCGCTGTCGCGCCTGCTGCGCCTGTCGCTGTTCCAGGTGAGCGTTGGCATGATGACCGTGCTGCTCAACGGCACGCTGAACCGCGTGATGATCGTGGAACTGGGCATTCCGGCCTGGCTCGTATCGCTGATGATCGCCATTCCACTGCTGGCAGCGCCGTTCCGCGCACTGATCGGGCACAAGTCGGATGTGCATCGTTCGGTACTAGGGTGGCGGCGGGTGCCATTCATCTGGTTCGGCACGCTGATGCAGTTCGGCGGTCTTGCCATCATGCCCTTTGCCCTGCTGCTGATGGCGCGGCCCCAGCTGTTCACCATCGGCGTTGCGGCTAGCGCGCTGGCGTTCCTGCTGGCCGGTTTCGGCATGCACACCACCCAGACGGCAGGCCTCGCCTTGACCGGCGATCTTGTCGACGACGAGCGCCGCCCGCGTGCGGTGGCGCTGCTCTATCTGGCACTGCTTGCGGGCATGATGATCGGCGCGCTGGTGATCGGCGGACTGCTGGCACACTTCACGCCGACCCGGCTGGTACAGGTCATTCAAGGCTCGGCGATCCTGACATTCTTCCTCAACGTCATTGCGCTGTGGAAGCAGGAGGCGCGCTGTGCGGCGATTGCATCGGCCGAGACGCCGCGCCCCGCCTTTACCGAGGTGTGGCAGAGCTTCGTGGCCGAGCCGATCACGATGCGGCTGCTGGTGGCAGTCGGCCTCGGGGCGACGGCGTTCTCGATGCAGGACGCACTGCTTGAGCCTTACGGCGGCGAGATCCTTGGCCTTTCGGTGGGGGCGACGACGTTCCTGACCGGGGGCTGGTCCTTGGGCGCGCTGGCGGGGTTCACGCTGTCGGGCCGCTGGCTTTCACGCGGGATGGACGCGCTGCGGATTGCCGGGTTCGGCGCGGTGGTGGGGATCGCGGCGTTCATGCTGGTGATCTTTGCAGCTCCGCTGGGCAGCCCGGGCGCACTGCTGACTGGCGCGACAGGCATCGGTGCGGGCGCAGGCCTGTTCCTCGTCGGTACGCTGACCACCGCGATGACGCTGGCGACCGAGAAGACATCGGGCCTCGCGCTTGGGGCATGGGGCGCGGTGCAGACGACCTTTGCGGGCCTCGCCATCGCGATGGGCGGGGTGCTGCGCGATCTGGTTTCGGGCCTTGCTGTCTCGGACGAGCTGGGCCTGACGCTGGCCAATCGCGCCACCGGCTATGCCACGATCTACATCATCGAAATCTGCCTGCTGCTGGCCACGCTCGTCGTGCTGGGCCCGCTCGTGGGCCAGACCCCGGCGGCCATCCGGCGGGAGGGACGAAGCTTCGGACTGACGGAATTCCCCACATGAGCAGCAGGGGCACAGGGAACGTGAAGAGGACACGCACATGAACTACGGCAATATCGTCGGCACGATCGATGCCGCTCAGATCGCGATGATAACCTTCATCGGGTTCTTCATCGCCCTTGTCTTCTGGCTCCGCCGCGAGGACCGGCGCGAGGGCTATCCGCTGGAAGACGCGCTGACCGGACGCCTGCTGAGCGAAGGCGGTCCGCTTTCGGCTGCGGCGCCCAAGACCTTCATCCTGCCGTTCGGCAAGGGCACGAAATCCGTTCCCACCGGAGAGCGCGATCCGTTCGAGATCAACGCCAAGCGCCGCGAGAACTTTGGCGGTGCCCCGCTGAGCCCGGTGGGCGACGTGTTTGCCGCAGGCGTTGGCCCTGGCTCCTATGCCGACCGTGCCAAGTGGGCAGACATTGACGCGCATGGCAATCCGCGCATCGTGCCGATGGGCCTGGTGCCGGAAATCAGCGTGGCCACGGCGAGCACGGACCCGCGCGGGCTGCCCGTCTATGGCGCAGATGGCCTGAAGGCCGGCGTGGTGACCGACATGTGGGTCGACCGGGCTGAGCACATGGTGCGGTATCTGGCAGTGGATACCGGCACCAAGACCGTGCTCGCGCCGATGCCGATGGCAGTCGTCAAGAAGAACGCGGTGATCATTGATGCGATCAACGCGGCCGACTTTGCCGGTGCCCCCTTCCCCGCCAATCCGGGCGAGATCACCCGGTATGAGGAAGAGCGCACCGTGGCCTACTTCGGCACCGGCTACCTCTATGCCAACGAAAACCGGCTGGAACCGCTGATATGAGCGAGTATGACCACGAGCCGATCCGCGGGCTGCCGGGCGATCTGCCGGCCGGCGAAAACATCCTGTGGCAGGGTTCGCCAGACTGGCGGACTTTCGCCCGCAGCGCTTTGCACACCCGCTGGGTGAGCGGCTATTTCGCAGCACTGGCAGTGCTGGGCCTGGCCTCCGGCAGGCTGTTTGGCGCGGGTGCGGCCGTGGTCGGCGGGGCAATCACGCAGGGTCTGCTTGCCGTGTTCGCGATCGCGGTGGCGAAGACGACGGTCTACACGATCACCAACCGCCGCGTGGTGCTGCGCATTGGCGTGGCACTGAACAAGTGCGTAAACCTGCCGCTGGCAATGATCGGCTCGGCAGACCTGCGGCCGCAGGGTGGCGGGCATGGCGACATTGCGCTGACACTGGTCGGGCGCCACCGGCTCGGCTTCGCCATGCTCTGGCCGCACGCACGGCCGTGGCGGCTTGGCCAGCCGAGCCCGATGCTGCGCGCTCTGCCCGATGCAGAAGCAGCCGCCAGGGTTCTCGCCAAGGCCTGTGCGGCAGTAGTGCCGAACGAGGCCGCAGCGGTGCGCACCAAGGCGACACCGGTGCGTGACCATGGCCTGCAGGGAGCGGCGGCATGAGCCCCCACCATGGCAGCTTGGTCCATGACCATGAGAACACTGTTCCCCGCCCGGCCCTGATGCTGGCAGGTGCGCTGGTGGCGACGACGCTGGCGCTGACAGCGCTGGTGCGGGTCGGCGTGCTCGAGCGCGAGGCGGTGCCCGCCGTGGCGCGGGCGCGGGACAACGTGGCGGCGCTGGAAGTGCGGCACCTCGCTTTCGAGGACCGGGCGGACGGGGCAGTCGTGGTCAAGGACGCAGATGCAGGTTCGACGCTCGCCGTGATGAAGGGCGAGAACGATGGTGGCGGGTTCGTGCGCGGGGTGATGCGCGGCATGGCTCGCGAGAGGAAGATGAAGGGGATCGGCCCAGCGGCTCCCTTCGAACTGACGCAGTGGGAGAACGGATCGCTCTCGTTGCGCGACCCGGCGACGGGGCGTTCGATCGAGCTCGGCTCGTTCGGCGCAACCAACCGGGCCGCCTTTGCAAAGTTCCTGAGTGGAACGGCCGTGAAGGGAAATCAGGCATGATCCGCGCCCGCGCCTTTGAAGTGCCCTGCCGTGTGGCGGTGGAGCAGAGCGAGGCGCATTTCCACGCACATGTCGAGCTGGCGGGCAATCTTGCCGTCCAGCCCGGCGACAAGGTCCGCGTTCATGGCGAACCGATCCGCGTGGCCTTTGGGCAAAGCGCCGTGTTCGAGCGGACGGCAACCGTCGTTCGTGCAGGCCCCCTGCTGCGGGGCTGGATGCGGCTTGTCGCCTACCTTGGCCTGACCGAGCTTTACGAGGTCAGCTTCAATCCTGGGAGCCTGAGATGAACGCGATTACACTCGAACGTCCTGTGGCGGCGCGGGAGAGCGCGCCCAAGCCCGACGTGCACAAGATGGTGAGCCACGAGACCGTGCTGAGCCCGCGCTTTTACACCACCGACTTTGCCGCGCTCGATTCCATCGACGTATCGCTGGTGCGCAAGGAGTGGGACGAACTGATGGCCGAGATGGTCAGCGATCCCAACAAAAAGCACTTCAAGCGCCAGGAAAGCTTTGCCGGGGTGATCGAAGCGCTGGAGCCGGAACTGCGCGCCGAGTTCATCGACTTCCTTGTCAGTTCCCTGACCTCCGAGTTTTCGGGCTGTATCCTCTATGCCGAAATGGCCCGGCGCACGAAGAATCCGGACATGAAGCTGCTGTTCAAGCTGCTGGCGCGCGATGAAAGCCGCCATGCCGGGTTCATCAATGAATCGCTGAAGGATGCGGGCATCGGCATCGACCTCGGCTTCCTGACCAAGGCCAAGAAGTACCATTATTTCAAGCCGAAGTTCATCTTCTACTCGGTCTACCTCTCCGAGAAGATCGGCTATGCCCGCTATATCGCGATCTATCGCCAGTTGGCCGCGCACCCGGAACTGCGCTTCCATCCGATCTTCAACTGGTTCGAAAGCTGGTGTAACGACGAATTCCGCCATGGCGAGGCTTTCGCGCTGCTGCTGCGCGCGGACCCGAAGCTGCTGACCGGCATGAACAAGCTGTGGGTGCGGTTCTTCCTGCTCGCCGTCTACTCGACGATGTACGTCCGCGATCACGCGCGGCCGGTGTTCCACAAGGCGCTGGGGCTCGATCCCGAAGCCTACGACTATCGGGTCTTCGAGATCTGCACCGCGATCAGCCGTCAGGTCTTTCCGGTGGAGCTCGATACCGATGATCCGCGTTTCCGCCGGGCGATGAAGCGGCTGCTGGTGGCGAGCCAGCGGATCGAAGCGGGCAAGAAGCGTGGGGGTGTGGCGGGTGCGCTGATGCGGGCCTCGGGCGCACTGGGCGCGGGTGCAAATTTTGCGCGAATGTACCTGCTGCGTCCGCGCCGCAACGAGCTGCCCGCAAGCGTGAGGATGCAGCCCGCGTGGTAAGCTGGACCGGCCACGTCCTGCCGGTGATCGCCACGATCGCGGTCTGGTTCCTTGCGACCGGCCTGATCGCATGGGCGGACAACCGCGAGCGCCGCACTTTCCCGCGCAGCCTGATGCTGGCGGGAATTGCGGGCGTTGGCGGGCTGGCAGTGGTGGCCTGGTCGATGAACAAGCCGACGTTGACCGGGGTCTATGCGGCGTTTGCCGGGGCGATCCTGATCTGGTCGTGGCACGAGATCAGCTTCCTGACAGGCGCAGTGACCGGACCCCGGCGCGAAGCCTGCCCGGCGGAAGCGCGCGGGCTGGAGCGGTTCTTCCATGCCGTAAGTGCCGTGGCCTGGCACGAAATTGCGCTGGCATTGAGCGCCATCGGACTAATTTCGCTGAGCTGGAACGCGGCCAACCAGATCGGCGCGATGACGTTCACGCTGCTGCTGGCGATGCGGCTTTCGACCAAGCTGGTGATCTTCTTCGGCGTGCCGAACATGAGCACCGAGATCTTCCCACCGCACCTCGCTTACCTGAAGACCTACTTCGGGCCGCGCCGTATGGGAGCCGAACTTTTTCTCGCGATTGCAGGCACTTCCGCGTTGGCGATATGGCTTGGTTTGATCGCGATCAATGCGCCGGAGGGCAGCGCCAGTGCATCGGGCGCGAGCCTGCTCTTCGCGCTGGCCGCCCTTGGCGCACTCGAACACCTGTTTCTGGCCCTGCCGATCCGCGACGGGGCGCTGTGGGGTTGGGCCCTGCCCAGCCGCCGACCTGCCAACTGACCGCACAAAAGAATTCACGAAGAGGACCGACGACCATGGACTACGAGGGCTACTTCAAGGGGGAACTGGACGCGGTCCGGGGTGAAGGTCGCTATCGGATCTTTACGGAGCTCGAGCGCAAGTGCGGCAAGTTTCCGCACGCCACGCGCTATGTAGATGATCGGACCGAGCAGGTCACGGTGTGGTGCTCGAACGACTACCTTGGCATGGGGCAGCACCCCGCGGTTCTTGAAGCCATGCACAACACGCTCGACGAATGCGGCGCGGGCGCGGGCGGCACGCGGAATATCTCGGGCACGAACCACCACCACGTGCTGCTGGAACAGGAACTTGCCGACCTGCACGGCAAGGAAGCGGCGCTGCTGTTCACTTCGGGCTATGTCTCGAACTGGGCGGGCCTTGGCACGCTGGCGGCGAAGATCCCGGGCTGCGTGGTGTTCTCGGACGCGCTGAACCATGCCTCGATGATCGAGGGCATCCGCCATTCGCGCGCGACCTGCCGGGTGTGGCGCCACAACGACGTGGCGCATCTCGACGAGCTGCTTTCGGAATATGGACCGGACGTGCCCAAGCTGGTGGCGTTCGAGAGCGTCTATTCGATGGACGGCGACATCGGGCCAATCGCCGAGATCCTCGACGTCTGCGAAAAGCACGGCGCGATGAGCTACATCGACGAAGTCCATGCCGTGGGGCTTTATGGCCCGCGCGGCGGCGGCGTGGCCGAGCGTGAAGGCCTGATGGACCGGATCACCGTGATCGAGGGTACGCTGGGCAAGGCGTTCGGCGTGATGGGTGGTTACATCGCAGCATCAGAGGCGCTGTGCGACTTCATCCGCACCTTCGCCAGCGGGTTCATCTTCACGACTGCCCTGCCCCCTGCCCTTGCCGCAGGCGCGGCTGCCAGCATCCGCCATCTCAAGACGAGCGAGATGGAGCGGGCCCGGCACAAGGAGCGCGTGGCGACGGTGCGCCGCCGTCTCGACGCGATCGGCATTCCGCATCTGCCGAACCCCAGCCACATCATTCCGGTGATGGTGGGCGACCCGCACAAGTGCAAACGCATCAGCGACTGGCTGATGGACAACCACGGCATCTATGTGCAGCCGATCAACTATCCCACCGTGCCGCGCGGGACCGAGCGGCTGCGCATCACGCCATCGCCGGTGCACAGCGATGGCGACGTGGACAAGCTGATCGAAGCGTTGAGCGACATTTGGTCGCAGTGCGAACTGGCGCGACGTTCAGCCGCCGCCTGAAGCCGAACTGGCGCGGCGTTCGGCCGCCGCCTGACGCTTGCTGACATGAAAAAGGGCGCGGACAGTTGATGTCCGCGCCCTTTCTTTGCGACCCGAAGGGGCTTGGCTCAGTTCGGAGCCTTGAGGTAGGCGATGACGTCGGCGCGGTCCTGTGCCTTGGACAGGCCGGCAAACGACATCTTGGTGCCCGGCACGACACGTGCTGGCTTCTCGAGATACTGGAACAGCTTTTCCGCAGACCAGGTGATGCCGCTGTTCTTGTTGGCGGCAGAATAGGTGTAGCCCGCTTCCGTACCTGCCTTGCGACCGACGACACCGGCAAGCGACGGACCGATCATGTTCTTGCCCGCTTCAAGCGAGTGGCAGGCCTGGCACTGGGCAAAAACGGTCTTGCCATGTGCAGCATCGCCGGTCAGCGAAGCGAGCGTTGCGCCATCGAGCGTGTCTGTCGAATCGGCAGTTGGCGCAGCAGCGCTTGTTGCCGCTGCGGGCGCTGCCGCAGCGGTTGTTTCAGCAGGCTTTGCCGCTGAGTCGGCCGCGGTTTTGTCCGAGCTGCCACCGCCACCGCAAGATGCGAGGAGCAGGGTCGCAGTTGACAGCGCAAGGTATTGAAAAACTTGCCTCATATGCATCCACCCTTGTTTCGTGTAGACGCACGAACGGACCACACGATGGGAAAGTAGAACACTCTCTGCAGCTCTCCGCAACACGGTATTTCGGGCCGGATCGAAGATCGTTGGCAAGTGTTGTTTTGACACTTTTTTGCCTGTGCCGATGCTTGCAATCAGGTCTGCGGCAGGCACTGGGATCCGGCGCCGAGCATCTGTCGGTCAGGCAGGCACGGGCCATACCTGAAGCACTGAAGTGCCGTCGCTCATCGCTCGACAGCACGTGGTTAACAAAGTTTCTGCAGCAATAGCTACCTGAACGGAAGCTTCTGCCTAGTAACAACAGCTATGCAGCAGAAAACCTAAAAAGAGCAGATCGTAAGCCATCAGTCATGTCGTCTGCCGGAACGGGCGGGGGGAACATGACTATCCAGATTGGCACCATTACGAACCTGAGCACCGCCCCGGACATCCGCGAGGCGATACTCGATGAACTGAAAATCAACTCCTCGATCGAGATCGATTGCGCGAGCGTGGTCGAAGCCGACCTCACCTTCCTGCAGATCCTCGTAGCGGCGCACAAGTTCGCCGAGCGGGAAAGCAAGACCATCTCGATTCTTCCTGCCGCAGATCCGGCGATTGCCAGCCTGATCGAGCGCGCCGGGCTGACCGGGCCGCTTGCTGCGTCCTGTACCAATCTCTGTGCGACCGGAGCCACCGAGCAATGACCACCATACTCACCGTCGATGATTCCATGAGCGTCCGGATGGCAATCCGGATTGCGTTGTCGGGAGCCGGACATCAGGTCGCGGAGGCAGCCGATGGCAAGGAAGGGCTGGAACAGGCCAGGTCATCGAAGTTCGACATGATCATCACCGATCTCAACATGCCGAACATGAATGGTCTGGAGATGATCCGGGAAATCCGCAAGCTGCCGCTTCAGGCCGGTACGCCGATCATATTCCTCACGACGGAATCGGATGAGGGCATGAAGCAGCAAGCCAAGGCAGCAGGCGCGACCGGCTGGCTGGTAAAGCCGTTCGTGGCCGAAAATTTGCTGAAGGTAACCCGCAAGGTGCTGGGGCAATGAACGGGCAGGACCCGATCGAGGCCTTCCGGATCGAAGCCGGGGAGCTACTCGAAGCGACCGAGCAGGCCTTGCTCGATCTCAGCCACGACCTGACCAGCCGGGAGCTCATCGACACCGTCTTTCGCGGGATGCACACGCTCAAGGGCTCGGGCGCGATGTTCGGCTTCGATGCCCTGGCAGCATTTACCCATCATTGCGAAACAGCATTCGACAAGGTGCGCAAGGGGCAGGCCCGCGCTTCGGCAGAACTGGTAGCCCTGACGCTTTCTGCCATGGACCACATGCGCACCCTCATCGACCAGCCGAACGGCGATGGCGTCGACAACGAAAGCGCCGATCTGCTGGCCGGGCTCCAGGCCCTGCTGGATGGAGAAGGCGCCGCTGCAGTGGTGGACTGCAGGGACGATGCCGCTCATGACACAACCGAGCGCGCAGACACCGGGCTTGGTCAGGGGTGGCATCTGCACTTCCGCCTGCCGGCCAATGCGCTTGCCACTGGAACCAACCCGCTGCTTTTGCTCGACGAGTTGCGGGAACTGGGCGCCACCAATGTCGCCGCCGAGTTCGACGCGGTTCCCCCACTTGATGAGCTGGACCCGACGCAGTGCCTGACGGGCTGGTCGATGGATCTGCCCGCCAGCGCGACCCGCGAGGTCATCGAAGATGTTTTCCTGTTCGTGCTCGACGACATGGAGCTGTCCATCACGCCGATCGCGGGCTCGAATGACGAAGTCGGTGCAACGGCGGAAGACGGTCCGTCAGACACGGCTGTCGCAGTCGTGCCCTCACCGTTGCCGCATGCGGCAGTGGGCAGCGCGGAAGTGGCCAGCGCTGAACCTGCCAGCGCAAAAGCCGCGCGTGGCCCCAGCGAAAGCGTGCGCGTGCCGGCAGAGCGCCTCGATCTGCTGATGGATCGGGTGGGCGAGCTCGTGATCGTGCAGAGCCGCCTCGCCCAGCTTGCCGGAAACGGCATTTCCGGCCCGGCGGGCGAACTTGCGCTGCGCTCGATCTCGGAAGAAGTAGAGCGGCTTGCCAACGAACTGCGCGACACGATGATGGTCTTGCGCATGGTGCCGATTGCCTCGTTGTTCGGGCGGTTCCGCCGTCTGGTCCACGACCTGGCCCGCGAGACCGGCAAGTCGATCGATCTGACGACCGATGGCGAAAGCACCGAGATCGACAAGACAGTTTCCGAAAGGCTGGCCGATCCGATTGTCCATCTGATCCGTAACGCTTGCGACCATGGGCTCGAGACCGAGGAAGAACGCCTTGCTGCGGGCAAGGCCGCGTCCGGCCGCATCCGGCTTTCGGCCCAGCAGGCCGGTGGCGAAGTGCTGATCACCATCGAGGACGATGGCCGCGGCATCAGCCGCGAACGCGTCCGCGCCAAGGCGGAGGCCAATGGCCTGATCCAGCCGGGCCAGGTGCTGAGCGACGGCGAACTGCTGCAGCTGATCTTCCAGCCCGGCTTTTCCACCGCTGCCCAGATCACCAACCTGTCAGGCCGTGGCGTCGGCATGGACGTGGTCAAGCGCACCATCGAGGGCCTGCGGGGACACATCGACATGACCAGCGAACCCGGCAAGGGCTCGGTCATAACCCTGCGCATTCCGCTGACCCTGGCGATTATCGACGGGCTGCTGGTGAGGGTCGGGCAGAACAACTACGTGATCCCGTTGGCGGCGGTCGAAGAGTGCCTCGAGCTGAGCCTGGAGGAGGACATCCGCTCACGCGGGAGGAGCATGATCCAGTTGCGCGAGCGCCTGGTGCCCTTCCTGCGCCTGCGCGAGCTTTTCGCGACCGGCACCCGGCCCGATCCCTTCCAGAAGATCGTGGTGATCGCAACCGGCGGCGAGCGGGTCGGCCTTGTCGTCGACCAGATCATCGGCAGCCACCAGACCGTTATCAAATCCATGTCGAGCCTGCACCGCTCGATCCCGAGTTTCTCCGGCGCGACCATACTCGGTGATGGTGGGGTCGCGCTCATTCTCGATGTCGTCCAGCTGGTTGCGCTGGGCCAGAGCCATGAGGAGCGGCTCCGTGCCGCAGGGTGACGCCATGACCACGACAGGCACAACGCCATGGGATGATAACGGGCAACTGGAGGTGCTCACCTTCGACGTGGGCGATGAATGCCTGGCAATCGAGGCTGTCAGCATCCGCGAGATACTCGACCTTTTGCCCGAAACGCCCGTACCGGGTGCGCCGGACCTTGTGGCCAGCGTCGTCAACTTTCGTGGCAAGATCATCCCGATCGCCGATCTGCGCGTAGCCTTCGGCATGCCGCGCAATCCGGGCGAGGAGGCCAATTCCGATCACCGCATCGTCGTGATCGAGACCGAGATCGGCGGAGAGCCGCTCCAGATCGGGCTGCGCTCGGACAAGGTCCACGAAGTGACGATCCTGGACAAGGCGCACAGCAGCGAGCCGCCCGTGCTGGGCATGCGCTGGAAGCGCGAGTTCGCGCGCGAACTGGTGCGCCAGCCGGGCTCGGTCATCGTCATTCCCGATTTGCCCACAATCTTCACGTCCCTCGCGGAGGCCGCATGATGCGCAATGTTTTTTCGAGAGTTTCCGAACAGCAGGTTCTCGATGAGGTAAGCCGGGTCGAGCAGGCGCTGTCCAGTGGCAACCTGCTGCTTCGGCTTGACGAAACCAACGGCAATGCCCCGACGCGCGCCGTGATGGCGGCGTTCAATCGGCTGCTCGATGCCGTGACCAATCCGGTTCAGGACCTGTCCACGCAGATCGCCCGGATGACCGACGAACATGCAGCCGGTGATATCGATGTCGTGATCGATGCCAATGCCCTGCCCGGCAAGCTTGGCATCATGGCGACGCAGATCAACGATCTCGTTACAGCACACATCAATACGAAGAAGCAGGCCATGGCCTGCGTGCGCGAGTTCAGCCTCGGGAACTTCGATGCGCCGATGGAGCAGTTGCCTGGCAAGAAGGCCTTCATCAACGACACGATCGAGACCTTGCGCGGCAATCTTGTCGGGCTGATCTCGGAAATGAAGCACATGTCGAGCGAGCATGATCGCGGCGATATCGACGTGGTCATCGATCATGCGAAATTCCACGGCGATTTCGGCATCGTGGCACGCGGCATCAACGACATGGTTGCCGGCCATATCGCCGTGAAGAAGAAGGCCATGGCCTGCGTCAAGGAATTCGGCGTCGGCAACTTCGAGGCTCCCCTCGAACAGTTCCCGGGCAAGAAGGCCTTCATCAACGATACGATCGAAACCCTGCGCGGCAACCTTACGGGCCTGATCGCAGAGATGAAGCACATGGCGGTCGAGCATGACCGCGGCGATATCGACGTGGCAATCGACGATACCAGGTTCGAGGGCGACTTCGGACTGGTTGCGCGCGGCATCAACGAGATGGTCGCCGGTCACATCGCGGTCAAGAAGAAGGCCATGGCCTGCGTCAAGGCGTTCGGCGAGGGCAATTTCGACGCCCCGCTCGAACAATTCCCGGGCAAGAAGGCCTTCATCAACGATACGATCGAAACCCTGCGCACGAACCTGCGCGAGATTACCGCAGAGATCCAGCGACTGATCGTGGCCGCGACCGAGGGCCGCCTGTCGGAGCGCGGCGTTGCCTCGCGCTTCGTGGGAGACTTCGCCCGCCTCGTCAGCGGCATCAACGGCATGCTCGACGCGATCATCCTGCCGATCGAGGAAGGCAACCGCGTGCTGCGGCTGGTCAGCACTGGCAACCTGCAGGAAACCGTCGATATAGATTGCCACGGCGATCATCAGCGCATGCGTGACGCCATCAATTCCCTGGTGACCAACCTGAAGAAAACCGCAGGCGTGGCCGACCGCATCGCCGATGGCGATCTCACGGTCGAATACCGGGCGCTTTCGGACGACGACCAGCTTGGCAGCGCGTTGATCACGATGATCGACAAGCTGCGGACTGTCGTCGGCACGACCACTGCTGCGGTCGACAACGTCTCGGCCGGCAGCCGCCAGCTTGCGGCAAGTTCGGAGCAGGTCTCACAGGGCGCGACAGAGCAGGCCGCATCGGCCGAGGAAGCATCTGCGTCGATGGAGCAGATGGCCGCGAACATCAAACAGAACGCCGACAATGCGGCGCAGACCGAGAAGATTGCCCGCCAATCGTCCAAGGACGCTGAAGTTTCCGGCCAGGCGGTGGAGAAGGCGGTCAACGCCATGCGCACGATCGCGGAGAAGATCAGCATTGTTCAGGAAATCGCACGCCAGACCGACCTGCTTGCCCTGAACGCCGCTGTCGAGGCAGCCCGCGCAGGCGAGCATGGCAAGGGCTTTGCGGTTGTCGCTTCCGAAGTGCGCAAGCTGGCCGAACGCAGCCAGAGCGCGGCGGCCGAAATCGTCTCGGTTTCCTCAGAGACGGTGAAGGTGGCGACAGACGCAGGCGAAATGCTTGCACGACTGGTTCCGGACATCCGCCGTACCGCCGAACTCGTGACCGAGATCAGCGCAGCGTGCCGCGAGCAGGACATCGGCGCGTCACAGATCAACGAGGCCATCCAGCAGCTCGACAAGGTCACCCAGATCAACGCCAGCGCATCGGACCAGATTTCGTCCACGTCCGAGGAACTGGCTTCTCAGGCCGAGGAACTGCAGAGCGCCATTTCCTTCTTCCAGACCGGCAACAGCTACGTCGAACCGCGTCAGAGTGCGCCGGTCCGCCGCCAGGCAAGCCCGCCGCGCAAGGCCGGCGTGACACCTCGCGCAGCAGCCAGACCGGCAAAGCGCAACAGCGTTGCCGAACAGAAGGAGCGACTGGCCGGCTTCGCCCTGAACCTTACCGACGGTGGCGCAGACGCCGACGATGCAGACTTCGGACGCGCGGCATGAGCAGCGCGAGCGAACTTCAGGTCGTGGAATTCGGCCTGGGCAACGAAGTCTTCGCCATCCCCGTCGCCCTGGTGCGCGAAATCCTTGATTACACGCCACCTTCCTACCTGCCGAATGGCCCCGCGCACTTCATTGGCCTAACGGACCTTCGCGGCCAGGGCGTGCCCACGGTCGACTTTCGCCGGCGTCTCGGCCTGCCGTCTGTCGACCCCACGCTGGCGACACGCATCCTGATCCTTGACGTGCGGTTGCCAGACCGCCTGCTGACGCTGGGCGTCGTCATCGACCGGGTGTTGAGCGTCACGAGCTTCGAGAAGGCAGAGATAGAACCTGCCCCGGACATCGGGATCAGCTGGAATTCCGAGTACATAACCGGTGTGGTGCGCCGGGACACGGGCTTCGTGGTCATCGTCGACGCGGCCCGGATTTTCACGACCGAAGATGCCATCGGGATCGGCAGCGAAGGTCAATTGGTCAACGCCTGAAACACCCGCGGCAGCGAACGGAACGCGCTGACGCGACCGAGGTGAACAGAACAAGAAGGACGGGAACAACAATGGCCATCAATCCATTCACGGCAGTTTCTTCTGCCCAGGTTCAGCAAGAGATTGCGCGCGTGCAGGACGCCATCGCGAACGGTGACCTTGGCGCTCGGCTGCATGGCTCGGGATGCAACATGCGGACCAGCGCCCTGATCGACGCGATCAACGGGCTGCTCGACCATTCGCAGGCTCCGGTCCGCGACCTGGGCCGCAAGCTCAAGCACATGGCAGCCGAGCATGAGCGGGGCGATATCGACGTGGTTATCCCATCGGACAACCTACCGTCCGAAATCGCGGAGATGGCCACTGACATCAATCAGCTCGTGAACGCCCATATCGCGGTGAAGAAGCTGGCGATGGGTGTCATCCACGAGTTCAGCCTCGGCAACTTCGACGCCAGGCTCGATCCGCTGCCGGGCAAGAAGGCCTTCATCAACCATACGATCGAGACGCTGCGCGATAGCCTGACCGGATTGATCGCCGAGATGAAGCACATGGCAGACGAGCACGAGCGGGGCGATATCGACATCGTCATTGACCATGCCCGCTTCCCGGGGGACTTCGGTGTCGTGGCGCGGGGCATCAATGACATGGTCGCCGGCCATATTGCCGTGAAAAAGAAGGCCATGGCCTGCGTCAAGGCCTTTGGCGAAGGTGACTTCAGCGCTCCGATGGAACAGCTGCCCGGCAAGAAGGCCTTTATCAACGACACGATCGAAAGCCTCCGTCAGAATCTTCGGGCGATCACTTCGGAAATCCAGATGCTGATCAACGCGGCCACTGCCGGCCGCCTTGGCGAACGCGGTGACGATCGGCGTTTCGTCGGGGATTTTGCCAGCCTGATCAGTGGCATCAACGGCATGCTCGACGCCACGATCCTGCCGATCGAAGAAGGCAATCGGGTGTTGAGCAAGCTCAGCGCAGGCGATCTTGGTGAGCGGGTCGAGATCGATTGCCAGGGCGATCACCAGAAGATGCGGGATTCGATCAATGTGCTGGTCGACAACCTGCGCGCCTTTGCCAGCAACGTGAGCCTTGCCGCCAACGAGGTTGCCGAAGGCAGCTCACAGATGGCAACCAGCTCGCAGCAGCTGTCGCAAGGTGCGACCGAACAGGCCGCGTCGGCAGAAGAGGCCTCGGCCTCGATGGAGCAGATGGCCGCGAACATCAAACAGAACGCCGACAATGCAGCGCAGACCGAGAAGATTGCACGGCAATCCTCAAAGGACGCCGAGAGTTCGGGAATTGCGGTCGACAAGGCGGTCATCGCCATGCGCACGATCGCGGACAAGATCGGCATCGTGCAGGAAATCGCGCGTCAGACCGATCTTCTGGCCTTGAATGCCGCAGTCGAAGCCGCGCGCGCCGGAGAGCATGGCAAGGGCTTCGCTGTCGTTGCGTCCGAAGTGCGCAAACTGGCCGAGCGCAGCCAGAGCGCAGCCGCCGAAATCGTTTCGGTTTCGGCCGAGACGGTGAAGGCAGCCAGCGAAGCCGGCGAGATGCTGGGCAAGCTGGTTCCGGACATCCGCCGCACGGCAGAGCTTGTTTCGGAAATCAGCGCCGCGTGCCGCGAACAGGACATCGGCGCATCGCAGATCAACGAAGCGATCCAGCAGCTCGACAAGGTGACCCAGCAGAACGCCAGCGCCTCGGAACAGATTTCTTCGACGTCGGACTCGCTGGCGGCGCGCGCCGAAGAGCTGCAACAGACCACCGCATTCTTCCAGTTGGAAGAACAGCGCACGTTTGCACCAGCGGCTCCGCGCACGCAGCGCACCGCCAAGCCGAAGCCGGCACCTCAGGTCCGCGCCAAGGCTCGGCCCGTAAAGCCGAACTCGGTCGCCCACCAGAAGGAGCGGCTCAACGGCTTCGCACTCGACCTGACCAGTGGTGGGGCGGACCATGAGGACAGCGACTTCGGCCGGGCGGCCTGATTGAAGACTGCCCGTAACACCCTCAAGAAAATGGTGCGCACTTGAACGATCTCAGCCCCCTCTCCTTTGGTCTGGCAGCCGATAGCGATCGCATTTCCGCAAGGCAGTTCAAGGCGCTTGCCGAACTGATCCAGCTTGAAACCGGCATCAACATCAAGTCCAGCAAGCAGACCATGTTGGAGGGGCGGCTGCGGCGGCGCGCCCGGGCGCTCGGCATCGATACGCTGGGCGGGTATTGCGACCTGGTGCTCGGCGGACAAGTCGATGCTGACGAGATCGAGCACCTGATCAACGCGGTTACCACCAACAAGACCGATTTCTTTCGCGAACCGGGGCACTTCGACTATCTGACGAGCACCGTCCTGCCGCTCTATGCAGAAGAAGGCTGTCGCCAGATCCGATGCTGGAGCGCGGCATGTTCGACCGGCGCCGAACCGTACACGATCGCCATGCTGCTGGATGACTTCACGACGCAGCACCGCGGCATCGACTATCGGCTTATCGCCACGGACATCGATACCGAGGTTCTGGGAACGGCAATAAAGGGAATCTATCCTCGCGAACAGGTGGAGCCCGTCCCTGCCCCGCTGCGTCGACGCTACATTCTCGAATCCAGGGATCCGCAACGGCAAGAGATCCGCATTGCTCCTGAAATTCGGCGTCGCGTGGCTTTCGGCAGGCTGAATCTTATCGATGACACCTATGCACTCGATCAGCCGGTGCATCTGATCTTCTGCCGCAACGTCCTGATCTATTTCGACAAGCAAACGCAGGAGCAGGTCGTGCAACGCCTGTGCGAGCAGCTTTTGCCCGGCGGATATCTTTTCCTCGGCCACTCGGAGTCCATCACCGGCTTCAAGCATGACCTCACCCAGGTTGCCGGCACGGTATTTCGGAGGTCATGATGAACAAGCGTCCCGCACGTATCCGCGTTCTGGTGGTCGACGACAGCGCAAGCGTCCGCCAGACCATGAAGGCGATCCTCGAGGAAGACCCCGAACTGGAAGTCATCGGCACTGCCGCCGATCCCTTTGCGGCAGCCCGCATCATCCAGACCGAAGTGCCCGACGTGATCACCCTGGATGTCGAAATGCCACGGATGGACGGCATCACCTTCCTGCGCAAGCTGATGAGCCAGTGCCCCGTTCCCGTGGTCATGTGCTCTTCATTGACCGAGCAGGGTTCCGAAACACTGCTGCAGGCGCTCGAGGCCGGGGCCGTGGATGTGATCCTCAAGCCCCGACTGGGCGTGGCTGACCACCTGAGTGAAGCTCGCGCGGCCATCTGCGAGGTTGTGAAGGGCGCGGCCAAGGCTCGCGTCTCGGCCCGCAAACCTGTGCCACCGCGCATGAGGCCGGAGCAGAAGCTGACCGCAGACGCAGTGCTGCCGCCGCCCAGTGGCCGCGCCATGAGCCGGACGACCGAAATGGTGGTCTGCATCGGCGCGTCGACAGGCGGGACCGAAGCCCTGCGCGAGGTCCTCGAAGCCCTGCCCGCAAATTCGCCGGGCATCGTCGTGGTCCAGCACATGCCGGAGCGTTTCACGCGCGCATTCGCCAGCCGTCTCGATTCCCTGTGCGAGGTTTCGGTCAAGGAGGCCGAGCAGGGCGACACCGTCATGCGTGGCCATGTGCTCATCGCGCCGGGGGGCAAGCATACCCTGCTCGAGCGGCAGGGGGCGCGCTACCTCGTCTCGGTCCGCGATGGGCCGCTGGTTTCCCGGCACAAGCCGTCGGTCGACGTGCTGTTCCGCTCTGCCGCGCGGTGCGCCGGTTCAAACGCGGTGGGCGTGATCATGACCGGCATGGGAGATGATGGCGCGCGCGGATTGCTTGAGATGAAGGAGGCAGGCGCACGCACTTACGCGCAGGACGAGGCAAGCTCGGTCGTATTCGGGATGCCCAAGGAAGCAATCGCACGCGGTGCGGCTGACCGCGTGCTGGGACTCGACACGATTGCCGGGGAAATCCTCCGGGCGACGGCGCGCTGAACGATGGCGGCCCTCAAACTTGTCGTCACTCCGCCCGCAGTGGACGTTGGTCACGCAGCGCTGATCGAGGATCTGGTGGCCCTGCTCAAGCGGCTGGACGAAAGCTTCGACATGGCAGGCACACACCTGTTCCAGTCGGTGGCACGCATCCAGAACATCACCTCGGCGCTGACCGAGGTGACCGGCATGTTTGATGGCGGGGTCGGCGTCGAAGCCGTCAACGGGTTGCGGATGGCTGCCGAATCCCTGCGCAACGTGCGCAGCCTGGTACAGGGCAGGTCTCACGAGATCACGACCATGCACGACGCCGCTCGGGCTTTGCGTACCAGCACTGCCGAGGTCATGCGCTGCCTGCAGGTCCTCGATATCTACGGCATGAACGTGAAGATTACCGCGTCGGGCCATCCGCAATTCATGGAATTTGCCGATGCCATGCGCGGAAAGCTGCATCAGGGCGACAGGGAGCTGAGCGGCCTCGACCACATGCTCGGAGTGCTGCTGGAGAGCCTACGCGAGATGGGCCAGAACGACCGCTTGCTGGATCGCGAGTGCGCAAAGGTCTTTCCGCAAGTGCCCGATGCGCTGATGCGCGAAGCCGGCAACCTGCAGCAGCACCAACTGCGCCTTGGCAATCTGGCCAAGACCATCGCCAACCTGGCGCAGGCGATCCAGACCGAGCTTCATGCCGCCATTCAGGCCATCCAGATTGGCGACAGCGTACGCCAGCGGCTGGAGCACGTGCTGACGAGTTTGCGCGTGGCTGAAGCGAGACGTCAGGACGGCAGCATGACTGGCGCTGCGGCGGCGCCATTGCTCCGCGTTCATGCTGCATTGTTCGAAACGGCAATCACCGACTATGCGCGCGACAGGGCCGAGCTCGCTGCGTCGCTGTCGCGACTGCAAAGCCAGTGCAAGAACCTTCAGGGCCCGAGCGACCACCAAGCGAGCGAAGGCGACGGCGACATGCTGGGGCGCATCGAATCGAGCGTTGCCGAGGCGCACTTGATGCTTCGCCAATTGGACCGCGCGAACAGCGAAGGCATGGCGACGCTCGATCTGATCCTGCAGACGGTCGACGAAGTGACAGAGCGCGCAGAAGCCATCACCCGGTTGCGGCTCGACGTGCAACACATGGCGATCAACATCGGCCTGAGCTGCCGCACTGCGCAGCTGATCGGTCGTCCGGTGATGGTGATCGCCAACGAGATCAGGACCTATTCCGAACGCCTTGACGCGATAGCCGATGCCATCCAGCGGACGCAGAACAACCTGTCGGCGCCCTGCCATCGCCTGCAGAGCCAATCGCAAGACAACGGTGCGGCATCTGGCGAACTCTTAGCCCGCTTTCTCACCACGATCGGTGATTGCAACGAAAAGGGCCGACAGGCGATGGCCGTGGTCGACGCCGAGTCCGACCAGCTCGGGTCAAGCCTTGCGCTGGCTATCGATGCGCTGGAGGAGGCCGGGATGCTGGAAGCGTCGATGCACAGCCTGTCAAAGGCCTTGCAAGACGCCGGAGCGGATGCCCAGCCGGTCGGGGGTGACAGCGCGGTGCTGTTGCAGGCGATGCTGGACGACTTGGCGCGAAGCTACACGATGGCGGACGAGCGGCTGATCCACAATCAGGCGCTGGTCGCTGGCCTGACCGGAATCGCCCTGGCGCCTGAGATTGCGCCGGGTGCCGAAGACGATGACGAGGATGATGGCCTGTTCTGAAGCAGGCCGATCATCCGGCGGTCTCAATCGACGGTCGTATCCACTACCGGCGCCTCGGGCCCGTTCTTGAGGATCGATTCAATGGCATTGCGGGCGCTGGCCTTGCTTGCGTAGCCTTCGGTCCAGAAGATGGTTTCACTGTTGTGGCAGAAGTAGGCGACAAACTCGCCTGCCTTGTTCCGGCGAATCTCGAAACGGTGCGCCATCATGACTCTCCCTATCCTTGGCCCCTATCCTTGGCCCCTGTCCTTGGCTCAGGTCGTTAGATACCACGGGAAAGGCGAAGCGCATCAGGCAAATCACGCGCGCGGGGTTGATTTTTGCCTGCGAATGGCAGATGCCCGCCAGCATAAAGTAGCGGGCGTTTGACCCGCCAGGCAAACGAGCGCCAGCGCGCGTCGGGGCCGTGGAATGGGAATGGATCCTGTGTCTGCGGCGGCAAAGTCATCATCTGCCAATAGCAACGTCGCCAGCACATCTGCAGGCGCGCGTCTCTGCGCCTGCGCGGCACGCGACCAGGTCCCGAACATGCACGAACGCAATTGCCCCGTTGCCGGGGCAGGAACGCCAGAAGGTTGACCATGAACCCCAAAGACTTCGCGATAAGCCTCGATCTTATCAATCGCCACTACCAGGAGCCGAACCGCAACCGGTTCGAAAGCAAGTATTTCTGGGAGGAACTTTACCCCCTGATCGCCACGGCAGGCTTCTTTGCCATCGAGATTCCCTATGAGCCGGTATGGCAGTTCGGCGGACGCAGCGGCGTGCCGATGAACCGCTATTGCATCAACACCAAGTACGCCAGCGCCGCGCAGTACCGCGAAGTTCTCAAGCAGAGCGGGATCGAGCGCGTCACCGGCGTGACTTTCGATCCCAACCTGTTCATGCGCAACGACAATATCCATTTCTACTTCGGCGCATCGGGCCATTTCGCCGGTGAAGCGCTGGCCCATGCGGCAGACCTTGGCGCTGACTATTTCGCCATCAGCCCCTCGCCCTATTACGGGCGCATCAAGCAGTACCACCCCGATATCGACGCGCAGACCGAAATGTTCGCCGATCGCACTGTCGAACTGCTGAACGGCCTTGCCGCCAAGGCCGAGGAGCTCGGCGTCAAGCTTGTCCTGCGCAACGAATACTGGAGCCTGTTCGGAGGAGAGCGCGTGCTCCCACTGCTTGCGCGCTTACCCGAAAGCGTCGGCCTTGACGTCGATACCGCCAGCCTCAGCGTCGCAGGCATCGACCCTGTGCAGTTCATCACTGCGAACATCGCCCGCATCGGCTGCGTCCACCTGACCGACACCAGCTTCGTTGACAGCAACGAGACCTGGAAGACCCCCAACCCCGAACACCCACAGGGCCATGCCACGCAAGTGTTCCGCGATCCCGGCACCGGTTCGGTCGATTTCGCCGCGATTGCCGCAACGCTCGACAAGCTCGGCTACGCCGGCCCCGTGACATGCAGCGCCCGCCAGACGCGCGATCCGTTCCGCGCCCTGCTGCGCACGCGCGCCCTGCTCAACCAGCTTTGATTTCCGGAGTTATCCGAAATGCCCAACATCCAATACGCCAACATGAGCCACTGGAAGTCGATCCCCTACAAGCAGATCGATAACTTCCGCGACTTCTACTACGAGGACAAGACCAACAGCGCCTACTATTCCGACTGGGACAACATCCTGAAATACCAGTCGGCACTGGGTTTCAACGGCATCGAGATCGCGCCGTGGGACATGGCCGACATCCTGCCGCTGTTCGGCTCCCCTGAGAATTTCACCGCCTTTGCCAAGGAGCGCGGCGTCGAAGTCATCGGCATGTTCCATGGCGCCCACGCCTCGCACGATGCCAGCCACTTCGATGAGGCCGTGCAATCAGGCCGCGAGGCGGTGGACACCATCGTACGCTTCGGCGGCACCTACATGAACACCTGCCCCACCCAGAACTACTTCGGATGCGGCCCCTTGAGCCGCGAAGAGGTGCAGAGTTGCGCCAAGGTGATGAACGAGATTGGCCGCTACGCCACCGACAAGGGCGTGAAGATCGGCCTCCACAACGAGTTCTTCTGCGCGATCAATCTCGAAAACCACCGAGAACTGATCGAATCCACCGATCCCGCGCTGGTCCACTATTGCATCGACACCGCCCAGATCTCAATCATGGGCGAGGACCTGTTGACGTTCTACAACGACTACCACGACCGCATCAGCACGTTCCACCTGAAGGACACCGCGTCTTCGGCTCAGCCCGACAGCCTGCGCTATTCGCAGGACCCGGAAATCACCGACGATGGCACGCGCTGGTTCTGGGAGCCGGGCATGGGCACGCTCGATCTCAAGGGCCTTTACCACCTGCTCAAGAAGCACGGGTTCAAGGGCTGGATGTCGATCGAGTACGACGGCTCGCCGGACCTGCTCGCATCGATGGCGATGACCCGGTACTACCTCGATAACGAACTGCGCCCGATCTACGATTGATCTGGCCGGAATCGCGCCGGCGCATAGGCGTCGGCGTCGATTTCCGCGGTGAGATCGTCGCGTGGCAGGCCGAGCAGCAGTTGGGCGCCAAGCCGGGCCGCGGCAGGCGCGGTCTGGATGCCGAAGCCGCCTTGCCCGGCAAACCAGAACAGACTCTCCACCGCCGGATCGAAGCCGTAGACCGGCAGGCGGTCCGGCGAGAAGGACCTAAGGCCGGCCCAGCGACGCTCGAGGGCGGCGATGTTCCAGTCCACCACGTGCTGAAAGCGGTCGATGGCGATGGCGACATCCAGTTCCTCGGGCGCGGCATCGCCGGCGACGTCGGGAATTTCGTCGTGCGGCGAAAGCCACAGACGCCCGGCTTGAGGCTTGAAATAGAAGTCCTCATTGATGCCCAGCGTAAGTGGCAGGGAATCTGCCGGGGCAGGATCGGTGCGCAATTGCACGATCGTGCGGCGCAACGGCTGGACGCCGAGCGGGCGCGCGCCGGCAAGGCCCGCAAGCGAGTCCGCCCATGCTCCGGCGGCATTGGCAACGATCGGAGCGCGTGCCTCGCCTCCAGCCCAGGCCAGCCGCCACTGTCCGCCTTCCCGCTCCAGCCGCTCGACGCGGGACCGCACGCGCATCACGGTGCCGGTGCGCTTCGACGCTGCGAGGTAGTGCTGATGCAAGCCGGCAACGTCGATGTCAGCGCAGCCGGGCTCCCAGGCGCCGACAACCCATTCGGGCTTGAGCCCGGGCACGCGGGCTTCGAGCGCAGACCGGTCCTGCAGATGCAGGATGGCTCCCAAGGCGGTGAACTTTTCGATGAAAGCCTCAACCTTGTCGCGGTCCGACGCCTGCCCAATGTTCAGAGCGCCACGCTGGGACAGGAAGCCCCCCTCCCGCAAGTACCGGCCCGAAGCCATCGTCAGCGGAAAGACGCCAGGGCCGCCGTAGGTCTCTTCCCAGAACGCGGCGGAACGGCCGGTGGTGTGGTAGCCGGGGGTGTCCTCCGCCTCGACCAGCAACACGCGGGCATGGGGCGCGCATTCGGCGGCGAGACTGGCGCCTGCCATCCCGGCGCCAACGATGGCGACGTCAAAATCTCCGGCAAAGATGGTCACGCGGCGTCTGCCTCCGCGCCGGGCGCCATGCGGTCGAGGAAATCGTCGATCGCGGCCATGACCTTGTCTCTTACCGGATCGGCCTCGCGCAGCAATTCGTGACGGGCCTCCCGCCCCCAGGTCATCAATTGCGCACGCGGGAGGCGGCGTGCGGCACGCTCGATCGCTTTCCAGCTGACCAGAGCATCGTGACGCGCGGCAAGCAGCAGGACAGGCACATCAACCGCCTCGAGAGTGCCCGGCGCATCCAGTGCGAGCATCGAGGCATAGGCGCGCTCGACCCAGCGCCAAGAGCCGGGCCCCATGCCGAGGACGGAGCGCTGCAGCTTCCATTGCGCCTCGTCCTCGTACCGTTCGGCGTCATGCGTCAGCAAGGTATTGCGGGCAGCGGCGGTCGTCCCGGGCTTTTCGCTGATCTTCCAGGCGGGGCGGGCGGGATCGCCGAATCGGCACATCGCTTCGGCCACCTTGTGAAGCGCGCGATTCGGTCCCGGAGTGAGAAAGCCCAGCATGGGAGCACTCAAGACCACCGCAACAGGGTTAATGCGCCTTTCCGCAAGAGCACGTAGCACGAGATGACCGCCCATCGAATGGCCGATCACGACATGGGGACCAGGCGTCTGGTCGACCCATTGCGACCAGAACGCGGCGAGGTCCTCAATCCAGATGGAGAAGTCCTCGACGTGCCCGATTGCAGGATGCGCCGAAAGGCGTCCCGAGCCTGCCTGCCCGCGCCAGTCGAGTGCGGTTACGCGCCATCCTTCTTCATGCCAATAATCGAGAGATTCCAGATACTTCTCGTAAAAATCTCCACGCCCTGGCAAGAACAGGATCGAACCGCGCGGTCCGTGTTCGGCAGGTGGAACCGCGTGGCCGGGCCAGTCGATCCGGCGGATGACATGGCCGTCTGAGGCGGTCCAGAAACCTTCGTTCGCATCCGCCGGAATCGCCCTGCGATCGATCCGACTCCTGGTACCGAACTCCATGCCTGAAACGCCTCCAATGGCGCAGTTGCGCGCCAAGGTTTGGTTACCGTTTGGTAAGTGATTGTCCCGTATGCCCCAAGACATGCAGGGGAACATCTTCGTTTACGGACTGGTCGGGGCATTGGCAATCGCGCTGCTGGTTGCCGCCTTTACCGATATCCGCCGCCGCCAGATCGACAACTGGCTGAACGCTGCCATCGCGCTATCCGCGCCGGCCTACTGGTGGGCATCGGGCTTGTCGCTGTGGCCAGGCGTGGCGATGCAGGTGGGTGTGGCGTTTATCGCCTTCGTCGTCCTCGCAGGCCTCTTTGCGCTGAAGCTCATGGGTGGCGGAGACGTCAAGCTGCTGGCGGCGCTGGCACTGTGGTTGCCGCCCCTGACTTTCGTCAAGCTGCTGGTGATCATGTCGCTGCTGGGCGGCGCGCTGACCATAGTCGTCGCCGCGTGGCACTACACGGTAACGCGCCGGCGCGATGCAAAGATCCCTTACGGCGTGGCAATCGCCAGCGCCGGACTGATCGTCCTGGCCCCGATGCTCGAGGCCGGCTGGCGCTCCGTTACAGGTGCATGAACACCATATCACAATTTTTAACCATTTTGCCCGAGACATGCGGGCCTGAGTTAAGAGGGCGGGACAAGTAGCATGGACAAGAGGAAGCTGATGTTGCTGGTGGGGGCGCTGATCGTTGCGATCGGCACGGCCTTCGCGGCAAGGAGCCTTTTCGCTGGCGCGTCCACGCCCCAGGCAGAAGCTGCGGCAAAGATGCCGATGGGCCCGAAGGTGCTGGTAGCCCAGCGCGCCCTGCCCGTCGGCACGATCATTACCGCCGACTCAATCAACTTCCAGGCATGGCCCAAGGACATGGTTCAGGACGCCTACTTCGTCGAGGGCGAGGCTGACATGCAGAAGCTGCTCGGCACCGTGGTGCGCAACCCGATGACTGCCGGCGAGCCGGTGACCAAGGGCAATCTCGTTGCCCCCGGCGACCGTGGCTTCCTGGCAGCTGCTCTCGGGCCAGGCATGCGCGCCGTGACCATTCCCGTCTCGGCCCGCACCGGCGTTGCCGGCTTCGTTTTCCCGGGCGATCATATCGACCTGGTGCTGACCCAGACCGTAAAGGGCAGCGGCGACAGCGGCATGGCGCTCAAGGCCTCGGAAACCATCCTCAAGAACCTGCGCGTGCTCGCCACGGACCAGTCGACCGAGCAGGAAATGGTCGAGGGCAAGACCCGCGTGCGCACCTTCAGCACCGTCACGCTCGAAGTAACGCCCAAGATTGCGGAAAAGATTGCCGTGGCCCAGACCATCGGCACGATCAGCCTCTCGCTGCGCTCCCTGGCCGACAACTCGGCCGAGCTTGAGCAGGCGATTGCCTCGGGTGACGTCAAGATCCCGGCCGGCGCCAGCAAGCAGCAGGAAGAGGCGCTGATCAAGCAGGCCATGGCCCGCCCGATCGAAAGCACCAAGGCCAGCTTCGTGACCGGCGGCGACGTATCGCGCTTCCAGCGCACGACCGTGCCAGTGGCAACTGCTCCCGCAGGCGGCGGATATTCCGCACCCGCCGCAAGCTCTGCCCCGCAGATGGCAGCAAACGGCCGACCGGTGCCGACCGGCCCCGTGGTCCGCGTGACCCGCGGCAAGGACACCGAAAATGTCTCGATAGGAGCGAAGTGATGAGCTGCGCTCCCCACACCAAGATCATGCGACAGATCCCGACCTCGAAGGGCAGCACCATGAACCGCCGTTTTTCCTCCAAGCTTCTCACGGCTGCGCTGATCGCTGCCCCGCTGGCAATGATGCCCGCTTCCGGCATGCTCCACGCACAAAGCCTGACGAGCCCTGCCCGCACTGTCACGATTTCGATCGGGCGCGGCGAACTGGTCACCGTGCCGGGCCGGATGGCTGACGTATTCGTCGCTGACGACAAGGTGGCAGACGTCCAGGTCAAGTCGACCAACCAGTTCTACGTCTTCGGCAAGTCGGGCGGTGAGACCACGGTCTACGCCAGCAACGCCAAGGGCGATGTCGTGTGGTCGGCAAACATCCGCGTCGGCAACAACATCGACTCGATCGACCAGATGCTGCACCTCGCCATGCCCGAGGCCCGCGTCAACGTCGCGACGATGAACAACACGGTCCTGCTGACCGGCACCGTCGGCGCGCCCGAAGACGCAGCCGAAGCCGAACGCCTGGTCCGCGCCTTTGTCGGCGACAAGACCAACGTGATCAGCCGCCTGAAGATGGCAACGCCGCTGCAGGTCAGCCTGCACGTGAAGTTCGCCGAAGTCAGCCGCACCCTGGTACGCGACCTGGGCGTGAACCTCACCAGCATCGATGGCACTGGCGGTTTCAAGTTCGGCATTGGTCAAGGCAGGTCGGCCGGATCGGTCTTCACGACGGACCGCAACCTGCCGTTTGGCGTCGGCACTTCGGCCACCACCGGCTTTACCTTCGACCCGACCAAGGTGACCGAGGCGAATCCACTCGGCTTGGTGGAAAAGCCAGGCAGTTCGGTGACGGCCGCCGCTACGGGCACCACCATTGCCGGAATGGGCAAGTTTCTCGGCCTCGATCTGCTGGGTGCGCTCGATGCCGCCGAGACGATCGGCCTCGTCACCACTCTGTCCGAGCCGAACCTGACCGCGCTTTCGGGCGAGACTGCCGATTTCCTTGCCGGCGGCGAATATCCGATCCCCGTCTCGCAAGGGCTTGGCACCACCTCGATCGAATACAAGCGCTACGGCGTCAGCCTTGCCTATACGCCAACGGTCCTGGCCAATGGCCGCATCTCGATCCGCGTGCGCCCGGAAGTCTCCGAGCTTTCGAGCACGGGCGCGCTGAAGCTCGACAGCGTCGAAATCCCCGCCCTGACCGTGCGCCGTGCCGAAACGACGATCGAACTCGGTTCGGGCCAATCCTTCATGATCGCCGGCCTGCTGCAGAACGGCGCGCAGAATGCCCTGACCAAGATGCCGGGCGTGGGTGACGTGCCGATCCTCGGGTCGCTGTTCCGCTCGACCCGCTATCGCAAGGGCGAAACCGAGCTGGTTATCGTGGTTACGCCGTATCTGGTGAACCCGGTCAACGCCAGCGACATCAAGCTTCCGACCGACGGCTTCCAGAGCCCGAACGATATCCAGCGCCTGCTTGGCAACATGGAGCACGACGGCATCACCGGTGGCGATCGGCCCAAGCCGACCGAGAAGGAAGGCACGGTTCAATCCGGCCCCAAGGTCGGCAGCCTCGACAAGCCCGCGAAGGCATCGCAGCCCGCCGATCGCCGCAGCGACAAGAAGGTCGCCAGCGTCGAACCCGGCTTCAGCATCCAGTGAACGAGGGACAGCCCATGCGCACCAACCACACCCGCCGCGCTTCCGCCGCGCTGCTGCTTTCGCTGGCGACAGTCCTGTCGGCCTGTTCGGCCAATACTCCCGAGAACCGCATGCTCAATTCGGTGCATCAGCCGATCGTCGAGCGTGACCGCTACGTCTTCGATGTCGAGACGCTGCCGGGCGGCGGCATTTCGATCACGGAACAACGGCGCCTCGCCGGATGGTTCGAGAGCCTTGGCCTCAAGTATGGTGACAAGATTGCGATAGACGATCCGTTGCAGTCAAAGGCAACGATCGCGTCGGTCGATACGGTGGCCGGTCGCTGGGGCATGTTCGTCGACGGCCCCGCCCCGGTAACGCCCGGTTATGTCCCGGCAGGCGGCGCGCGCATCGTCGTGACCCGCGCCACGGCCTCGGTCCCTGGCTGCCCCGACTGGACCGCCAAGTCCGACTTCTCGATGAGCAACCGGACGACGTCGAACTTCGGCTGCGCCATCAACAGCAATCTGGCTGCGATGGTCGCCGACAAGGAACACCTCGTGAAGGGCGCCAGCACCACCGGCGAGACGGTGGTGATGAGCGGAACCAAGGCGATCGACAGCTTCCGCGCCGCCAAGCCCACCGGCGAAGATGGCCTGAAGAGCAATGCGACGTCCAATGCCTCTGGCGGCAGCGGCGGAGGAGGAAACTGACATGAGCTGGAAGAATGCCAATCGCGACGCCTTCGCCGCCTTCATGTGCGACGAGACCGCGCTCGACGTCCTTCGCCCGGTCGTCGTCGACATGGGCTGGGCTCCGGAAAAGTGCCACCGCGGTGGCCTGCGGAACGCGATCCAGTCGCTTTCGATCACGGCCAGCCCGAACATTCTCATGGTCGACCTGTCGGAAAGCGGCGACCCGCTGAACGACATCAACGCCCTGGCCGAAGTTTGCGAGCCCGGCACCGTGGTCATCGCCGTGGGGCAGGTCAATGACGTGCGCCTCTACCGCGATCTGATTGCCTCGGGCATTCAGGATTACCTGCTCAAGCCGCTCAACGCAGGCCAGATCCGCGATGCCCTGGTTCAGGCGCAGGCGATCTTCACTGCGCCCAAGAGCCATGATCCGTCAGCGGCGAAGCGCCACATCTCGACGGCCATTGTCGGCACGCGCGGCGGGGTAGGCGCATCGACGCTGGCGACATCGCTTGCCTGGCTGTTCAGCACCGATCACAAGCTGCCCACCGCGCTGCTCGATCTCGACGTGCATTTCGGCACCGGCGCGCTGACGCTGGATCTCGAGCCCGGCCGCGGGCTGACCGACGCGATCGACAATCCAAGCCGCATCGACGGCCTGTTCATCGAACGCGCCATGATCCGGGCAAACGACAACCTGGCGATCCTGTCGGCCGAAGCACCGATCAGTTCGCCCCTGATGACCGATGGCAGCGCGTTCGTGCAACTGGAGGAGGAATTCCGCCAGGCGTTCGAGATGACCGTCATCGACATGCCGCGCAACATGCTGATCAACTTCCCACACCTGCTCGGTGACGTGAATGTGGTGATCGTTGCGACCGAACTGACGCTGGCTGGCGCGCGCGATGCCATCCGCCTGCTTTCGTGGCTCAAGACCAATGCCGCCCACGCCCGTCCGATCGTGGTGGCCAACAAGGTCCAGGCCGGCGCCAACGAGATCAGCAAGGCCGATTTCGAAGCCTCGATCGAACGCAAGATCAACTTCATGTTGCCCTACGATATCAAGGGGGCGTCGAACGCGGCCAAGCTCGGTCAGTCGTTCGTTGCAGCCAATCGGTCCTCCAAGGTCGGGGCCACGATCCGGGACATCGCTTTCGCGATCATCGGAACCGGTGAGGAAGAAGCAGCGCCAGACACCGCAGCCAATGCGCGCAAGCCCTCGCTGCTGGGCAAGTTCGATCTGAAGAAGATGCTCAACAAGCCAAAGGCCGGTGTGCCCGCCTGACGGCTCGCATTCGCTTGAGGTGACGGGAAGAGACCTGCAATGGGGAATACGATCCAGCTGATCCTGATGGCCGGCGGCATGATGGCGGCGATGGTGCTTGGCTATGCCGCACTGTCCGGCCCTTCCGCGTCCAAGGAAAGCGGCCGCCGTCTCCAGTCCGTGCGCTTTCGCCACTCGGACAGCGCAGTTGACAAGGTCGAAGCGCAATATCGCAAGACCGTGGCAGCCCGCAAACCGCGCGCGGGGAAGATCGCCGGCTCGGGATCACGCATGGAGGCGCTCGAACTGCGGCTCCATCGGACCGGCAAAGGCTGGACAATGTCGCAGTACCTCTATGTCAGCGGCGGCCTGACTCTGGCGGTCCTGCTGCTGGTCTTCGTCAAGACCGGAGCGCCCTTGCTGTCGCTCGTCGCCGGGCTGTTCGTCGGCATTGGCTTGCCGCATTTCATCGTCGGTCGGGCAATCGGCAAGCGCGTCGAGAACTTTACGACACGCCTGCCCGATGCGCTCGACCTGCTGGTACGCGGGCTTCGCTCCGGTCTTCCGGTCACGGAAACCCTCGGCGTTGTCGCCAGCGAACTCCCCGGCCCCGTGGGCGAAGAGTTCAAGCTGGTGACCGACCGCATCAAGGTGGGTCGCACCATGGAAGAGGCGCTGCAGGACACCGCCGATCGCCTCAACATGCCGGAGTTCAACTTCTTCTGCATCACGCTGGCGATCCAGCGCGAGACCGGCGGCAACCTTGCCGAGACGCTTTCGAACCTGTCGGACGTGCTGCGCAAACGCGCGCAGATGAAGCTCAAGGTCAAGGCAATGAGCTCGGAATCCAAGGCATCAGCCTATATCGTCGGCTCGTTGCCCTTCATCGTGTTTGCCCTGATCTATACGATCAACCCGGCCTATCTCAGCAAGTTCTTCGTGGACGAGCGCCTGATCATTGCCGGTTTGGGCGGCCTCACCTGGCTTGGCATCGGCTCGTTCATCATGGCCAAGATGGTCAACTTCGAAATCTGAGCGGGAGGGACCGGCCATGATCAACAACCCCGCAGGACCAACGCTGCTCGGCTTTGACGTTTACCTTGTCGGTTCGATCCTGATCGGGATCGCCGCCGCTGCCGTCATGCTTGCAGTCTACGCTGCCGTTACCGTCCGCGACCCCATGGCCAAGCGGGTCAAGGTCCTGAACGAACGGCGCGAGCAGCTCAAAGCCGGCATCGTCACTGCCAATGCCCGCAAGCGCCAGAGCATTGTCCGCCGCAACCAGACCACCGACCAGATCCGTGGCTTCCTCGAATCGCTCAAGGTTCTGCAGGACAGCCAGCTGGCGGTGATCCAGCAGAAGCTGGCGCAGGCCGGCATCCGCAAGAAGGAATGGGCTGTCGCGGTCATTCTTGGACGCCTGGTCGGCCCGATCACGCTGGGTCTTCTGGGCGCGGTTCTCTTCTATTGGACCAACACCTTCGGGGATTGGGGGCCCATGAAGCGGATGGGCGCCTTCATGTTCATGCTCATCGCAGGGTACAAGGGGCCCGACGTCTTCATCCAGAACATGGTTTCCAAGCGGACCAACGCAATCCGCAAGGGCCTGCCTGATGCGCTCGACCTGCTGGTCATCTGCGCCGAGGCCGGCCTGACCGTCGACGCTGCCTTCAGCCGCGTCGCACGCGAGCTGGGCCGTGCCTATCCGGAACTCGGGGACGAATTCTCCCTCACCGCCATCGAGCTGTCGTTCCTTACCGATCGCCGACAGGCGTTCGAGAACCTCGCCTATCGTGTCGATCTGGAGTCCGTCAAAGGCGTGGTGACCACGATGATCCAGACCGAGCGTTATGGTACGCCCCTTGCCTCGGCGCTGCGCGTGCTCTCTGCCGAATTCCGCAACGAGCGCATGATGCGTGCCGAGGAAAAGGCGGCAAGACTACCCGCGATCATGACCATCCCGCTGATCCTGTTCATCCTGCCTGTGCTGTTTGTCGTGATCCTCGGCCCTGCTGCCTGCTCGATCAGCGACACCCTGATCAACAAGAAGCCAGGAAGCTGATCGGACCAGCCATGGCATGAAGAAGGCCCCGCCGGACAACCCGGCGGGGCTTTTCATTTCTCAGCATAATTCTATCAGGCGCGGGTGACGGTCTGGTCGATTGCGCCGAAAATGCTCTTGCCCTTCGCATCGCGCACTTCGATGCGCACCGTATCGCCCCACTTCAGGAACGGTGTCGAAGGCTGGCCAGTGCTAATCGTTTCGACCATGCGCTGTTCGGCAATGCAGGCGTACCCCTTGCCGCCTTGCGAAACAGGGCGGCCGGGCGAGCCATCGGGATCGCGATTGGACACCGTGCCTGAGCCGATGATCGTCCCTGCCCCCAGACTGCGGGTCTTTGCAAGATGCGCGATCAGCACGCCAAAATCGAAGGTGCATTCCTCGCCTGCCTCGACCCGCCCGAATGGCTGGCCATTGAGATCGACTGCCAGGGTCCTTGACAGCTTGCCGCTGTTCCACGCCTCACCAAGGCTGGCGGGCGTCACGAACGCTGGCGAAAAGTGGCTGGCAGGTTTCGACTGAACAAAGCCGAACCCCTTGGCGAGTTCGCCCGGAATAAGATTGCGCAAGGATACGTCGTTCACCAGGCCGACGAGACGAATGTGCTTGAGAGCTTCGTCCGGGGCAACGCCCTGGGGAACGTCACCGGTTACGACGACGATCTCGGCCTCGAAGTCGCAACCCCATGCTTCGTCCGCCAGGACAAGCGGTTCGCGGCCACCACGCAGATCGTCGCTTCCACCCTGATACATCAGTGGATCGGTCCAGAAGCTTTCCGGCAGTTCCGCCCCCCGTGCCTTGCGGACGAGTTCGACGTGGTTGACGTAGGCGCTGCCATCGGCCCACTGGTAGGCGCGGGGCAACGGGGCGCACGCTTCGCGCTCGTGGAACCGCTTGCGCGGAATGGCTTCGTGCGCAAGCTCGATGGATAGCGCTTCGACCAAGGGGAAGTAGCGGTCCCAGTCATCCAGCAGGGCCTGCATCGTCGGTACGATGTGATCGGCGTCGGCATACCAGGCAAGGTCGTTCGACACGACGATCAGCCGACCGTCGCGTCCCTGCGGCAGCGATGCGAGCTTCACTTCTCGTCGCCTTCGAGCGTGCGGGCAGCTTTCAGCAGCTTCTCGAGGATGGCGCGCAGCTTTTCCTGTTCACGCGGCGATATGGCCGAGAAAATCTTCTGGTACATCTCGAACGCCTGCGGCCAGATCCTGCCGTGCAGCTCGCATCCCGACGTCGTCAGTTCAAGATGATGAGAGCGCCCGTCCTGCTCGTTCGGGCTGCGCTGGACCAGTCCCCGCTCCTCAAGCACCTTGCACGCGCGATTGACGGCGACCTTGTCCATCAACGTAGCTCGGACCAGATCGCGTTGGGTCAGGGCCCCAGCGTCACCCAATACGGCCATGATCCGCCATTCGGGAATCTTCAGGCCGAATTCGCTGCGATACTCGCCCGCGATAAGCCCACTCACCGCATTCGAGGTGATGGCCATACGGTAGGGCATGAAGTCGGTGAGGCGCGTTTGTGTTCCGGGCATGATTTCGTATCACATGAAACCAGCCTGATGCGCAAGAGCGAAATATTATGACACCAAGCGGCGGCGTGCGCGTTAGATCAATGCGCTCAGAGACGCTAGACGACATTTTCTTTATGCTGCCATGCCTCCAGCTTTAGCGCGCAGAGCAGCACCAAGGGTGCAGCATGGTTTCATGCTGCACCCGTTCGACAATGCAATTCCGTTCAGTGTGCGAGGATACCGGCCATGATGAAATCGACCGTGTGCTCGCGGTAGCTGTCGCGCAGTTCCTCGGTCAGAGTGTCCTGATCGAAGCAGTGCTTCAGCACCAGACGTGCCGAGAAGAAGCGATCGGCCGCACCGGTAACGGTGAAGTAGAACAGTTGCGGGTTGATCGGCCGGAACACGCCAGCCTTCACGCCATCGCCGATGAACCGGTTGTAGGCGCGATGCAGCGGCAGCAGATACTGGTCAGCGATTCGCTTCGCTTCAGCTTCGTCGCTGTCGCGAACCAGCCGCATCAGCAAGCGATTGAGGTACGGGTAATCGAAGTAGGTATCGATGCACTTGGAGATGTGCAGCCTCAGCTTTGCCTCGGGGCTCATGTCGTCCTTGGCAAGCAACGCGTCGACCGACTTGACGATGTTTTCCATGTCGCGGTCGAGCAAGGCCTTGAGCATGCCCGCCTTGTTGCCGAAGTAGTACTTCACCAACGCGGAGTTCAGCCCGGACCGAAGGCTCAGTTCCGAGAGGGAGATATCGACCACGTCCCCCTCGCGCATGATGGTCGACGCGGTCTGCAGAAGCTGCTCGCGTGCGCCCGGCGTTTCCAGGCTTTCCCCCTTTGACACTTCCGTATTCATTCCCAACCCGGCTCATTCCAAAACGGATAAAACGCAGGCATATCCGAAGAAACGCGTCCGGGGTAGCGGGGAGCGCGTTTTTCAAGGAAACTCGCGATGCCTTCAGCGGCATCGGCACCCCGCGAAAGGGTATAGATTGCCCTGCTGTCGACCCGGTGCGCCTCCATCGGGTGCGACAGCGACGGGTTGTGCCACAGCATCGCGCGGGTCATCGCGACCGAGACCGCGCTGGTGTTGTCGGCAATCTCGCGTGCGAGCGCGATTGCGGCCGGCATCAGGTCATCGGGTTCATGCAGCGAGCGGACAAGGCCGCCACGCAGGGCTTCCTCAGCATCGAAAACACGGCCGGTCATGCACCATTCCAGCGCCTGAGGCAGGCCGACGATGCGCGGCAGGAACCAGCTCGAGGCCGCTTCGGGCACGATGCCGCGACGGGCAAAGACAAGGCCAAAGCGCGCCTTGGTCGAGGCGAGGCGGATGTCCATCGGCAATTGCATGGTTACGCCGACGCCCACCGCCGCGCCGTTGATCGCGCCGATCACGGGCTTCTTGGACTGATAGATGCGCAAGGTGATCATGCCGCCGCCGTCTCGCACGCGGGGATCGGACAGGTCTTCCACCGTATCGCCGCTGGAGAAAACGTGCTTGCCGTCACTGGGTGTGAGATCAGCCCCGGCACAGAACGCACGGTCCCCTGCCCCGGTGACGATGACCGCGCGGACGCTGTCATCGGCATCGGTGCGATCGAACGCGTCGATCATCTCGTTCATCATCGTGCCGGTATAGGCGTTCATCTTTTCCGGGCGGTGCAGCGTGATTGTTGCGATGCCATCGGCGATGTCGAGCTTGATCTGCGTGTAGTCGGCCACAAAACTCTCCCGAGACGATGGAGGCGGGGTTCGTGCCCCGCCCCTCACATTCAATTCACATCAGCGCGGTGCCATGCGAATGGCGCCATCAAGGCGAACGTCCTCGCCGTTGAAGTAGCCGGTTTCGATCATGCACATGGCGAGGTTGGCATACTCTTCCGGCATGCCGAGGCGCTTGGGGAACGGCACGGATGCGGCGAGCGCATCCTTCACGTTCTGGGGCGCACCCTGCAGCAGCGGGGTGTTGAAGATGCCCGGCAGGATCGTGTTGACGCGGATGCCCTCGCTCATCAGGTCGCGTGCGATCGGCAGGGTCATGCCGACAACGCCGCCCTTTGAGGCCGAGTATGCAGCCTGGCCCATCTGGCCGTCTTCGGCAGCGACCGAGGCGGTGTTGACGATGGCGCCACGCTCACCGAACTCGTCGCAGGGATCGAGCGTCATCATACCGGCGGCCGACTTGGCGATGCAGCGGAAGGTGCCGACGAGGTTGATCTGGATGATCCAGTTGAACGCATCCATCGGGAAGTGCTTGATTTCGCCGGTTTCCTTCGATCGGCTGGCAGTCTTGATCGCGTTGCCGGTCCCGGCGCAGTTGACGAGGATGCGCTCCTGGCCATGCGCAGCGCGAGCCTTGACGAAGCCGGCATCGACGCTCTCGTCGCTGGTCACGTTCACTTCGCAGAACACGCCGCCGATCTCGGCAGCCATGGCTTCGCCCTTTTCCTTCTGCAGATCGAAGATGGCGACCTTGACGCCCTTGGCAGCAAGGGCACGAGCGGTGGCAGCGCCGAGGCCGGAAGCGCCGCCGGTAACCACGGCAGCAACGGTATTGTCGAGCTTCATTGCGAGTTATCCTCTCTAAAGGGCTGAAAAATCAAAGAGCTTCGATGATGGTGACGTTGGCAACGCCGCCACCTTCGCACATCGTCTGCAGGCCATACTTCCCGCCACGCGCGCGCAAGGCATGAACCAACGTGGCCATGAGCTTCGTGCCCGACGCGCCGAGCGGGTGACCGAGCGCAATCGCGCCGCCGTTGACGTTGAGCTTTTCGGGGTCCGCGCCGGTGTGCTTGAGCCAGGCCATCGGCACTGAAGCGAAGGCCTCGTTTACCTCGTACAGGTCAATGTCCGAGATCTTCATGCCGGCCCGCTGCAACGCTCGGTCCGTGGCGAAAAGCGGTTCCTCGAGCATGATCACCGGATCACCTGCTGTCACCGTCAAATTGTGGATGCGCGCCAACGGCGTAAGGCCATGCGCCTTCAGGGCGGCTTCGGAGACGACCAGCACGGCGCTCGATCCGTCGCAGATCTGGCTGGAGCTGGCAGCGGTGAGCGATCCTTCGGGGCTGAGCAACTTGACCCCGGCAATGCCTTCGAGCGTCGCATCGAAGCGGATGCCTTCGTCCACGGTGTGCATCGCGGGGCCTTCGGGAGTCTCGATTTCAACCGGCACGATCTCGCCCGCAAAAGCCTGGGCATTCGTTGCGGCGATGGCCTTCTGGTGGCTGTTCAGCGAGAAGCGGTCGAGGTCGTCCTTGGTGAAGCCGTGCTTCTTGACGATCATTTCCGCGCCCATGAACTGCGAGAACATGATGCCAGGATACTTCTCGTCCAGGCCGGGCGACTTGTAGTGGCCGAGGCCCTCCTTCATGTGGAACGTGGCGTTCGAGCCCATCGGCACGCGGCTCATGCTTTCCACGCCCGAGGCGATGACCACGTCCTGCACGCCCGACATCACCGCCTGCGCGGCGAACTGGATCGCCTGCTGCGATGAGCCGCACTGGCGGTCGATGGTCACCGCAGGCGTCGATTGCGGCAAGAGCTTCGATGCGAGCACCGCGTTACGGCCGACCTGCATCGCCTGCTGCCCGGCCTGGGTGACGCAGCCCATGATCACGTCGTCAACCGCTGTCGGATCGATGCCGGTGCGAGCGATGATGGCATCGAGGCTGCGCGCGGCGAGATCGACCGGGTGAACGCCCGCAAGCCGTCCACCACGGCGTCCTCCGGCCGTGCGCACTGCGTCGACGATATAGGCTGTAGCCATGTGTTCCGACTCCTCTCGATACTTCTTTAATCGAACGATTAAGGGGCGATATAGCGCTGGTCAAGCGGGCTTGTGCGGTTCGGCAGCGCGCCCCATAGACCGGGGCGTGAGCAAGGAATCCGACCTGATCGCGGCGATGCGCGCGCTGGCCCTGCACCCCGCGGCGCGCGGGCTGGCCGACGACTGCGCTGTGCTGCCATTCGGGGGCGAGACGCTGGTGCTGACTCACGACATGATGGTCGAGGGCGTGCACTGGCTGCCGGGGCAGGACATGGCCGACGTCGCGTGGAAACTGTTGGCGACCAACTTGTCCGACCTTGCGGCAAAGGGAGCGGAACCGGTCGGCGTCTTGCTGGGCTTCACGCTGGGCGAGGAGGATACGCGCTTCGTTGCCGGGCTTGGCGAGGCGTTGCAGGCATTCGGCGTGCCCCTGCTCGGTGGCGACACCGTCAGCGGCACAGGGCCGCGCAGCCTGGGACTGACAGCGCTGGGACGCGCGACCTTTTCACCCGTGCCTTCGCGCAGCGGGGCGAAGGCGGGCGATACCCTCTGGCTGACCGGGCCGGTTGGTGCGGCGATGCTGGGGTTCGAGGCACTGCGGGACGGGACCGGCCGTGACAGCATCGCCTTCCGAAGGCCCTTGCCGCGCCTTGCCGAAGGCCGGGCACTTGCTCCGCTGGCAACCGCAATGATGGACGTTTCCGACGGCCTGCTGATCGACGCCGCGCGCATGGCGCAGGCCAGCGGCGTGACCTTTGCCCTTGCTGGCGACGCAGTGCCCTTCCCTGTCGCCCTGCCCGACGTTCGCCGGGACGAAGCTATGCGCTGGGGCGATGACTACGAACTGCTGTTCACGCTGCCCGCCGGAATTTCCCCGCCTGTCGCCGCCCATCGCATAGGGGTCGCGCAGGCGCTGACGTCATCACCTGTTATCGTCGATGGTGCAGTGCCGCATGGCAATCTGGGTTATATGCACGATTAAAAACCCTTTGACCAAGGTCATGGAAGGGCTTGCGGGTCAGAAATAAAACGATAGCTTCTCGCCCACCCGCAACGACGGGGACGGGCCATTCGTGGCACCGGACATAAAGGGGGATGCCAACGTGAACCTAGTCGTATTATCGATAATACTCGGGTTGCTTGCCGTCGTTTATGGCTTCGTAACCAGCCGCCAGGTGCTCGGCGCACCAGCGGGCAACGCCAAGATGCAGGAAATCGCCGCCGCCATCCAGGAAGGCGCGCAGGCCTATCTCAAGCGCCAGTACACCACCATTGCGATCGTCGGCGTGGTCGTCGCCGTCATCATCGCAGCCACCCTCGGAGCGATCTCCGCCACGGGCTTCGTGATCGGCGCGGTGCTGTCGGGCGTCGCGGGCTTCATCGGGATGAACATCTCGGTGCGCTCAAACGTGCGCACGGCAGCCGCTGCACAGAACGGCCTGCAGGCCGGGCTGACCCTTGCCTTCCGCGCTGGCGCCATCACCGGCATGCTGGTGGCGGGCCTCGCCTTGCTCGCGATCGCAGTGTTCTACCACTACCTCACCGACATCGCCGGTTACACCGTGGGTGGCGATGACCGCACGGTGGTCGATGGCCTCGTCGCCCTCGCGTTCGGTGCCTCGCTGATCTCGATCTTCGCGCGCCTTGGCGGCGGCATCTTCACCAAGGCCGCAGACGTCGGCGCCGACCTCGTCGGCAAGGTGGAAGCAGGCATCCCCGAAGACGATCCGCGCAACCCGGCCGTGATCGCCGACAACGTGGGCGACAATGTCGGCGACTGCGCCGGCATGGCCGCCGACCTGTTCGAGACCTATGTCGTGACCGTGGGCGCAACCATGGTGCTGACCGCGCTGCTGCTCAAGGGCCTCGGCGATGCGCTCGGCGCGATGATGGCCCTGCCGCTGCTGATCGGCGGTGTCTGCATCGTCACCTCGATCATCGGCACCTATTTCGTCAAGCTCGGCTCCTCCAACAACATCATGGGCGCGATGTACAAGGGCTTCCTTGTCACCGCCGTCCTGTCCGTCGGTGCGATCTGGTGGGCGATTTCCTATGCCCTCGGGGACATGGAAACGCCGATGAGCTACACCATCCTCGACAATACGGTGACGTTCACCGGCCGCGTGCTGTTCTACTGCTCGCTGCTCGGCCTGGTCATCACCGGCCTGATCATCTGGATCACCGAGTACTACACCGGCACCAACTACCGCCCGGTGCGCTCGATCGCCAAGTCGTCGGAAACCGGCCACGGCACCAACGTCATCCAGGGTCTGGCCATCAGCCTTGAATCGACTGCGATGCCCACGGTCGTGATCTGCGCCGGCATCATCATTGCCTACCAGCTCGCCGGGCTGATCGGCATTGCCTATGCGGCAACCGCAATGTTGGCGCTTGCCGGCATGGTCGTGGCATTGGACGCCTATGGCCCTGTCACCGACAACGCCGGCGGCATTGCCGAAATGGCCGGCCTCGACGATTCGGTGCGTGACAAGACCGACGCTCTGGACGCGGTGGGCAACACCACCAAGGCCGTGACCAAGGGCTATGCCATCGGCTCGGCCGGCCTTGCCGCGCTGGTGCTGTTCGCCGCCTACACCACCGACCTCAAGGAGTTCTTCCCGAACCTTGCGGTCAGCTTCAGCCTCGAAAATCCCTATGTCATCGTCGGGCTGCTGCTCGGCGCGCTCCTGCCGTACCTGTTCGGTGCGATGGGCATGACGGCAGTGGGCCGCGCGGCAGGCGACGTGGTGGTCGACGTGCGCGAGCAGTTCGCCAGCAACAAGGGCATCATGGAAGGCACCAGCAAGCCCGACTATGCCCGCACCGTGGACCTCGTGACCAAGGCCGCGATCAAGGAAATGATCGTGCCTTCGCTGCTGCCGGTGCTGGCCCCGATTGCGGTCTACTTCGTGATCGCCGCCGTAGCAGGCCAGGCCAACGGCTTTGCCGCGCTTGGCGCACTGCTGCTCGGCGTGATCGTCGGCGGTCTATTCGTCGCCATCTCGATGACCTCGGGCGGCGGCGCATGGGACAATGCGAAGAAGTACATCGAAGACGGCAACCACGGCGGCAAGGGCTCTGACGCACACAAGGCCGCAGTCACGGGTGACACCGTGGGCGATCCCTACAAGGACACCGCTGGCCCCGCCGTGAACCCGATGATCAAGATCACCAACATCGTTGCGCTGCTGCTGCTCGCGGCACTTGCCAGCAACGCTGTGGGATAAGCAACCAACGCCCAAGTTGGGGAGAGGACACCCCGTCCGGAGCAATCCGGGCGGGGTGTTTCTTTGCTGGCTTGTTAACCGAGTTTTCGCGCATTCCCCCTAAGGCCGGGAGCGGAGACCCGGAACCTTGAACGTCGCGACATTCACCACGGCAAGTCTGCCCATGCCGCTTACACAACCGGGCGCGGCGGTCGCGTCGGTGCGGGCGTGGCGCGAGTGGACCGAGGCAGGACGGCGCGCGCAGTGGCAGGCCTTGGCCGACAGTGCCTCAACACCCAATCCGTTCCTCGAACCGTGGTATCTGATCCCCTCCTTGGAGGCATTCGACACCGACGGAAACAGGCGGCTGCTTACAGTTGAATCCGGTGGCGAACTGGTCGGATTGATGCCGCTTGCCAAACCGCGCCGCTATGGCCGCTGGCCGCTTCCGCACCTCACGATATGGCTTCATCCCAACGCTTTTCTGGGCGCGCCCCTGGTGCGGGCAGGGTGCGAGGCTCTGTTCTGGCAGGCACTGCTGCAATGGGCCGACAAGCAGGCGGCGAGCGAACAGGCGCTGTTTCTTCATCTTGCCGCCATGCCGCTGGAGCAACCGCTTACCGAAGCTCTGTTCGATCTTGCGGAGGCACAGGGCCGAAAGGCCTCGCTGGTCATGCGCGAGCAACGCGCGCTGCTGCATTCCCCCCTCAACCCGGAACTCTATCTGGAGCGGGCGCTGACAGGGAAGAAGCGCAAGGAGCTGCGTCGCCAGCATGCTCGGCTCGCCGAACAAGGCGAGCTGGACGTGCAGCGCCATCAGGACGGCGTCGAACTGGACGGCTGGATTGCCGCCTTTCTGGAGCTTGAGAAGCGCGGCTGGAAGGGCGCCAGCAACAGCGCCATGGCCTGCGCGCGGGAGACAGAGACCTTGTTCCGCAAGGCTCTCGAAGGCGCGGCAGCCATCGGCAGGCTCGAACGCCTCGCCCTCACGCTCGACGGCCACCCCATCGCCATGCTAGCGAACTTCCTGACGCCGCCAGGCAGCTTTTCCTACAAGACGGCCTTCGACGAGAACTTTTCGCGCTACTCTCCCGGCGTCTTGTTGCAGCGTGAAAACCTCGCGCTCCTCTCGCGACCGGACATCGCCTGGTGCGACAGTTGCGCCGCACCCGATCATCCGATGATCGACAGCCTGTGGACCGAGCGCCGCCCGATTGGCCGGATTTCGGTAGCAATCGGCGGTGGCGTCCGGCGCAAGCTCTTCGAAACTCTCCTGTCGCTCGAACTGGGGCGCAATCCTGTCGGACTTGGCCGATGAACGAACAGACTGCCTTTGCAGATGGATCTGCGCCTCTCGATGCGTTTGACGAGACGTCCCGCGCCGCTTTCGCCGCGTCCTACCCCGAAGTGCCGCACAAGCTGGTCCACCGGCTGGGCATGCACCCGCTGATGCAGCTCGATTCCCTTGCGATCCTGGGCGAGGCCCTGCCGGAACGCTCGGTCGAATACAATCGCGCGGCTTTGCCATTGGGCCTCAACGGTGAAAAGGCGCCTGCCAACGGCATCGGCATCGGCGAGACGATCCGCAACATCGCATCCACCGGCAGCTGGGCCGCCCTCAAGAACATCGAGCAGAACCCAGCCTATGCGGAACTTCTCGCCAGCCTTCTCGACGAACTGCGCCCGGTGATCGAGCAGCGCACCGGCGCAATGCTCAAGCCGCAAGGCTTCATCTTCGTCACCAGCCCGGGCGGCGTGACACCCTATCACTTCGACCCCGAGCACAACATCCTCCTGCAAGTCATGGGATCAAAGGTCATGACGATGTTTCCCGCAGGCGATGCCCGCTTCGCCCCGGACGAAACCCACGAAACCTATCACACCGGCGGCGGGCGCGAACTTTTCTGGCGCGATGAGCTGCTCGCCAGCGGCAAGGACTGGCCGCTGTCCCCGGGCGAAGCGCTCTACGTGCCGGTCATGTCGCCCCATTTTGTCCGCAACGGCCCACAGCCGTCGGTATCCCTGTCGATCACGTGGCGATCCGAATGGAGCTTTGCCGAAGCAGACGCGCGCGCCTTCAACGGGTTGCTGCGCAAGTTTGGCATGAAGCCGCGCCCACCCGGGCGCTGGCCGGACGGCAACCGCGCCAAGGCGCTGTGCTGGCGGCTCTACGCCAAGGCGCGTGGCCTGCGCTGAATTGATCCCGTTGACGTAAACGGCAGCCACGTCCATCGCGCTGGCATGACCGACTCTGATAAACCGACTCCGCAGGAACTGGTCGAAAGGCTGCTCGACCTTCTCGACGTGAAGGACCACGGCGGCGACCGCTTCGAGGGCCGTCGCAAGATCGGCGGCGTCGGCCGCGTGTTCGGCGGCCAGGTGATCGGGCAGGCCTTGGCGAGTGCAGAACGCACCGTGCCGGCCGACCGGCCCGTCCATTCGCTCCACGCCTATTTTCTGCGTGGGGGGAACGAGGATCACGAGATCGACTTCAAGGTCGAGCGCGATCTGGATGGGGGCAGCTTTTCCAATCGCCGCGTCGTGGCCAGCCAGCTGGGCAAGCCGATTCTCAACATGGTCGCTTCGTTCCACAGGCGCGAAGACGGGCGGCACCATGCAGAACCGATGCCCCAGGTTGTCGGGCCGGACGACCTTGCCAGCGAAAGCGAGTTGCGCCTGCGCTATGCCGCGAAGATGCCCGAGAGGCAGCGCCAGCAAATGCTGCAACCACGGCCGATAGAGCTACGCCCGATCGAGGCCCGGCACTGGATGAACAATGGCCCGCAGGAGCCGCGTGCCCATACCTGGTTCCGCTCGGTCGGAGCGCTGCCCGACGATCCCCGCATCCACCGTGCGGTCCTGGCCTATGCCAGCGACATGACCTTGCTTGGTACTTCCACTCTTCCGCACGACATCAGCTGGTCAAAAGGCAACCTGATGGGGGCAAGCCTGGATCATGCGATTTGGTTCCACGACGATTTCCGCGCGGACGAATGGCTGCTCTATGCCTGCGACAGCCCTTGGGCGGGCCGCGCGCGCGGTTTCAATCGCGGGCGGATCTACACGCAGGACGGTCGGCTGGTGGCCAGCGTGGCGCAGGAAGGCCTGATCCGACCGATCGAACCAAAAAAGTCTTCCTACTGATCAAGGCTTCGAACAGACGGCCCCGGCGATGCGGGGCTTGTCGATCATCGCGAAGACCACCCGGCCAAGCGACGTCACGCCCGGTTGGCCGGCAAGCTCCCTCGCCACCTTCTCGAAACGGTGGCAATTAGCAGCATCGGTCGCGCCGCCGCCATAGCGGTTGCCCAGTTGCGTGGAATAGCTTTCGTACGCACGCTTCTGCGGCGCGAAGAATGCACGCATGCGCCGGTCCGCCGCCGCAAAGATCGGGCGATGCGTGCCCATCATGGCTTCCATGACCGGGCCGATGTCGGTCCCGATCGCCTTGCAGCGCAGGGTGACCGCCATCATCATCGTCTCGAATTCGTGCACGCGCGCGGCGGTGATCGTCTCTCGATCAAGGCACGTTTCTGCGTGAGCCGGATTCGCTGCCAGCAGCACGCACGCCATCACCAGTTCCACTGCGCGCCTCATTTCGTTGCCGTCGCGATCTGGCAAGTCGTGACCGGCAAGGCCATGATCTGGTCAAACTGGCGAACCACCGCCGCCTGCCGCGCATAAGTGCCGGCGGCAACTTGCTGCTGATAGGAACTGGCCTCGGCAGCCAGCGCGTTCATCGGTGAGGGATCGCGGGAGAGCTGGTAGCTGTCATAGGCCTGCTGCAGCTTCTGCATATGGGCAATTGCCGCATCGTTGTTGGCACGAGCTAGATCAAGATACGGCTTGTAGCGAGTCTCGTAGAACGCATTGCGTTGTTCGGCCGAGCAGAAAGAGGTCGGCAATGGCAGGTCGGCAATGTCGGCCAGAACCGGCCGCTGGGGCAGCGCAAAACCATTAGCAGCCACGACCCGGTCCGTGCCGCTACCAACTTCCTGCGAACGTGCGAGTTCAAGCAGGAGATTTGCATCGCTGGTCGCGTCAGAGGCTTCCGCAACGGCGGCCTTTGGCGCTGCAACCACTGCCGGCTTTGGTTCCGCAAGGAGCGGCGACGACGGCGGCGCGGCGGCAGGTGGCGGCGAAATCACTGTCGCAACGGCCGGCGCCATGGCCGCAGTGGCAGCAGCCGGCGCAACAACGGGAGCGGGCGTTGGCGCGACTGGTGCAGGCAGGGACAAAGCCTTGCGCAAGGTGGCCAGTTTCGCTCGCGCCAATCCGGCAAATGTGCCGGCAGGGTACTGCTGCAGATAGGCATCATAGACCGCCGGATCGTCGCTCCCGGCAACCGATTGCCAGAACGCAAGCTCAAACGGCGAGCCGACGCCATTGGCGGATTGGGCATGCACAGGCGCGGACAGGCCCAGAAGCAGACCTGCTGCCAGCGGAAGTGCCGCCATGCGCATTGTCAGCCCCACCATACCATTAGCCCCCCGGCTCAATCCAAATTCGATGCAACTTCTGTAGACAACAGACAGCAGCAGCCTGAAACCGCTCCAAACAGAATAGGTTACCGTCGCGTCAATAGTATTTTTGCGTATACCTTGCCCTAATTAAGCAAGTGTGTCGCTCTTTCGCCAAAATCGCGCCAGTTCAGTCCCTGCGCTTCCAGCCAGCCGTCATCGTAATAGGTCTGGGCATAGCGCAGCCCTGAATCACACAGGATCGTTACAATCGATCCCACCTCACCCGCAGCCGCCATTTCTTCGACAAGCTGCAGGCAGGCATGGATATTCGTTCCGGTCGAACCGCCCACCGGTCTGCCGATCCGCGCGGCAATGGCGCGCATCGCCCCGATCGATGCCGCATCGGGCACGGCGATCATGCGATCGATCACCTCCGGCACGAACGACGGTTCGACGCGCGGGCGGCCGATGCCTTCGATCAGGCAGCACGTCCCCGGCGGCGGGGCAGTGACGTTGCGGTCGGCATGGTGGCGGTGGAACACCGAGCCTTCGGGATCGGCAACGCACAGCCGAGTCGGGTAGCGGCCATAGCGGATGAAGCGGCCAAGCGTGGCAGACGTGCCGCCCGTCCCCGCCCCGCAGACAAGCCACGACGGCACCGGATGATCCTCGCGCGCCATCTGCTGGAAGATCGATTGCGCGATGTTGTTGTTGCCGCGCCAGTCGGTCGCGCGCTCGGCGTAAGTGAACTGGTCGAGGAACAGGCCGCCCGCTTCGGCCGCAAGGCGTTCGGCCGCAGGGTACATCTCGCCCGCGCTGTCGACCATGTGCACGTCGCCACCGTGAAAGCGGATCGCCTCGATCTTCGCAGGCGAAGTGCTGCGCGGGATCACCGCGACGAATTTCAGGCCAATCAACTTGGCGAAATAGGCCTCGGAAACAGCGGTTGATCCGCTGGTGGCATCGACCAGCAAGGTATCGGGGCCGATGCGGTTGTTGCACAAGCCATAGAGGATCAGCGAGCGCGCCAGACGGTGCTTGAGGCTGCCGGTCGGATGGACGCTCTCGTCTTTGAGGTAGAGCGTGATCCCCGGAAACTTGGGCAGCTCCACGCGGATCAGGTGCGTATCGGCAGAGCGGTTGAAGTCCGCCTCGATCCGGCGCACGGCCTCGTCGCTCCATGCCCTGCGCTGGTCTGCCATCACGCTCTCCATGCTCTACCCGTTCGGATGATAGAAGTCGTAGACGGTTTGCGCCACTGCCGCGCTCACGCCCGGTGCGCGCTGCAGATCATCAAGGCTGGCGGCCCGGACCTTGCCCGCCGTGCCAAAGTGCAGGAGCAGCGCACGCTTGCGTGCCGGACCGATGCCGGGAATCTCGTCCAGCGGGCTGGCGGTGATGGCCCGGCTGCGCTTGGCGCGGTGTGCGCCGATGGCAAAGCGGTGAACCTCGTCGCGCATGTTCTGCAGGTGGAACAGCACCGGCGAGTTGACCGGCAGCATCTTCTCGCGCCCGTCGGGGAAGTGGAACACCTCGCGCCCCTCGCGTCCGTGGTGCGGCCCCTTGGCAATCGCAATCAGCGGCACGTCCTCGATGCCGAGTTCGCCCAAGGCCTCCTTCACCGCCGACATCTGCCCCTTGCCGCCGTCGATCAGCACAAGGTCCGGCCACATGCCGCTTTCGCGATCGGGGTCTTCCTCCTGCGCTTTCCCGAAGCGCCGGGTCATCACTTCGCGCATCATGCCGAAGTCGTCGTTGGTCTGCGCGGTCTTGATATTCCACTTGCGGTACTGGCCCTTCACGAAGCCTTCCGGCCCCGCGACGATCATCGCACCCAGCGCGTTGGTGCCCTGGATATGGCTGTTGTCGTAAACCTCGATCCGCTGCGGAACGTCCGGCAGTTCGAGGAATTCGGCGAGTTCGCGCATGACCCGCGCCTTGGTGCCGCTTTCGGCCATCCGCCGGTCAAGCGATTCCACCGCGTTGCGCTGCGCCTGCTCCATCAGCCTGCGCCGGTCACCGCGCTGCGGCACCGAGATCTCGACCTTGCCGCCCGCGCCTTCGCACAGCGCCTCGGCCAGCAGCGCGGCCTCGGGCAGTTCGCGGTCAACCAGGATCAGCCGAGCAGGCGGGACTTCCTCGTAGAACTGGGCGAGGAAGCTGGTCATCACCTCCTCTTCCGAAAGCCCTTCGGTGTGGCTTGGGAAAAAGGCGCGATGGCCCCAGTTCTGGCCCCCGCGAATGAAGAAAGCCTGCACCGCCACCTGCCCGCTCTTAACTGCCATCGCAAAGACATCGGCATTGCCGACGCCCTCGGCGTTGATCGCCTGGCTCCCTTGGATGAAAGTGGCGGCGCGCAGGCGATCGCGCAGCATCGCGGCACGCTCGAAGTCGAGGTTCTCCGCCGCCTCCTGCATCTGCGCCTCGATCTCGCGCTGGACCGCGCTCGACTTGCCGCCGAGGAAATCCTTGGCCTGCCGCACCAGCTCGCCATAGTCCTCGGGGCTGATCCTGTCGACGCAAGGGGCCGAGCAGCGGCGGATCTGATACAGCAGGCAGGGCCGGTCACGCCGCGACATGAAACCGTCGTTGCAGCTGCGCAGCAGGAACAGCTTCTGCAGCGCGTTGATCGTGGTGTTGACGCTCCCCGCGCTGGCAAAGGGGCCGTAGTAGTTGCCCTTGGCCTTGCGCGCGCCGCGATGCTTCTGGATGCGAGGGAACGCATGATCGCCGCGCAACAGGATGAACGGGAATGATTTGTCGTCGCGCAGCAACACGTTGTACGGCGGGCGGAAGCGCTTGATCAGCTGTGCTTCCAGCAGCAGCGCCTCGGCTTCCGAATTCGTCGTGACGATCGTCATGCTGCGCGTCTGGCTGACCATGCGCCGCAGGCGGTTGGGCAGGCGATCGACCTGGGTGTAGTTGGCGACGCGGTTCTTCAGCGCCCTTGCCTTGCCCACGTAAAGCACATCTCCGCGCGCATCGAGCATGCGGTAGACACCCGGCTTGGGTCGCAAGGTGTTCACCGTGTCACGGATGACCGAGACCCCCAGCTCGATATCAGGCTTGTCCGCGCCGCGCACGGTCGTGGACGCGCGATCTTCGTGGAAGCGCTCGGTATCGCGGTCGGGTGGAGGGGCGGGCGTGCGGGCCATGGCGTAACCTTGCAAATAGTCGCTGAAGCGCGCCGCGCAATGGCAAGGTGGCCGGTTTTCCCAAAGTCATCAGGGTTTTCCCTGATGATCCATTTCGGCGGTTTTAGGGCCGTTGCGCCACAATCCGCACATGATCGGGCAACCATTCGGAAAGGCTGGGACGAGCGCAAGCGCCATTCCTCAAGGACGTCGTGGCGATGCCCGCGTTCGCCTGCATCTTCCCGCGCGCCTGATCCTCCTGACGAACGTGCAATCCTGCATTCTCGAGGATCTTTCGGCTACCGGAGCAGCCCTGATCCCCGAGGACGGCCTGCCCCCGGTTGGGGCATCGGCGATCCTGCAGTGTGAACATATCGAAGCCTTCGGCGTGATCCGGTGGGCGCGCTATGGGCGTTGCGGCGTGATGTTCGAGGAAAAGCTGCCGCTGTCGCAGGTCATCGCTCTCAGGCACTTCTCCGATAACTACGAGCAAACCGAACGCGACCGCCACATGGAGCGCGCCCGCGCCTGGGTCCAGGGCAAAAGCCGCATCGTCTGAACCGTCAGAACTGCTTGCGGAACTCGATCTCGAATACCCGCCCGCGCGGATCGAGGTAACCGGGCTGATAGCGCAGCGGGACGCTGCCGGTGTCGTCGGTCACGCGCTGCTGGGCGTTGAGCACGTTGTCGACCGAGAGCGAGAGGCGTGACCCTTTGAGGAAGGGCACCTTCTCGACCAGCTTTTCCTTGCGCCCAAGATCGGCGAAGAGGCGCAGGTTGAACGTCGCGATCGGATCAAAGCGCAGCGTGGTCGAGCCCGGAAGTCCGCTCGCATCGATGCGCGAGCCGCCCGTGTAGTTTCCACTGAACCGCAAGCCGAACCCGCGGTAGAACCCGCCGCCTTCCATCTCGAGCGAATGACGCGCCACGCTCCCGCTGATGGCCTCACCATCCAGAAGGTTGAGCACGGTGCCACCGGGTGCGATCTGCACGGATTGCTGGAAACGCACGGTATGGAACACGGAGAGGTTCCACCGCCCCCGGCCGTCGGAGTTGAACCCGCCGCGTCCGCCGCCGCCGCCCATGCGCGGGCCTGCGCCGGGAGGAGGACCGCCCGCCGGAGGACCACCAGCCCCGGCGCGAGGACCGCCGCCTCCGCCACCACCGCGCGCGGCACCGAAGGGGCCACGCTGCATGTTCGGGTCAGGCTTGCCGAAATTGCCGGAGAGATTGATGCCGTAGCGCAGGCGCGAGCCCTTCTCTTCGGCGAAGGTAACCGGGCTCTGGTCAACCGACACGATCCGCCCCGAGGCATCGCGAATGACGCGCCCCGGAAACGCCGCTTCGACTTCGGATGTCAGCAACGGGAAACTGTTGGTGGTATTGGTCGAGCGGTTGCGGAAGTATTCAGCGACGAAAGTCGAATCCTTCAGGAACGGCAGCGTCCAGTTGAGACCGAACTTCCAGTCGCGCTGGCGTTCCTTCACGAGGTTGGGATTGCCGCCCGAGATCACCCGCGCCAGCACCGTCTCGCCGCGCGAAAAGTCATAGATCGAGACGTTCTCGGTCAGGATCGACGGACCGCCCAGTTCGGTCAGTGTCGGCGCCTTGTCCGCGGCAACATAGCTCGCCTGCAGGGTCAGCTTTTCGGTGGGGCTGTAGGTCAGCCCGCCGCCCCAATTATAAAGCGTGCCGAAGTCCGAAAGCCGGTGCACTTCGGCATTGGCGTTAAGCGAGAGGTCGCCCACGCCGGCACCGAAGCCTTCCCTGCGGCTGGTAATCGGCAGATCGATGCTGAAGCCCGCTTGCGCATCGCCACGCTTGAGATTGAGCTGCCCCGTGCTGGTGCGGGTATCGCTGCTTTCGATGCCAGAATAATCGAACCCGGCCTTGACGGTCAGCGCCACTTCACCGCCCGGCAAGCGCAGCGGACGGCCTGACAGCGTAGCTAGACTGGTCAGCGAGTCCGTCTTTGACAGCGCACGGTCAGCCGCACCGGGAATGATCGCTGCCGACGGCAAGGCGCCCGAAGCGGCCAGCGCGCCCGAAGTCACCAGCGCCTGCAGGCCTGAGAGGTCTGCCCGGCGGTCGATCGTGCTTTTCGTCTCGACGTGCCCGCCATCTGCGGTAACGGCCAGGTTCCAGTCCCCCAGCGGCTTGTTCAGCGCCGCGCTCGCCTGCAGCGTCGTGGTGCGACGCCGCGTCGTCAGCGGCTGCGGATCGAGTGTGAAGCGCGAGAAGCTGCCGCTCGCATCTGTCAGCGTCACCCCATTGAGGCCGTTGAGCGAGCGCGAGTCGTCACGCTGGGCGAGCAGGTTGACGCTGAGCCCCGCCCCGCCGCCAAGCGCGCGGGCCAGCGTCGCGTTCAATTGCGCAGACTTCGAATCCGCAATCAGCGTCCGGTATGCGGCAGGATCCGGGTCCCCCGCGACGCGCGTCGCCGAAGTGCCGGGCTGGACGATCCCGCGCTCCGCCTCGGTCAGCGGGCTTGCATCCTCGAGCTTGCCCGTGACATTGATGCGGTTGCCGCCGGCAATCTGCGTCAGAGTGAATTCCTGCTCCCACTCGGTAAAGCCTCCGCCACTCGGCAGGCGCAGCTCGCTGTCGCTGCCGAAGCTGCTGAAGTTGTCCTTGAGGATGAAGTTCACCACGCGCTGGTCGGGCCGGTAGCCATACTTGAGCGCGACTTCCTCGGGCAGCACCTCCACTCGGCGGATGGCTTCGGGCGGCAGGCCGCGCATCTCGCGAAAGCCCGAAATGCGCATGCCGTTCAGCAGCACCACCGGCATCCCGCCGCCCCGGCCACGCCCTGACGAGGTCTGTGGCGAAAGCGCGGCAAGGAGTTCCTGCAGCGAGCCGGCCCCGTAAGAAGCGATCGCGTTTTCGTCGAGCACTGCAATCGGCGGCTGGGCGGTATCGACCTGGCCCTTGATGCGGGTCGCGACGACGAGAATCTCGTCGTCCTCGGCTGTAATCGGGTTGCCTTCAAGATCCTGCAGCACGTCCTGCGCAGGATCGTCGGTTCCGGCGATCACGTCCTGCGCCACGGCGGGATTGGCCACCAGGAGGCAAAAGGCAATGGCAGCCAGCGAGGGCGCGGCGGAAAATCTCACGTCTGGAAATCCTTGAACTCAGAGGTTGCCGGGCAAGCGTCGGCTCTTCAACGTCACACCTGCCGAGACGGTCCCGCAGTGGCTATGCGCATTTGGTATCAGTTTGTCGCACTGCAGCATGCATGGTTACATCGGCAGCGAAACCTGAACCAAAGCTGGTCACTGCCCGCGCGCCTCTTCCCTTTTTCGCCCGGCAAGGCTATGGGCCGCCCAATTCCTCTGCGCGTGGATCATTTTCGATGACCTGCGCGTTCCTTTTGCATACCTCTATACAAAGGCATCCGAGCCCGCCGATGGCGAAAGAAGAACTCCTCGAAATGCGCGGACAGGTGGTGGAACTCCTGCCCAACGCAATGTTCCGCGTCCGCCTCGAAAACGACCACGAAATCCTCGGCCACACCGCCGGCAAGATGCGCAAGAACCGCATCCGCGTGCTGGTGGGCGACGAAGTGCTGGTCGAACTCACCCCTTACGACCTCACCAAGGGTCGCATTACCTACCGCTTCATGCCCGGTCGCGGCGGTCCCGGCGGCTTTTGATGACGGGCGAGCTTTCGCCCGCGTCATCACCTCACCAACTCGTTCTGGCATCGGCCAGCCCGCGCCGGCTTGAACTGCTGCGGCGCATCGGCGTCACGCCCTCGCGCGTCCTCGCCACCGACATCGACGAGACGCCGCAAAAGGGTGAGCGTCCCCGCGCCCATGCGTCACGCCTTGCTGCAGAAAAGGCTCGCGCTGCTGCCGCTCTTGCGCCCGGCAGCGTGATCCTCGCGGGCGATACTGTCGTTGGTGCGGGAGCACGCATCCTGCCCAAGGCGGAAGACGAGGCCACGGCACGCCACTGCCTGGCCCTGCTGTCAGGCCGCCGTCACCGCGTATTTTCCGCCATTGCGCTGGTCACCCCGGACGGCAAACTGCGCGAGGCCCTGTCCGAGACCATCGTTCGGTTCAAGCGCCTCTCCGATGAGGAAGTGGAAAGCTACATCGCCGGTGGCGAATGGCACGGCAAGGCCGGAGGCTACGCCATACAGGGCAGCGCCGAAGGCTTTTGCGACTGGCTGTCGGGCAGTCATTCCGGCGTGATCGGCCTTCCCCTTTTCGAAACCCGCAGGCTTCTGCGGGCCGCAGGCATCGATGTCCGCTGATTGGCTCCATGAAGCAGGGATCGGCGAAGAACGCGCGATCCTGGTCTCGGGCGGCCGCATTCTCTCTGCCCGGGTCTGCTGGGGAGAGAAGGTGCGCCCCGGTCTGGTCGCGCAGGCCCGCCTCGTCACCCGCCACGCCGGCAGCAGGCGCGGGGTCGTGCGCTTCGATGATGGCGCGGAAGCGCTGGTCGACCAACTCCCCCGCGAGGCTACCGAAGGCGTGAGCCTGACCGTGCGCGTAACCCGCGCGGCCATCGCCGAACGCGGCCGGACCAAACTCCCTGTCGTCCGCCCCGCCCCCGGCGAAGACCCTCGTCCTGCTCCCGGCTTGCGAGAGGAACTCGAGGCCATGGGTGCATCGGTCAAGACCGTCGCGATCTCCGGCCGGGCCTTTGCCGACAACGGCTGGGACGAACTGCTCGAACAGGCCGCAACGGGCGAAGTCGCATTCGCCGGCGGCGCCATCATCGTCAGCCCGACGCCGGCCATGACCCTTGTCGACGTCGATGGCGCCTTGCCACCGCTCAAGCTCGCCCTCGGCGCCGTCGATGCGATTGCCGATGCCCTGCACCGGCTCGACATCGGCGGTTCGGTCGGCATCGATTTCCCGACCCTGCACGAGAAGAAGGACCGGCAGCACGTCGACAAGGTCCTTGGCGATGCGCTGATCGACTGGCAGGGCGAGCGTACCGCGATGAACGGCTTCGGCTTCGTGCACCTCGTCTCCCGGCTGGAGCGCCCTTCGCTGGTGGCGCGCTACGCGCGTTTTCCGGCGGGCGCCTCAGCACGGGCGCTGCTGCGACAGGGCGAGCGGGTGAGCGAACCCGGCGCCCTGCTCCTGCGCGCGCACCCGCGCGTGATCGAAGCCATCCTGCCAGAGTGGGAGGCCGAACTGGCCCGACGCACCGGTCGCACGATCCGCCGCAAGGCCGACCCGGCCCTTGCCCTTTCCGGCGGATTTGCCCAAGGCGTGCCGCTATGAATACGCCTGCCGCCCGGCCCACCCAGAAGCGCTGCCCGATCTGCGGCAAGCCCCGCAGCGAAGCCCACACCCCGTTCTGTTCGACCCGCTGCAAGGACCGCGATCTGGTGCAGTGGCTGGATGGCGGATACGCTATCCCGGGCCGACCGGCCGACGAGGATCCGGAAGACTAGCCCACTCCAAAATTTTCGCGCGATGGGGCTTGCCAAGCCCGCGCCGCTTCGCCATAGGCGCGCTTCCCATCGCCTGCAGGTCCTTCCGAAGGACGCGGCAAAGGACGATGCCCGGGTAGCTCAGTTGGTAGAGCAGCGGATTGAAAATCCGCGTGTCGGCGGTTCGAATCCGTCCCCGGGCACCATTTTCACTGGTCTCCACATCATCACTTGATCGCCCTTGCGATCTGCTTGACTGTTCCCGCCTGACGTCTGCTTGTTGACAGGCGGGGGGAGGAAGCGATGCGGGTCTGCGTGGCCGGGGGGACGGGGACGATCGGGCGCGCGGTGGTTCGCGAAATGGTTAAGCGCGGGCATGTGGTCACTTGCCTGTCGCGGCGGCCGGACGATGGTCTGGCGGCAATTGCGCAAGTCGCTCTCGCCGACCTTGCCGATACGAAAGCGTTGGGGCGAATTTTCGCCGAGGGCCGGTTTGATGCGGTCATCTCGTGTGTGGCTTCGCGCACTGGGGTGCCCGACGATGCCTGGGCGATCGACCACCGGGCCAACCTCAATCTGCTCGGCGCCGCCAGGGAAGCAGGCATCGGGCAATTCGTGCTGCTTTCGGCGATCTGCGTGCAAAGGCCGCTGCTGGCGTTCCAGCATGCCAAGCTGGCGTTCGAAGCTGCGCTTGCATCATCCGGTCTGCGCTATTCGATCGTCCGCCCGACCGCGTTCTTCAAATCACTGTCCGGACAGATCGAGAGGGTCAGGGCCGGCAAGCCGTTCCTCGTCTTCGGGAATGGCGACTTGACCGCGTGCAAGCCGATCAGCGATGGCGATCTTGCCGCCTACATTGCCGACTGCCTCGATCATGAGGACCGCTGGAACCGCGTGCTGCCGATCGGCGGCCCCGGCCCTGCTCTCACCCCGCGCGCGCAGGGGGAAGCATTGTTCGCAATGCTGGGTCAGGAGCCCCGCTTCCGGTCGGTGCCGCTGGGGTTTCTGGGCGCGATTGCCGGGATGCTCGGGCTGGCTGGCAAGGTGATCCCGGGCCTAGCCGCCAAAGCGGAACTGGCCCGGATCGGGCGATACTATGCCAGCGAATCGATGCTTGTGCTCGATCCGGCAACTGGCCGATACGATGCCGAGGCGACACCTTCGACCGGCAGCGATACCCTGTTTGACCATTACCGCGCCGTGCTGGACGGTCGCGCCAGCGTCGATCGCGGCGATCACGCGGTCTTTTGAGTTTCCGCTGGAAACGATCATATTTGATTGCTATTGATCGTTTATTGAAAATTCTGCGGGAGAGCGCAGTGCCGTCAGGCGCAACCATCGTCATCGATCTCGGCAAGACGCTGAGCAAGGTCAGCCTGTGGGACGCAGGCGGGACGATGCTCGACCGTCAGGTGCGCCCCAACGTGCCGCTGGAAGTCGACGGTATCCGCCGCCTCGATGCCCCCGCAACGGGCAAGTGGCTGATCGAGACGCTGGCCAGCTATGCCCATGCGCCGGTGGAGACGATCGTGCCGGTCGGCCACGGCGCAGGCGTGGTGGCGTTGGTCGACGAGGCAATGGCATTCCCTCCGTTCGATTACGAGCAGCCGATCCCGGCGACAATGCTGGCCGAGTACCGCGCGCAGCGCGACCCCTTTGCCGTGACTGGCTCCCCCGCCCTGCCCGACGGGCTCAATTTCGGCAGCCAGCTGTGGTGGATGGAGCGTCTTGCCCCTGAAGCCATGGCCCGCGCCACGCTTCTGCCTTGGGCACAATACTGGGCCTGGTTCCTCACCGGCAATGCTGCCAGCGAGGTGACCAGCCTTGGTTGCCATTCGGACTTGTGGTGCCCGCATGAGGCCGATTTCTCGCCCATGGCAAAGCGCCTCGGCTGGGCAGAGCGATTCGCGCCGCTGGTCCGCGCCGGGGATACCGTTGGCAACTTGCGCCCGGAGATCGCCGCGCAGACCGGCCTTTCTCAAAACGTGCGCGTGCTGGCAGGCCTGCACGATTCCAACGCCGCCCTGCTCGCCGCTCGGGGCTTTGCCGAGATTGCCGACAACGAGGCGACCGTCCTGTCCACCGGCACCTGGTTCATCGGCATGCGGCTTCCGGCAACACCCGTGAACACCGCCGACCTTCCCGAAGCGCGCGACTGCCTCGTCAATGTCGACGTCCATGGCCGCGCAGTGCCCTCGGCCCGTTTCATGGGCGGGCGCGAGATCGAGACGCTGATCGAGATCGACACCCGCCGTGTCGATATCAAGCCCGACCAGCCCGCGTTGCTTGCCGCCGTGCCAGAGGTGTTGCGCGCACCGCGAATGGTCCTGCCAACACTGATGCGCGGCTTCGGACCCTATCCTCGAGGCACGTTCGACTGGGTCAACCGCCCCGAAGACTGGTACGAGCGCCGCGCGGCGGCCTGCCTCTATGCCGCGCTGGTCACGGACACCGCGCTGGACCTGATCGGATCCACCGAACGACTTCTGGTCGAAGGGCGCTTTGCCGAGGCCGAAGTCTTTGTCCGCGCGCTTGCAGCCCTTCGCCCCGACACCGCCGTCTATACCGCCAACGCGCACAACGACGTGTCGTTCGGCGCGCTCCGCCTGATCGATCCTTCGCTCAAGCCCCGCGGCGAACTTGTTCGTGTCGAACCGCTGGACGGTGACCTCGACACCTATCGCAACCGCTGGCACGCCGAAATCGACGCCGTTTCGAAGAGAACCGCCGCATGATCGCCGCCTCCATACCGGACTTCCGCGAACTGGCGCGCCGCCGCCTGCCGCACTTCCTGTTCGAATACATCGACGGCGGGTCCTATAGCGAGACGACGCTCAGGCGGAATGTCGAGGACTTGCGCGACATTGCCCTGCGCCAGCGCGTGCTGCGTGACGTTTCGGGGCTGGACCTCTCGACCGAACTGTTTGGCCAGAAGCTCAAGCTGCCCGTCGCCCTTGCCCCGATCGGCCTTGCCGGGATGAACGCGCGGCGCGGCGAATGCCAGGCCGTGCGCGCGGCTGAGACGGCGGGAGTTCCCTTCACGCTCTCGACCGTCTCGGCCTGCTCGCTCTCAGAAGTCGCCAATGCCGCGAGCAAGCCGTTCTGGTTCCAGCTCTACATGACCCGCGACCGCGGTTTCATGCGCGAACTGCTGCAGGAAGCGGTCGAATTGAACTGCTCGACGCTGGTGTTCACCGTCGACATGCCGGTGCCGGGCAGCCGCTACCGCGATTACCATTCAGGCCTTGCCGGAGCCTCGGGGCTGAAGGGCGCGCTGCGCCGCACGCTGCAAGGCGCGATGAAGCCGTCATGGGCGTGGGACGTCGGCGTGATGGGCCGACCCCATGGGCTGGGCAATGTGGTCCGCAAGCTTCAGGGCAAGACCGGGATCGAGGACTTCTTCGCCTGGATGCGCGAGAACTTCGATAGCTCGATCTCGTGGAAGGATCTCGATTTCATCCGCTCCGAATGGAACGGACCGCTGGTCATCAAGGGCCTGCTCGATGCCGAGGACGCGGTGGAAGCGGCCAACCTTGGCGCGGACGGCATCGTCGTCTCCAACCACGGCGGCCGCCAGCTCGATGGCGTGCCCTCCACCGCGCGCGCCCTGCCCGCCATAGCCGATGCCGTGGGGGACCGGATCACCGTGCTGGCCGATGGCGGCGTGCGCTCGGGCCTCGATGTCGTGCGCCTGCTTGCGCTCGGCGCCAAGGGCGTGCTGCTCGGCCGGGCCTGGGTCTTCGCGCTGGCAGCGCAGGGGCAACAGGGCGTGGAGCACATGCTCCGCCTGATCGAGGCCGAAATGCGCGTCGCCATGACGCTGACCGGCGTGAAGAACATCACCGAGATTGATCGCTCGATACTCGTCAAATCATAAGAACAAGGGACAGGAACCGATGGGCGCGAACCCGCTATTGGGCGTAATCTTTCACTGGATCGGGGGCTTCTCCTCGGCCAGCTTCTATGTGCCGTACAAGCGCATCAGGCTGTGGTCGTGGGAAGTGTTCTGGCTCGCGGGCGGCATATTCTCGTGGTTGATCGCGCCATGGCTGTTCGCCTCGATCCAGACGAACGACCTCATCGGCGTGCTCTCCGCCACGCCACGCGAAACCCTCATGTGGTGCTGGTTCTGGGGCGCGATGTGGGGCTTCGGCGGGCTGACCTTCGGCCTGACCATGCGCTACCTCGGCCTCTCGCTCGGCATGGCCGTGGCGCTTGGGCTCACGACCGTGATCGGCACGATGGGACCGCCGATCTTTGACGGCACCCTTGGCGCAATCGCAGCCACCACCAGCGGCAAGCTCACCCTGCTCGGCATCGTGATCACGCTGGCGGGCATTATCGTCGTTGCCCGCGCGGGCAACGCAAAGGAAGCCGATCTTGGCGGCGCGGCATCGGAAGGCGTGGCCGAGTTCAACTTGCGCAAAGGGCTGTTGATTGCGACCTTCTCGGGCGTGATGTCGGGCTGCTTTGCCTGGGGTCTTGCCGCCGGACAGCCGATCCGCGACCTCACGCTGGCAGCCGGGACCGACCCGCTGAGCCAGGGCCTTCCCGTGCTGTGCGTCGTCCTTGCCGGCGGCCTCACCACGAATGCCCTGTGGTGCGCGTATCTGATCGCCAGAAACAAGAGCTTCGGCCAGTTCTTCGGCGCGCCCTCGGCTGAAGCGCAACCCGGCGAGCGCCCCAACCTGCTCGCCAACTGGCTGCTCGCGGCGCTCGGCGGCACGCTGTGGTACGGCCAGTTCTTCTTCTACACGATGGGCGAGAGCCAGATGGGCGAATATGGCTTCTCCTCGTGGACCCTGCACATGGCCTCGATCATCCTGTTTTCCACGCTCTGGGGCTTCGCGCTCAAGGAATGGAAGGGCGCCTCCCCGCGCACCCGCGCGCTGGTGTGGACCGGCATCGGCCTGCTGGTCGGCTCGACCATCGTGATCGGCGCTGGCAACATGCTGCAGGCGAGTGCATAAGCGCAGGCCAAGGGGACGGTAGGCGCATGCACGCGGCAGAACGGGAAAGACGCATCTTCGAGGCGCTGCGGCCGACGGGCTTTGTCAGCTACCGCGATCTCGAGGTCCTGCTCGATGCCTCGCCCGCCACGATCCGGCGTGACCTGACACGGCTGGAAGAGACTGGGCAGATCATCCGAGTCCACGGTGGCGCCAAGCTGCCGGAGGGCGACGATGCGAGCGGCCCGCGCCTGCTCGGCACCTCGTTCGACCAGAACATCACCCAGAACCTGGGGCCAAAGCAGGCCATCGGCAAGGCAGCGGCGGCGCTGTGCCAGCCGGGCGAAGGGGTTATGATCGATGGTGGCACCACCACGCTGCAGATGTGCCCGCATCTCGACGGTCTCGGGCTTCAGGTGCTGACCAACTCGCTGCACATCGTCAACGCCCTGCTCCCGCAGCAGGGCACGCGCATCCTGCTGCCTTCGGGCGCCGTATTTCGTGAACAGAACATCATCCTCGCCCCTGCCGGCGAAGAATCGATGCCCCGCTTCCACGCCCCGCGCCTGTTCATGGGCGCCGCCGCGATCGGGCCGCAAGGCGCGATGCAGGCCGATCCTGTGCTGGTCGCCGCCGAACGCCGCCTCATCGACCGGGCCGAGGAGGTGATCCTGCTCGTCGACAGCAGCAAGTTCCGCAGCCAGTCCGGCACCATCGTCTGCGGGCTGGGCGAGATCGACACCGTGATCACCGACAGCGGCATCGCGCCCGCAGCAGCCGCAGCCCTGCGGGACGCGGGCGTGAAGCTGGTCGTCGTCTGACCCTAGGGTCAGGACCCATTACTCACGCGCGAGCCCCGCTCGTCCTGGGCCTGTCGAAGGACGCAAGCACCACGCCAGATGCTTCGACAAGCTCAGCATGAGCGGACTTGGGAAATTCGGTGAACAGGCAGCAAGGTTACTCCGCCTGTTTTCGCATCTCCAGATAGGCCGCTTCACGCTCTTCCGGCGCAAGGGTGAGAAGGTATCGGCTGGCTTCCCTGAACGTCAGGAACGGCTTTTCATCGACGACGATCGGCACCGTACGGCCATTGTAGATCCGCCGCAGCAATCGGCGTTGCGGTCTGGTCAGCGATGCTTCGGCTTCTCCGGATTCCGTTTCGAGTTCCGCTTCAAGGCCCGTTTCAATGTCCATTTCAGGGCCTATAGGGCAGAGCAGCGGCGCCCGCCAATTCAATCGGGCAAAGGAGAAAGAATGAGCGGAGCATTCACGCAGACCGAGCTGGGCGAGCATTTTGCCCACTGCATCCAGGTGCTCGGCGGGACGACAACGGCCAGCCGGCGACTGGGCATTGATGAGCGCGCGATCCGGCGCTTCGTCAACGGTGAAAAGCCCGTTTCTCCGCGCTTGATGCAGGACACCGCGTCTGCCCTGCGCGCGCTGATCGAAGAAGCTTCCGCTGCCGAAGCGCGCATCACCACTGCACTCGGCACTTGAATCTCAGCGCAGGTAGCGCCTGACCAGCCGCTCGGCCGCCGCGCTGACGTCGGCCCAGGCCTGCTCGAAATCTTCCTCGTCGCCATAGTAGGGATCGATCACCGCGGTGCCCTTGCGACCCGGCACGAGGTCCATCAAAAGCGCGACTTCGGCGATGTGGCGCGATGGCTCGATCCGGCGCAGGTCCTTCAAATTCTGCTGGTCGAGCGCGAAGATGTGTCCGAAGCGTGTGAAGTCTTCCGTGGTGACCTGCCGGGCGCGATAGCTCGAGATATCGAGACCGTGCCGGCGCGCGGTTTCCTGCGCACGCGGATCGGGCGGGCGACCGACATGCCAGTCCCCGATGCCGGCAGAATCGATGGTCATCGCCACGCCTGCCGCCACGGATTGCGCGCGCAGCGCCGCCTCGGCGAGAGGCGAGCGGCAGATGTTTCCAAGGCAGACGAACAAAATCGAAGGTTGGCTCACGGGATCACGATACTCCGCTGGCTGGGTCGCCCCAGGCCAATCAGAAACGGATCCTCTCCCTGCCGCGCAGTGAACATGCTTCGGGACGCAATGTCCATCCATTTTCGAGCAATCAGCACCTGCCCGATCGCCCCGCCGAGCGTCTCGCCGGGTCCGAGCAGCACCACGCGGTCAGGCGCGAATTCGCGGATGCCCACGGTCATCGCGGCAGTAAAGTCATAGGGCTGCAGGATCTGGTGGCCGAAGGTATAGTCCCACAGCTCATCACGGTTGCTCTCGAACCGTCGCCACACCTTGCCCCGCCCATCAATCAGCGGAACCTGCGGCTGGCCGAACCAGTCTACCGGGAACTGCGCCCGCGCCGAATCGCTGCTCGGCTGCATCAGCGGGGTATGGAACGGCCCATGCCCGGCAAGCCGCATTGGCGGGCGCGATAGCGTCGGCAAGTCCTTCTCGAACGCATCGAGCGCCGCCACCGGCCCCGCAACAACCAGCATCCCGCCCAGCCGGATCGAGGGCAGCACCCCGTTGCGCGCCATCGCCGCTTCCACCTCGGCCAGCAGCGCGGGATCGACCGTCCAGTCCTCCCCGGCCAGTACCAGCACCGCCTGCCCGCCCGGCTCATGGCGCTGCGAATTGATCCCCATGCCATCGGCAATGGCAAAGCCATGGCTTGGCGAGACCGCCCCGGCGCAAGCGAGCGCGGTGTACCAACCCATCGAATTGCCGGTGACCGCGACGATCTCGAACCGCTGACGGTCGATCCTGAGGAAATCGAGGTAAGCGCAAGCGTGGATCAAGGGTGCGGCATTGTCACCCCGCAGGTGCGCTGCGGTAAACTTCGCCGCCCCATCCAGCGCCGACAAGGTCTCCTTCCCCGCCTCGGCCCGCATGGCATCGAACCGCGCCAGCCAGTCGGATTCGGCGTGCTGCTGCCGCAGATACCCCAGTTCCGGCGCGTTGTATGTCCCGCGCCCCGGGCAGACGACAAGGACCGTCTCCTTAGCCACGCACCATCTCCAGCACCTTGGCCACGATCCCATCGCGGCTCGGCAGCGTGTGCGTCGCAGCCCGGGCGAGCGGGATGAAGCTGTCGGTCGCCGCCATGCGCGCAATCGCCTTGCCCGGCGCACGTTCGGCCAGCAGCGCCATCAGCGCCTCGTTCTGCCCACCGGTAATGCGGCACTCGTCCACCACCAGAACCCGCGAGCACGGCGCGACCGCTTCGATCACCGCATCGTCATTCACCGGCCCCAACCAGCGCAAGTCGATGACCCGCACCGCAGCGCCCTGCTCGGCCAACAGCTTCTGCGCCTGCAGCGAAAGGTAGAACCCGTTGCCATACGTCACGATCGCAAGGTCGCTGCCTTCGCCCGCAACGCCGATCTCGCCAAACGCAATCTCGCCCTCACCGGGCGGCTGGTAAAGGCTCGCCCACAGCCCATCGCCTGGCTCATGTAAGTCGCGCGTCATGTAGAGCGCAATCGGCTCGACAAACACGACCACGCGGCTCTCCTCATGCGCCAGCCGCACGCATTCGCGCAGCATTGCCACGGCATCGCGGCCAGAGGACGGCACCGCCAGGACAACGCCCGGAATGTCGCGGAAGACGGCCAGCGAATTGTCGTTATGGAAGTGCCCGCCGAACCCCTTCTGGTAGGGCAACCCGGCGATGCGAACGACCATCGGGTTGGTAAACTGCCCGTTCGAAAAGAACGACAGCGTCGCCGCCTCGCCCCGGATCTGGTCCTCGGCATTGTGGACATAGGCGAGGAACTGGATCTCCGGCATCGGCAGCAACCCGTTGTGCGCCGCCCCGATCGCCAGCCCCAGAATCGCCTGCTCGTCCAGCAGGGTATTGATCACCCGCGCCGACCCGAACCGCGCATGCAGCTTCTGCGTCGCGGCATAGACCCCGCCCTTCGGCCCCACGTCCTCGCCGCAGACGATGGCGTTGGGATACTGCAGCAGCAAATCGGCCATCGCCCAGCTGATCAGCTTGGCCATGTGCTGTGGCTTGTCCATCGCGGCCGCATCATCGGCAAACAACGCGCTGCGGTCCTCCGCCGAGGCCAATGGCCGCGCCACACCCTCACACCTCGGCGGCACGATGCTCGCCATCACCGCCTTGGCATCGGGCAGCTTGGGCCGCCGGATCGCGAGTTCCACCTGCCGTTCGAGCGTCGCCTCGATCTCGTCATAGACGGCGCGGACCTCGGCGGCAGACATCACCCCTTCCTCGATCAGCAGCGCAGCGCTCGCCAGCAGCGGGTCGCGTTCCTCCTCGGCGCGCACTTCCTCCTTGGTGCGATAGGCCAGCTGCACGTCGTTCCCGGCATGGCCGTAGAGCCGCACCGTCTTCATATGCAGGAACACGGGCTTCCGCTGCCGCCGCGCCATCGCTTCCGCTTCCCGCGCCGCCCGCATCGTGTCGACAAGATCGGAGCCATCGCAGGCGATGTAGTGCAATCCCGCGCGCCCAGAGAAATTCGCCTCGATCCACCCCGGCGGCGTGCGCGTGGAAATGCCGATGCCGTTGTCCTCGCACAGGAATACGATCGGCATCGGTGTGCCCTGAAACGCCGCCCAGCAAGCCGTGTTGATCGCGCCCAGCGCCGTCGAATGGTTGGCACTGGCATCGCCAAAGCTGCACAGCACCACGCCGTCCCTGGACAGCACCGTCTCGGTGAAGCCCATCTTTCGTGCGATGCCGATGGAGAACGCCGCCCCCACCGCCTTGGGCAGATGACTGGCGATGGTCGAAGTCTGCGGAGGAATGAACAGGCCCTTCGATCCCAGCACCTTGTGCCGCCCGCCCGAAATCGGGTCCTCCATGCTCGCAGCAAAGCTCAACAGCATGTCCCACGCCGGGTTCTCGCCGGGCACGCGGTGCGCGCGGTGGATCTGGAACGCGGCATCGCGATAGTGCAGGAACGCCATGTCATCCACGCGCAGCACTTCGGCCAGCACCGCGTTGCCCTCGTGGCCCGAGGAGCCGATCGTATAGAACCCCTCGCCCCGCGCCTGCAGCTTGCGGCTCATCCGGTCGAGCTGGCGCGACAATGCCTGCGAGCGGAACAGCGCCGCCGCCCGCTCCGGCGCCAGCCCCACATCCTTGAGCCCAAGGTTCGAGCGCCTGCGCGCCGTGCCGCTCTCCAGCGCATCAAGGAACTGCCGGTGGACCTGCTCGGCGGCATCAAGCGACATTGCGGATGGTTTCCCTCGTAACGAAACCCGGTCATAGCCGGAGCGTGTGCCGGATGGGAACCCCGTCTTATTCTGTTTCACGCAGAGACGCGGAGAAGAAAGGGAGACGCGGAGAAAAGAACAAGGATTTTTCTCACGCTAAGCCGCTTCAGTCACCGATCTTTGGTTTCAGTTGAGGAGCAAGGCCTGCGGCGCTCACGACATCTTCGCGTCTTTGCGCCTTTGCGTGAGTCAAATCTGCAAAACTCCGCGCCTCCCTTCTCCTCCGCGTCTCTGCGTGAACCAATCTACCTCAAATCCACGACCTCCACCCGCGGCAAGGCCACCGCCCCCGGCTGCTCGCCCCAATGCCGCACATTGAGCACCCCGCCATCGGCACGCAGTTCAGACACCAGCGCCGTATCCACCTCGGCAAAAACCCACTGCGGCGCACCTTCAACCCCGATCGCCAGCACGCCATCCTCCGGCATCCCGCGATCCGGCGGCCCGTAGACCGCAGCCGCCCCCCGGTTCACATCCACCGCCGGAGACCACGCCGCCTCGCCCACCGTCGGCGATTGCACCACAAAGCACTGCCCCTCCAGCGCGCGGCCTTGCGCCCCGATCCGCACGCGCCAGTAACCGTGCAGGCTGTCCGTGCAGGAAGGCACCAGCAGCACCTCGGCCCCTGCCTCAACGCAGGCCCGCGCCAGCAGGGGAAACTCGCTGTCATAGCAGATCGAAACGGCCAGCCTTCCTAGAGCCGTATCGAACACCCGCAGCGCAGCGCCCGGAGCAATATCCCACTCCTCGCGCTCGAACCGCGTCATCACCAGCTTGTCCTGAACCGACGCCTTGCCATTGGGCGCAAACAGCCGCGCCGCATTGCGAAAGCGCCCGTCCGCATCCTTGCGCGGCGCTGATGCAGCCAGAACATGCATCCCCGTCCGCGCCGCCAGCTCACCATGAAGCGCATCGACGCGCGGCAGCAGCGCCGAAACCGTCTCGATCGACCCCGCCAGATCGCCCATCGTCGCAGGAACAAGGCTCGCCAGTTCCATCGCCCCATATTCGGGAAACACGGCCAACGAAGCCCCCGCCGCTGCCGCCTCTTCCACCCACCGCGTCAGCTTGGCCTCATACGCCTCCCAGCCCTCCAGCCGGTCAATCGGATACTGCGCGGCAGCAACAACAAACCGCATCATTCCCCCCTCCCGCAGGCGGGAGGGGTTGGGGGTGGGCATTCGCCTAAAGGCGAACCAGAGCCCCTCACCACGTCCGCATCCAGTACTGCATCACGTTCACCTTCTCGGCCTCGTCGCCATGCTCCTTCCACGCAAGCTCGGCGGTCAGGTCCGGAACCACGGCATAGCCGCGCCGCGCCCAGAAGGCATCGAGGGGCGAATAGTCTTGCGGCTTGGCCGGATGGTCGTCAGCCCGCACCACTGCCGCAAAGCACGCCGCATTGGCACCGCAGCGCACCGCCTGCGCCTCGCGGTGGTCGAAGAAGGCGTGGCCAATTCCGTGCCCGCGATAGTCCGGCAGCAGCACGCTCTCGCCGAAATAAAATAGCCGCGAAGTGTCAATGCCGCGCGCCTCGAACGGCGCCCGAAACTCCGCCTTCTGGTGCATCATCGGAGCGGCCGTCGCCGCGCCGACAACCCGCGCCCCGTCGAACGCCGCCACCAGCACGGCATCTGGCGCCGCCGCATATTCGGCCAGATATTCCGCCTCATACGTCGCATCGCCATCATAAAGGTAAGGATAGGCCGCAAAGACGGTGATCCGCAGCTGCGCCAGATCATCCAGCGCCGCCGCAATCTCCGCTCCGGTCAGCGGACGGACCGCGATGCTCAACTTCCCACCACCTGCTTCGTCCAGTCGGCAAGGTTGTAGTACATCGTCAGCCGAGTGATCTTCCCGCCTTCGATCGCCAGAAAAGCCCCCGCCGGCAGCACGTAAGTCTGCCCGTTTGCCTCTGGCAGGCCCTCGTCGGTCGCGAGGTATTGCCCATGCACCACGAACTCCGCCGCGGCCCGCGCGCCATCCTCGCTGGCCATCAGCACGATGTCTTCCAGACGCTCCTTGTAGCACCGCTCCATATGGCCCAGGAATTGCGCAAATGCCGCCTTGCCGACAACCCGCTCCCCCTGATTGATGTCATGCGCCACATCATCACTCAGGCATTCCAGCATGCCCTCCCAGTGCCCCGCATTGAACGCGGCGTAATAGCGGGCGAGCAGGGCAATCGCGTCAGTTCGGGCAGCAGGACTGGTCATGCGTCGGTCTCCTTTGCCCGCAGCCTAGCGCCCCCCGCCGCACCATTCCAGCGCCCCGCCCTGCAAGGCTCCATTGCACAGGCGCATCCAATTGCACTTTGACGCATGTTGGCCTATGGGCGGCAAGAACGCCCCGGCGCTTGCGATGGATTCGCCTCCAACGCGATGCCGGGGTTTTGTATTCTGGCCGGGCCGCTGCCCGGCGCCGTGCAGGAAGACGTCATCATGTCCCGTCGCCGCCAGATCTACGAAGGCAAGGCCAAGATCCTTTATGAAGGCCCCGAACCGGGCACGATCATCCAGTATTTCAAGGATGATGCCACCGCCTTCAACGCGCAGAAGCGCGGCACGATCAACGGCAAGGGCGTGATCAACAACCGCATCAGCGAGTACGTGTTCACGCGCCTCGCCCACATCGGCATCCCAACCCACTTCATCCGCCGCCTCAACATGCGCGAACAGCTCGTGCGCCAGGCAGAGATCATCCCGATCGAAGTGGTCGTGCGCAACATCGCCGCAGGTTCGATCTCCAAGCGCCTCGGCATCGAAGAGGGTGAGCCGCTGCCGCACACCCTGATCGAATACTACTACAAGGACGATGCGCTGGGCGATCCGATGATCGCAGAAGAGCACATCGCCTGCTTCGGCTGGGCATCGAACGAGGAAATGCAGGACATCTCCTCGATGGCCATCCGCGTGAACGATTTCCTCTGCGGCATGTTCGCGGCGATCAACATCAGCCTGGTTGATTTCAAGCTCGAATTCGGCCGCATCTGGGATGGCGATTACAGCCGCGTGATCCTCGCCGACGAAATCAGCCCCGACGGCTGCCGCCTGTGGGACATGACCACCGGCGAAAAGCTCGACAAGGACCGCTTCCGCCGCGATCTCGGCGGCGAGGAAGAAGCCTACCAGGAAGTCGCCCGCCGCCTCGGCCTGCTCGAAAACGACGGCGGCCCGAGTGAGGTTTTCGACCTCGGCGCCCACCGCAAGCTGCGCGGGAAGAAGTAACCCATCCGATCCTCCCCGTTTTCCCGCAGGGCAAATGGGGAGGTGTCAGCCGCAAAGCGGCTGACGGAGGGGCAGTGCTTGCCCTAAGTCCCCCTTCGGCAACGGAGGGGGTTTTTGCTTGTCCTAACTCCTCGTTGCGCGTTCACGCCCAACCGGGCACACCACTCGGTGATGATCCTGCGCCGCCTGCTTCCCCTCGCCGCCGCCCTCGCCCTCGCCGCCTGCGCCGCGCAGCCTGCGCAGATCGCCAGCGCTCCCAAGCCGACATGGGCCTTCCAGCAGAGCGACCTCCCCCCCGACCCGACCTACCGCTACGGCCAGCTGCCCAACGGCATGCGCTTCATCATCCGCCGCAACGCCACGCCCATCGGCACCGCGCAGGTCCGCATGGACATCGCCACCGGCTCACTTGACGAGCGCGAGGGCGAGCGCGGCTTTGCCCACTTCGTCGAGCACATGGCGTTCAACGGCTCGACCCGCGTGCCCGAAGGCGAGATGATCAGGCTGCTGGAACGCAACGGCCTGTCGTTCGGCGCTGACACCAACGCCCAGACCTCGTTCGAGCAGACGCTCTACATGCTCGACCTGCCGCGCAACGATGCCAAGCTGCTCGACACAACACTGATGCTGATGCGCGAGACAGCAAGCGAGCTGACCTTCGACCCTGACGCCGTGGCCCGCGAACGCGGCGTTGTCCTGTCCGAACTGCGCGACGGGCAGGGCTGGAGCCGCACCAACCTCGAAGACCAGCTCGCCTTCTTCTACCCCGACGCGACGTACCCCAAGCGCCTGCCCATCGGCACGGTCGAAACGCTGAACGCTGCCACCGCCGATGCGCTCAAGGCCTTCTGGGCGCGCGAATACGTGCCGTCGAAGACCACGCTGATCGTCGTCGGCGATTTCGATCCCGATGTGGTCGAGCAAGCCATCCGCACCCGCTTTGCCGACTGGCAGGAAAGGCAAGAAACCCCGCGCCCCGATCAGGGCAAGGTCGATCCTAAGCAAAAGGCCGGGGTCGATATCCACCTCGATCCCTCGCTGTCCGAGCGCGTCACCGCCTCGCGCCACGGACCATGGCTGCCAGAGCCCGACACCATCGCCAACCGCCGCCGCAACCTCTTGCGCCAGATCGGTTACGGCGTGATCAACCGACGCCTCGCCCGCCTCAGCCGCGCCATGGACCCGCCCTTCCGTGGCGCGGGCTTCGGCACCAGCGAGGTGTTCCGCATCGGCCGCACCACCAACGTCATCGTCGATACGGTGGACGGCGGCTGGCAGCGCGGTCTTGCCGCCGCAGCCGGGGTCTACGCGCGCGCCCTCGCCTCCGGCTTCACCCGGGCCGAAGTGGACGAACAGCTCGCCAGCATCCGCACCGGCCTCGAGAACGCCGCCGCCGGGGCCGACACCCGCAGCCACGGCACTCTCGTCGGCGCCGCCCTCGCCCTGATCCGCGACGACCAGGTGCCGACCACGCCCGAGTCCGGCCTCGCCCGCTTCAACCAGTTCGCCCCGACGATCACGCCCAGGACCGTGCTCGCCGCGCTGAAAGAGGAAGCCGTCCCGCTGAAGGACCCGCTGCTCCGCTTCCAGGGCCGAACCGCACCCAAGGGCGGCGAAGACGCGCTGCGGAACACATGGGCCAAGGCCACCCGTGCCAAGGCTCCGGCGGGCGAAGTCCCCGCGCCCATCCCGTTCGCCTACACCGACTTCGGCCCAGTCGGCACGATCGCCAGCGACACCACCGAACCGCTCTACGGCATCCGCCAGATCCGCTTTGCCAACAACGTCCGCCTCAACCTCAAGCGCACCGATCTTGCCAAGGACCGCATCGACGTTCGCCTCAATCTCGATGGCGGCGAGATGCTCGATACCCGGGCCGACCCCCTCGCCACCGAAATGACCGGCGTGCTGGCGCGCGGCGGTTTGGGCAAGCATAGCGAGGACGACCTCCAGACGCTGCTCGCCGGCCGCTCGGTCGCATTCGGCCTCGGCGCATCGGGAGACACCTTCTCCGCCGACGCCACCACCACCCCGCGCGACCTGACGCTGCAGCTCCAGCTCTTCGCCGCGCTGCTGACCGACCCCGGCTACCGCGCGGAAGGCGAAGTGCTCTACCGCCAGAACATCGCCAATTTCTTCGCCCGCCTGCGCTCCAGCCCGCAAGCAGCCCTGTCCAACGCCATCGGCGGCATCCTGTCGGACAACGACCCGCGCTTTACCCTGCAGCCGCAATCCGCCTACACCGCGCTGAGCTACGACAAGTTGAGGCAGGCGATCTCGGACCGCCTCACCCACGGCGCCATCGAGATCTCGATCGTCGGCGATATCGACGAGGCCGCCGCCATCGGCGCCGTAGCCCGCACTTTCGGCGCCCTTGCCCCGCGCGAAGCCGACTTCCGCCCCTACACCGCCGAACGCCAGCGCAGCTTCACCGCCAAGCGCGGCCTCCAGGTCATCCGCCACACCGGCGAGGCCAATCAGGCCGTGGTCCGCACCACCTGGCCCACCCGCGACGATCGCGATCCGGACGAGGCGATGGCGCTCTCCCTGCTCGCCGAAGTCGCCGGGATCGAGGTGCTCGACAGCGTGCGCGAAAAGCTCGGCAAGGCCTACAGCCCCGGTGCGTCCAGCGCCCTCAGCCGCGTCTGGACCGGCTACGGCACCTTCACGATGAGCGCCTCGGTCGATCTGTCCGACGTTGCCGCAACCCGCGCCGCGCTTCAGGAAACCACCCGCAGCCTGATCGCCTCGCCCGTAGACGACGACGTCCTCCAACGCGCCCGCGCCCCTATGCTCGAACGCATCGACAATTCGCTCAAGACCAACGGCGGCTGGAGCGCCCTTGCCGAACGCGCCCAGACCCAGCCCGATCGCCTCGCTCGCGCCAGATCCGCCCGCGCCCGGCTGGAAAAGCTGACGGCCGCAGACCTGCAAGCCATCGCCCGGCGCTATCTCTCGCCCGACAAGGCGGTGCAGGTGCTGGTCCTGCCCGAGGGCGCAGCGGCGCCACCAACCTAGTCACTCTCACCATCAGGGGAGAGGTACGAAGGCTTGGCAGCTTGCTGACTAGCCGAAGTTGAGAGGGGCAGAAGTCGGGACATTTCCCTCTCCCAACCCTCTCCCCAGAAGAGGAGAGGGCCACGCGATCAAGCCACGGTATCCTGATACCGCCGCACCGCCACTGTCCCCAGCACTGCCAGCATCAGTGCCAGCACGCCCAGCTGTCCCGCTGCATCGGCAAAGGTCCAGCCCTTCAGCATGATCCCGCGCACCAGCCGGATGTAGTGCGTGGTCGGCAGCAGCTCGGCCAGCCACTGCGCCCACACCGGCATGCCGCGGAACGGAAAGGCAAAGCCCGAAAGCAGGATCGAGGGCAGCATGTAGAAGAAGCTCATCTGCATCGCCTGAAGCTGGCTGGTCGCCACGGTCGAAAGCATGAAGCCCAGCGCCAGGCTGGTCACCATGAACAGCAGCGTCGAGAACAGCGCGAGCCAGACCGAACCTTCGAACGGCACGTGGAACACCACCTGCGCGGCAATCAGGATCACCACCATCTGGACTATGCCGATGACCAGATAGGGCACGATCTTGCCGACCATCACCTCGAACGGGCGCAGCGGGGTCGCCAGCAGGTTCTCCATCGTCCCCTGCTCCACCTCGCGCGTGACAGACAGCGCAGTGAGCATGACCATGGTCATCGACAGCACGATGGCGAGCAGCCCCGGCACGGTATTGTGGCTGGTGATGCCTTCAGGATTGTAGCTGCGGTGGATCACCAGATCGACCGGCGCCGGTCCCTGCGCCCGCGCCGCCAGCGGCCCGATCAGGTCATGCGTCAACGCACCGTCCACCGCCTGCTGGATCGCGCCGATGGCATTGCCGGTGGAAGCGGGATCGGTGGCATCGGCAGTCACCAGCAATTGTGGCCGTTCACCCCGCACCAGATTGCGACCGAAGTCCACGGGCACAGTGACGAGGAACTGCACCTCGCCGTCCTTGATGAGCCGGTCCCCCTCGCCCGGCGCGGAAACCACATGCGTCACTCTGAAGTAGGTGGTGTTGCGCAGGGCGGCATCGATGCTGCGCGCGAATTGCGAAGTGTCGTTGATCTCCAGCGCCATGGGCAGCTGGCGGGGGTCGTTGTTGATGGCAAATCCGAAGATTGTCAGCTGCACGATCGGCATCATCAGCATCATGCCGATCGTGCCGGGATCGCGCAGCATCTGCCGCACTTCCTTGAACACCATCGCGGCAATCCGCGCAAAGGCTGCGCGCCATTTCATCCCACCACCACCGAGTTATCCTCGGCCCCGCGCATCAGGTGGATGAACACGTCCTCAAGGCTCGGCCGCGCCTCGCGCCAGGCGATCCCGTCGAACTCCGCCACCGCCGCCCGCAGCGCCGCAAGGTCCGGCCCGCAGACATGGATTGCGGTGCCGAACGGTGCCGCCATGGCCACGCCCGGCCGACCCTCGATTTGCGATGCCAGCCGATCCGCCCCCGGCCCTTCGCCCAGCAGCGCCTGAAGGCCAGAACCGGCAATCACCTCGGCCATGGTCCCGCGCGCCAGCATCCTGCCATAGGCGATATAGGCGATCTCGTGGCAACGCTCGGCCTCGTCCATGTAATGGGTCGAAACCAGCACGGTCATCCCGCCCTGCGCCAGTTCGTGGATCTGGTCCCAGAACTCGCGGCGTGCCTGCGGGTCGACACCTGCGGTTGGCTCGTCGAGCAGCAGGATCTCGGGCTCGTGCAGCACTGCCGCCGCCAGTGCCAGCCGCTGCTTCCAACCGCCCGAAAGCTTGCCGGCAAGCTGGCTGGATCGAGTAGCGAGGCCGAGTGCCTCCAGCGCTTCGGCAACGCGCTCGCGGCGCCGGTCAAGCCCATGCACCCGCGCGAAGAACTCCAGGTTCTCGGCAATCGTCAGGTCGGAAAACAGCCCGAACTTCTGCGTCATGTAGCCGACACGGCCCTTGATGGCGCCGCGCCGCCGGCGCAAGTCCAGACCGAGCACCTCGCCCTCCCCGGCATCTGGGATCAGCAACCCGCAGATCATGCGCAATGTCGTCGTCTTGCCCGACCCGTTCGGCCCCAGAAACCCGCAGATTGATCCGCGCGCCACCTGCAGGTTGACATCATCGACCACGGTCCGCCCGCCAAATCGCTTGGTCAGCCCCCGCACGTCGATGACCGGATCGGTCACTCCGGCACCACGGCCACCGGCAATCCCAACGGCAGGGACTGCGCTGGCGGCAACGTCGCTTCCACCATGAACACCAGCTTGGCCCGGGCCCGCTCGGAATAGATTACCGGCGGCGTGAACTCGGCGCGCGGCGAAATGTAGCTGATCTTCGCGGTCCGTTCGCCGGCACCGCAGCCGTCGCAGCCGAAGCGCACTGCCGCACCCACCTTGAGCCCAGCCACCCGATCCTGCGGCACGAAGAAGCGCAGCTTGCGCTGGTCGTCAGGGAGCACCGACAGTACTGGCTGGTTTGCCGGAACCCACTCGCCCGGATCGTAGAACGTCTGCTCGACCACGCCCTTGGCTGGCGCGACCGGTGCAATTTCCTCGCGCCGGCGCTTCTGAGCGCGCAAGGCGGCTTCTGCCGCGCCGACGCTTGCTTGTGCTGCCACCTGCTGTTCGGGCCGACCGGCGCTCAAGGCGCCGCTGGCCACCACTGCCTGCGCCTGCTGGACGGCCGCGCTGGCAGAATCGCGCGCCGCCCGCGCGGCATCCAGCTGCGTTCGGCTGGCAAAGCCCTTGCCCGCCAGTGCTGCAATCCGCTCAAAATCCGCCCCGGCCCGCACCGCCTGTGCGCGTGCCGCAGCCAGCGCCGCTTGCGCCGCAGCCTGTTCGGGTGCCCGATTGCGGCCCTGCAAAAGATCGGCGGCCTGCGCCTTTGCTGCGGCAACTTGCGCGGCAAGCTGGGCGCTATCGGCATCTGCCGTCTGTGGATCGAGCGTGAACAACGGTGCACCGGGCAGTACCGCCTGCCCGCGCGACACCGGCCGGGTTGCCAGCGTACCCGGCACGGGCGCTGCAATCATCAACGGTTCGCCCTCGACATATCCCAGCCAGCGGTCCGGTTCAGCCTTCGCGCCAAACAGCGCATATCCGCCAATGCCAAGCGCCAGCACCGCAAGCACGATTGCCGGTCTTGGCGGCGCCTTCATGCCGGAAGCTCCTTGCACAACCCGTAAAGAACCATCCCGACATGGTTCTCGGCCATCCAGTCGATATCGAGTGGTTCGGCCCCCACCGGTTCGAACACGTTGCGCCACAATGCAGCGAAGATGATCCCGCCCGCCACGCTGCGCGCGGCAATCTTCGGATCGGGACAGGCAAATTCGCCTCTGGCGATGCCGTGTGCAATCAACCGCTCGATTGCCCCCAGCACGCAGATCATCGCGGTTTCATGGTAGAACCGGGCAAGTTCGGGGAAGTTGCGGCCCTCTCCCACGATCAGTCGCGGCAGGAACGCCATGTCCGGGCTGGCCATCCGTTTCATCGCGTTCTTGACGAAAGCGCGCATCAGCGCCGGTGCTGGCAGACTGCCATAATCGCTCGGCAGCAGCTTTGGCATCAGTTCGGTGATGACCTCGGAAACCAGCGCGCGAAACAATGCCTCCTTGCTGTCGAATGCAAGGTAGAGAGCGGCGCGGCTGATGCCGACCCGCTTGGCAACATCCTCCATCCGCGCGGCGGCAAAGCCCCGCTCGGCAAATTCCTCGCGCGCAGAGTCAAGAATACGCTCGCGCCGGTCCGGTGGAGTGATCCGTGGCATGACGCCAGAATAACTGACGCGTCAGTCATGTAAAGCGGGAAAAGATCGGTGGCAGGGGCCGGTTTGCGTTGCGTGGGGTGCAGTGATGTTGACCGGACCGGCCTGCCACCGAAGGCTGTTTTCTCCTTGCGGAGTAATGTCTTGATGCCACTTTTGCTGAGCTTCGTCTCGGCGTTTTCCTACTTACGCGTTTTGTGCTAGGCCTGCGGAAACTGGCAGTTCATCTCAAGCTGCAGCGCGTCCCGATCTGCGTCTGAACCGGCTTCGCGGAATTTCTCTGCACAGTGTAAACCGTGTAAACTCCCTCGGCCTTGCTCTTCCCGCCTTGAGGTTGCATAGGCGCCCGCAAGATTCTCCACTTTCAGTGTCCGAAAGGCCCCGCCCGATGAAGGTCCGCGTCATTGTCACCCTCAAGAACGGCGTGCTCGATCCCCAGGGCCGCGCCATTCACCACGCGCTCGAAGGCCTTGGCTTCGAGGGCGTGAACGACGTGCGCGCAGGCCGGGTCATTGAACTCGACGTCGCAGACTCCACTTCAGACGCAGCGCTCGACGAGATGTGCAGCAAGCTCCTCGCCAACATGGTGATCGAGAACTACCGCATCGAAAAGGCAGCCTGAGCTTAGGAACCCGCGCCATGGCTTTCACCTCCGCCGTCATCACCTTCCCCGGCTCGAATTGCGATCGCGACATGGCGGTGGCGATCGAGCAGGTCTGCGGCGGCACGGTCCATCGCGTCTGGCACGGCGATGCCGACCTGCCCGACAATCTCGATTTCATCGCCCTGCCCGGCGGCTTCTCCTACGGCGACTACCTGCGCTCGGGGGCAATGGCCGCCCGCTCGCCGGTGATGCAGGCGGTCGTCCGCGCGGCAGAGCGCGGGGTGACCGTGCTCGGCGTTTGCAACGGCTTCCAGGTCCTGACCGAGGCTGGACTCCTGCCTGGCGCGCTGATGCGCAACGCCGGCATCCGCTTCGTCTGCCGCGACGTGAAGCTCACCGTCGAGAACAACCAGTCGCTGTTCACGGCGGACTATGACGCTGGCCAGCAAATCACGATCCCCGTCGCGCACCACGACGGCAACTTCTTTGCCGACGATGCCACGCTTGACCGGCTCGAAGGCGAAGGCCGCGTGGCGTTCCGCTACGCAGAAGGCGTCAACGGCTCGGCGCGCAACATCGCGGGCGTGCTCAATGATCGCGGCAACGTACTTGGCATGATGCCGCACCCGGAGCGCATGATCGAGGCGGCGCAGGGTGGTTCGGACGGCCGCGCGCTGTTCGAAAGCGTCATGCGCGGGCTGGTCACCGCCTAACCGGCGGCCCGCTCGCGGAAGCGGGTCTGGCCGAACAGCGCGAGAGCATCGGTCCGGTTCATCGGACGGCCGAAGTAGTACCCCTGGATCTTCTTGCAGCCCAGGCGGCGGATGCACTCCAACTCGGCCTCGGTTTCCACGCCCTCTGCCGTCGTCGACATCTCCAGCGCGTCGGCCATGGCGACCACTGCGCGAATGATGGCAAGGCTTTCCGGGTTATCCTTGGCCGCACCCTGCACGAAGCTGCGATCGACCTTGATCGTCGAGAAGCGCATTTTCCTGAGGTAGCCCAGCGACGAATAGCCGGTGCCGAAATCGTCAAGCGCAACGCCGCAGCCAATGCCCATCAGGTTCTCGAGGGTCATCTGCGCAGTCGTGCCATCGCGCACGAAGATGCTCTCGGTCACCTCGATCTCGAGCCGGTTCGGCGCCAGACCGGTTGATGCAAGTGCGCCGACCACGGTCTCGGCGAAGTAGGGATCGAGCAGCTGTTCGCCCGAGACATTGACCGCGATCTTGACGTGTTCGGGCCAGTTCATCGCCTCGAGGCATGCGGTGCGCAGCACCCATTCGCCGATTGGCACGATCAGGCGCGTGTCCTCGGCCAACGGGATGAACTTTGCCGGGCTGACGAAGCCATGCTCGGTGCTGTTCCAGCGGATCAGCGCCTCGAAGCTCAACACCTCCTCGGTGGTGGCGTTTACCACCGGCTGGTACATCAGCGAGAACTCGTTGCGCTCAAGCGCGTGGCGCAGCGAGAACTCCAGTTTTCGGCGCTCCTCGGCATGGGCATGGAGCGAGGGCTCGTACACGCAGTGCCGCCCGCCGCCCTCATCCTTGGCACGGTAGAGCGCAAGGTCGGCATTGCGCAGCAAGGTCTCGACCGTCGAGCCATCGCGTGGGCCGATGGCGGAACCGACGCTGGCCCCAACATAGAGCATGTGGTGGTCGATCTCGTAGGGCTGCGAAAGTGTGCTGATGATGCCAGCGGCGAGTTCGGTGACCCGCTCAACGTCAGCCGCATCGCGGATCACGATCGCAAATTCGTCTCCACCCAAGCGGCCGCACACCTCACCTTCGCGCATGATCAGCTTGAGCCGCTCAGAAACGAGCGCGAGCAACTGGTCACCGACGAGGTGGCCGAGTGTATCGTTGATCGCCTTGAAGCGGTCGAGATCGATCATCATCAGGGCGCAGCGCGTGCGCCACTTTTCGGCATAGCCCATGGCTGCACCCAATGACTCCGTAAGCATCAGGCGGTTGGGAAGCCCGGTAAGCGTATCGTAGCGGGCGAGGTAGGCGATCTTCTCGGCGCTTTCACGCTGTTCGGTGACATCCGAGCCGACACCGCGGAAGCCGACGAAAGTGCCGTTCTCATCAAACTTGGGAGAAGCCGAAAGCTCCCACCAGCGGTGGCCGCCATGCAGAGAAACGCGCACCAGCAGGTTCGAGAAGCTTTCGCGACGCTTGAGCCGCTCGGCCAGGTCATGCAGGCTGGAGTGGAAATGGCCGCTATCCCAGGCAGGTCCGGCAATCAGCTGGATCAGAGGCTTGCCATCGACATCCTCGGGGTCCTGGCCGAGTGCAAAGGCAAAGCGCGGGCTGACCGAGCGGACCCGGCGGGTGGCATCAACCTGCCACAGCCAATCTGCATCGCCTTCCTCGAATTCGCGCAACAGCAGCGAAACGACTTCGGCCTTTTCCGCCATGCCTGCTTCGGCGACCCGCGCGCCGAGGAAAGTGCGCGCAGCCTCAATGCCGCCGATGCTGACGATCAGCACGAAAGCGACCGCAACAGCGGCCGCGATGTATTCCCCCCAGAACAGGAAGGCAGCGACGCCCGACAGGCCGACAATCCCTCCGAACATCACCGTAGCCATTGGCATGGCGGCAAATGTCACGGCCATGCCGGTCATCAGCATGGCGAGGACCGTCCACAGCGTCATGCGCTGCGACTGATCTCCGAATGGCGAAAAGACCAGCATGGGGATGGCCCAGATCAATGCCACGAACAGCGAACTGATCGTTTGCCGGTGCATCTCCTGACGGCTCACCCGACGCCGGTCGGCATCGATCAGTGTGCGGTCGAACCTTGCGCCGGAAATAAGCACGCCGACCAGCAGCGCCATCCAACCGACCAGAAACGCGACATGGACGTCGCCAGCGTAAGTCTGCAGAACCAGCAGTGCCGCCATCGCATGGGCGACAAGCCGGGCGAACGTGAGCTTCGCAAGGCTTGAGTACTGCAAGCCGCGCAACCGGCCCCAATCGCCCTCGGCCGGATCACACAATCCGACCACGGCAAGGATCGGCAGTTTCACCGGTAAAGCGTCGGGTTCAGGCGCGTTGGGGTTCGTCACGATGGTTGAATTACAAGGAATTCATTATCCAATCGTAAGCATCCCGAAACTTTGCGGCGCTGCCGAGCGCGAAAAAAGCCCGCCGCGCCTGGCATGAGGCGCGACGGGCCGGACTTTCCTCCCCAGGAAAGGTCCAGTGGGGCAGTGCCGGGAAATTAACGTCCCAAGGCGCTGCCAAGCCGATGGTAGAGGTTCGAGAACTTCACCGACTCCGGCTGGTCCTCGATTGCCTTCAGGTAGTGCAGTACGGCTTCGCGGATCAGCTTGAAGTCCTCGGTCGAGAGGACCGCGCGGGCACGTGCAGGTTCAGCCATGGTGGGTCTCCTTCTTGGATCTTCGAGGCGTGATTGCCGCGAGGATTTGCTGTGCTGCCGGATTTCAGGCGGCGAACTGGTTCATCGTGTTATGGACGCCGCCAGCCTTGAGAGCGGCTTCGCCCGAGAAGTATTCCTTGTGATCGTCGCCGATGTCCGAGCCGGACATGTTCTGATGCTTCACGCAGGCGATGCCCTGGCGGATTTCCTCGCGCTGGACCTGCTTGACGTAGCCGAGCATGCCTTCTTCGCCAAAGTAGCGCTTGGCGAGGTTGTCGGTGCTGAGCGCAGCGGTGTGGTAGGTCGGCAGCGTGATCAGGTGATGGAAGATGCCCGCTTGGGCCGCAGCATCGCGCTGGAACGTGCGGATGCGCTCGTCAGCTTCGATGCCAAGCTCGGTGCTATCATAGTCCACGCTCATCAGCTTCGAACGATCGTAGGCCGAGACGTCCTTGCCTGCTTCGACCATCGCATCATAGACTTGCTGGCGGAAATTCAGCGTCCAGTTGAACGACGGGCTGTTGTTGTAGACCAGCTTGGCGTTCGGGATCACTTCGCGAATGCGGCTGACCATCCCACCGATCTGGCCGATGTGCGGCTTTTCGGTTTCGATCCACAGCAGGTCCGCGCCGTTCTGCAGCGAGGTGATGCAATCGAGCACGCAGCGGTCCTCGCCGGTTCCGGTGCGGAACTGGTAGAGGTTCGAAGGCAGGCGCTTCGGGCGCATCAGCTTGCCATCGCGGGCAATCAACACGTCGCCGTGGCCTAGGTTCGAGGCATCGACTTCATCGCAATCGAGGAAGCTGTTGTACTGGTCACCCAGGTCGCCCGCCTCACGGGTATAGGCGATCTGCTTGGTCAGGCCGGCGCCGAGGCTGTCGGTGCGGGCAACGATCACGCCGTCATCGACGCCGAGTTCCATGAAGGCGTAGCGGACCGCGCGGATCTTCGCGAGGAAGTCCTCGTGCGGAACGGTGACCTTGCCGTCCTGATGGCCGCACTGCTTTTCATCCGAGACCTGGTTCTCGATCTGGATGCAGCAGGCACCGGCTTCGATGAACTTCTTGGCGAGCAGGTAGGTCGCCTCGGCGTTGCCGAAGCCCGCGTCGATGTCGGCGATGATCGGAACGATGTGCGTTTCAAACTCGTCGATCTTGTGCAGCAGGCGGTGGGTGTTGACCGCATCACCAGCCTTTTTGGCCGCATCAAGATCGCGGAACAGCATGCCGAGTTCGCGGGCATCAGCCTGCTTGAGGAAGGTGTAGAGTTCCTCGATCAGGTCCGAAACGCTGGTCTTTTCGTGCATCGATTGGTCGGGCAGCGGGCCGAATTCGCTGCGCAGCGCGGCGACCATCCAGCCCGACAGGTAAAGGTAGCGGCCCTTGGTGGTACCGAAGTGCTTCTTGATGGAGATCATCTTCTGCTGGCCGATGAACCCGTGCCAGCAGCCGAGCGACTGGGTGTAGTTCGCCGGATCGGCGTCATAGGCTTCCATGTCGCGGCGCATGATCTTGGCGGTATAGCGGGCGATATCGAGGCCGGTGTGGAAGCGGTTCTGCAGGCGCATGCGGGCCACGCTCTCGGGCTCGATGCCATCCCAGGTCTGGGCGAAAGGCGCGATGGCCTTGCCTGCTTCGACGATCTTGCTGTGGTAGGTCATTTCCCGTGTTCCCTCACGTGGTGTGCGTCTGTGTGAGATCGGGGTAACGCGCGAATCGCATTCGCGGAACGGCGCGCGAAGTGATGTTGTCAAACTTTACAGGATATGCTTGTAAAGTTGTGCAGTCGCTACAAGAGACCTGTAAGATGTCGACAAGGCCGCTTTATCTGGGACCTCGCCTGAAGCGCATTCGCCGAGAACTGGGGCTGACACAGCAGGCGATGGCGGACGAGCTGGGCATATCTCCCAGCTACATTGCGCTGATTGAGCGGAACCAGCGACCGCTGACAGCGGACCTCCTGCTGCGACTGGCGCGGGCCTACAAGCTCGACATGGCCGACCTCGCTAGCGACGAACGCGACGACTATGCGCGGCGGCTGGCGGATGCGCTGCGCGATCCCCTCTTCAACGACATCGACCTGCCGGCGCTGGAAGTGTCCGACGTAGCAGCGAGCTTTCCGGGGGTGACCGAGGCGATGCTGCGGCTCTATGGTGCGTGGCAGCGAGAGCAGCAGGCCCTGGCGGAGCAGCGCAGTGCGGTGCCGGGAACCGGGGCAAGCGATCCGGTGGGCGAGGCGCGGCGGTTCGTGGCGGCGCGGCGCAACTACTTCCCGGCGATCGATTCGAAGGCCGAGGAACTCTCCGACGAGATCGCCAAGGCGGGCGGCGCGGCGGAGTGGTTACGGCTGCGCGGGGTACGGGTGCGTTTCCTGCCACCCGATGTGATGATGGACGCGGTGCGGCGTTACGACCGGCACAACGAACAGCTGCTGATCGACGATACGCTCTCGCCATCGGGCCGCGCGTGGCAACTGATGCAGCACATTGCCTACACCGCGTTGCGCAGCGAGATCGCGGGCGTGATCCGGGGCGAGAGCTTTGCCAGCGAGACGGCGGCGCAACTGGTGCGGCGGGCGCTGGCCGGATACGCGGCGGCGGCACTGGTCATGCCCTATGACCGGTTTGCGCGGGCGGTGGATGCGCGGCGCTATGACATCGAGGCGCTGTCCGGCCAATTCGGGGCGAGCTTCGAGCAGGTGGCCCACCGGCTGACCACGCTCAATCGGCCGGGGCAGGAGCGCGTGCCGTTCTTCTTCATCCGCGTCGATACCGCAGGCAATGTCTCGAAGCGGCTGGACGGCGCGGGCTTTCCCTTTGCCGCGCATGGCGGCGGGTGCCCGCTGTGGAGCGTGCACGAATGCTTCCGCACACCGGGCGAGATCGTGACGCAGTGGCTGGAACTGCCCGACGGGCAGCGCTTCTTCTCGCTGGCGCGGACGGTGACCTCGGGCGGCGGCGGCTTCGGGCGGCCTCGCTGGACGCGGGCGATTGCGCTGGCCTGTGCGGCGGAACATGCGCCGCGGCTGGTCTATGCGGCGGGCGCCGATCCCAAGGCTGTGGAGGCGACGCCGATCGGGGTGACCTGCCGCCTGTGCCACCGCGCGCAGTGCACGGCGCGGGCCGAGCCGCCGATCGGGCGCGAGATCCTGCCCGACGACTACCGGCGCGGGGCCGAGCCGTTCAGCTTTGCGGAGAGTTGAGCCAGAAGCGGATTATCATCGCCAAAGCACCTAGCGCGAGGACGCTGCCGAGCCAGATCGCAGCCATCCAGCCAAGGCGTTGCCACAGGGGCCTTGCCTCGGCCCGCTCCGCGCCGTCGAGGCGGGGATCAATGATAGCCATGTTCGCCCACCTTCCCCCGGAACACCCAGTAGGCCCAACCGGTGTAGGCGAGGATCAGCGGCATGATCAGGCCGACGCCGATCAGCATGAACACCTGACTGCGCTCGGGCGCGGCGGCGTCCCAGATGGAGATGCTCTGCGGCACGACCCATGGCCACATCGAAACGCCAAGGCCGATCATGCCGAGCAGGAACAGGCCGAGCGCGTAGAGGAAAGGCCGAACTGACTGGCGCTGCTGCAGCGAGCGCAGCAGGGAGATGGCGAGCGCCGCCGTCACCAAAGGGACTGGGGTGAGCCAGAACACCATCGGTTCGGTGAACCAGCGCTGGAAGTACTGGTGGGCGAGGAATGGGGTGGCGAGGCTGACGGCGGCCATCAGGGCGAGCGTGGCAAAGGCGGCAAGCTTGGCGAAGCGGAAGGCCTTGTCCTCGGCGCTGCCTTCGACCTTAATCGCCAGCCAGCAGGCGCCGAGCAGCGCGTACCCGGCAACGACGCCCGCGCCGGTCAGCAGCGAATAGGGTGACAGCCAGTCGAGCCAGCCTCCGGCATAGGCCCTCCCCTCGACGTGAATGCCCTGCAGCAATGCGCCGAGAGTGATGCCTTGCGCCAACGCGGCGACGAGCGACCCGGCAAAGAAGGCACGGTCCCAGAAAGCGCGGTGGCGGGGATCACGCCAGCGGAATTCGAAGGCGACGCCGCGGAAGACGAGGCCGAGCAGCATGGCGATGATCAGCGGATAGGTCGCTGGCAGGATGATCGCATAGGCCAGCGGGAAGGCCGCAAGCAATCCGCCCCCTCCGAGCACCAGCCAGGTCTCGTTGCCGTCCCAGACCGGCGCGATGGCGTTCATCGCCTGATCGCGCTCGGCCCCTTCTTCAAACCACGGGAAGAGGATGCCGATACCGAGGTCAAAGCCATCCATCACCACGTACATCAGCACGGCGAAAGCGATGATCAGGGCCCAGATCGTGGTCAGGTCGATCATGATGCGGCTCCGTCGGCTTGAGCATCCATGTGCTGGGCAGGCGTGATGCCGGCCGAGCGGATGGGGGCGCGCTCTTCCTCTTCCAGCGCAGGTTCGTGCGGATGCGGCGCGTCCTTCATCAGGTGGAGGATGTACCAGGTACCGATGCCGAAGACCGCGAAATACACCACGACGAAGGCGGCCAGCGAGGCGGCGACGGCGGGTGCGGCGATGGGACTGACCGAGTCTGCCGTGGTGAGCAGGCCATAGACGGTATAGGGCTGGCGGCCGACTTCGGTCGTCACCCAACCGGCGATCACCGCGATGAAGCCAGATGGCCCCATCAGCACGGCGAGGCGGTGCAGCATCGGCCAGTCGTAGAGCCTTTTGCGCATCCGAGCGACGAGGCTCCACAGGCCAAGGCCGAGCATGAGGAAGCCGAGGCCGACCATGACGCGGAACGACCAGAACACGATCCACACCGGCGGGCGCTTGTCCGGCGCAACCGTGTCGAGGCCGGCGAGCGGGGCGTTCGGATCGTGCTTCAGGATCAGGCTCGAAGCCTTGGGGATGGCGATGGCGTAATCGAGCTTCTGCGCCTTGTCGTCGGGAATGCCGAACAGATAGAGCGGCGCGCCTTGCGGGTGGGACTGGTAGTGCCCCTCCATCGCCATGACCTTGGCGGGCTGGTGCTCGAGCGTGTTGAGGCCGTGCATGTCGCCCACGAATATCTGGATCGGCGCGACAACAGCGGCCATCCACATGGCCATCGAGAACATCTTGCGGGCGTGGAGGTTGGCACGGCCCTTGAGCAAGTGCCACGCGCCGACTGCGCCGACGACAAAGGCCGTGGTCAGATATGCGGCGATGACGGTGTGGACGAGGCGATAGGGGAAGCTGGGATTGAAGATGATCGCGGCCCAGCTTGGACCTGGGAGAAATTCGCCGTTTGCGCCAATCTCGAAGCCGGTAGGCGTCTGCATCCAGGAATTGACCGACAGAATCCAGAAGGCCGAGATGAAGGTGCCGATGGCCACCATCAGCGTGGCGGCGAAGTGCAGCCCCCTGCCCACCCGGTTCATGCCGAACAGCATCACGCCGAGGAAGCCAGCCTCGAGGAAGAAGGCAGTCAGCACCTCATAGGCCATGAGCGGGCCGATCACGCCGCCGACCTTGTCGGAAAACACCGACCAGTTGGTGCCGAACTGATAGGACATGACCAGGCCCGAGACCACGCCCATCGCGAATGCGACCGAGAAGATCTTCAGCCAGTAGCGGAACAGGTCGAGGTAGAGTTGCTTGCCGGTTTTCAGCCAGAGCCCTTCAAGCACGGCGAGATAGCTGGCGAGGCCGATCGAAAAGGCCGGGAAAATGAAGTGGAAGCTCACCGTGAAGGCGAACTGCATACGCGCCAGAACCAGCGCCGCCATTTGGCTGTCCATACCTGCGAACACGTTTATCTCCCCTGCACGGGATCGGGCGTCTTCTTGTGGCGCCTCAATGACTTCCTAGCCGTATATGAGCATAAGCTAAAGTGATATTACCGATGCAACGCTTGCAGTTTCTGCATCCAGAGAACCGCTGTGCGGAAGCGACGTTCCTCCAAACTTGCAGCATGTGGCCTTGGGGGCTATCGGCGCGCTTCCCGCCCGAGTTCGCAGGGCCGAAGAAAGCACCGCCGTTGTCCAAGATCATCCCGCTTGCCGATGTCGATCCCGCGCTGGTCGAGCAGTTGCTCGATGCAGCGTTTGAGCCGACGCGGCACCAGCGAACTGCCTACAAGGTGCGCGAGGGCATGGAGCCACTCGGCAACCTGTCGTTCGCGGCGCTTGACGACGAGGACTTGCTGGCGGGCACGATCCAGTGCTGGCCGGTGGCGCTGACCGACGAAAGCGGCCGCATGCATCCGATGATCATGGTCGGCCCGGTGGCGGTGATGCCGCATCTGCAGGGCGAAGGCTTTGGCAAGGCGCTGATGACGGCGGCGCTTACCGCCATCGACCCGCGCGCGCCGCTGCCACAGGTGCTGATCGGCGATCCCGAGTACTACGAACGCTTCTTTGGCTTCAGCAACGCCCAGACAGGCGGATGGCGCCTGCCGGGACCGTACGAGCAGCATCGCCTGCTGTGCCGCACCGCCAATCCTGCCGTCCTGCCGCAAGAGGGCATGTTGGGGCCTTGGCGGCGCTGATCCGATCTGGCATCGGCAAACGGTGCCCTACACTCCCCCGCCCGAACTCGCATCCCTGAGCCTCGCCGAACTGGCCGCGCAGGTGGCTGCGCGCAAGCTGCCGCCAATCGACCAATGGAGCCCACAGGAACTGGGCGACAGCGAGATGCGCATTGCCGCAGATGGGCGATGGTTTCATCAGGGTGGCGAGATTCGGCGTCCGGCGATGGTGCGAGCGTTTTCCTCGTTGCTGACGCGGGACGAGCAAGGCCAACACTGGCTGGTGACGCCGTTCCAGAAGCTGGCCATCGCTGTGGAGGACGCCGCTTTCCTGGCGACCGATATGCAGGTGAAGCTGGATCCGGAGGGACGCACGGCTTTGGCCTTCCGGCTCAACAGCGACGACCTTGTGATCTGCGGGCCGGACCATCCGCTGCGGATCGCAGGCACGGCCGAGATCCCGGCGTTTTACCTCGCCGTCCGAAACGGCACGGAGGCCCGGCTCAACCGCAGCACCTACGGACAGTTGATCGAGCATGCCCTGTCGCGGGGCAGCGATGACCTTGCCGTGGAAAGTCTTGGCCAGCGCTTCGCGCTGGTGCCCGGCACATGAGCCTGCTGACAAGGCTTGCGCAGCTCTATGCCGAGGGACACCGGGAGCCTGCCAAGGAGCTTTACGAAGACTGGCGCCCCCTGCCCGAGCACGGTTTGCGGCCCGCGGCTGTGCTGATTGCCGTGACCGAGCGACAGAACCATCCGGATGGCCCCGGAGTGCTCCTGATTCATCGGCCCTCGCACATGCGCGCGCATCCGGGGCAAGCGGCATTCCCGGGAGGCAAGCTCGACCCCGGTGAGACCCCAATCGAGGCCGCCCTGCGCGAAGCGAACGAGGAACTGGGCATCCGGCCAGAAGACGTGTCAGTGATCGGCGAAACCGACCGGTTCCGCACGGGCACGGGGTATGACATTACGCCGGTGCTGGCGATGGTCCCGCCCGACCTGCCGCTGCAACCCAATCCGGCAGAAGTGGCGGACTGGTTCGAGCCGCCGTTGGGCTTCCTGCTCGACCCGATGCAGCATGTCTGGCAATCGGCAGAATGGAATGGGCGCAAGGGGCGCTTCATCGAGATTCTGTGGAACGAGCATCGCATATGGGGCGTGACGGCGGCGATCATCTCCAATCTGGCAAAGCGGATGAGCTGGCATGACTGAACGCCTGCCCCCAGCAGCATGGACCGGGCGCGAGGACCTTGCGGCGCTGGTCACTGCGCTCGATCCGCAGGGTGAGGGCAATTGCCGCTGGGTCGGCGGAGTTGTGCGAGACACGATCCTTGGGCTTTCGCCGAAAGACGTGGACATGGCGACGACGCTTCTGCCGGAGGAAACCGTGGCTCGGCTGAGCCAGGCGGGGATCAAGGCGGTGCCGACCGGCATTGCCCACGGGACGGTGACTGCGGTCCTTGCAGGGGGCACGGTCGAGATCACGACGCTGCGCCGCGACGTGTCTACCGATGGCCGCCATGCGACCGTAGCGTTCTCGACCGACTGGCGCGACGATGCGGCGCGACGCGATTTCACGATCAACGCGCTCTACGCCGATCCTCGCAAGCTGGAGGTGTTCGATTACCATGGCGGGCTGGCCGACCTCGCCGCCCGGCGCGTGCGCTTCATCGGCGATGCCCGCGAGCGCATCCGCGAGGATTACCTGCGCATCCTGCGCTATTTCCGGTTTCAGGCACGGTTCGGTTCGCTTCCTGCCGACGCCGCTGCCGAACAGGCGGTGGCAGAACTCGCCGCCGGGATGAAAGGCCTTTCGCGCGAGCGCGTTGGCTGGGAAATGATGAACCTGTTGGGCCTTCCCGATCCGGCCCCGACAGTACGCCGGATGGCTGAGCTTGGCGTGCTGGAGCAAGTGCTGCCCGAGGCCGGGAGTGAAGGGCTGGCTGTTCTTGCCGCGCTAATTGCTAACGAGCGCGCGGCTGGGGTGCAGGCCGTGGCGTTGCGGCGCTTGGCCGCGCTCCTGCCGCCCGACCCGCCGCTGGCCGAACAGGTCGCCGCGCGGCTGCGGCTTTCGGTGGCACAGCGCAAGCGGCTCGCCAGTGCCGCGGCGCGCAAAGCCGGAGAAGCAGACGGCCGGGCGCTGGCCTATCGCCTCGGCATCGAGGAAGCGCGCGACCGGCTGCTGATCGGCGGCTCGTCCGTTGCCGCGCTGGAGGGCTGGACAGTCCCGATCTTCCCGCTGAAAGGCGGCGCGATCGTGGCTCGTGGTATTACGGCGGGCCCTGAAGTTGCGAGGCTGCTGCGCGCGGTTGAGGATCGGTGGATCAGCGAAGGCTTCCCGGACGACGCAAGAGTTTCAGCAATCCTTGATGAAGCCCTGGCGCGTACCAGCCAATAACGCGACTGATGCTGCGCAATCCCGTGCCTAAGCCGGGAAGCGGCTTGAACCGCTTGAGCCGCTTGCGACTTGCAGCGGGCAAGGACCAAACGAGGTCTCGCTCGATCACAAGCTTGCGCGCATCCGGACGGAAGTTCTTGGAATCAGACCAGAAGGAACGGCACGCGGTGAGATAGAGCATAGGCCGGGCCTTATCGCTGTTATTGGCCTGACCGCGATGGCGGACCATGTAGTCCCAGATCATGCAGTCGCCGGGGAGCAGCGGGCTGGTTACAGGCGTGTCATTCGCGCCTTCGCCAGTGCTCGAGAGATGGGTGCCGAGAAGAAACTCGGTGCCACCGTTGATTCCATTCACTTCGATCAGGGGGATCGAAATGGTCAGCGCATAGGCGGGAAGACTGCCGGCAAAGGCGCTGCCCGGAAACAGATGCGCGTCGTCGGCGTGATACCCTTGCGTGGTTGCTCCGGGAAAGGAACTGATCACGCCGAACGATTCATAGACCCAGTCTCTGCCCAGCGCTGCGCTGAACAGGATATCCAGCGCCGGATTGAGCAGCATATCAATGGCTGGGGCCATGCTGCGATCAATCGGAACCAGACCGTTCATGCGCTTGGTGCCGACGCTGAGATAGTCTTCGGGCCGGGGTGCGTCTGGATCATAGGCGCCGGGAACGCGGCGGCGAACATGGTCAGCAATGGACAGGACGACAGCCGGATCGAACAGACGCTCGAACACGATGACACCATCGCGGGCAAGGCGGATTGCGGCTTCGCTGGCCTGATGCGGGCCGAAGCGGCCGATCTGATCCACTGCTACCCCTTCCACTCGCGACGCTCTTCGGCAGCACGGAGCACCTCGTAGGAGACCTGCAGCTTCTGGAACTGCTCCGCCGCGGCCTTGTCGCCCGGCCGGACATCGGGGTGGACTTCCTTCGCCTTGGAACGCCAAGCCTTCTTCACCGCATCGAAATCAGCGTCCGGATCAAGGCCTAGCGTTTCGAGGGCGCGCAGTTCGTCCCGGCTGCGGGTGCCATCGCCGGAACCGCCCCATTCGGCCCATGCGGCCTGCTTGAAGCCCGAGGCCTCGCCGCGCTCTTCGGCTTCGCGACGCTCGGCCTCTTCCTTGTCGAGCCCTTCGAAGTAGTTCCAGCCCTGGTTGTATTCTGCGGCGTGCTGCTGGCAGAAATACCAGCGATCAGGGTTGTTGGGTGATTTGGGGGCCGGGCAATCGCCCTTCTGGTCGCATCCGGCACGATCGCACAGGCGCACGGGCGCAGCCTCGAAGGCGCTGCCGTAGCCGCGCCAGCGGGGAAAGCCCCAGTCAGACGATCGTGTGTTGCGTGCCATTGCCTCAATCCCAAGCCAAACCCGCAGGAAAGGTCAAGATGGGTGTGGTGCCGGGAATGCGAAAGGCCCGAACCTTTCGGGTCCGGGCCTTGCCTGCATTGTAAGGGGATCAGTTGACCGTGACGGTGACCGCGCGGCGGTTGCGTGCCCACGAATCTTCATCCGAACCAAGCGCCAGCGGGCGCTCCTTGCCATAGCTGACGACGGTGACGCGCGAGGGATCGACGCCGAGGCTGACCAGGTAGTTCTTGGCCGCATTGGCGCGGCGTTCGCCCAGCGCGATGTTGTAATCACGCGTGCCGCGCTCGTCGCAGTGGCCTTCGATGGTGATCGACTTGGCCGGATAGCGCGCCAGCCAAGAGGCCTGGCTTTGCAGGATGCCCTGATCCGATGCGTCGATGTTGTAGCGGTCGGTGTCGAAGTTCACGGTGTCTGAGATGACCGACGCCACGAAATCGGCCTGACTGCCGGGCACGGGTCCGGTCGGCTGGGTCGTCTGAGGGGTGGTCTGCGTGGTAGTGGTGGTACCCGGCTCAGGCGGAAGCTGCTTGGGCTTCGACGCACAGGCACCGAGGCCAAGGGTGACAGCGGCAACGCCGGCAATCAGGATCGAGCGGTTCATGGGCATTCTCCTTTGGAGAGAGGGGAGAGATGGCGACGCAAGGTGCAATTTCGGCGATGAATTGACAAGGGCGCTGATCCTTCCTTGTTCAGGGCAGGACAGGGCCCCATGCAGGGTCTGAACCATCGACCGGCGTATTGAGTTTCCGCTCGTTGCGCCCGGTCAGGTCAACCTGCCAGATTCCGGTCTTTCCGCTGCCGCGTTCGGTGCGGAAGAACTGCACGATGCGGCCGTTGGGCGACCAGGTCGGAGCTTCGTCCTGCCACGAATCGGTGAGGAAGCGCATGCCCTTGCCGTACGGATCGGTCACGGCAATGCGGAAGTTGCCGCCGATGTGGGTGAAGGCGATCTGGTCTCCGCGCGGTGACCATTCGGGCGTGGCGGCGCGACCGCCGAAAAAGCTGATGCGTTTCTGGTTCGAACCGTCGGCGTCCATGACGTAGAGTTGCTGGCTACCCGAGCGGTCGCTTTCGAACACGATCTTGCTGCCATCTGGCGAGTATGAGCCACCGACGTCGATGCCGGGGCTATCCGTGAGGCGGGTGGACTGGCCGCCGGTGGCGGGGACGCGATAGATGTCGGTGTTGCCGGCAATGGCCATCGAATAGAGAATCCACTTGCCATCGGGCGACCAGCGCGGGGCGAAGGTGGGGTTTGTGCTGGACGTCACCAGCGTCTGCTGGCCGGTGCCGACGTTATAGACGTAGATGCGCGGCGCACCGTTGAGGTAGCTGAGGTAGACGATCCGGCTGTAATCCGGCGAATAGCGCGGGGTCAGCGCGGTGGCCTGGCCATTGGTGATGAAGCGGTGATTGGCGCCATCGGAATCCATGATCGCCAGCTGCTTGCGGCGGCGATCCTTGGGGCCGGTCTCGGCAATGTAGGCGATCTTGCTGTCGAAGAACGGGCTTTCGCCGGAGAGGCGCGAATAGACCATGTCGGCGCACTTGTGCGCGGCGCGGCGCCATTCCTCGGGCTTCACGACGTACCCCTGACGCGCAAGTTCGCTGCCAAGGGCGACGTCATAGAGATAGCAGCCGACAGTCAGGCGGCCATCGTCGTTGGCCTTGACGAAGCCCTGCACCAGCATTTCAGCAGAACGTCCGCGCCAGGTATCGAAGGTGGGGGCTGCGACTTGCGGGAAGGCGACTTCGGGGAGTTGGTCGGGGCCGACAGGCTTGAACAGGCCGTTGTTGCGCAAGTCGTTGAAGACAATGCGGGCGACGTTGCGGCCAAGCGCTTCGGTATTGCCGCCCTCGGCTGCGGTCGCAACCGAGGCGTTGGTGGGGAAGGACGGGATGGCGATGCCGAGGTCCTGCCACTCGTTCTCGTCGGACACGGAACCGGTCAGCCCTTCATCTGCTGGGGTCTGCGCCGCAGTCGATGAAGGGAGCGTGGCCTGCTGGGCCGCGACAAGCGCAGGCATCGAGACAAGCCCTGCGGCAAGAACGAGGAAACGCATCTTCATTGGGACAACTTCCTGTCAAAGCGGAAGGCGGTGACGCGCTTCCAACCGGAATAGTAGGTATCGGGCAGATCAAACGGTGCGGCCAATTGCACAGCGCGAATCGCCTGCTCGGCATGTCGTTTGGCCTGCGCTTCGTTGGCAGGGGTGATGCCCTGTTGATCGACGACGCGAGGGCGACCGGCGAGGCTACCGTCCGGGTTGAGATCCCAGGCCAGGATCGTCACCAGCTTGTCGGCGTCGACACCTTGCGGTGCGGCCCAATGCGGCTTGATCTGGCGCGAAATCGCGCCCGCGAGAGACGACCGGACCTCAGGTCCTATCGTTGCTGCGGGGGCCGCCTTTGCCGTGCCGGGCTTGGTCGAGCCAGGAATGCCCTTCAGGAAGTCGGAGCCAATGCGTGACCCGCCCGCGGGAGCGTCCGGCCTGCGGCGCGGGCTGGTATCGCCCGAACCGGACTTTGGCGTGGTTGCCGCTGGTGCGGGCTTCGCCGCAGGTTTCGCGGGCGCGGGCTTGGCCGGTGTCGCCCTTGCAGGAGCAGGCTTCGGAGGAACGGGCCTTGGCGGCGCAGGTTTGGGAGGGGCCGGTTTAGGCGGCACCGGCTTCGGTTGCGGCTGCGGCCTGGGCGCGGGCTTGGGCGGTACGGGCACCGGCTTGGGCTGCGGGGGCGCAGGAGCCGGCTTGGGCGGCTCGGGCAAGGGTTGCGGTTGCGCGACGGGTTCGGGTTCAGGCTCACCCAATTCGGGCGCAACGTCGGGCGCGGCCTCGGCCATGGGATCGGGCGAGGTCGACTGATCGGCAATCTCTTCGGAGAAGGTCACTTCCATGCGCTGCGGCGGTGGCTTCACCGTCTTGCCCGGCGGGGAGAGCATCAGGAAGCCGAGCAGGCCGGCGTGAGCCAAGGCGGCAATGGCCAGCCCTGCCCCTTCCTGCTTCGAAAGTCCTCCTGCGGTGGGATCGCGCATCGCTTCAGGCCTATTGCGGTGCGGATGAACTGTTGGTGACCAGCGAGATCGATTTGAAGCCCGCGGCGTTCAACTCGCCCATCACGGCGGCGACGCGGCCCCAATCGAGCACGCGATCGGCGCGCAAGGTGACGAGCGGGGGCTTCGGGCCTTTCTGCAGGCCGGCAAGGCGGTCAGTCAGTTCGCCGGGAGCAAGCTGCTGGTCGTCAAGGAAAACTGCGCCCTGCGCGTCAATGGTAACGGTGATATGGTCCTGCTGCTGGTCGAGCGGATCTGCCTTGCTGTCGGGCAGGTCGACCGGCACACCCGCCGCCAGCATTGGTGCGGTGACCATGAAGATGATCAGCAGCACGAGCATGACGTCGACAAGCGGGGTGACGTTAATCTCGCTCATCGCGGCGCGCCCGCCACGGCCTCTGCGACCGCGACCGCCTCCGCCGCCCGAACCCATGGACATCGCCATGCCTCAGGCCTCCAGTTCGCGGCTGAGCGAGGCGTGGAAGCGGTCGGCGAAGCGATAGAGCCGGGTTTCGAAGCGGTTCACGCGGTGTGAAAAGCGGTTGTAGGCGATGACCGCCGGAATGGCCGCGAACAGACCAATGGCGGTGGCGAACAGCGCTTCGGAAATGCCAGGTGCGACCACGGCCAGCGAGGAGTTCTGCTGTGCGCCGATGTTGAAGAAGCTGTCCATGATGCCCCACACCGTGCCGAACAGGCCAACGAATGGCGCCACCGAGCCGACGGTCGCCAGGAAGTTGAGGCGGCTGGCGAGCGCGTCCGTCTCTGTAATGACTGCGCCATCAAGTGCCGTGTTCAGGCGCTGGCGCGTGCCTTCGCGATCGATGGCCTTGCCCGACGTGGACCGGCGCCATTCCATCAGCGCCGCGTTGACCACGCGGGCCGAGGGCAGGTCGCGGCCCTTGTTCTCCTTCTGGAACTGATCGATGTCGCGCGCTTCCCAGAACTCCTTCTCATACTTGTCGCACCCGCGCTGGACGCTACCCATCTTCAGCGAAAAGCCGATGATGATGGTCCATGTCCAGATGCTGGCAAGCACCAGGCCGATCATCACCGCCTGCACGACATAGTCGGCATCGAGGAATAGCTGCACGGGGTTGAGCGAAGTCGGCGCGAAGGCAACGCCATTGGCGAGCATCGGGAGAATCATGCGGTTTCCTGTCCTTCGGGAGCAGTTGCAATTGTCTGGAAAGCGGCCATCCATTCGCGCGGTTGGCGACGGGGGCGGCCATTCGGCGCGACGAAGGCGACGCGCACCCTCGCTTCGCACAGAAGCGTCTCGTTCCTGAACGCACGCTGCACGATCCAGCAGGTGGCAGGAGAAAGTTCGTCCACGTGGCTGCGGATGAGCACTTCGTCATCGAGCTTGGCAGGCCGCAGGTAGCGCAGGTTCATTTCGCTGACGGCGTAGGCGCCCTCGCCCGCTTCGTGGGCGGCACGCTGGTCTATGCCGAGCAAACGCAGCATGTCTGACCGGGCGCGTTCGAACCAGCGCAGGTAGTTGGCGTGATAGACGACAGCCGAAAGGTCCGTGTCCTCGAAGTAGACGCGGACCGGGTAAAGGTGCTGGGAGCCATCGAACTGGCCAGAGGGGGCAAGCGGCAGGGACATTCGTTGGCAACCCTACCCTTGCGACGAGTCGAAGGGCAAGGGGTGGTTAACGCCTTACCCCCGTGTTCACCCCGTTCAGCGCACCAGCATCGGGCCAAGCGGCTGCCCGGCGAAGAGGTGAACGTGAAGATGCGGCACTTCCTGATGGCTGTTGGTGCCGGTGTTGGCCAGCAGCCGATAGCCCGGAGCCACCAAGCCGAGATCACGCGCGACCTTGCCCACGGCGCGGACAAAGCCAGCAATTTCCGCTTCGGACGCCTTTTCGGAGAAATCGTCCCAGCACACGTAGGCCCCCTTGGGGATCACGAGGACGTGGGTCGGTGCCTGCGGGTTGATGTCGTGAAACGCCAGCGCATAGTCATCTTCGTAGACCGTGCGATTGGGGATTTCCCCGCGCAGGATCTTGGCGAAGATGTTCTGGTCATCGTAGGGGAGCGTTGCGTCAACGGCCATCTCAGTTGCTCCGGCTGGCTTTTTCGGCGATCCCCGAGGTGCCCTCGCGCCGCTCAAGCTCGGCCAGAACTTCAGCGATCGGCACGTCCTTGGCAGAGAGCAGCACCATCAGGTGGAAGATGAGGTCCGCCGCTTCGCCGATGAGTTCCTTGCGGTCTCCGGTGAGCGCGGCGATTACGGTCTCGGTGCCTTCCTCACCCACCTTCTGGGCGATCTTGGCCAGACCTTTGGCGTTGAGTTTGGCAACATAGCTGGCGGAAGGGTCGCCCGCGCGACGCTGGGCTATCGTGGCTTCGAGCCGCCCAAGGATTTCACCGTGTTCCATGAGCCCCGCAATGGCGCGGAACAGGCGTGCCGGTCAACCCCGGCGCTTGGCGATGTGGCGGCCGACGATCAGGCCCACGAGGCCCATGCCGAACAGGGCGCCATCAGTGGGTTCGGGGATCGAGATGCCACTCGACTGCGCCATGGCTGGCGCGACCGACAGCAGGACTCCAAGGAGGGACGTTCCGATACGAAGCACGAGCAAGCGACCTTGATTGTTAACGCCAAGCTCTTGCCAGATCGGAGGTTTGCGTAAAATCCCTTAGTTCAGATGGTTAATGCCCCATCTTGGGACTCGCGCCCGGAGTCAGGAACGCGCTGGCAGTCCTGCGGCCCGAAGCGCGGCATGCGCCTCTGCAATCGAGTGCGTGCCGAAGTGGAAGATCGAGGCCGCCAAGACGGCGCTGGCATGGCCTTGGGTCACGCCTTCGACAAGGTGATCGAGGCTGCCGACGCCGCCGCTGGCGATGACCGGGACCGGTACGGCATCGGCGATGGCGCGGGTAAGTTCGAGGTCGTAGCCCTTTTGCGTGCCGTCACCGTCCATCGAGGTGACGAGCAATTCGCCCGCGCCAAGCGTGGCGAGGTTGACCGCGTGGGCCAGCGCGTCGATGCCGGTGGCCTTGCGCCCGCCGTGTGTGAAGATCTCCCACTTGCCGGGAGACACCCGCCGCGCATCAACCGAACCGACCACGCACTGCGCGCCGAACTTCTCGGCAATGTCGCGCACCAATTCGGGCCGGGCGACTGCGGCGGAATTGACCGCGACCTTGTCCGCCCCGGCGAGGAGGAGGGCGCGGGCGTCTTCGACTGCCCTGACCCCGCCACCGACGGTGAGCGGCATGAAGCAGACTTCAGCCGTGCGCGCGACGACATCGAGCAGCGTGCCGCGACCTTCGTGGCTGGCAGAAATATCGAGAAAACACAGCTCGTCCGCGCCAGCCTTGTCGTACGCACGGGCCTGCTCGACCGGATCGCCGGCATCGCGCAAGTCGACGAAGTTGACGCCCTTGACCACGCGGCCATCGCGGACATCGAGGCAGGGGATGACGCGGACGCGGACGGTCATGGCTCAATCCTTCGTAAGCCCTCTCACCTTCAGGGGAGAGGGTTGGGAGAGGGGCTGGCGCAACATGCCCCTCTCAACTTCGGCTAGTCAGCAAGCTGACAAGCCTTCGTATCTCTCCCCTGAAGGGGAGAGAGCAAGACCTTAAGCCTCGGCCATCGCGATCGCGGCTTTCAGATCAAGCTTGCCTTCAAACAGCGCGCGGCCGGTGATGACGCCTTCGATGCCGTCGACCTCGTGGATCTTGAGCATGCGGATGTCGTCGATGCCCTTGACACCGCCGCTGGCGATAACCGGGATGTCGACGCGGCGGGCGAGTTCGACGGTAGCGTCGAGGTTCACGCCCTTTAGCAGGCCATCGCGGCCAATGTCAGTGAACAACAGGCTGGCGACGCCTGCGTCCTCGAAGCGGCGGGCGAGATCGACGACCGAGACGTCCGAGACGTCGGCCCAGCCCTCGGTGGCAACCATGCCGTCGCGCGCGTCAACCGCGACGACGATGCCGCCGGGGAACTCTTTTGCCATGTCCTTGACGAACTGCGGGTCCTTGAGCGCAGCGGTGCCCATGACGACGCGGCTGACGCCCAAGTCGAACCAGCCCGAGACCGCCTCACGCGTGCGGATGCCGCCGCCCAATTGGACGTGGCCGGGGAACGACTTGAGGATGCCTTCCACGGCCTCCCGGTTCTCTGCACGGCCGGCGAACGAACCGTCGAGGTCGACCACGTGGAGGTACTGTGATCCGGCCTCGGCGAAGAGGCTCGCCTGATGGGCGGGGTTGTCCCCGTAGACCGTGGCGCGGTCCATGTCTCCTTCGGCGAGGCGAACGACCTGGCCAGCTTTCAGGTCAATGGCGGGAAAGACGATCATGGAGCGCGCGCCTAGCAGCGCTTTACGCCGAACGGAAGGCTTCCTTGGGCACATGGGTGATGCGGCAGGCAAGATCGGCCTCGCCCGAGGCGACGATGTAACGGTCGTCAAGCTCGGCGATGCCGGTGGTGAAGACCACGTCACGCAGATAGAGCAGGTCTTCCATGGGGTGAGTCAATTCGGCATTGGGTTCGAGAAGTGGGGTATGACTCCCGCCGATCGTCTGCCACGGCTCGTCCGAATCGAGCAGGGTCCAATAGGTGCGGTAGATGCCGACGATCTCCTTCGGTTCGACGCCATGCCAGAGAGTAAGCCAGCCACGCTTGCCGTCGACCTCGGTCAGGATGGGAGGCGTGCCGCCACCCATGCGAGCGGTGGCCGCGGTGCCGGCGTGAGGGCGAATGCCCGGCTCGACCCGTGGCCTCCAGTGCAGTGCGTCAGGAGATGTGGCGAGGTTGATCGAGGGACCGGAGCGCCACTCGCTGCCCGGTGGATAGGCGAAATACAGATCGCCCAATGGCCGGGTCTGCGCCCAGTACTCGCCATGGACTAGCCCCTCGAAGATAAGCATGTCCTTGTTCTGGTGATCGAGCACGATGCCTTCGAAGTGCCAATCGAGGCCGTTCTCGGACGAATAGAGCGTGGTCGAATGGCGCTCCGGGCTGACCGAACAGGTGGTCATCAGGTAGGCGCCCTCCCCCATGCGTGAGATGCGGGCGTCCTCGGTGCCGTAGCACTGGAACGAGCCTTGGGGCGCAATCGCCTTGTCGTAGTGTATTGCGACCACGTTCAGACCGTCGGGCGACATTTCGACCGGGAGAAGCCACGACAGCGAGGTCAGCGCCATGATCTTCCAGCCGCCGCCGTGGAGCAGGAACTTGCGCGGGTCCGAAGTGTCGGCGAGCTCCAGCGGCCAGCCATCAAGGACATAGCCGCCCTCGTGCCAGCGAATCGCGTGGACCTTGCCATCGCGGATCGGCTGGCGCAGCGCCTCGGCAATGCGCACCATGAAGAGCAGGTTGCCGTTCGGCAGCACCGTCATCCCGGGGTTGAAGGCTCCCAGTACATACGTCTCGGCATCGAAGCGACCGCGCAAGGGGGATTGCGCGAGGTCCACCATGAAGGGCGTGAACACCAGACGGTCGAACGGAAACGTGGTCATGCGGCAAGAGCCTCCTTCAGAGGAAGAAAAGGCCCGGGTGCGCGTTACAGTTCCCTCAGGCTAACCGGTCAAGGCTTCCATTCAAGGAAGCGGGCGAGCAGCGAGAGGCCGTAGGACTGGCTCTTTTCCGGGTGGAACTGCACGCCAAGGATATTGTCGCGCGCCACCGCCGCGACGATACCGCCGCCGTGATCGCTCATTGCCGCTATGTGCGCGCCCTCCTCGGGGACGAAGTGGTAGGAGTGGAGGAAATAGGCCTCGCCCGGTTCGAGCAGTTCGGCACCGCCCTGATGCGCCATCGGAGCGACGTCGTTCCAGCCCATGTGCGGCACCTTGATCGACGGGTCGGCCGGCTCGATCACGCGCACTTCGCCGCCGATCCAGCCAAGGCCGTCGGTCGTGCCGAACTCGATGCCGCGATCGGCGAGAAGCTGCATGCCGACGCAGATGCCGAGGAAGGGGGCGCCGCCGACGAGGACGCGCTCTTCCATCGCTTCGACCAGGCCGGGTACGGAGGACAACGCCGAGATACAGGCACGGAATGCACCGACGCCGGGAAGCACGATTCGGTCCGCAGCGCGGATGACGCTGGGATCGGACGTCACCACGACGCCTTCTGCACCCGCAGCCTTCAGCGCATTGGCAACCGAGCGGAGATTGCCCGCGCCGTAATCGACCAGCGCGAGGGTATCAGCCACCGAGGATGCCCTTGGTCGAAGGCACGGCATCGGCCTTGCGCGGATCGATGGTGATCGCCTGGCGCATGGCGCGGGCAAAGCCCTTGTAGATGCCTTCGATGATGTGGTGGTTGTTCGAGCCGTAGAGGCTTTCGATGTGCAGCGTGATGCCGGCCGCCTGGCTGATCGACTGGAACCAGTGCTCGAACAGCTCGGTGTCCATCTCGCCCAAGCGAGGCTGCGTAAAGGCAGCCTTCCAGATCAGCACCGGACGGCCCGAAATGTCGAGCGCGACGCGGCTCAGTGCCTCGTCCATCGGCGAATAAGTGTGGCCGTAGCGGGTGATGCCCTTCTTGTCGCCCAGTGCCTGGGAGATGGCCTGGCCCAGCGCAATGGCGCTGTCCTCGGTGGTGTGGTGCTGGTCGACGTGGAGATCGCCCTTCACCCGGCATTCGATGTCGATCAGCGAGTGGCGGCTGAACTGCTCGATCATGTGATCGAGGAAGCCGATGCCCGTTTCCACCTTGTAGGTGCCGGTGCCATCGAGGTTCACCGACACGGCAATGTCGGTTTCCTCGGTCTTTCGCGTGATCGATCCGGTGCGCATGGGAAAGCGCCTATACGCCGCTCCGGTTTAGAATCAATGTCCGTCCCCACTTGACCCGAACGGCCGGGGAGGTCAGTTGTGGCGGCATGAGCGATGCACCTGACAGCCTGATCCCCTACGACGAAATCGTGCAGGAGGCGCTGCGCGCCGTGGTCGGCAGGGTGCTGGGCGAAGTTGCTGCCGGCGGCGGGATGCTGCCGGGCACCCACCACTTCTACATCACCTTCAAGACCGGCGCTCCCGGCGTGGACATTCCGCAGCGTCTGCGCGAGCGTTTCCCCGACGAGATGACGATCGTGCTGCAGAACAAGTTCTGGGACCTCAAGGTCGAGGCAGATCAGTTCAGCGTTGGCCTTTCGTTCAACCAGATTCCTTCGACCCTGGTGATTCCGTTCTCGGCCATCACCGCATTCGTTGATCCGGCAGTCGATTTCGGCCTGCAATTCCAGGCTGTTGTCGATGACGAGGCCGAACCGGTTGAGCCGGCCGAGAATGATTCGCCGGAACAAGCCGACACGCCTGCCGTTGAGCGGACCGAGGACGGGTCGAACGTCGTCACGGTGGATTTCGGCAAGAAGAAGTAAGGGGCTCTGCCCCGCTGACAGAGGGCAAGGGCATGGCGAAGAAGGGCAAGAAACTGGCCGATGCGGCAAAGGACGCCGCTGACAAGGTGCCTGCTCCCAGCCCCAACCCGATGACCAACCTGATTCTGGCGGATATCGCCCTGCGTGCCGGTGGTTCGCTGCTGCGCCGTGGCGTCGAGAAAGGCCTGATCGGGACGAAGATGGGTTCGAAAAAAGCGGGCCGCGTTATCCAGGGACGCACGATGATGCAAACCCTGGTCGGCACTGCCATTGCCCGCGTCGCCACACGCTCTGTGCCCGGCGCGATCGTTGTCGGTGGCGGCCTGCTGGCCAAGACCCTCTATGACCGCCGTCGCAGCAGAACCGCCGAGGCAGCAGGCGAAGCTGCAATCGAGGAACAGGCCGAGCGCGGCAAGAAGAGCTGAGCGGAACCATCCCCACTTGACCATGCGGGAAGCGATGCGCCACTAGCGCACATGGTTCACGAGTCCCAAGACGACGACACCCTGCACCGCCGGGGCCTCATGCTCATCCTGTCCTCGCCCTCCGGCGCCGGCAAGACGACGATCGCGCGCAAGCTTCTGGCCGAGGACAACGAGATCGCTGCGTCGGTCTCGGTCACTACGCGCCCGATGCGTCCCGGGGAAGTCGAGGGCAAGGACTACTACTTCGTCGACAAGGTCGAGTTCGACCGCATGGTCGAGGCCAACGAGTTCTACGAATGGGCGGTGGTCTTCGGCAACTGCTACGGCACGCCCAAGGCACATATTCGTGACCGGCTAAAAGCCGGAGGAGACGTGCTGTTCGATATCGACTGGCAAGGCACCCAGCAGCTTTACCAGAAGGCGCAAGCAGATGTGGTGCGCGTGTTCATCCTGCCGCCGAGCCTTGAAGAGCTGCGCCGCCGCCTGACCGGGCGCGGTACCGACACGGCCGAAGTGATCGCGGCGCGGATGGACCGGGCCCAGGCCGAGATCAGCCACTGGGACGGTTACGACTACGTGGTGATCAACGACGATGTCGAAGGCTGCTTTGACAAGGTCCGCGAGATCCTGGCCGCCGAGCGCATGAAGCGGACGCGCCAGACCGGACTGATCGACTTTGTGCGCGGACTCATGCGCGGCTGAACTGGTAACGGTGCCCCCGCATGTACGAGGGCACCCCAGAAATTTGCCCGATCAGTGACCTGACGGATCGATTGCATTGTCCGGGATCCAGCCGTTGACGATGCCGCCATCGATCGGCAGCGGCGTTCCAACGACATAGTCGCCCGCGCGGCTGGCGAGGAAGATTGCGCCACCTGCCATATCTTCGATCGTGCCGATCCGTTTGGAGGGAATGCCCTTGGCGGAGGCTTCGGGGTTCTTGGCCGCGGCCTTGTTCATTTCCGACGGGAATGCGCCGGGGCAAATGCAGCTCGCGACGATCTGGTCCTTGATCAGGCGGGCGGCCATGCGGCGGGTCAGATGGATCAGCGCCGACTTCGAAGCCTGATAGCTGTAGGTCTCCCACGGATTGACACGCAGGCCATCGACTGAGGCGATATTGATGACTTTCGCTGGCTGCTCCTTGCTGGCGGCAGCCTTGAGCAGACCGTGCAGCTTCTGCGTCAGGAAGAACGGGGTCTTGACGTTGAGGTCCATGACCTTGTCCCAGCCCACTTCCGGAAAGTCCTCGAAGTCCGCGCCCCACGCAGCACCGGCGTTGTTTACGAGGATGTCGAGCTTGCTTTCGCGGGCGGCGAGGTCGGCCGCGAGCTGCTCGATGCCGGCGACATTCGAGATGTCACCGGGAAGCGCGATGCACTTCTCGCCGAGGCGGGCGGCAGTTTCCTCGACCACGGCGGCCTTGCGGGCGGTGATGTAGACGCGCTCGCACCCGGCAGCGATGAAGCCTTCGGCAATCATCTCGCCGATCCCGCGCGAACCACCGGTGACGACCGCGACGCGGCCCTCAAGGCTGAAGAGCTTGCTGAAATCCATGTATTGTTCCCTTCCGGCCTGTTCGGGGGCCGTTCTGCCTGTGTCCTTCGACAGGCTCAGGACGAGCGGATCTGGAATTCTACCCGATTCCGCTCATGCTGAGCTTGTCGAAGCATCACGCACTACATCAGATCAATAGCCGCTGAGCTGGGCCACGCGTTCGGCGTGGTAGTACTGGTCGCCCATGAACTCGGCGAGCGAACGGTCGCGCTTCATGTATAGGCCGATGTCGTATTCGTCGGTCATGCCTACGCCGCCGTGCATCTGCACGCCTTCGCGCACCGAGAGGTTGCAGGCCTTGGCAGCCTTCGCCTTGGCGACGGAAACCATGAGGTCTGCTTTCTCCGAATTGCCATCGAGCAGCTGCTGCGCCTTGATGACCGCGGCTTCGGCGATCTCCAGTTCGGAATAGAGGTGCGCGGCGCGGTGCTGCAGCGCCTGGAACTCACCGATCAGCTGGCCGAACTGCTTGCGCGTCTTGAGGTAGGCGGTGGTGATGTCGAATGCGCCCTGCCCTACGCCGGTCAGTTCAGCGGCAGCGCCGATGCGGCCGGCGCGGATAACCTTGTTCAGCAATTCGCGCCCACCATCGACTTCGCCGATCACGCAATCGCCGTCGAGCTCGACATTGTCGAACGTGACGTTGCTGGCCATCGCGCTGTCGACCAGACGCAGGTTCTCGTGAGTCACGCCTGCGGCATCCTTCGGCACCGCGAACAGCGTGATGCCGTCGTTGTCGGTATCGCTGCCCGAGGTGCGCGCAGCGACGATGATTGCGTCAGCCGATGCGCCCTGCACCACGAACGCCTTGCGCCCCTGCAGGCGGAAACCGTTGCCGGCCTTCTCGGCCTTGCAGGCAATGCGTTCGGGGCGGTGCTTCGGGCCTTCATCGACCGCCACGGCCAGCACGCTGTCACCTGCGATCACACCGGGGAGCCAGCGGCCGCGCAGTTCCTCCGAGCCTCCCGAAAGCGCGGTCACGCCCATGACCGAGGTGGTCAGGAACGGCGACGGCGTAAGGTTGCGACCGATTTCGCGCAGGACGATGCCCGCCTCGACGTGGCCCATGGCAAGGCCACCATCAGCCTCGGTGGCAAGCATGCCGGTGAGGCCCATTTCGGCAAACTGCTTCCAGAGGGCGTGGCCGAAGCCATCCTGGCAGTTCATGTCGCGATAGTGGCGCAGCTGCTTCTTGATGCCGCCTTCATCGGCCATGAAGCCGGTGACGCTCTCGGCCAGCATGGCCTGATCTTCGGTGTGGTAAAGGGGCATAGATCAGGCTCCCGGCAGTTCGAGGATGCGTTTGGCGACAACGTTGAGCATGACTTCGCTGGTGCCGCCCTCGATCGAGTTGGCCTTGGTGCGCAGCCACGAGCGCGACGGCGAACCGCCATTGGTACGCTCGCTCTCCCATTCAAGCGCGGTTGCCCCGCCTGCCGACATCAGCAGTTCGTGGCGACGCTTGTTCAGTTCCGTGCCGGCGTACTTCATCATGTTGGGCTGTGCGGGATGGGCACGGCCGACCTTGGCCTCATCGAGGAACTTCTCGCCCATGCAGGCATAGGCCAGCGCATCGACGTCGAACATGGCGAGGTCTGCGCGCAGGATCGGGTCTTCGAGACCATTGCGGGCAACGACAGCGCCAATGGCGTTGAGGCGGTCACCGCCGCCGGCGCCCGAGATCATCTCGCGCTCGTGACCGAGCAGATACTTTGCGACATCCCAGCCGCGGTTCAGCTCGCCGACAATCTGGTTCTTCGGCACGACGACGTTATCGAAGAAGGTTTCGCAGAACGGCGAGTTGCCGCTGATCAGCTTGATCGGCTTGGTCGTCACGCCCGGGGTGGTCATGTCGAACAGCAGGAAGCTGATGCCCTGGTACTTGTTGGTCTTGTCGGTCCGGACGAGGCAGAAGATCCAGTCGGCCTTGTCCGCGTAGGACGTCCAGATCTTCTGGCCGTTGACGACCCAGTGATCGCCCTTGTCCTCGCCGAAAGTCTGCAAGCTGACGAGGTCCGAGCCCGAGCCGGGTTCGGAGTAGCCCTGGCACCAGCGGATTTCACCGCGGGCGATCTGGTTGAGGTAGTGAACCTTCTGCTCTTCCGTGCCGAACTTCAGCAGCGCGGGGCCGAGCATCCAGATGCCGAAGCTGGACAGCGGCGGACGCGCGCCGATGCGGGCGCATTCCTCGCGCCAGATCTTCGCTTCGGCCGGAGACATGCCGGCGCCGCCATAGGGCTTGGGCCAGTCGGGCACGGTATAGCCCTTGGCGGCGCAGCGCTCCATCCAGGTCTTCTGCGCTTCGTTCTTGAACTTGAAGTTGCGTCCGCCCCAGCAGACGTCGCCCTCGTCACGGGCGGGTTCACGCATTTCGGCAGGGCAGTTCTCTTCAAGCCATGCGCGGATTTCCGCGCGGAAAGCATCAAGGTCTGACATGGTTATGCTCCTCTCTTAATCGGAAGGTTAAGGCGAGTCGCGATGGTCTGGCAAGCGCGGATTTGCGGCACCTTTCCTGCGCTTTGGGGCAAATCGTGCATGCCGTAGCGTAAACCCCATCGCCATTGACGGACGGTCTTTCGCGCCTAAGCTGACGTAAACGTAAAACGACATAAAAACGCTGGAGAGAGGGATGCGATTCAACGGCAAGACGGTCGTCGTGACCGGCGCAGCTTCGGGAATCGGACGGGCGACCACCATCGCCTTCGCGGCCGAGGGGGCGACGGTCTACGCGGCGGACATCGACGAGGCCGGCCTCCTGGCGACGGCGAGCGCATCCAATGGCAAAGTCGTGACTGCCCGCTGCGACGTCACGCGTTGCGAGGACATCAAGGCCCTGATGGACCGTGCTGCCGCAGAAACTGGCGGCATCGACTCGGTCTTCAATAATGCCGGCGCTGGCGGAGACCGCGCCCCGATCGACGAGATCGAGCCCGAAGGCTGGGACCGGACGATGGACCTGCTGCTTCGCTCCGTCGCGTTCGGCATCCGCTACGCCGTACCACACATGATCGGACGCAAGGGCGCGTCGTTCGTCAACACGTCCAGCGTGGCCGCGGTCGGCCCGGGCTACTCTCCCACCGCCTATGCAGTCGCCAAGGCTGGCGTCCTGCACCTGACCAAGGTCGCCGCGGCAGACCTCGCCAAACACCAGATCCGGGTGAACGCAGTCCAGCCGGGCTTCATCAACACCAATATCTTCACCGCTTCGCTGGAGATGCCGGCCGAGATGGAGGCGCAGGCCAAGGGCGCGATTGCCGCAATGTCGCAGCAGGCGCAGCCCGTGGCGCGGGGCGGGCAGCCTGACGACATTGCGCAGGCCGTGCTGTTCCTTGCCAGTGAGGCGGCGGGATTTGTTACAGGCACATCGCTGATTGTCGACGGCGGGATCACCATCGGGCCGCGTCATAGCTGGGACCCGAATATGCCGGGCCTGTTCGACGCGCTTCAGCAGATGGTCGACAGCGGAAAGGCTGCATGATCCCGATCGAAGGTCGCGTGCCGACCCGGCTCGCCTTGGCGAACGGGTTGGGCAGTGTCGCCTATGGCGTGAAGGACAACGGCTTCGCCACGTTCCTCTTGCTCTTCTATAACCAAGTGCTCGGCATGGATGCGAGGCTGGTCAGCCTTGCCCTGCTGATAGCGCTGGTCTTCGACGGACTGATCGACCCGATCGTCGGGCATTTCAGCGACCGTACGCGCACGGCCTGGGGGCGTCGCCTTCCGTTTCTCTACATCGCCCCGATCCCTCTCGGGTTCGCATGGATCTTCCTGTGGTCACCCATTGGCGAGCCGAGCTTCCTGATGCTGCTGCTCTCGGCAATCATGGTCCGGGCGCTGGTTGCCATGTGCGAAGTGCCTTCGGCAGCGCTGGTGGCGGAGATCAGCCGGGACTATGACGAGCGCACGCGCCTAACGCGCTTCCGCTTCCTGTTCTCGTGGGGCGGCGGGCTGCTGATGCTGCTGCTTGCCTACGGGGTATTCCTGCCAGATGCGATGCTGGCTCGGGAGGGCTACCGCAATTACGGGCTGTTCGGCGCAGGACTTATGGTCACCTGCGTCCTCGTCTCGGCAATCGGGCAGCATCGCGCGGTGGCAGCGTGGCCGCCTGAGCGTGAGGCCAGCGGCAAGAGCGCCTTCGCCTCGTTGGGGGAGATCCGGGAAAGCTTTTCCCACCCTGCATGCCTCATCGTGATGGCCGGGATTGCCGCTGCACTTACAGCGCAAGGCATCACCTTTGCGCTATCAAACTACCTCTACCTATACGTCTGGAAATTTACCCCCACTGCATTGCAGGCATTTCCATTTCTGCTTTTCGCCAGCGTCGTGGGTGCCTCGATGCTGGTCGGGCGGGCACAGAAGCGCTGGGGCAAGGCCGGAACGGTGATGCGGATGGCCCCGATCGGCATGGTGTTCTGGGCCGGACCACTGATGTTGCGCTGGCTCGGCCTTTGGGCACCTGATGGAACGACCGCATCGCTTGGCATGATGTTCGCCTGTACCTTGCTGTCCAACACCTTCACCGTGACCGGCACGATGACCTTGTGGTCGATGGTCGCCGACGTGGTGGAGGCATCCGAGGAGCAGACCGGGCGACGATCCGAAGGGACGCTTTCGGCGGGCGCGTTCCTTGCCTCGAAGTGTGCGGGCGGACTGGGCGTGTTCATCACCGGCCTATTGCTCAGCTATGCCGGGCTTGAGGCGAACACAGCGCCGGATGCCGTCCTGCCGGAAGTCACCCACCGCCTGAGCCTCGCCTATGTCGCGAGCATTGCGGCTCTCGCCGGGCTCACAGCTTTCGTCGTGCGGCACTTCCCGATCGACCGCGCAGCGCATGAGGCGCGTCTGGCGCGGCTCGATCAGGTGGCAAAGGCCGACCCCGATGCGGCGGGCCTTCACCCCTGACGATGAAATGACCTTGATCAACGACATGACTTAATCGGTCACTTAATTTTCGCTTGAATTCGCACATGGCCCGATGGACAGTGCCGGGCAACCAAGGAGAGGCTCATGGATTTCGAACCGACCGACCGCCAGAAGTACTGGCGTGACCGCGTCCGCCAGTTCATCGAGGACAACGTCCGCCCGCGCTATAAAGACTACAAGGCCGAACAGGCGACGGGTGACCGCTGGAAGGTGCTGCAGACGGTCGAGCAGGAGAAGGCCAAGGCCAAGGCTGCCGGAATCTGGAATCTGTTCATGCCGCCGCGCAATGGCGGTCACCATCACGTCGAGGAAAGCTTCGAGTTCGAAGGCCCGGGCTTGACCAACCTTGAATATGCGCTCTGCGCCGAAGAAATGGGCCGCATCGGCTGGGCCAGCGAAGTGTTCAACTGCTCGGCACCCGATACCGGGAATATGGAAGTGTTCCATCGCTACGGCACGCTGGAGCAGAAGGAGCGGTGGCTGCGCCCATTGATGAACGGCGAGATTCGCTCCGCCTTCCTGATGACCGAGCCGGCAGTGGCCTCGTCGGATGCGACCAATATCGAAACCTCGATCCGCCGCGAGGGCGACGAATATGTGATCAATGGCCGCAAGTGGTGGTCGTCGGGCGTGGGCGATCCGCGGTGCAAGATCGCGATCGTCATGGGGAAGACCGACTTCGAGGCCAAGCGTCACCAGCAGCAGTCAATGATTTTGATGCCGCTCGATGCGCCCGGCGTTGAGATCGTTCGTCACCTGCCCGTCTTCGGCTATGACGACGCGCCGCATGGCCACATGGAGGTGGTGATGAAGGACGTGCGTGTGCCGGCGTCCAACATTCTCCTTGGCGAAGGACGAGGCTTCGAAATTGCGCAAGGGCGCCTCGGGCCGGGCCGCATCCATCACTGCATGCGCACCATCGGCGTGGCCGAGGAGGCGATTGCCAAGATGGCCAAGCGCCTGCAATCGCGCGTGGCGTTCGGCAAGCGCGTGGCTGATCAATCGATCTGGGAATGGCGCATCGCGCAGGCTCGCATCGACATCGAGATGACCCGCCTGCTCTGCCTCAAGGCGGCGGACATGATGGACAAGGTCGGCAACAAGTCGGCGGCGCTGGAAATTGCGATGATCAAGGTCCAGGCACCGAACATGGCATTGCGGATCATTGACGATGCGATCCAGGCCCATGGTGGCGGCGGCGTCTCGGAAGACTTCGGTCTTGCAGAAGCCTATGCCCACCAGCGCACCTTGCGACTGGCCGACGGACCCGACGAAGTTCATGCCCGCGCCATCGCCCGTATCGAGTTTGCCCGCCATTCGGAATTGCCCTCAGGCGACCGAGGCTTCAGCTCGGGCGATCTGGGCGTGGCTCGGTAAGGAGAGAGAAGATGAAAGCCGCCGTACTCGTCGAACCGGGCAAACCGCTCGAAATCCAGGACCTGACTGTTTCCAAGCCGGGTCCGCATGAAGTGCTGATCCGCACGGCGGCCTGCGGGCTGTGTCATTCGGACCTGCACTTCATCGAGGGCGCCTATCCGCATCCGCTCCCGGCCGTACCGGGACATGAGGCGGCGGGCATCGTCGAGGCGGTCGGTTCGGAAGTGCGGACCGTGAAGGTGGGTGACGCAGTCGTCACCTGCCTCTCGGCCTTCTGCGGCCATTGCGAGTTCTGCGTGACCGGGCGAATGTCGCTGTGCCTTGGGGCCGACACCCGGCGCGGGGCTGGCGCGCCCCCGCGCCTCACCCGGACCGACGATGGCAGCACTGTGAACCAGATGCTGAACCTCTCGGCATTTGCCGAGCAGATGCTGGTGCACGAACACGCCTGCGTTGCGATCAACCCGGAGATGCCGCTCGATCGGGCGGCGGTAATCGGTTGCGCGGTGACGACTGGGGCTGGCGCGGTGTTCAATGCGGCAAAGCTCACGCCGGGCGAGACGATTTGCGTGGTCGGCTGTGGCGGCGTGGGTCTGGCCACCATCAACGCGGCCAAGATCGCCGGTGCCGGGCGTATCATTGCGGTCGATCCGATGCCGGAGAAGCGCGAGCTGGCGAAAAAGCTCGGCGCGACGGACGCGCTCGATGCCGGACCCGACGCGGCCAAGGAAATCGTCGAGATGACCAAGGGCGGCGTTCACCATGCGATTGAAGCGGTTGGGCGCCCGGCCTCTGGCGACCTTGCGGTTGCGGCGTTGCGGCGCGGCGGGACGGCGACGATCCTCGGCATGATGCCACTCAATCACAAGGTCGGCCTTTCGGCGATGGACCTGCTGTCGGATAAGAAGCTGCAGGGCGCCATCATGGGCGGCAATCACTTCCCGGTGGATCTGCCGCGTCTTGTTGATTTCTACATGCGCGGGCTTCTCGATCTCGACACCATCATTGCCGAACGCATTCCGCTGGAAGGCATCAACGACGGGTTCGAGAAGATGAAGCAGGGTCATTCCGCCCGCTCGGTCATCGTGTTCGACCAATGAGCGGGGCGGTGATGGACGCGCAGGCAGCGTTTACGGGGACGGTTGTGCCCGAGGGCGCCGACAAGCTGGACGAGGCGAGCCTGACCCGCTGGTTCGAGGAAAGCGTGGCGGGCTTTCAAGGCCCGCTTACGGTCTCGAAATTCAAGGGCGGGCAATCGAACCCGACCTATAAGATCGACAGTCCTTCTGGACCCTACGTGCTTCGGCGCAAGCCCTTCGGCAAGCTGCTGCCTTCCGCCCATGCGGTGGACCGCGAATACAAGGTTCAGGCGGGACTTTCAGGAACCGGCTTCCCGGTCGCTCGCCAGTACGGGCTATGCACTGACGACAGCGTCATCGGGTCGTGGTTCTATGTCATGGGCTGCGTTGACGGACGGACGATCTGGGACGGCGCAATGCCAAGCGCCACGCCCGAGTTCCGGCGCGCGACTTACGACGCCATGGTCGATACGCTTGCCGCACTGCATTCGGTCGATATCGAGAAGGCCGGCCTTTCCGACTTCGGCAAGCCGGGCAATTACTTCGGTCGGCAAGTCGATCGCTGGACCAAGCAGTATCGCCTCTCGGAAACCGAGACGATGCCCGAGATGGAGCGGCTGATCGAATGGCTGCCCGCTACGCTCCCCGAGCAGACGCGAACCAGCGTTGTCCATGGCGATTACCGCATCGACAACATGATCTTCCATCCCACACAAGCCAAGGTCGTCGCGGTGCTCGATTGGGAGCTTTCCACGCTGGGGGATCCGCTCGCCGACTTCACCTATTTCTGCACGGCCTGGGTGCAGGACAACGGCGGGCGATCGGGCGTGCAGGACCTCGATCGCAAGGCGCTGGGCATACCCGAACTTGATGAAGTGGTGGCACGGTATTGCGAAAAAACCGGGCGTGACGGTTTGCCCGGGCTCGACTGGTATGTTGCCTACAACTTCTTCAGGCTGGCCGGCATCATCCAGGGAATCAAGAAGCGGGTGATCGACGGTACGGCCTCAAGCGCTCACGCCAAGGCGATGTCGGAAAGAGTTCGCCCGCTGGCAGAACTGGCCTTGAGCTTTGCGGTGAAGGCCGGGGCCTGATACCGGCCCGTCCATGGCAGATCAGAAGCGTCTCAAGGTCTATTTCGATGGCGGATGCCGGCCTAATCCAGGCCCGATCGAGGTGGCTGCGGTGTTGCGCGGAACGGCCCATGTGCGGACTGACTTGGGCAGCGGGACGAATGGCGATGCCGAATGGCTGGCGCTTATCCATGCGCTTGAAGTGGCGCAGGCCAGCGGCGACACTCCGTTTGATCTGTTGGGAGACAGCCGTTCGGTGATCGAACAGGCCAATGGCCGCGCGAAAGCGGCGTCGCCTGCGGACCGGAAGCATCTGGAGCGCTTCCGGCAATTGGCTGAAGCGGATCCCCCCGCCCGCGTTCGATGGGTCAAGCGTGAGCAAAACCTTGCAGGCATCGCCTTGAATGCCAGGCACCCGCGCTAGGCAAAGAAAAAGCCCCGGAGGCAGTACCTCCGGGGCCGTGATCTTCTAGCTTGGCAAGAACGTCAGGCTGCTTCGGCCTTCGCCCCTTCCCGCTCGGCATTCAGTGCCTCGGCCAGCAGGAATGCCAGTTCGATCGACTGTGCTGCATTCAGACGCGGATCGCAGTGGGTGTGATAGCGATCGGCAAGGCCTTCCTGCGTGATCGCCACGGCACCACCGGTGCACTCGGTCACGTCCTGCCCGGTCATCTCGATGTGGATGCCGCCCGCATGGGTGCCTTCGGCGCGGTGGACGGCAAAGAAGCCCTTCACCTCGGTCAGGATGCGGTCGAACGGGCGGGTCTTGTAGCCGTTGTCGGCCTTGATGACGTTGCCATGCATCGGATCGCACGACCACACCACCGGATGGCCTTCGCGCTTCACGGCGCGCACCAACGGAGCGAGCCCTGCCTCGACCTTGTCGTGGCCGAAGCGGCTGATCAGCGTCATCCGGCCAGCTTCGCGCGAGGGATTGAGCGTATCGAGCATGCGCAGGAGCGCATCGGCGCTGAGCGAAGGACCGCACTTCATGCCGATCGGATTGTTGACGCCGCGCAGGTACTCGACGTGAGCCGAACCTTCGAAACGCGTGCGATCGCCGATCCACAGCATGTGGGCGCTGGTGTCATACCATTCGCCAGTCAGCGAATCCTGCCGGGTCATCGCCTCTTCGTAAGCCAGCAGCAGCGCTTCGTGGCTGGTGTAGAAGCTGGTGCCCTGAAGCTGGGGCACGGTGCGCGGATCGACACCGCAGGCTTCCATGAAGTCCAGCGCTTCGCCGATCTTGTCGGCCATCTCGCGGAACTTGGTGCCCCACGGGCTCTTGCCGATGTGGTCCAACGTCCATTGGTGGACCTGGCGCAGGTTGGCGTAACCGCCGCCGGCAAAGGCTCGCAGCAGGTTGAGCGTTGCCGCCGCCTGGCTGTAGGCCCGCAGCATGCGCTCGGGATCGGGAATGCGCGATTCCGGCGTGAAGTCGATGCCGTTGATGTTGTCGCCAAGGTAGCTCGGCAGTTCCACGTCACCGATTTTCTCGACCGGAGAGGAGCGCGGCTTGGCGAACTGTCCGGCCATGCGACCGACCTTCACCACCGGCTGCTTGCTGGCGAAAGTCAGCACGACCGCCATCTGCAGCAGCACGCGGAACGTGTCGCGAATGTTGTTCGGATGGAACTCGGCAAAGCTCTCGGCGCAGTCGCCGCCCTGCAGCAGGAAACCCTTGCCTGCGGCCACTTGCGCGAGGTCGGCCTTCAGTGCGCGCGCTTCGCCAGCAAAGACCAGCGGCGGAAAGCTCGTCAGGGTCTTCTCGACCTCGTTCAGCTTTTCGGCATCGGGATAGACCGGCAGATGCCGACCTTCAAACCCGCGCCACGAATCCGCAGTCCAGTTCTGTGCCACTTTCCATTCCTTTCAAGAGGCGCGCCCATACGCCCCCTGCGCAAGAAAAGCAAAGGAAGGCTTGCTCTCACAGCAATCGATCATCGCGATCACGCGCAAGGCCATCGCCAGGGGCAGGCGCATAGGGAATTTACCTTAGTCACCTCATCAGGATGTCTTGGTGGACGGGCGGTTAACCGTGCAGATCCCACCAAAGGTCGTTCGTTTTCCCATGCTTGCCCTTCGCCGCCTTCTGATTCTACTGGCCCGAAGCCGCGGAGGGAACATCCTGCCTCTCTCGGCCATGGCAATCTTTGCCGTGGCTGCACTGATCGGCGGCGCCATCGACATAAGCCGCGCCTGGCGCACCCAGACCAGACTGCAGGCGGCTTGCGACGCAGGAGTGCTGGCCGGTCGCCGCGCCGTCACCACCAACGGTTTCGATGCCACAGCAAAGGCGCAGGCGGACAATTACTTCTTCGCGAACTTCGACGAGACCCACCAAGGTTCGCGGGACACGAGCTTCGAACCAACGTCAGCGGACAAAGGCGGCACCATCGACGCCGTGGCGACAACTACACTTCCGCCCCTGATGATGCAGATCTTCGGCTTTCAGGGTTTCGATCTGAGCGTCAGTTGCACGGCCTCGATGGGCGTGGGCAACAGCGACATCATGATGGTCCTGGATACCACCGGGTCCATGAGTTCGCTTCTGGCAGGCAGCACGCAGACGCGAATCGAAGCGCTGCGCGCTGCAATGAAGAACTTCTACGCCACGGTCGAGAACGCCCTGTCAGGCACAAACGCTCGCGTGCGCTATGGATTTGTGCCGTACAGTTCTTCAGTCAATGTCGGAAGGCTGCTACTCGACCTGGACCCGTCATATCTCGTCGACAACTGGACGATCCAGTCTCGCAAGGCGATCTACCGAACCGTGCAGACATTGAGCGGCTACGGCACGCCGGTCAGCGGGAGTCCGACAACCACGACGACCCTGCCAACCTACTCATTATGGGCAAACTACGGCTCCAACGTCTATCTGCTGTCAACGTCGTGCAACAGCGCCAAGCCGGCTGATACCGCTTGGACCAATTCGGGCAGTGCCACCTCCACCTCGACGACGACCACGAACTCATCCGGCCAACAGGTCGTGACGACCGTCGTGACCCAGCCACAGACGGCGACGTTCTATCAATGCGCCTGGCAGATCCTGAATTTCAGGATCCAGTCACGCACGGGCTCACGCAACTCCGTGACAACGACGACCACAACGGCCGACCCCATCTATACAAGCTCGCAAGTCTTTGATCATTGGGAATATCGCCCGTGGAATTATGACACGAGCCGGTTCAAGTATTTCGAAGCAGTCTCCACACCAACTGGCGAGAACGGCGCGTCCGTTTCGTCAACGTGGAAAGGGTGCATCGAGGAACGCGCAACCGTATCCGAGCCAAGCTTCACGTGGTCATCGCTGGGAGGCTTCAACCCGGCCGGCGCTCTCGACCTCGAAATCGATTCCGCCCCTGACAGTACGGCTTCCACCAAGTGGGCGCCCATGTGGCCCGATGTCGCCTACATACGCACGGTGAACTACAACGGCGTCGATTACATGAACAGCACGGTGCCATCTCCCACCGGTCTGAAGGCGTCGTCCTACTGTCCGACCGCTGCAAAGCTCCTCTCCACGATGAGCAAGGCGGCGTTCGCCCAATACGCCGATTCACTTGTGCCGGAGGGGGCGACCTATCACGATATCGGTCTGGTCTGGGGCGCCCGCCTCGCCTCGCCCGATGGTCTCTGGTCAAACCTTGTTCGCGACGCGCCCACAAACGGCGGCGAAGTCTCTCGCCATCTGATCTTCATGACCGATGGTGAAATGGCTCCCAGCTACTCCATCCAGTCGGCCTGGGGCATCGAATACCATGATCGTCGCGTAACGGACGACGGCTACAACGAAGACGCTGCGCGCCATAATTCACGGTTTCTCGCCCTTTGCGAAGCCGTGAAGGCGAAAGGCATCCGCATTTGGGTCATCGCGTTTGCACAGGCCATGACGACCGAACTCCAGACATGCGCCTCAAGTTCGAGTGCCTTCACGGCAGCCAACGCAAACCAGTTGGACGCGGCTTTCCAGTCTATCGCCAAGCAGGTCGGCGAACTGCGGGTAGTGCAATGACATTCGCGCAGCTCTGCAAAAATGAAGATGGCGCAACAATCGTCGAATTCGCGATTGTCGTGCCCCTTTTCCTGTTGCTGCTCATCGGCATCATGGACATCGGGCAGATGGTCTATGGCAAGTCGGTCCTCACCGGCGCCGTCCACCGTGCCGCACGCGATTCCTCGTTGGAAACCCGCAATACCAGCGAAGCCGACGCGTCGGTACTCGATGCGATCCGCCCAGTCCTTCCTGGTGTAAACATCAAGACGAGCCGGACCAGCTACTACGACTTTGCCGACGTCGGCCGGGCTGAAAAATGGAATGACAATAATGCCAATGGCGTGTGCGACGCCGGCGAGACATTTACCGACGAAAACCGCAATGGTCAGTGGGACCAGGATGTCGGGCAGAAGGAAAGCGCCGGTTCGGCCAATGACGTCGTCGTCTACAAGGTGACAGCAACATTCAAACCCGTGTTCCAGGTGCCCTTCATGCCGAAACTGTGGTCGGAACGAACCCTTTCGGCGACTGCAGTGACAAAGAACCAGCCGTTCGGCAACCAGACGGGCTATGGTGCCACGGCCGGGAGCTGCCCATGAAGCTGCTGGAAAGACTGCTCAACCGACAAGATGGGGTATCGACCATCGAGTTCGCTCTGGTTGTGCCAGTATTCATGATTCTGGGAATGTACGGGGCCGAAATTGCTTGGCTCAACGCCGCCTCGATGGAGGCAAGCCAGGTTGCTCTGGCACTTGCTGACAATGCTTCGCGTCTCGGCCAGACCGACAACAGCGGCGTGACTCCCACCATTACCAGCAACGATGTGCAGTCGGTCCTTACAGGCGCGCTGGAGGAAGGCTCTGACATCGGTCTCGCCGAGAACGGCCGGGTGATCCTGTCGAGCCTTGAAGTCCATCCGGTGACTGGCAAACAATACATCCACTGGCAAAAGTGCATGGGTCAGGGCAAGCAGGCCTCTGCCCATGGAAAGCCCGATCAGACCGGAAGCGCCTTGTCTGAAATAGCATCGGGCATCTCCCTGGGCGGGAGAAAGATCACGTCATCCAGCAATAGCGCAGTCATGTCAGCCGAAGTCTGGTACGAATACCATGGCCTGTTCGGAACGATGTTCGTCCAGCCGATCACGATACACGAACAGGCAGCCATCATCGTTCGCGACGACCGAAATGTCGGCCCTGGCCTCAGCGGTACGAACAACAAGATCGATTGCTGAGGCCGTCCGGAGACTTTTCCTCAGCGCTTTTCCGGGACGACCTCCAGGCGCCAGCTCTTGTCCGCTCGCAGGTATTTCTGCGCCAGAGCTTGCATTCGCTCAGGCGTTGTCTGGCTGTAATCGTTGAGGATCGTGCGGATTGCAGCGATCTTGCGCGGATCGTAGGCCGCCCCTTCCAGCTGGAACATGTAGAAGCCGTTGCCGGTACTGGCGCGCGTAATCAATTGCTTGAGCGGCTCGGTGACCCGGCTGATCTCGTCTGCTGAAGGCGGCGTGGCAGCAAGTTCAGCCGCGATCTTGTCGACAGACGCAAAGAAGGTGTCGAAATCTCCCGGTCGCAACTGGACCATCGCCGAGACGTACCCGCCCGATGGCAGGTCCAGAGGCCAGCTTGAGCCGACCTGTGGCGCATAGCTCGCTCCCACCTTTTCGCGCATCGCGTCGAACAGGCGGTTGTTGAAGATCTGCGCCAGGATTTCGAGCTGGCGACTTTCGCGCACCCCGGCCTGCCCGCCCCCGGTTGGCCATGCCACCACGGCTGCGGCCTGCGAGGGATCGCCGCGATGGGTCAGAACCAGCGGTTCGGGGTTATGTGCCGGGATATTCGGAGCAAGTGTCGGCGCCACTGTCGGAGTGCGGACGGGCAAAGCGCCGAAAGTCTTTTCCAGAGCGGCCAATGCCTGTTCGCGCGTGAAATCGCCGAACATGTCGATCTCGATCGGTCCTTCCGAAAGCAGCGGCTCCCATGTCTTGCGGAAGCCCTCCGGAGTTACCTTCTCCAGTTCGGCCGGGTTTGGCGTGGCGTAGCGCGGGTCTCCATCGCGCAACAGCCAGTTGAGATCACGATTGAGCACCGCATTGGGAGCCGAATTGTAGCTTTCGTATTGGAGCTTTGCCGCAGCCTTGGCTCGCAACACCGGATTGGCGTCCCAACGCGGCATGCCCAGCTTGGCGGCCATGAGATAGAGCTGATCGGCAAGGTCCGCCGGGCGCGTGTCGGCCGAGAGCACGAATGCCGTGTCGTCGATGTTGAAATCGAGGCTCAGCTTGCGGCCCGTTGCCAGACGGTCCAGATCATCCCGCCCGAGCGCGCCAATGCCGCTGTCCATCAGCGCCATCTCGCCGATCGGGCCATAAACCGCATCCTGAGGTTGGATCGCGGAGTACCCGCCGCCAAACCGGGCCTTGATGATGATCCGACCGGGCTCGGCATCGTTGGGCCACAGCAGAACGCGGACACCGTTGGAGAGTTCTACCTGCTCGATGCCGAGCAACCCGATGGGTCGCGCGCTGGCGACGGTTCCGGGTGTGCCGACTGGCGGAAGGTCCGAAAACTTGAGGGCATTTGCCGCCACGCGGCTTTCCGAGGCTGCCTTGACAGGTGCAGTCAATGCGGCGCGCAGGGAGGCCTCGTCAGCCTCCCCTGCCTTGGGCGTGATCATCATCGGGCGGACCACGGTTCCCTTGAACAGGGCCCGGGTATGATCAAGCACGGCTTGCGGCTTGAACAAGGGGATGGAACGCCTGAAAATGTCGTAGACGGTGTCCGGGTTGGCCACCGTCTCGCGAATATCGACGGCGTTGACGATATCGTCAGCCGCCTTGGACCCGGCAATGGTGGACTGCGTTTCGACCGAGACCTTGAAGGCGACTTCAAATTCCGCAACTTCGCGATCAATCTCTGCCTGGGACGGCGGCGTGGCCAAGGCATCGGCAATGACTGCACGCACGTCTGTTACCGCAGATTTCCAGTCCTCGCTCAATGGCGTGACCGTCACGATCGTGGCGTCGGCCGATCGCGAAAGCTCCTGCTTCATCTCGTCCACGGATGCCACCAAGTAGCTCCCGCCACCGCGCGCCCGTGCCTCGAGCCGGCGATTGATCAAAGCCAGCGCAAGGCGATCAATCATCAGACCCTGGTTGTAGGCGATGGTGTCGTTGACCTTGGTCCACGGACGCAGGATCGCCCAGTTCACAAGTCGTGGAAGGTCCGGCTCGACCAGTACCTTCGCCTCGCCAACCGGGTTCTTTGGATCAATTCCGGTCGGCGCGATCGGCTTGCCGAAATCGGGCTGCAACGGCTTCTTACCAGAGACCTGCCACCCGCCGAACCACTGCTCGATCCGCGCGACCAGTGCTGCCGGATCAGCGTCTCCCGCCACAACGATCACGGTATTGTCGGGGCGGTACCACTTGTCATGAAAGGCCTTTACCCCTGCCGCATCGGCTGCTTCGAGAGTCTCTACAGTGCCGATCGGGCTGCGCGCGGCCAGAAGCTGGCCCTTGAAGAACAGCCCCCGCGTTGCGTCCAGCACCCGCGACTGCGCGCTCGTGCGTTCGCGCATTTCGGCAAGGACGATCGGAACCTCGGTCTTGACGCCGCGATCGGTAAAGATCGGCGCAGTGATCATGCCCGACAGCAGCTTGAATGTTTCATCCAGCTTAGGTGCCGTAGCATTGGGAATGTCCAGCTTGTAAACCGTCTGCGTCGGGCTGGTCTCGGCGTTGGTATCGCTGCCGAAGGTGGCGCCCAACCGCTGCCACGTGGGAATCGTCTCACCTTCCTTGAGATACTTCGATTCGCGGAAGGTCAGATGTTCGATCAGGTGGGCATAACCGCGCTGCGGCTCGGTTTCGTACATCGAGCCCGCGTCCACCAAAACGCGGATCGATACCTGCTCGGGCGGAACACCACTGTGACGGACTGCGTAACGGATACCATTCGGCAGAATGCCGAAGGTCCAGGCCTTGTCCTGCGGAACATCCGAACCCTTGTAGAGCCACGGCACGTTGGACTTCGTCGCCATGGCCGGAGCCTTGGCGGGGACCTCGGCGACCACGGGGGCCGCCGAAACCAGCAGGAGGGATAGAAACAGGCCGAAGCGCCGGGGGCGCGTGTTACGGGATCGCATCACCCGACTATAGGAAGCCTTCTTATGAAGGACCAGTGAATAGACCCGTTACTGCGAGGGAGTTGTCGTGCCCGGCTGAGCAGGTTGGGCTGCCGATTGCGCCGCACGCATAGCTTCGACTTCCGCAGCGGTCTTGAAGTCGACCAGTTCCACCTGGAACACGAGATCCGCATTTGCACCGATCGGGCCTGAACCTTCCGCACCGTAACCAAGCGCCGAGGGCACGCACAGGCGCATCAGGCTGCCCTTCGACAAGAGCTGCAGGCCTTCAGAAAAGCCCGGAATGACGCCATCGACGGGAAATGCCGCCTGCATGCCTTGGTCGAACACCTCGCCATTGGCCGCCAGATAGCCGACATAATTGACCAACACGAAATCGCTCTTCGTCGGCTTTGCGCCTTCGGCCGGCTTGAGCAGCATCGTGCCAAGTCCGCTGACAGTCTTCGCAGAGCATAGGCGCTGTGCAGGCGAGACTACCGGATTCAGCGGCATGGGAATGGCGACCGCCGATGGCGCGACTGGCTTGGCCGCAGGCGCGGCGGCATTCAGGGCCGAAGCGCCGAAGGCGCATGCAAGAACAGCGGGGGCGAGGCGGACGAGCGCATGGGAGAGCTTGATCATCTCGCTGCATTAGCGTGCCTTGGAAGGTTCCGCCATGAGACCTTGCGCTGAAACTGCGCAAAACCCGGCCTTTCTTGCCCTTGACCACGGGAAGGACCGGCCTACATGCGAATCATGTTCATCGAGACCGAAACCACGCCGAACCCCGCAACGCTCAAGTTCCTGCCTGGCGAGCAGGTCATGGCGAGCGGAACGCGCGAGTTCACCTCGCCTGAAGCTGCCGAGGCATCGCCCCTGGCGCAGGCCCTGTTTGATCTCGGCGACGTGACCGGGGTGCTGTTCGGACGCGAATTCGTTTCGGTCACCGCCGCCCCAGGCGTAGAATGGGCCGGACTCAAGCCGCAGGTCCTGTCGATCCTGCTCGATCACTTCGTAAGCCAGGCCCCGCTGTTCATTGGCGGCACCGCATCCGGCATCGCCGTTCCTGCCGAAGCTGACGAAAACTTCGCCGATGACCCGGCCGACGCCGACATCATCGACCAGATCAAGGATCTGATCGAGACGCGGGTGCGGCCTGCTGTGGCCAATGACGGCGGCGATATCATCTACAAGGGCTTCCGCGAAGGCGTGGTCTACCTTCAGATGCAGGGTGCCTGCTCCGGCTGCCCGTCGTCGACGGCCACGCTGAAGAACGGGATCGAAAGCCTGCTGAAGCACTACGTCCCCGAAGTCAGCGAAGTACGCGCGGCCTGATCCGCCCGGCATGCGCAAGCTCGTCATCGATTGCGCGACGGAAGCCTGCTCGGTCGCACTGATCGACGATGGCGAGCTGATCGCGGGCGAATTCGCACTGCTTGGCCGCGGCCATGCCGAGCGGCTGGTGCCGATGATCTCCGCGCTGCCCGAAAAGGGCCGTGCCGACGAAATCGCCGTCGACATCGGTCCTGGCAGTTTCACCGGTATCCGCGTCGGACTTGCCGCAGCGCGTGCGCTCGGACTTGCCTGGAGCGCGAGGGTAACGGGCTTCGAGAGCCTTTCCCTGGTCGCTGCCATGGCTTTGGCCAAGCAACCGGGACGCCCCGTCGATGTCTGCATGACCGGCGGCCATGGGGAGTGGTTCTTCCAGCCGTTTTCGGCAGATGGATCGCCGCTGGCCCCTTTGACCTCCCTCGCCCCCGACGTGGCGGCAAGTCGCACGATTGCAGGATTGATCGCCGGAAGCCAGGCTATCGCGCTCGCGTCGCGTTGTCCCGGTGCTGTGGCGCTCGATATCCGGCCAGATGCGCGCCAAGCTGACTTGCTGGACGACCGTGCCTTTTGTGCCGACCCCCGCCCGAGCTATGGTCGCGCGCCGGACGCACGGCTGCCGTCCGCCGCCTGACCGCAAGGCACACCACTCATGATCGCGCCGCCTGACGACATTGACCGAATCATGACGGTGATGGAGCAGGCATTCCCACCCGAGTTCGGCGAGGCGTGGAACCGCAGGCAAGTCAGCGATGCCTTGTGCTTGGGCAATTGCCGCTACGGTCTGATCGCGCCCGATGGCACCGAAGACTTGCTCACCTCGGGTGAAACTGCCGGATTCTTCATGAGCCGAGCGGTACTGGACGAGGAAGAACTTCTTCTTTTTGCTATTGCACCACAGTACCGGCGGATGGGCCTTGGCCACGTCTTGCTCAAGCGCTTCATACAGTCTGCCCAAGATGGCGGGATGAGCCGGGTTTTTCTAGAGATGCGCCGTGATAATCCAGCAGGCGTCCTTTATGCTGCTCATGGATTCCGCCAAATTGGATTAAGACCCGGTTATTATCGCACTTCAAATGGTGCCCGGATTGATGCGATCAGCCAGGAACTGACTTTTCACAATTGATACGATACTTAGGATGTATCCCAAGGTGATTGACAGGACAAGCGTTCTGTCGTGAAATCGGTTGTGTCCTGTCAGGATAGGACTATAAATGTGATCTGGATCACCAAACCAAGTCGCGAGTCCAAAAATCGGCGCGCAGGAAAAACATAGAAAGTCGGATTTGCCATGACTGAAATTCAGAACGACATGCGGGAGACCTTGATCACCCTCACCTCGGACATCGTTGCCGCCCACGTGAGCAATAACAGCGTGTCGGTAAACGACCTTCCCGTCCTGATTTCAAACGTTTATTCCGCGCTTTCCGGTCTGGAAACGCCAGTCGTCACGGAAGAACCTGCTCCCGAGCCTGCCGTTTCGATCCGCGCTTCGGTCAAGAACGATCACATCGTTTGCCTGGAAGATGGCAAGAAGCTCAAGATGCTCAAGCGCCACCTCGCCACGCGTTACAACATGACCCCTGAACAGTATCGCGCGCGCTGGAATCTTCCTGCTGACTATCCGATGGTCGCTCCGGCCTATGCCGAGAAGCGCCGTGAACTTGCCAAGAAGATCGGCCTCGGCCGCAAGCCTGCGCCCAAGCGCGGGCGCAAGACCGCAGCCTGATCAGCGCGCAGATTCCTGGCGATGACTGTGCGCAATACGATTGCGCGCAGTTGAAGATTTGGCCCGCCGGTCTATAGATCGGCGGGCCGATCCTTTCTTGACGAGTACCCAGTGCATCAGCCGATCGACATCGAAGCTCTCTGTGCCGAACGCGGCCTGCGCATTACCGACCAGCGCAGGACGATCGCGCGCGTCCTTTCGGAGAGCGACGACCATCCCGACGTCGAAAAGCTGCATGAGCGCGCCTCGGCCATCGACTCGCGCATTTCGATCGCGACGGTTTACCGCACGGTGCGTTTGTTCGAAGAGGCCGGCATTCTCGACCGGCACGATTTCGGTGACGGCCGCGCCCGTTACGAAGCGACGCCCGAAGCGCATCACGATCACCTGATCGATGTAGAGACCGGGAAGGTCATCGAATTCGTCGATCCCGAACTTGAACAGCTCCAGCGCCAGATTGCGGAAAAGCTTGGCTACCGCCTCGTCGATCATCGCATGGAGCTTTACGGCGTGAAGCTTGAACGCGACGGCTGACGCCATCGCTCGTCCGGCCATTTCGCTTGTCGGACGCCTGCGCATAGCCGTGCGGCTCGCAGCCATGCTGCTTCTGCTTCTCTTATGTGTACCGCTCTACTATGTCTGGCGGATCCTGAGGCTGCACAATCCATGGCCGCGGGTGTTCCTTGGCGGCATCGCCCGCATAGCCGGTGCGCGGGTCACGATAACCGGCGCACCATCGCGCAAGGGCGCGTTCCTCCTCTCCAATCATGTCAGTTGGCTGGACATCCCGGTCATCTCGGGCGCAAGCGGCAGCGCCTTCGTTGCCCACTCCGGGCTGGCCGATGTCGGCCTGCTCAAATGGCTGTGCGAGATGAACGACACGGTCTTCGTCGCCCGGCATGAACGACGCTCGGTCCATGCTCAGGTCGAGCAGGTGCGCGCGGCGTTGACGGATACGGGCGCCCTCACTGTGTTTCCGGAAGGCACCACCAGCGACGGGGCCAGCCTGCTGCCGTTCAAGTCATCGTTGCTGTCCGCGCTTGATCCGCCGCCGCCGGGAATTGCGATACAGCCGGTGTGGCTCGACTATGGGCCTGACGTTGCCGGGATGGCGTGGGTCGGTGAAGAGCACGGGCTGGACAATTTCCTCAAGATCCTTGCCCGGCGCAGGGCGATTCCGGTGACCGTTCATTTCCTCGCGCCACTCGGGCCTGACGAGACGGCCAACCGCAAGCTCATGGCTACGGCAGCACGCGAACGCATCCTCGCGGTCATGAGCCGCACGCGTTAGACAAACCCTGCCAAATCCACTATCGGCGCGGCCCATGTCTTCAACCGTTAATACTTCTCCCAAGACCTTCCGCGTCAAGAGCTTCGGCTGTCAGATGAACGTCTATGACGGCGAGCGCATGGCCGAGCTGCTGGCGGCAGAAGGCATGTCTGCCGCTGGCGAAGGAGACGATGCGGACCTCGTCGTGCTCAACACCTGCCACATCCGCGAGAAGGCAACCGAAAAGGTCTACTCCGACATCGGGCGCTTGCGCCGCAAAGATGGCTCAGCACCGCTGATTGCCGTCGCGGGTTGCGTCGCCCAGGCTGAAGGCGAGGAGATCATGACGCGCGCGCCAAGCGTGAAGGTCGTGGTCGGCCCGCAGTCCTACCATCGCCTCCCGGAAATGGTTGCCGAGGCCGCCTCCGGAAAGCGTGCCACCGAAACGGACATGCCGGCCGAGGCCAAGTTCGCAGCCTTGCCAAAGCGCCGCAAGTCGGCCCCTACCGCCTTCCTCACGGTGCAGGAAGGCTGCGACAAGTTCTGCACATACTGCGTCGTGCCGTATACGCGCGGTGCGGAGATCAGCCGCCCATTTGCCGACCTGGTCGAGGAAGCAAAGCTGCTCGTTGCCGGCGGCGCGCGCGAGATCACGCTGCTCGGGCAGAACGTGAATGCGTGGCAAGGCGAGGACGACAAGGGCCGCAGCATCGGTCTTGATGGACTGGCGCGCACCCTTGCTGCCGACCCGGACCTCAAGCGCATCCGTTACACCACCAGCCATCCCAACGACATGACTGATGGCCTGATCGCCGCGCATGGCGAGCTTGAGAAGCTGATGCCCTTCCTCCACCTGCCGGTGCAAGCAGGTAGCGACCGCGTGCTGAAAGCGATGAACCGCAGCCACACCGCCGACAGCTACCTCAAGCTGCTCGACCGCATCCGCGCCGCCCGCCCGGACATCGCACTATCGGGCGATTTTATCGTCGGTTTCCCGGGGGAAACGGATGCAGAATTCGAAGCAACGCTGCGGCTGGTCGACGCTGTCGGCTATGCGCAGGCGTTCAGCTTCAAGTATTCCCCCCGCCCTGGCACCCCTGCCGCAACGATGCCCGACCATGTTCCGGCACCAGTGATGGACGAGCGCCTTCAGCGGCTGCAAGCGGCGCTCAACCGCGATCAATTGGCTTTCAACCAGGCCAGCCTTGGCAAGACCTGCCAGGTCCTCGTCGAACGCCGCGGCAAGCATCCCGGACAGTGGCTCGGCAAGTCGCCCTGGTTGCAATCGGTCCACTTTGTGGGCGAATCCGAAATCGGCCAGATGGTTACGGTAAAGCTTGTCGAAGCAGGTCCGAACTCGCTGGCAGGTCAGCTCATCTAATTGCCCTGTGCAAAGTCTGCGCGCGCGTCTTGTGTGCGCAACTTCCGTTCCTATGCTCTGACTCAGGCCCAAACCTGAAAGGAGCTCATGGCCCGTAAACCCCACCGCGCCGACGAGGCGCATCATCGCCCGGAATCACAGCATCGCCGTGCCCGGGTCGAAGTCGAGTTCGACGAGCAGACCGTGCTTGGCGCCCTGTTCGGCCAGTTCGACACCAATCTCGTGCAGATCGAGAATCGGCTGGGAGTTTACATTTCGGCGCGCGGCAACCGCGTGCTGATCGAAGGACCAGACGACGCCGTCGCCCGTGCGCGCGACGTGCTGAAGGGCATGCACCAACGGTTGTTATCGGGGCAGGAACTTGATTCCGGCGCGGTCGAATCACTTATCGCGATGAGCGTTGAGCCGACGCTTGAAGGCATCATCACCGGAGCTCCGGGTGGTGCGCCGCCAATCATGATCCGCACCCGCAAAAAGACGATCATCCCGCGCAGCCCGACCCAGATCGACTACATGAAGGCGTTGATCAGCCATGACGTGATTTTCGCGCTGGGTCCGGCGGGCACCGGCAAGACCTATCTCGCCGTGGCGCAGGCCGTGGCGCAGCTGATCTCTGGCTCGGTACAGCGCCTGATCCTGTCGCGCCCGGCGGTGGAAGCTGGCGAACGCCTCGGCTTCCTGCCCGGCGACATGAAGGAGAAGGTCGACCCCTACCTTCGCCCGCTCTACGATGCGCTCTACGACTGCATGCCGCCCGAACAGGTCGAGCGCCGCATTGCCTCGGGCGAAATCGAGATCGCGCCCATCGCCTTCATGCGCGGGCGCACACTGGCCGATGCCTTCGTCATTCTCGACGAGGCGCAGAATACCACCCCTGCGCAGATGAAGATGTTCCTCACCCGCTTCGGCCAGAACAGCCGCATGGTGATTTGCGGTGACCCAAAGCAGGTTGACTTGCCCGGCGGTGTCGGCGCCAGCGGCCTCAACGATGCGGTGCAGCGCCTGGAAGGCGTCGATGGCATCGCAACAGTGCGCTTCAATACCGCCGACGTGGTGCGCCATCCGATCGTCGGACGCATCGTCGAGGCATACGAAGGGAAGGACGCTTGAGCGCGCCAATCCTGGAAATCGACATCGATCCGGTCTGGGGCGAGGAAACCGATTGGGAAGACCTCGCCAATCGCGCCGCCGAAGCGACGGCGCAGATCGCAGGCGAACTGGCGCACGAGAACCTCCTCGTCAGCCTCGTAATGGCCGATGACGAGGAAGTCCACGCGCTCAACAAGCAGTGGCGGGCCAAGGACAAGCCGACCAATGTCCTCTCCTTCCCGATGCTCAGCCGCGAGGAAGTGCTTCACGCCGCGCGCGATACCGACGCGCCAGGAATGCTAGGTGACTTGATCCTCGCCCACGGCGTCTGCACGCGTGAGGCGGCAGAGAAAGGCGTGTCGGTCGAGGTCCATGCTACCCATCTGGTGGTGCATGGCCTGCTCCATCTTGCGGGCTACGACCACGAACTGGGCGAGGCCGAGGCCGAGGAAATGGAGAATCTGGAGCGGAAGGCGCTTGCGCTGATGGGCATTGCCGACCCATATGCGGTCGAAGACTGACCAAGTGAGGGAATACGACAGTGCCCGAGGGCAATGGCTCCACTGGCGAAAGCCGGTCGGGAGACGGAGACAGTAGCAGTAGTCGCACCTTGTGGCGCGCGATCAGGGCCTTCTTTCGCGGGCCCGACCACGATCAATCACTGCGCGCGCAGATCGAGGAAGCGATCGACGAGCACGAGGGCGAGGTCCATCAGGACAGCGGCAGCAACGGCAACGGCGATCTTGTCCCACTCGAACGCCAGATGCTGCGCAACCTGCTCCACTTCAGCGAACACGACGCCGATGACGTAGCCATCCCGCGCGGCGAGATCATCGCCGTGCCCGCCTCGGCCACGTTCGAGGAGATGGTCGCAGCGTTTGCCGAGCACGGCCACAGTCGCCTGCCCGTCTACGGCGAATCGCTCGACGAGATCGTCGGCATGATCCACGTGAAGGACGTATTCGGCATCATCGCCGGCATGATGCTGTCGAACAAGCAGCCGCCGAAGGACTGGACGAGCCTAATGCGCCAGCCTCTGTTCGTGCCCCAAGCCCGGGGCGCACTTGACGTATTGGCCGACATGCGCAGCCGCCGTACGCACCTTGCAGTGGTGATCGACGAGTATTCGGGCACAGATGGCATCATCACCATCGAAGACCTGGTCGAAGAAATCATCGGCGAGATCGAGGACGAGCACGACGATGCGCCCGAAGAATTGCTCCGGCGGATTGATCCGGATACCTGGGACGCCGATGCGCGGGCCGAACTGGATGACGTCGCAGACACCGTCGATCCAAGGCTTGCGGAAGTGGAGGAAGACGTGGATACGCTCGGCGGTCTGGCCGTGGTATTGGCCGGCGAAGTGCCGCCGGTCGGTCGCGTGCTTGAACATGCCAGTGGTTGGCGGCTTGAAGTAACCGGGGGCGATGAACGGCGCCTCACCCGCCTCAGGCTGCATGCGCCACAGGCAGTGCTGGCCGAAGAAGAATAGGACGAAGAGATGATCCGCCGCCTGCCCCCACTGCGTTCGCTCGAGGCGTTCATTCGCGTCGTGCGCGCAGGCTCGGCCAAGACGGCGGCCGCAGAACTTGCCCTCAGTCCTTCGGCTCTGTCCCGTCGTCTCGGTGCGCTGGAGGATTTCGTCGGCAAGCCGCTGTTCGAACGCAAGCATCAGGCGCTCAAGCTGACCGAGGAAGGCCAGCAGCTTTATGATGCCGTCGCCCCGTTGATTGACGAGATGGCGGACCGGGTCGATCGCCTGATCGATACCGGCAAGGTCATGCGCCTGCGGCTCGGCGTACTTCCGCTGTTCGGTAGCCAGCGCCTGTTTCCGCGCCTGGGCGAACTGCGCAAGCTGCACCCGCAGTTGCACATCGATATCGATTCGGGCCACGCGGCAGAAACCAAGCTTGGCGACACCATCGATGCCGCCATCGTCCTTTCCGAAGGGCCGGACGCATCGCTCCATTCGGTGCGGCTGGATCACAACCGCGTCCACGCGATTACCTCGCGCGAACTGGCGGCCGAACTGGGCGAGCGGCCTGATATCGCCAAGCTCTCGAAACAGACATTTCTGGTACACAACGACCTTCCGGCAAGCTTCGAGGCGTGGAAGCGCGCACTGCACCTCGAGAAGCTGGAACCTGCCGCGATCGATCATTTCGACTCCGGGCAGCTGATACTCGAGGCAGCGGCCCAGGGCCTTGGCATCGCAATCATGCATGATGACCACTATCATCGCAGCCATGATTCCCGCCTCGCCCGGCTTTACGACATCGACGTCGACAGCCCCTATTCCTACTGGTTCGTTTGCCGCCCGCGTGCGCTGCAATCGCGCCCGGTGCGCCTGTTCCACGACTGGATGCTGAAGGCCGGGCTTTGACCGTCAGCCGCCGCCGCGCGGTTGCGGTCAAGATCCATTGCCCGGTTTCGGCCCTGACACTCGATGCGTTGCTCAATGGCGATGGCGACGCGGTCGAACACGATCCTGCCGCAGCTGCCATGCTGGCCGTGATCCGCGCCGACAATCCCTTGGGCGACTTCAAGCTCTACAAGGGTGTTTGCGAGATATCGCCGGGATGGGAAAGCTTCCAGCCCGGACCCGATGCCGAGCCGACAATGGGGAGTGCGGGAGAGCGCGCCCTCTCCCCGACAGCGATCATCACGACCTACGCCGATGCAGACGCGGACCTCGCGCCTGCACTCGAAGCGCTCATGGCTGCTCACCCTTGGGAGACCCCGGTTATCGAGCTGTCCGAGGTACAGCTACTGGAGCGCTGACGAACAGCTTGGTCTGGTATCCGATAGCTGGAGCATGAGCGTATCGCCCATGCAGACTCCTGGGTGCGCTTTACCCTTGTGCTGTAACTGGGGAGCGCTTTGCCAATGACTTCGCCCTATCGTCACTATGCCGGGAAAGTGTCCTATCTCAATGCCTCCGGGCAAGAGTGGGGTCGAGAGCATTTCTCGGGCTCGGTCCATTCTCGGGGCCGCTCATTGCGGGCGGTCTGCGAAATGGACGATGCGCGGCTCCTGCGTGAAGCGAGCTGGTCTGTGACAGAGGATTGGCGGCCCCGGGAAGGCTACGTCCGCAACACGCGCGATGGCAGCATGATCGGGGCGTGCTGGTATTCCGTCACAGACCGCATGGTGGAATGCGAAGGCTTTACTGCCGAGGAAGGCCGCGTCTCGAAACGCATCGAAGCGCCGCGCGCCATTGACTTTCTCGGCATGCACCCGCTGGCGGGCGACGCCATTACCGCGATGGTGCGCGGGACAGATGAGCGCGGCGTTGAGAAACCCCTGCTTTGCGCTGCCAATTCAATGGCGCATCTCGGTGATCAGGATCTATCGGTCATGCTGGTCAAACCCGTCGTGGCCTATATGGGAGCCGAGCAGATTACCGTGGGCGCAGGCACATTTGATGCCTTGCGCTACACGATCCGCTGGAGCGATCAGGTGCCGCATCTGACGGACTACTGGATCGAGCCATCCGATTGCCTGCCCCTGCTGGCGGTCCTGCCCTCGATTGGAGAGCGCTACGAGTTGATGGAACTCACGCGCTCACCCGGCAACGCCAGCTGAAGCAGCTTCACTCGCCCAAGGCGGGACAACGGGAGACGCCGCCTAGTGCGCGCAGGCCAACGCCTCGACCACGTCTTCCAGCCGCGCCGGATCTCCCAGTGCGATGACGTGGCCGTCCGAACCCGCGTGCAAGGGATCGCCATTCCAGTCGGCCATGGTGCCGCCCGCGCCTTCGACGATCGGCACCAGCGCGGCCCAGTCGTGAAGCTTGAGGTTCGCCTCGCAGACCACGTCGAGCTGGCCCGTCGCAAGCATGGCGTAATTGTAGCAATCGCCGCCCATCACCATGCGCTTGTGATCAGTTTTCGCAGCAAGGCCCATGAAATGGCCGCCATCATGGTCGTCGAAATAGTGCGGCCCGGTCGTCGCCAGCGTCGCTTCCGACAGTTCGCGGCATACCCGCGTCTGTACGGGCTTTCCGTTTAGCGTAGTCCGTTTGCCCATGGCGCCGACCCAGCGCTCCCCGGTGATGGGCTGATCCAGCACGCCGAGCACCGGAAAACCTTCGACCACCAGCGCGATCAGCGTGCCGAAGATCGGGCGTCCGGCCAGAAAACCCGCTGTTCCATCGATCGGATCGAGCACCCAGCTTCGTCCCGAGGAACCGGCGGTCGAACCGAATTCCTCGCCAATGATGGTGTCCCGCGGCACCTCAGCTGTCAGAATACGCCGCATCGCCTCTTCGGCTGCACGGTCAGCCAGGGTTACCGGCGTCGAATCGCCCTTCCGCTCGGCTGCTACGGTGCGGAAGTGCGGGCGAATGGCCTCCGCCGCAGCATCGGCAAGGCGCATGGCAAGGGCGATATCGTTTTCAAGCTTCATGCCTTGGCTCTGCCTGCTTTGGGCCAATACGGTCAACCCGCAGAACATGAATCGTCATTGGACAAATGCACCTGCGCAATTTTAAGGAAGCCGTGACAAACCGCACGCATGGAAGATTCTAGGGGCGCTAAATCTGCGTGCACCGATTGTCTTGGGGGCACGCTAGATGAGTCGCAGCAACAGGCCAGGCGTTGATCGCGCGATAGTCTCGCCGATCGCCACGCGCGATGGCCAGCCGATTTCCTACAGCCGGGCACCAGCCGCGGACCTCGATCGCTGGATCGGAAGGCTCTATGTAACGATCGTCGGGACCCCGCCCGAACACCGCCTCGACTGCGGACTGTTGAGCGATTTCGCGTGCATCCGCATCCAGTTGCGGGGCAAGTGGGAAGCCACCACGGCCGATGGCGTGCGTACGTCTCAGCGTGCCGCAATGCTGTTTGGCCCGCATTCCCGTCGGATGCCGATCAGTGTCACCGGCAGTTTTGTCAGCATCGGCATCTTCCTGCGGCCGGGCGTGTGCCATGCGCTGCGCGGACCCGAGATCGCAACGCTGACCGACAGGCTGGCGACGTTTGCCGAACTGGAAATGCCGGAGCAGCGCTGGCTCGACATGTTCGATCCCGATGGTTCCCCGGAAGACTGGGTTCAGGCGATGGAATGCGAGATGCGCAGTCTGATTGCGGATCGCGCCGTGCGCGAGCCTGATCCGATTTCCGCCCGCTTCGAAGCCGCTGCATTTGCCGATCCTACGGTCAGCATTGCACGACTGGCGGAAAATCTTGGGGTGACACAGCGTCGGCTGGAACGCATCGCCCGCCGCGATTTCGGCATGCCACCCAAACAGGTTCTCAGGCGTGCGCGCGCGCTCGACATGGCCAGCCACCTTCGCGGCGTTGCCGACCATGACGAAGCCGAATCGATTGCCCTACGCTATTACGATCAGAGCCACCTTATCCGCGAGTTCACCGCGCTGTTCGGAATGAGTCCGCGCCAGTTCGTGGAGCGTCCCCAACCGCTGATGACGCTGGGCCTGGAAACACGACAGGCGCGCAGGCTTGAGGAAATTCGCAGGCTGGAACCGGGCGAGGTCAAGCCCTGGGAGTAAGCGGCATTGCGTGGCTTCGCTCCACCGCCTAGGCCAGAGGCATGGCCAGGGCTGACCGTCTCGAACGTCTCGACAAACGCCGCTCCGAAATGGAAGCGGACTATCGCGCTGCGCTGATCGAAGCGCTTGAAGTGACTGCAGCGGGCAAATGGGGCCTGTTCGATCACAACGCTGACAAGATCATGCGCGCCGCGACCGCGCCGATTATCGACAACCTCATCGAGCTTGCCGACGAGATCGCACAAGCACGGGAGGCCTTGTTCATGGAGCCGTTCGCGCTCCATGACGAGTTCATGGCATCACGCGGCAAGCCTCCGGCCAACGCCGTGGGCGAGCCGAAGCAGGCTCGCGCATGGCTGGAACGCTTAAAGCGGCAGGATTAGTCGAACAGGCTGGAGACCGAGCTTTCATCGGCAATGCGACGCACTGCCTCGCCGATCAGCGGAGCGATCGTCAGCACGCGGATGCGATCGGAAGCGGCGGTCGCTTCCGTCGGCATGATCGTGTCGGTGATGACCAGTTCCTTGAGCGCCGAGTTGCTGACGCGCGCAACCGCGCCGCCCGAAAGCACGCCGTGGGTGATATAGGCCGAAACGCCTGCAGCGCCCGCATCCATCAGCGCCTGCGCCGCGTTGCACAGGGTGCCGCCTGAATCGATGATGTCATCGATCAGGATGCACATGCGGCCCTTCACGTCGCCGATGATGTTCATGACTTCGGACTGGCCGGGGCGGTCACGACGCTTGTCGACGATGGCAAGAGGGGCATTGTTGAGGCGCTTGGCCAGCGAACGCGCGCGAACCACGCCGCCGACGTCTGGCGAAACGACCATAAGTTCCTGCGTGCCGTAGCGGGTCTGGATGTCGGCAGCCATGACCGGCGCTGCAAACAGGTTGTCGGTCGGGATGTCGAAGAAGCCTTGGATCTGGCCAGCGTGGAGATCCACCGCCAGCACGCGATCGGCGCCGGCCTGCGTGATCAGGTTGGCCACGAGCTTGGCCGAGATCGGTGTACGCGGCCCGGGCTTGCGGTCCTGGCGGGCATAGCCGAAGTAGGGAACGACCGCCGTGATGCGCTTTGCCGAAGCACGACGCAGCGCGTCGATGCAGATCAGCAGTTCCATCAGGTTGTCGTTCGCAGGGTAGGCGGTTGACTGGACGACGAAGACGTCCTCGCCTCGGACGTTCTCGTGGATTTCCACGAAAACCTCCTCGTCAGCGAAGCGGCGCACGCTGGCGTCGGTCAGCGGCATTTCGAGATAGGCCGAAATGGCGCGGGCGAGCGGCAGGTTGGAGTTGCCGGCCATGATCTTCATTGCGTGCGATTCCCTCGGTTTCGATCCCCAACGCGCCCTTAGCCCATGATGACAGCTTTGCAACTCTTGGCAGCCATGGGCGTTGCCGCCCAGCGAACAGTACCTTAGGAGTCCGGCCATGGCCGATACGCTTCGCATCACTCTCGCCCAGCTCAACCAGTCGGTTGGCGACCTTGCCGCAAACGTCGCGGCCATGCTTGCCGTGCGCGAGAGCAATCCGGATTCCGACCTGATCGTCTATCCGGAACTGATGCTGATCGGATATCCGCCGGAAGACCTGATCATGAAGCCGGCCCTGATCGAGCGGGCTGCCGCCGAACTTGAAAGGCTCGCCAAGGTGACGGCAGACGGTGGCCCCGCGATGCTCGTCGGATCGGTCTTCGTGCGCGATGGCGATCTGCACAATGGCGTCGCCCTGCTCGAAGGCGGGCGCATCGCAGCCACCCGCTTCAAGTACGAGCTGCCCAATTACGGCACCTTCGACGAAAAGCGCTATTTCATGCCAGGCCCCTTGCCCGAGCCGGTGCTGTTCAAGGGCGCAATGCTCGGGCTGCCGATCTGCGAGGATATCTGGCACCCCGACGTCTGCCGCCACCTGGCCGACCTTGGCGCGGAAATCTTCATCTGCATCAACGGCAGCCCTTACGAGATCGACAAGGACGTCCTGCGCATCGACGGCGTTGCCAAGCGCCGCGCGATCGATACCGGCATTCCCCTCGCCTACCTCAACCGCGTCGGCGGGCAGGACGAGATCGTGTTCGATGGCGCCAGCTTCGTCGTCGGCCCCGAAGGTGCGCTTTGGGTGCAGATGCCGGACTGGGAAGAATCGATCGTTACCACCGTCTGGACGCAGACCGCAGTTGGCTCCGGCTCGCGCTGGCGCTGCGAGCCCGGCGTTGACCACGAACTCGCCGAGCACCCCGAAGACATCTACTGCGCAATGGTCATGGCCCTGCGCGACTATGTGAACAAGAATCGCTTCCCCGGCGTCGTGCTCGGCCTGTCCGGCGGCATCGATTCGGCGATCTGCGCTGCCATTGCGGTGGATGCGCTTGGCGCGGACCGCGTTTGGTGCGTGATGATGCCGAGCCGTTACACCTCGCAGGAGAGCCTCGAGGATGCCGAAGGCTGCGCCAACATGCTGGGCGTCCGGCTCGACACCGTGCCGATCGCCCCGGCTGTCGATGCCTTCGACGCCATGCTCGCCCCGGTCTTTGCCGGCAAGCAGCCCGACCTGACCGAAGAAAACATCCAGTCGCGCATTCGCGGCGTGACGTTGATGGCCCTGTCGAACAAGTTCGGCCCGATGCTGGTCACCACCGGTAACAAGAGCGAGATGAGCGTCGGTTATGCCACGATCTATGGCGACATGAACGGCGGCTACAACCCGCTGAAAGACGCCTACAAGACGACCGTCTTTGCAGTCTCCGAATGGCGCAACGCGCATCGCCCCAAGATCGGCCTCGGTCCTGACGGTCCGGTGATGCCGCAGCGGATCATCACCAAACCGCCAAGCGCAGAGTTGCGCCCGGACCAGAAGGATTCGGACTCCCTGCCCCCTTACGACGTGCTCGACGCGATCCTGCAGGGGCTGGTGGAAAACGAGAAGAGCGTGGACCAGATCGTGGCCGAAGGTTTCGACCGCGCGACGGTCAGCCGCATCGAACGGCTGCTCAACATCGCCGAATACAAGCGCCGCCAGGCCCCTCCCGGCGTGAAGCTGGGCGCGCGCAACTATGGCCGCGACAGACGCTATCCGATAACCCACGGCTTCCGAACCGGAACCTGACATGCTCCGTCCCGTAGTTGTTTTGTCATTCAACTATCTGGGAATATTCACGAATGCGGAAAAGCTCCCGCCTGAAGGGTAGCGGCTATCTCGTGTCGAGTATGAGCGTCGTGCTGCTCGGAGTGCCAGCGCTCAAGTCTGCCAAGGATGAGCCTTTGATGCTCGCTTTCATGCTGACCGGGATGCTGCTGTCGATCGTCGGGATGGCCCTTCGCTGGCGATCCCACCGCGTAGCCGCGTCGAAAGAGTAATTGCGAACGATTCGCATTGACCTGAGGCATCCCCATGCTAACTTGCGAATCGTTCGCAAGAAAGGATGCGCAATGCCCGCAGGCCAGTCCTCCACCCGCTTCTCCGTCCTGATCGATAGTCTGGCCCGCCCGCAGGACGTGCGCGGCCTTTCACTGAAGGGTTTGCACGTGACCATGGCGATGCGCCTGTGCGCACTGTTCGAAGCGTCTGGCCGCGATCCCGTACCCGACCTTGCCCAGCGCTACCGCTCCATCGAAGCGGCCTGCGCCGTCCATGGACTGGTGCAGACGATCAAGCAGGTCTGGCCCGAACCGTTCATGGTCAACCGCCCCTGCTGCCTTGCCATGACCCCGGACGAGACGACGCTGGCCGCCCTCGCCCGCGCCGCCGTTTCCGGCAAGCGCCAAGCCTTTTCGGACGCGATCACCGGCTTCGTCCGCGCCGACCGCCACGAAGCGCTCTACAACGCGACGATCCACGCCGTTGCCCTGATACCGTAACCGCCAGCCTTCCCCTTGCAGCAGCGGCGCGCTAGGGCAGCGCGCATGACAACGGTAACCCGCTTCGCCCCCTCGCCCACCGGCAAGCTTCACGTCGGCAACGTTCGCACTGCACTCCACAACTGGCTCCTGGCGAAGAAGACCGGCGGCAAGTTCATGCTGCGCATCGACGATACCGATGCCGAGCGCAGCCGCGAAGAGCACGTCGAATCCATCCGTGCCGACCTTGCCTGGCTTGGCCTGACCTACGACGGCGAGGAGCGCCAATCGCTGCGCACCGAACTCTACGAACGCGAGTTCCAGCGTCTGGTCGAGGCCGGTCGCATCTACCGCGCTTACGAGACTGCGCAGGAACTGGACCTCAAGCGCAAGATCCTGCTCGGCCGAGGCCTGCCGCCGATCTACGACCGCGCAGCGCTCAAGCTGACCGAAGCTGACCACGAGGCGAGAGTCGCTGCAGGCGAGACGCCGCATTGGCGCTTCCTGCTCGATCACGACCAGCCGATTGCGTGGGAGGACGGCATTCGCGGCCCTCAGAACTTCGACCCGCGCCAGATGTCGGACCCGGTGATCCGCCGCGCCGACGGTTCGTGGCTCTACATGCTGCCCTCGGCGATCGACGACATTGCCATGGGCATAACCGACGTGCTGCGCGGCGAGGATCACGTCTCAAACACCGCCACGCAGATCCAGATGTTCACCGCGCTCGGCGCCCAGCCTCCCCGCTTTGCCCATGAAGCGCTGCTGACCGGCAGCGAAGGCAAACTGTCCAAGCGCCTCGGCGCCTTGGGCATGGCCGATTTCCGCGAACAGGGTATCGAGCCTGAGACGATCGTCGCCCTGCTCGCCCGCCTTGGCACGTCCGACCCGGTCGATCCGTCACTCGATGCCAATGCACTGGCGGAAAGCTTCGACCTGTCCCGCTTCGGCCGCGCGCCCGCCCGCTTCGACGAGGCCGACCTCCACCGCGTCAACGCCCAGATCGTCCACCGGCTACCCTATGCCCGCGTCGCCCACCTTCTGCCCGAAGGCATGGGCGAAACCGCATGGGATGCCATCCGCCCCAACCTCGCCCATATCGACGAGGCGAAGGACTGGTGGCAAGTCGTGACCGGCCCGGTCGCAGCGCCAGCCTTCGACGAGGAAACCCGCGCCTATCTGTCCGAAGCAGCGAAGGTTGCCACGACGCTCGACTGGTCTGCTGAATCGTGGCGCGCCCTGACCGCTGCCCTCAAGGACAGGACCGGCCGCAAGGGCAAGGCACTGTTCCTGCCGCTGCGCCAGGCCCTTACCGGCCACGACCACGGCCCCGAAATGGCCGCGCTCCTGCCACTCATCGCGCAGGATGAAGCGGTGCGGCGGCTCTCGGCCTGACATGGAAAAGGGGCGGCAGCCCTTCGGCCCCGCCCCTCTTTTCCTGATCAGCAGTCCGATCAGGCAGCGACGACGCTGGCCTTGCGGATCACGCCCGGGTTTGCCGGCGGCTCGCCCTTGGGCAGCGCGTCGATCAGGTCCATGCCGCTCTCGACCTGGCCCCACACGGTGTACTGCTTGTCGAGGAAGCGTGCATCGTCGAAGCAGATGAAGAACTGGCTGTTGGCCGAGTGCGGATAGCTGGTGCGCGCCATCGAGCACACGCCGCGCACGTGCGGTTCGTCGTTGAATTCAGCCTTGAGGTCAGGCTTGCTCGAACCGCCCATGCCGGTGCCCTGCGGGCAGCCGCCCTGCGCCATGAAGCCGGGGATCACGCGGTGGAACTTCACGCCGTCGTAGAAGCCTTCGTTCGCCAATTCCTTGATGCGCTCGACATGGCCGGGAGCCAGATCGGGGCGCAGCTTGATCACAACGTCGCCGGAATCGAGCGTGAGGACCAGTTTTTCGTCAGCCATTAGTCGCAATCCTTGCTTGTTTGCGCGCCGATATAAGGCTTGCGAAAAGAAAGTCACGCATAGGTCTGCTAGGCGGTTGCAATTGACGGCTCAGCCGGTAACCCGCGCCTATGGAGCGCGACGACGACATTATCGACAGCCTGCTCCCCGACGTGGACGAAGCGCCCGCGCCGGCCGAACCCTCGCGCAATTCTGAAAGCCTCGACGAGGAAGACAACACTCTCCGCCCCGGCTTCGTCCGCCGCGTCGCCGAAGCGCTCGAGGCCGGTGACGACGAGACCGTCTACAACCTCGTCGAACCGCTCCACCCGGCAGACATCGCCGACCTTTTCGAGCTGATCGACCAGGACGACCGCGTCAAGCTTGCGCGCGCGATCAATGACTTGCTCGGCGGCGAGGTCATCGCCGAGCTTAACGACTACGTCCGCGAATACCTCGTCGAAGAGCTTGAGCCCGAAGAAGTCGCCGACCTTGCCGAGCAGATGGAGACGGACGACGCCGTCGCCCTGATCGAGGACCTTGACGAGGAAGACCAGCAGGCCGTCCTTGCCGAGATGGAGCCGGAAGATCGCGCCGCGATCGAATCCGCGCTGTCCTATCCGGAAGAAACCGCCGGCCGCCTGATGAGCCGCGATCTGATCGCGGTGCCCGAGGCGATGACGGTGGGCGATTTGATCGACTACCTGCGCCGCGACGACGAACTGCCCACCGAATTCTGGGAAGTGTTCATCGTCGATCACAAGCACCACCCGGTCGGCACCTGCAGCCTCAGCTGGATACTGCGCGCGCCGCGCAGCGTGCCGCTGGCCGACGTGATGAAGCGCGACCAGACGCTGATCCCGGTCTCGATGGATCAGGAAGAGGTTGCGCTGCGCTTCCAGAAGTACGCGCTGATTTCGGCGGCGGTTGTGGACGAAAGCGGCCGCCTCGTCGGCCAGATCACCGTCGACGATATCGTCCACATCATTCAGGAAGAGGCGAGCGAGGACATCCTGCGCCTGTCCGGTGCCGGCGATGGCGACATCAACGAGCCGATCCTGCTCACCGTTCGCACGCGCCTGACGTGGCTGGTGGTCAACCTCGGTACGGCGCTGGTCGCCGCCTCTGTCGTCGGCATGTTCCAGGGGGCGATCGCGCGTTTTGCCCTGCTCGCGGTGCTGATGCCGATCGTGTCGGGGATGGGTGGCAATGCCGGAACGCAGACGCTGGCCGTGGTCGTGCGCGCCATTGCCACCAATCAGCTGACCAGTTCCAACACGATCCGCATGATCCTGCGCGAGTTGCGGATTGCCGCCACGAACGGTGCTGCGCTGGGCATCCTGATCGGTCTCGGCACGGGCCTGCTCTTCGCCAATCCCCTGCTCGGCGCGGTCATCGGCTCGGCCATGGTGATCAACAATCTGGTTGCCGGGCTCGCCGGAATCATGGTCCCGGTCACGCTTGATCGCCTCAAAGTGGATCCGGCTGTCTCTTCGGCCGTATTCGTGACCATGGCTACCGATGTCATGGGCTTCTTCTCGTTCCTCGGCCTCGCCGTGCTCAGCGGCCTTGCCTGATCCGGAAGAAGTTCATGCCCCTGCACATGACCAAGGTGGCCTACGGTGCCCAATCGCTGGCCGAGATCCATGAATGGTTCTCGGACACCGGTCGGCGCGGAGGGGCGAAAGTCGCCTACCTCACCACCCGCAACCGCCCCAAGCGCGCCGAGGAAATGATCGGCGGTTCGCTCTACTGGATCCACAAGCACCAGCTCGTCGCCCGCTCGGAAATCGTCGGGTTTGAGGAGGCCGAGGGCGGTCGCACCAACATCGTCGTCAGCACCAAGCTGATCGACGTCCACCCCAAGCCCCGCCGCGCACATCAGGGCTGGCGCTATCTCGAGCCAGCCGACGCGCCTGCAGACCTTGGTGATGGCGAGGCGGGAGAAGTGCTGCCAGCACAGATTGCCTCGGAACTGGCAAAGCTTGGGCTGGTCTAAGGCGGCGTGGACAGATTCCACAGCGTGGAATTTGTCCACGCCGCCTAAGCCTTGCCCCCAGCCTCCCGCGCCAGCACCTTGCGGATCAAGTCGGCATAGACGTCCGGCTCCTGCGCGCCGGGGACGATCAGCTTGCCGTTGATCACCACCGCCGGCACCCCAGTGACGTTCCAGTCCCAAGCCTGCCGCTCCTCGGCGGTAACGATCGCATCGATCTGCGGGTCAATCATCGCCTGTAGCGCATTGAGCCGGGGCAGGCCGACGCTTTCTGCCACTTCCGCCAGTACTTCGGGATCCGACACGTTGCGCCGCCCCTGGAAGTGGGCGTCAAACAGCGCGCGTTTCAGCGCCACTTGCAGGTCCGGCCCGAAATCGCGCAGGGCCCAGGTCAGCAACCGGTGCGCCATGCGCGTGTTCCACATCATCGCCGGTGGCGCTTCGCCATCGCCGGTATAGTCGAACGAATATCCCGCGCGCTCGGCAGCCTGTCGCAAGGTTTCCCGTACGCCCGCCGATTGTTCGGCCGTACGGCCATACTTGCGCTGGATATGCGCGGCCTGCTCCTCGCCTTCCTCGGACATGTCAGGGTTCAGTTCGAACGGATGGAAGCGCACCGTGGCATCCACTTCGCCGTCCATGCTGGCCAGCGCCTTGTCGAGCTGACCCAGCCCGATCACGCACCACGGGCACATCACGTCCGACCAGATGTCGAGCGTGACCTTGGCGGGCGCGCTCATTGCGAGAGCCACCATTTGAGCAGGTGATGCGCAACCGCGAATGGCGGCGGTGCGATGAACGCACCGTCCTCGGCACCAGTCATCGCATAACGGACTTCTTCGCGGGTGAACCAGCGTGCGTCGTCGAGTTCGGTCACGTCGATGGTGATTTCACGCTGCGTGGTAAAGGCGTGGCAGGCGATCATCAGCGAGGACGGGAACGGCCAAGGCTGGCTGGCGACATAGCGCACCTCGTCCACCTTCACGCCCGCCTCTTCCAGCACCTCGCGCCGAACGGCGTCTTCGAGGCCCTCGCCCGGCTCCACAAAGCCCGCAAGCGCCGAATAGCGCCGAGGCGGGAAACGCGGCTGGCGGCCGAGCAGCAATTCGCCCTCGCACTCCACGGTCATGATCGTGACCGGATCGACGCGCGGGAAGTGCTCGCCCTTGCACGCCTCGTTCGTGCAAGTGCGTTGCCAGCCGCCCTTCGCGAGTTTCGTTGCAGACCCGCAGCGGGCGCAGAAACGATGCCGCGCGTGCCAGTCAACCAGGCTGCGCGCACCGCCGTAGATCGACAAGTCCCCCGGGGAGAGCGCCCCCATCGCCCCCCACAGTCTTGGGTTTGGCGGCGCGACGCTGCCCACGATCGCGGGCGTCACTTGGGCAAAGCACCCGCGCCCTTCCTCGCTGAGGCCGAGGAACACCAGTTCGGCTTCCGGATCGGCATCGGCCAGCGTGCCCCAGTCAAGCCCGCCGTCGGGCGAGATCACCGGGTCGATCCCTTCCAGCCGCAGCAGCCGCGCCCGCCAGTTCATCAGGCTGCCAAGCTTGTCGGCATCGCCCCGGATATGGTCAGCGCGGTCGAGCCCGCCGCCGGCAAAAGCAATCGTCGTATCCATCAGGCTGCGGCCTTCTTCCCCGTTACGTCAGCCAGCACGGCCTTCGCGAATTCCCTGTGCACCGGATAGGCTTCTGACGGCATGTACTGGGTATAGACTCCTGCACGCAGCCCGACCCGGTAATTGACGAAGCCTACCGTGCCTGCTGCACCGGCCCAGCCATAGGTTCCGGCATCCTCGCCCAAGCCCACCGAACCGCCTGCGCCAAAGCCGTTGCCCTTGATGAAGGCTTGCGACAGGTCAGTGCCCGCCGGCAGGAGGTTGCTGGTGCCGAGCCGCACTGCAGCTTCGCTCATCACCTGCCTGCCATCGATCCGGCCGAAGCCCAGCAGCATCCGCAGAAAACGGTCGTAGTCGCGAGGACTTGAAACCAGCCCTGCCCCGCCGAACGGATAGGGCGGCTGATCTAGATAGACCGAAGCCTTGCCCGGATCGATCGGCAGCAAGGCACCGCCTACCGCAGCGTAGTTCGTGGTCAGCCGCCCGACCTCGCTCTCGGGCACGCGGAACCACGTCGAAGTCATGCCGCAAGGGGCAAACAGCCGCTCGGCCAGAAACACGTCGAAGGGCTTGCCCGAAGCCACTTCGATGACCCGCCCCATCAGGTCGAGCGCAACCGAGTAACTCCACACCGAACCCGGCTCATAAACCAGCGGCATCGTTGCCAGAACGTCGGCGAACTCGGCCAGACTGCCCAGCGGCTTGGGTGAATCCATGCCCGGCAGGCGCATCCGACTGGCCTGCCCCGGCACCAGCCCCGCGTTGACGTAGGCGTCCTTGATCGGGCCCTTCTGGATGATCGAATAGCCAAGCCCTGCAGTATGCGTCAGCAAGTGCCGCACCGTGATCTGCGTCTTGGCCGGACGCAGATCGGTCATCGAACCGTCGGGCGTGACCTGCACCTGCATCTTGCCGAATGCCGGCAGCAGGTCGGCAATCGGCTGGTCGAGCCGGAGCTTGCCTTCGTCCACCAGCATCATCGCCGCCATGCCGGTGATCGGCTTGGTCATCGAATAGATGCGGAACAGGCTGTCCATGTTCACCACTGGCGCCATCCCCTTGGCCAGAGTGCCACGGGCGATATCCATCGGCGCCTCGCTCGACCCCCAGCCGAGCGCCGCGATCATGCCCGGCAGCTTGCCTGAAGAGACATAGCCATCGAGCATTCCCGTCACAGTGGGAAAGCGCGCCTCCGCCGCGACGCTCGCCCATGCCATCCGCGGCAGAGCCATGCTTGCGGCGACCAAACCGAGCGACCCGATGAACCCGCGCCGCGAAACCGAAACCTGCTGCATTGCTCAGTCTGTCCTTCCAGCGACGGCCAGCCGCGCTGCCTTGGCGAACACGGTCGGCAATCCGGCAGCCTCGATTGTCTCGACCGGCCACCATTCTCCCTCCGGCAGACTAACCGCTTGCGGCTGAACCGGAAGCATCAATTGCAATTCGAGATCGAAATGCGTGAAGCCATGGCGGACCACCCCGCCCGGGCGCCACTCTCCCTCCAGGCCGTCCGGACCGTCGCCCTTGGCTGACCAGCCATCGTCCGGAAGCGCCCGCATCCCGCCCAGCATCCCGCGCCCGGGCCGACGCACCAGCAGGACCTTGCCCTCGCGCTCCACCCAATAGGCCCTACCGGTTCGCAGCGGCTTGGCCTTCTTCGCAGCCTTCACCGGCAGCCGCTCGGGCGAACCTTGCGCGTAACCACGGCATCCCTCGCGCAATGGACACAGCATGCAGCGCGGAGACCTGGCCGTGCAGATCGTTGCGCCCAGATCCATCATCCCTTGCGCGAAATCTCCGGCGCGCTCCTCGGGCGTCACCTGCCCGGCGGCAAAACGGATCGCCGCCTTGCCCGCAGGCAGCGGCTCGTCGATCGCGAACAGCCGCGCCACCACCCGCTCGACATTGGCATCGACCACCACCGCGCGCCGCCCGAACGCAATCGCGGCCACGGCAGCCGCTGTGTATTCGCCCAGCCCAGGCAATTCGCGCAAACCAACTTCCGTATCGGGAAAACGCCCGCCCCGAGCCGCCACGGCCCGTGCACAGGCCAGGAGATTGCGCGCGCGGGCATAGTAGCCCAGCCCTGCCCAAGCCGCCATCACGTCGCCGTCAACTGCTGCCGCAAGATCGGCCACCGTCGGCCACATTTGGGTGAACTTCGAAAAGTACGGCCCCACCGCCGCCACCGTAGTCTGCTGCAGCATGACCTCGGACAGCCACACCTTGTAGGGGTCCTGCCGCTCCTCACCCGGCAAACGTCGCCACGGCAGGCGGCGCGCGTTGGCATCGTACCACGCAAGCAGCAACGGGGCGATTGCCTCCGGATCGAATGACTTTGCGGCTTCCTCTCTGGCTTGCATCGCACACCTATGGCATGGCGCGAAGCGATATGGAAAGCACCCCTTCGGACGCGCCGAAACGCAAGAGCACCCGGTCGACGAAGACCGAGGCGGGCAAGCTCTATGAGCGTCCGCGCGGCGGCGAAGCGCGCCAGATCGCCGATCTCATGCCCGCCATCGGCCGCACCGCCTTCCGCCGCTTCGGCTTCGTGCAATCGAGCGTGGTCACCCGCTGGCCCGAGATCGTGGGCGAGCGTCACGCCCGCCACTGCATGCCCGAATCGATCCGCTTTCCCCCGGGCGAGAAGTCCGAAGGCATCCTGCAACTGGTCGTCAGCCCGGCGCACGCTCCGCTGATCCAGCACGTCACGCCCGAGATCATTGACCGCGTGAACCGCTTTTTTGGCTACAATGCCGTGGCGAAGGTGAAGATACGGCAAGGCGCCGTTCAGGCGCCAAAGCCCAAGGAAGCGCCGCGCGCAGCGCCTCCCTCGCTGAAGCCGATACCGATGGAACTGGGGGATTCGCTGCGCGATATCGGCGATCCCGAACTGCGTACGGTGCTGGAGTCGCTGGCGCGCAGTCTGGATAGTGCAACCGGGGGGAAGAAGATCGGATGATCAAGAAGTTCATCGCAACGGCACTCGCCGCCACCGCACTCGTCGCAACGGGGGCATCGGGCCAGGCAGCCAGGAAGCCTGCACCGCGGCCCGCAGGCGGCCTCAACTGGGCCGTCACCGGCTCCGTCACGCCCGAGGGCCATCACGTCCTCGGCAACCCAGCCGCCAAGCTGCGCCTGATCGAGTTCGTCAGCTACACCTGCCCGCACTGCTCGCATTTCGAGACCGAGTCCGAAGGCCAGCTCAAGATCGGCATGATCGCTCCGGGCAAGGGCGCAGTCGAAGTGCGCAATTTCGTGCGCGATCCAGTGGACATGACCGTGGCGCTGATCACCAATTGCGTGCCCGCCAACCGCTTCTTCCAGCTGCACACCGCGTTCATGCGCCTGCAACCGCAGTGGATCGGCCCGCTTGCCAACTCGACTGAGGCCCAGCGCCAGCGCTGGACCACCGGCACTTTCGCCAGCCGCACCCGCGCCATCGCCAGCGACTTCAAGTTGTATGACTTCATGGCGGCCCGTGGCATGGACCGGCAGGCCATGGACCGCTGCCTATCGAACGAGGCACTGGCCAACAAGCTTGCCCAGCGCACCAACGATGCTGCCGAGAAGCTCGGCGTCACCGGCACGCCCAGCTTCATGATCGACGGCATCCTGCTTGCCGGCACGCACGACTGGGACTCACTTCGCCCTCAGATCCTCGCGCGGCTGAACTGATCCACAATCCCGGAACCACGCCCCTTCAAACCCCGGCAACAATCCGCTAGCGTCCTTCCAAACCGCCAGAAAACGGGAATATCCACACGATGAAACTCGCCCGCGCGCTTCTGCTTGCCACCCTTCCCCTGACGCTCGGCCTTGCCGCCTGTGACAAGAAGGACGCCGCTGCCGGGGGCGAAGTTGCCAGCGCAGAGCCGATTGCCAAGGTGCCGGCTCCTGCAGGCCAGTCGTGGACCGAAACCTTCTCCGTCACGCCTGAGGGTGGTTACCTGATGGGCAATCCCGACGCGCCGATCAAGCTCGTCGAATTCGGCGCGCTGTCGTGCTCGCACTGCGCGGAGTTCTCGGAAAAGGGCTTCCCCAAGCTGCGTGACGACTACATCGCGTCGGGCCGCGTCTCCTATGAACTGCGCCTGTTCCTGCTGAACGCGCTCGACATGCCGGCCGTGCTGCTGGCAACCTGCGGCGCGCCCGAAGCGGTCATTCCGCTTTCCGAACAGTTCTGGGCCTGGCAGCCGAACATGTTCACCAACCTGCAGAAGGACGAAGCCGCCTTCCAGCAGATCCAGAACCTTCCCGCCGACAAGCGCTTTGCAGGCATTGCCCAACTCGGCGGCATGAGCGAATTCTTCGCCTCGCGCGGCATTGCCGCTGCGCAGGGCTCTTCATGCCTGGCTGACAGCGCCAGGGCCACCAAGCTTGCCACCACCAATGAACAGTGGAGCAAGGAGTTCGACATCACCGGCACGCCGACCTTCTTCCTCAACGGCAGCAAGACCGGCGTTGCCAGCTGGCAGGAACTCGAACCCCTGCTGCAGAAGGCTGGCGCCCGCTAAGGGGCCAGGACGGGTCGGGGGGCCTGATCGGTGCAATTCAAGCGCTTGAAACTCTCCGGTTTCAAGAGCTTCGTCGAACCTGCCGAACTGCGCATCGAACCCGGCCTAACTGGCGTTGTCGGCCCCAACGGCTGCGGCAAATCGAACCTTCTCGAAGCCATCCGCTGGGTGATGGGCGAAAGCTCGCCCAAGTCCATGCGCGGCGGCGGCATGGAAGACGTGATCTTTGCCGGGACAGCCACGCGCCCGGCCCGCGCCTTTGCCGAAGTCCTGCTTACCGCCGAGACCGATCCTGATGGCCCGTTCGGCGCAGAACTCGAAGTCATCCGCCGGATCGAGCGCGGCGCCGGCAGTGCCTATCGCGTCAACGGCAAGGACGTCCGCGCCAAGGACGTCGCGCTGGTCTTTGCTGACGCCGCCACAGGAGCCCACAGCCCGGCGCTGGTCAGCCAGGGCCGCATCGCTGCGGTGATCGCGGCCAAACCCGCCGAACGCCGCATGATGCTTGAAGAAGCGGCGGGCATCGCCGGGCTTCACGTCCGTCGCCGCGATGCAGAGCAGAAATTGCGCGCGACCGAGGCTAATCTGGCGCGGCTTGAAGACATGCTGGCGGGCCTCGAAAGCCAGATCGGTACGCTCCGACGGCAGGCCCGCGCGGCCGAGCGTTATCGCGCCGTCAGCGAGAAGATCCGCCTTGCCGAGGCCCGGCTCGTCTTCGCCCGCTGGCGCGATGCCGCCGCTGCCGCCGATGCCGCGCGCAAGCAAGCCATCGCTGCCGAGGACGCGGTGAAGCAGGCTACCGATCTCGCGCAAGCTGCGCAGAAAGCCCAGCACAAGGCCGCCGCCGCCTTGGCCGAGGCGCGCGACGAACTGTTCGACCGGCGACAGGACGCCGCGGCCCACGGCCAGCGCATGGCTTCGCTCACCGCCCAGCTCGAAGCCGCCGAGCAGCGGGTCAAGGACATCGAACGCCAGCTGACCCGCATCGAGGAGGACCGCGCCAGCGCCGATCGGCTGACCGAGGATGCCGCCACCGCGATGGCGAAGCTGGAGCAGGATCTTGCCGCAGCCGAGGGTTCGCTTGCGGCAGATAGCGAACGCCGCCCGACGCTTGCCGCAGCGGTCGACGATGCCGATCGCGCTGCCCGCGCCGCCGAAGTCGCCCTCGCCCAGCGTGTGGCTGAACAAGCCGGTATTGATGCCGAATGGCGCGTGGCCGAAGCGGCAGTTTCTGCGGCACGACAAAGACTTGGACGCCTTGATGCCGATGCTGCGCGGCTGACCCAGCAGGCCGATGCCCTTGCCCGCGAGGCCGATCCCGCCGCGCAAATCGCCGAGGCGGAAGCAAAGCGCGCCGCTGCCGCCGAGGCCATCGCCACTGCGGAAGAACGCCGCGCAGACCTTACCGCCCAGCGCGAGGACTTGTCCGCCCGTCGTGACGCTGCCAGCAATGCCCTGGCGCAAACCCGCGCCGATCTTGCTGGAATCGAGCGGGAGGCAGACGCACTCACACGCGACAAGGCCGCACGGGAAAAAGCACGCTCTGCCAAGGGCTTGGGACAGTCCGCCATCGCCGGAACCCGCGCGGCGCCGGGCTATGAGCGCGCTTTGGCCGCAGTGCTCGGGCGGGATGCCTCGGCTCCGGTAGGCGCCGCCCCGCCAACCGCGGAGGGTCGTTTCTGGACCGGCGCGCAAGTGCCTGAACTGCTTGTGGATTCGCTGGCCCATCATGTCCCGCAGTGCCCGCCTGAACTGTCAGCGCGCCTCGCCCTGGTTCGCGTGGTCGACGCCGACGAGGGACAGGCGCTTGCCCCCGGCCAATGGCTGGTGACAAAGGCCGGGCACTTGCGCCGCTGGGACGGTTTCATCGCGCGGGGCGAAGGTGCCGCCGAAGCCGCTGCGCTTGAGGCCGAGAACCGGCTTGCTGAACTGCAGGCGCTTCTGCCCGAGCGACGTCAAGCAGTCTCGACTGCCGAAGCCGCGCAGGAGGAGGTTCGCGCCGCGCTTTCCGAAGTGCAGGGCGAACTTTCGCAAGTGGAGCGCGCGCTCTCTGCCGCCGCCGATGCCGAGCGCATGGCGCTGCGGGCCTTGGATGCCGCAGAAGCGGCGCGGGCGCGGCTCGAACAGCGCAAGGCGGAACTGGCGCGGGCGCAGGAAGAGCTTTCGGATCAACGCTTTGCAGCTCAAGCGGAAGTCACGGCGGCCGAGGACAAGCGCAGCACCCTGCCCGATCCGGCGGCAGGCCGGGCGGCGCTGGAGGCGGCGCGGGCGCGCAACGATGCGGCGCGCGTCACCCTGCAATCCGCCACCGCCGCATCGGCTGCGCTTGAACAGCAGATCGCGGCGGGCAAGGAGCGGCTGGCGGGTCTCAAGGGCGATATCCGCGCCTGGCAGGCCCGCGCGGGCGATGCTGCCAAGCGCTTGGCCGAGATGACCGGGCGGCGCGAGGAGCTGGAGACCGAGCGCGCGATCTCAGCCGCCAAGCCGGCGGGGCTGATTTCCGAGATCGAACAGGGCGAGGGAATCCGCACGCGGCTGACTCTCCAACTCTCCGAGGCAGAGCGGCAACTCTCCGAGGCAGAAGGCCAACTCTCGCAGACAGAGGCCACACTCGCGGCCGCAAACGAGACACTCGCCACTGCCCGCGAGGCTCGTGCCGGAGCGTCCGCTCGCGCCGAGAACGAAGATGCCCGTCGACAGGAGATGGCGGCCATTTCTGGCGAGCGCTTCCAGTGCCCTCCCCCCCTTCTGCCCGAGCGGTTCGCATTCGCATCAGCAGAGGTTGCCGCTGCGACCGAGGAGTCGGCGGCGATGGACCGTCTGGCGGCGGAGCGGGAGCGGATCGGGCCGGTGAATCTGGTGGCGGCGGACGAGTTGAAGGACGCCGAGGACAAGCATGGCACCTCGGTGGCTGAGCAGGCGGAGTTAACCGAGGCAGTTCATAGACTTAGAGGCTCTATCGGCAGCCTCAACCGCGAAGGGCGCGAGCGCCTGCGGGCGGCTTTCGAGGCGGTCGACGGCCATTTCCGCCGCCTTTTCAGCCGCTTGTTCGGCGGTGGCGAGGCGCATCTGGCACTGGTGGACAGCGACGATCCGCTTGAAGCCGGCCTCGAAATCTTCGCCCAGCCACCCGGCAAACGCCTGCAATCGTTGACTCTTCTGTCCGGCGGCGAACAAGCGCTGACGGCGGTCGCCCTCATCTTCGCGCTGTTTCTCACGAACCCCGCCCCGATCTGCGTGCTCGACGAAGTGGACGCGCCATTGGACGATGCCAACATCGAGCGGTTCTGCGACCTGCTTGATGCAATGGTGCAGGAAACGCGGACCCGCTACCTGATCGTCACCCACAATGCCGTGACGATGAGCCGCATGCATCGCCTGTTCGGCGTGACGATGGTGGAACGCGGCGTCTCGCGCCTTGTCAGCGTGGACCTGGGCGGGGCCGTGGAACTGCTTGAAAACGCAAGCTAATCCAGCACGTACCGCGGGCCGGAACCGCCAGCCGCAGCGCGATCGTCCTTGTTGTAGAGTTGGCAGCGTTCGAGGCTGAGGCAGCCGCAGCCGATGCATTCGTCGAGCTTGTTGCGGGTGCGGGTGAGCAGCTGGATACGGCTGTCGATTTCCTTGCGCAGCGAACGGCTTATGCGTTGCCAATCAAGCACGTTGGGGGTGCGTCCCTGCGGCAGAGCGGCAAGCTCGCGCTCGATTTCGGCGAGCCCCAAGCCCAGCTTCTGGGCAATCTGCACGAAGCTCAACCGGCGGATATCGGAGCGCAGGAAACGGCGCTGGTTTCCGCCCGTGCGGATCGAGGTGACCAGCCCGCGATCCTCGTAGTAGCGGATCGCGCTGACCGCGAGGCCCGTGCGGCGCGCGAGCGTGCCGATCGGGATCAGATCGTTGCGGGTAATGGCCAAGGTTCTGCGACTCCACGCTTTCCGCTTGACCTCAAGTTAGCTTGAGGTTGCAGATTCACAAGCATCGATTCGACGAAAGCTCCCGAAAGGACCCCGACGATGCCCTTTGCCCGCCTTGAACACGTCAACATCTCCGTCAGCGATGCCGAGCGCTCGGCCGCCTTCTTCACCAAGCTTTGCGGGTGGCACGAACGCTGGCGCGGCCCGGCAATCGACGATGGCTTCTCGATCCATTTGGGCACCGAGGACCAGTACATCGTGTTCTACACCCCGCCCGGTGGAGTCTCGACGCGATTCTCCAAAGGCATGCCGCTGCAGCACGTGGGCATTGAAGTGGATGACCTTGCCGCAGCCGAGCAGATCGTGATTGCAGCAGGGCTCGAACCGTTCAATCATGCGGACTATGAGCCGGGCCGGCGGTTCTATTTCTACGACTGGGACGGGATCGAGTTCGAAGTGGTCAGCTATGGCGGTTGAACCGCTCTCTCCTGCGCAGCTTGCGGCCTACCTGGCGCGGATCGGCTTGTCGGCGCCGGTGGCGGCCGACCTGGCGACACTCGACGCGCTCGTTCGGGCGCACGTTCAGGCGATTCCGTTCGAGAACATCGACGTGCAGCTTGGCCGCAGGCTGACGACCGATCCGGATGCGGCCTTTGCCAAGCTGGTCGAAGGGCGGCGCGGGGGCTGGTGCTACGAGCACAACGGCGTGCTGGGCGCGGCATTGGCGGCGATCGGCTTCGACGTGATGCGGATGAGCGCGGGTGTAATGCGGCAGCTGCGGGGGGACGAATCAATTGGTTCGCACCTGTGCCTGCTGGTGCAGTGCGATGGACCGAAGCTGGTCGATGCCGGGTTCGGAAGCTGGCTTGGCGCGCCCGTGCCGCTTGAACAGGGACAGTGGCTGCATGATCCGCTGCCAGTGTCGCTCGGCCGCACCGATGACGCGATGTGGCGGGTCTCCGTCAGCCTTGGCACGGCGGCGATGTCGTATGATTTCGTCGCCCAACCTGCGGATGAGGATCAGCTTTCGGCCCTATGCCATTGGCAGGCCACTGATCCTGCATCCGTGTTCGTGCAGAACCTGACCGTGCAGAGGCGGCTTGCAGGCAATTACCTGATGCTCAGGGGCAAGGTGCTGACGGTTGTGGGGGCGCATGGCGAAGAGCGGCGTGAACTGGGTTCCGCCGGGGAACTGGTCAGCACTTTGCGCGAGCTTTTCCTGATCGACGTGCCCGAAGCGGCTGACCTGTGGCCCGCGATCGAGGCGCGACACGAGCGGTTGTTCGGCCCTCAGGCCGCACCGACGACGTAGGCCGCCGCAGCCATCAGCAAGCCGGCAAAGCGATTCGAACGGAACTTGACCAGCGGGTCCGCACCGTCTTCCTTGAGGGTGGCGACCTGCCACAGGAGGTGAAGGGCAACCGGCGCCAGCGCAAGCAGTGCCAGCGGATCGGCGCGAACCTGCCAGATGGCAGCAGCCCAGCACAGCAAGGCCAGCGCATAGAGCGCCCCGACGCCTGCACGAACGTGGCGCCCGAACGACAGCGCGGAGGACCCGATGCCGACCATGGCATCGTCCTCGCGATCCTGCAGGGCGTAAATCGTGTCATAGGCCATGCACCACGCCCAGCACCCGGCGTAGAGCGCAGCCAGAGGGGCAAGGCGTTCAAAGCCGGTGGCCTCGACCCAGCCGACTGGTGCGCCCCACGTAAAGACGAGGCCGAGCCACGCCTGTGGCCAGCCGGTGATGCGCTTCATGAAGGGATAGGCCGCGACGAGCGCCAGGCTGCCAAGTGCCACGACTTGCGCTTCCCAGCGCAGTTGCAACAGGACGAGGAGGCCGACAGCGCAAAGCGTAAGCAGCCATATCCATGCCGTGCGTTTGCTGGTTGCGCCGCTGGCGATGGGCCGGGCGGCGGTGCGCGCAACGCGGGCATCGAGATCGGCATCGACGATATCGTTGTAGACGCACCCTGCCCCACGCATGGCGATGGCGCCAAGCAGCATCCACGCGAGGATGCCCCAGCGCGCTGTGCCGCCGCCAAGGAACAGGCCCCAGGCGCAGGGCCAGAACAGCAGCCACCAGCCGATCGGCCGGTCGAACCTCGCCAGCAAGGCAAGGTTGCGCCACGGCTGCGGCAAGCTGGCGACCAAGCCCTTGTGCTCGCTATCGGGGACGATTGTTTCGGAAGCGGTGGAAGTCACATTACAGACTCTTAACGAAAGGCAATATCCGCGCTAGGCGGTTGGGATGATCGCGACTCCTGCCTGGCCACCAAAATCCGCGCCGCGGCTGTTCGTCGATACGACGTTGAGCGAGGGATTGCGACTGCCGATCGAGGGGCAACAGGCGCATTATCTGGGCAAGGTGATGCGCGTGGGCGCTGGCGATGCCGTGATCGTTTGCGACAATCGCACCGGTGAGTGGGTGGCGCGCGTGACCGATGCGGGCAAACGCGAGGTTGTTGTCGAGATCGAGAAGCGCCTGCGCGAGCGCGAGGAGGTGCCCGATTTCTGGCTCTGCGCCGCCTTGCTGAAGAAGCCGAACTTCGATCTGGTGCTGGAAAAGGCAACCGAACTCGGCGCGGCGAAGATCGTGCCGGTGGTGACCAGGCGCTGCGTGGCAGACAAGCTGAATCCGGACCGCGCGCTGACGATCATGACCGAGGCGGCCGAGCAGTGCGCCCGCACGGCCTTGCCCGACCTTGGCGAGACGATGAAGCTCGAGCATCTGCTGCGCGAGTGGCCGGAGGAACGCACGCTGTTCTTTGCTGACGAGAACGGCGGGATGCCGGCAGCGGTGGCGTTTTCGATCCACAGTGGGCCGGCAGCGCTGCTGATCGGACCGGAGGGCGGGTTCGACGAGACTGAGCGGGCGCTGGTGCGGGCGCATCCGGCGGCGGTGGCGCTTTCGCTGGGACCGCGCATCCTGCGGGCGGAGACGGCGGCGATTGCCGGGACAGCGCTGTGGATGGGGATGCAGGGCGATTGGTTCGGCTAGGCCCATTCCTTCGCTAACAGCAACATTGCCTTGCAGGTGACGTGCTACAATTTGGCTGGCTAAAACCTGTCCCGGCCATTAACGGATGCGGGCATGAGCACGCGGCAAGTTTCAAATAGCAACGATCCCGTCATCGAAAGCCGCGACATGCTCGTGGTGCCGATGCAGAAGGGCGAAAAGCCCAAGGAAAACTGGCGGATCGGCACTGAGCACGAGAAGTTCGTCTACCGCACAGCCGACCGCGCGGCGCCATCGTACGATGAGCAAGGCGGCATTCGCGACCTGCTGAACGCGCTGACCGAGTACGGTTGGGAGCCGATCATCGAGGGCGGCAACGTCATCGCCATGTCCGGGCCGGACGGAGCGGTGAGCCTGGAGCCTGCCGGACAGCTGGAGCTTTCGGGCGCGCCGCTGGTGAACCTGCACCAGACCTGTGCGGAAACCGGGCGGCATCTTGCGCAGGTCAAGACGATCGGTGACAAGCTGGGCCTGGCCTACCTTGGCATGGGGCTGTGGCCGGACAAGACTCGCGAAGAGCTGCCGATCATGCCCAAGGGCCGCTACGACATCATGCTGCGGCATATGCCGCGCGTGGGGACGATGGGCCTCGACATGATGCTGCGGACGTGCACCATCCAGACCAACCTCGATTATTCAAGCGAGGCGGACATGGTGCAGAAGTTCCGCGTCAGCCTTGCGCTGCAGCCTCTGGCGACAGCGCTGTTCGCCAATTCGCCGTTCCTTGAGGGCAAGCCCAACGGGTTCCTGTCCTATCGCAGCCATATCTGGACCGATACGGACCCTGCGCGCACCGGGATGCTTTCGTTCGTGTTCGAGGAGGGCTTCGGGTACGAGCGCTATGTCGAGTACATGCTCGACGTGCCGATGTATTTCGTGTTCCGCGATGGCAAGTATATCGACGCAGCAGGCTTGTCGTTCCGCGATTTCCTGGAAGGCAAGCTTTCGGTGCTGCCCGGCGAGAAGCCGACGCTGTCGGACTGGAACGACCACCTTTCCACCGCCTTCCCCGAAGTACGGCTCAAGTCGTTCCTTGAGATGCGCGGGGCCGATGGCGGGCCGTGGAGCCGGATCTGTGCGCTGCCGGCGCTATGGGTCGGCCTGCTCTACGATCAGGGTGCGCTGGATGCGGCGTGGGACCTGGTCAAGGGCTGGGACATGGACGAGCGCGAGCGCCTGCGTGCCGAAGTGCCGAAGCTCGGGCTGGATGCGACGCTGCCGGGTGGAGGCAAATTGCGCGATGTGGCGGCCGAAGTGCTGGCGATCTCGCGCTCGGGCCTGGCTGCACGGGCGCAGCTGAACGAGGCGGGCGACAACGAGACCGGCTATCTCCAGCCGCTCGACGAGATCGTGTCTTCGGGCAAGACTCCGGCTGAGCGCCTGCTGGACCTGTACCACGGCGAATGGGGCGGCGACCTTTCGCGCATCTATGGCGAGAAGAGCTTCTGATGATCATCGTTATGGGCACTGTCCGCGTTCCGGTGGAGAACATCGAGCCGATCAAGCCGATGATGGCCAAGGTCATCGCGGCGACGCTCAAGGAAGATGGCTGCATCCAGTATGCCTATGGGCAGGACGTGCTCGATCCCGAGCTGATCCACATTGCCGAGAAGTGGCGCGACATGGCGGCGCTGAAGGCGCACTTTCAAGCCGAGCACATGAAGGTTTGGGCGCAGGAGCGTGCGACGCTGGGGTTGTTCGACCGCAAGATCCGCGTGTTCGAGACCGACGAAGGCGCGGAAGTCTGAGGGCTATTCGGCCGGCTGGGCGACCGGTCGGCGCGGGGTGACGGCGCGGGTGAGCCTGCGCATGGCCGCGGTGATCAGGCCGTATTCGGCCATCCATGCGTGGTATTCGCGATACTTGGCGTCTTCGGCGAGAAGATGCTTTTCCTCGGTACGGGCGCGCCAATAGTAGACCGCGCTGACCAGCGCGAGGATAACGGTGTTGCGGATCGCATCGACCATCGAGCCGCTGGTGGTGAGGAACGGCAGCGAGGCGAGCCACCAGTAGGCGTTCTTGGACAGGTAGGCCGGGTGGCGGGTATAGCGGTAGGGGCCGTTGGTCAGCACGCCGCGATAGGTGAGGTTCGAGAAGCGCAGGCCGAAGGCGACGGTAGCCCAGGCATAGACGGCGGTGAGGAACACCAGCGCTCCCGCCCAAAGCCAGAGCAGGCCGGTCTGGCCTTGGAGCCAGTAGGCCCACTCCGCGCCGTTGTGGCGATAATCCAGCACGTCGCCATCGCCCATGAGGATGAACGGCGGGTAGCAGATCAGCGCCGCGACCCAGGCCGAAAGGTGCGGGTTGGCGGTGCGGATCTGCGCGTCGAGCGGTTTCATCGTGACGAGGTAGCCGACCATCGCGATCTGCACGTCGATCATGAACATCGTCTCGATCAGCAGCGTGCCGAGCGCGACGGGATCGTGGAGGACGGAAGCCCAGTCGAAATGGATGACCGCGGCAAAACCGCCGGGGACGATCGAGATCATGAAGGCGCAGAAGAAGCCCTTGACCAGCCATGCGAGAGCGTGGCGCTTCACCTCGGCAGGCTCCCACGGCTCACGTCCGATGAGCATGGCGCCGAAGTGCCACGATGCATCGCGCGGGTTGACGAGAACCCGGTCGAGCCAGAGGACATAAGGGATGGCGCCGAGGAACAGGAAGGGCGCGGCTGTTTCCAGCACTTCCATCGCGAAGACGTATTGTCCGCGCCAGTACCAGCGGGCGTTGCAGTAGGCGAAGGCGATGACGGCCCATGTGATCCAGAGTCCTGCGATCTTGGTGATCGAGATGTCGATCACTTCGCGCAAGGGACGGGGCGAGGACCAGTCTATGCCGGTCGACGGGCGCAGGTGGACCTTCTCCACCAGCAGCGCGTAGCCGACCATGGCGCTGCCCGAGAACAGCAGGGCGGCGAGCGCTGCGGAAGGGCCGTCCATGACTTCGGCGGGGGCGGAAAGGCCGAGGGTGGTGACGATTTGCGGCCAGAAGCGGCAGGTGAGCACCCACAGCGCAAGGCCGATGACCCCGGCAAGGCCGGTGCCTGCGGAGACGTCTGACGGAGGCGGGGCCGGACGAGCGCTCATGCACCCGTCATTCGCATCAAAGGGTTAGGATATGGTTGTGATGGCGCGCCTGATGCCTTGAACAGGCCCACCCCCAACCCCTCCCGCCTGTGGGAGGGGAGCAGGATCAGCGGAAAGCGGTGATCTTGCCGCCATCGTCGAGGATGTAGAGCGTCTGGTTCGCCACGATCGGGGCGAGCGTGACGCTGGAGCCGACCTTGGTGAATTCGCTCACCGTGCCGTCGGTTACCGAAGCGCGCAGGACTTCGCCGCGCGAGTTGGCGATCCACAGGTTGTTGCCGGCGAGGATCGGGCCGGTCCAGAGGATCTGGTTCTTCTTCTTCTTCTCGTTCTTGTAGCGCTGAAGCTGCGTCATCCAGCGCACCTTGCCGCTCGACTTGGCGATGCACAGCAGCTTGGCCTCGTCGGTCAGCGCGAAGATCCAGTCCCCGGCGATGGCGGGGGTAGAGATGCCGGCGAGGTTGAGTTCCCAGATGCGCTGGCCGGTGACGAGTTCATAGGCGGCCATGCGTCCGCCCTGCCCGAGCGCATAGACGCGGCCGCGTTCGATGATCGGATCGGCGTCGATGTCGGTCAGGGTCGAGACGGACGTGGCGATCGAAGTCCGCGCCAAAGCGTCGGCCCAGAGCTGGCGACCGTTCTCATAGCGATAGGCGACGAGTTCGCCGGAGGAGAAACCGGCGACGATGGTGCCCTGCCCTGCAGCCGGCGAAGCAACGCCGAAGACGTTGGTCTGGCCGACCGAGGCGCTTTCGCTCCACAGCACCGCGCCATCGGCTTCATTGAGGGCAAAGAGCTGGTTGTCCTGGCTCATCACCATGACCTGCCCGAAGGCGACGGTGGGCGAGCCGCGCAGCGGTCCAGCGGGCTTCACGCGCCACTTGATCTCGCCGGAGCCTGCATCGAGCGAGGCGACTTCACCAACGCCGTTGGTGACATAGACCTTGCCATCGTCGTAGGATGCGCCGCCGCCGAAGGTCGACCCGGCATTCTGCTTTTCGGCGCGGACCGAGGTGTCCCAAACGCGGGCGCCGGTGCTTGCGTCAAAGGCGTGGACGGTGCCGTCCGTGTCCATCGCGAAGAGCTTGCCGCCGCCGACGACCGGAGACGCAGCAAGGCGCTGGCGGGCGTTCGAGCCCTTGATCGAGACGCTGAAGGCGCGCGAGGGCGATTCCGCGAGGGCAGCGTGGCCATAGGACTTCGAGGCGTTGCCGCCACCTTGCGCGAATTCGGTGTTCACTTCCGCAGCGGGAAGGACGACCGTCATCAGCGAGATCGAATCATCGACCTTGGTGCCGGCATCGATCTTCGAGAGGATCGGCTGGCGCGAGCCGACCGTCGGCGTGGTCTTCACGCCCTTCTTGAAGACGCCGCAGCCGCCAAGAGCGAGCGCAAGAACCACCACGCTGGTCAGCGAAGCGCGGCGGAAAGTGGGTTTCGGCGTCATCGGATGCATCCTCAAAACTTATTGCGCGCTCTGCACGATCGTGGCGGTGCCGGGATCTTCCACGGCATCCACCCCGAGCAACCCGGCCATCTGGCGCGTGCGGCGGCGCAAAGTATCAGGCACGGTCTTGTCCTTGGCGATCTGCGCGAACATGGCGCCGGCAAGGTCATTCTTGCCCTGCTTGACGTAGGCCATGCCGACGAGTTCGCCCGCGCTGCCGAACCAGGCGTTGCCGGGAACGGCAAGGGGCTTCAGACGCTCAACCACCTTGTCCGGGCCGAGCTGGTCGAAGGTCAGCGAGATTTCGCGGATCGTGGCGAGATCACGATAGGCTTGCGGAATCTCGGCATCAGCGGCGATGGCAGCGAAAGCCTTGGCCGCCTCGGCATTCTTGCCCTGTTCGGACAGGACGCCAGCCGCCAGCATCTTTGCCGTGGCGCGATAACCATCGGTCCCTTCGGCAGCGAGGGGGGCTACCGCATCGGTCGCGGCCTTGAGGTTGCGCACTTCCAGACTGTCGAGCGCCTTGGTCAGCACTTCGCCCTGTTCGGCAGCCTTGGCGTTGCTGTGGTTTTCATACCAGAGATAACCGCCCAGACCGAGCAGGCCGGCCACGATCAGCGCGCCGACCGGCTTTCCGTACTTCTGGATCGCGGTGTAGACCTGATCTTCGCGCAGGGCATCGTCCACTTCGCGCAGGAAGGCATCGCCCTGCCCGGCCGAGCGTTCGGCGAGCTGGTTGGAATGGGATTGCGGACTATCAGGACGGAGAGCCAAGGCAGCGCTTTCGGGAATTGGTTGACGTTTGCTAGCGTGTGTCTGGCGCGGTGTTTAGCGGATGGGTCCGCCTTTTCAACGGAATTGATTGTTCCCGCCCACCTGCCGCGACGCGCGTGAACCCTGCATGAAGGCGAGTGCCAAGGTGCGGTTCACGGGAAGACATCAAGGCCGAGGGTCTGCGCGTAGACTTGCGCATGGTGGCCGGCCATGACCGCCTCGTCGAATTCGGCCCGAGCGCGATCGCGATTGGCCTTGCCGATGGCGCGGCGGAGGGATTCATCGGCGGCGAGTGCGATGATGGCCTGGGCGAAGGCTTCCTCGTCGCCCGCAGAGGCGATGTAGGGCCGGTTGGGTTCCGACACCATCTCGGCAACATCGCCCACGGCCGGGCTGGCAACGGCAAGCCCGGCGGCCATCGCCTCGATCACCGACAGCGGCGCCTGCTCGCTGTCGGACGAAAGCGCAAAGAGATCGAACAGGCCGACGGCGAGCGAAGGGTCAGCGACGTGGCCGGGCAGATGGACGCGATGACCAAGCTCAAGGCGGATCGCCTCGGCAGTGATCGCTTCGCGTTCCGGGCCTTCGCCGAGGATGACGAGGTGCCATTCGGGCGGCAGGTCCTTCATCGCGCGGACCATGCGCGGCAGGTTCTTGACCGCGCGCAGGCCAGCGAGCGTGCCAAGCCACTTCTCGCCGGGGCGCTTGACCACGCGGGGCAGCAGGTCGGGCTTGGGCTTGCGCGCGTAGAGACCGGTGTCGATGCCATTGGCGATGCGCCGAACGCGGCTGCGCGGCTGGTGCCAGACGGTGAGCGCAATGTCCTCAAGCTGGCGCGAAGGGACCATCAGCGCGCTGGCACGGGCAAGCGCGACGCGACGATACCAGTTGCGGCTGGTCTTTAGGCCATCGGCCTCATCGGCATTGAAGCCATCCTCGTGATGGATCAGGGGAGGAAGGTCCATGGTGGGGGCGAACACGGCGTGGGCCATGCAGGCGTCCATCGCGCCCCAGTTGTAGGTCAGGATCAGGTCAAAGCCCTGCATCGCCCGGGCAAGCTGGCGCAAGCGGCCAACGCCGAGCTTGCCGGCGAGCGGCGGAAAGCCGAACGGGAAGAATGCCGACACCTTCGCGTCGATCAGGGCCCTGGCACCCATGGCGCCGGGCTGGGCCGAGACGATGTGATGCTCGATCGCCCGGTCCTTCCGCCCCTTCCCCCAGCGGTTCATAAGCGCGACGGCACGCCGTTCCTTGCCGCCGGCATCGAACGTCGAATGCAGGTGGAGCAGTTTCAGGGGGCCTTTGACCGGTGGGCGGCTCATGCCCGGGCCAGAAGGCGCCCGATTGCGGCGACGCTTTCCGGTTCGTCCAGCGTGGGAGCGTGGCCGATGCGCGGCAGCGTGATGAGTTCGACGCCGGGGCGGCTCGCCATCTTTTGCGCAGTCGCGGGTTCGAGAATGTCGGAATTTTCACCGCGCAAGATCAGGAGCGGGCGGGTGGCGAGTGCGTCGAACAGCGGCCACATATCAACTTGCGGGGTTGCGCCTGCCGGGGCCTCGAACGGCTCGGCAATCTTCATGTCATAATCAAAGGCGATGCGCCCGCCGGTGCCAAGGACCATGATGCGCTTGGCGTAGCGCAGCCATTGGGTGATGTCCCAATCGGGGTAGACATCGCCGCTGCTTTCCTGAAGCGCGCGGGCGGCGTGCATCCAGGTTTCGAAATTGCGCCCCTGCCCGACATAGCCGCGAATGCGTTCGAGACCTTTCTCGGAAACCTCGGGGCCGACGTCGTTGAGCACGGCGGCGGCGATGCGCTGCGGGTTGGACACGGCCAGCAGCATGGTGAGCAAGCCACCAAGCGAGGTGCCGATGGAAACGAAACGCTCAATCCCTTCCTGCGCCAGCAGCGCCTCGACGTCCTGCAGATAGTGCATGGGCGTGTAGGTCATCGGGTCCTTGGCATAATCGCTGTCACCCCGGCCGCGCATTTCCGGGCAGAGGACGCGCCAGGTGCCGGCAAGGCGAGCGGCAAGGTCTTCGAAATCGCGGGCGTTGCGGGTCAGGCCCGGCAGGCAGATCACCGGGGGCTTGGCGGAATCGCCGTCAAAGTAGCGAAAATGCAGGCGCAATCCGTCGCTGCTGGTCCAGAAGCGATCTTCGTATTCGGCCATTTCGTCTGGTATTCCGCGTGAAATCGGGGGTGCCTGCTTGCGGGCAGGCCTGGTCATGCCCACTATTGCCGGATGCAGGCGCTCCCGCAAGACGCGATCTATCGCCCCTCACCCCGCATCATGGCTTTGGCCGACTGGATCGGCGATCCGGTGAAGGCGGCGGACTTTCCCGAAACCCGCCTGCGCTGGCGCAATGACAGGGCGGCGGCCGAGATCGGGCTGGCCGGGCTGAGCGACGAGGAATGGGTGGAGCATTTCGGGCGGTTCACGCCGCTGGATGGCAACATGCCGGGACCGCTGGCGCTGCGCTATCACGGGCACCAGTTCCGCGTTTACAACCCCGACCTTGGCGACGGGCGCGGCTTTACCTTTGCGCAGATGCTCGATGGCGATGGGCGGCAGATGGACCTTGGCACCAAGGGGTCAGGGCAGACGCCGTGGAGCCGTGCGGGCGATGGACGGCTGACGCTGAAGGGCGCAGTGCGCGAGATTCTGGCGACCGAAATGCTCGAGGCGCTGGGCGTGAACACCAGCCGCACGCTTTCGGTGATCGAGACCGGCGAATCGCTTTATCGCGGAGACGAGCCCTCGCCCACGCGGTCGGCAGTGCTGGTGCGGCTGAGCCATGGGCACATCCGCATCGGCACGTTCCAGCGGCTGGCGGCGCTGGAGCTCGAAGACGAGATGGCGCAACTTGTGACCTATTGTCTGGCGAACTTTCCAGGCTGGCACGGGGATGCGCCCCATCCGGCGGTACGCTTCTTCAACCAGGTCATTGAGCGCATGGCGGACATGGCGGCAAGCTACATGGTGGCGGGCTTCGTCCATGGCGTGCTCAATTCCGACAACATGAACGTGACCGGCGAGAGCTTTGACTATGGGCCGTGGCGCTGGTTGCCGAAATGGGAGCCGGGCTTTACCGCGGCCTACTTCGATCATCAGGGGCTCTATGCCTATGGCCGCCAGCCCGAGGCAATTCACTGGAATTGCGGGCAGTTGGCGATAGCTTTGCGGACATTGGTGGAAGCGCCGCCGCTGATCGAAGCGCTCAACCGCTATCCCGAGCTTTACCAGCAGGCCATGACCCGGCGGTGGCTGTGGCGGCTCGGCGTGGAACAGCGCGGGCTGGAGGAAGATACGGCGCTGATCGGGGCCTGCGAGAAGGTGATGGCAGTTCAGGGACTTGGGCCGGACGCCTTCTTCTTCGCCCATCGCGGCGGGCGCGGACCATTCGGAGCGAGCGACGAGGAGCAGGCGCTGAAGGCGGCTCTGGCGCCTTATGTCGCAACCGCCAGTAGCCATCCGTACTGGTCCGATGCAGCGCCGCAGTCCATGCTGATCGATGAAGTCGAGGCGATCTGGGCTCCGATTGCCGGGCAGGACGACTGGACCAGCCTGTTCGCCAAAGTGGATGCCGTGCGGCGCATGGGCGAGGCAATGGGCGCAAGGCCGGAACCTGCGGGCCATTCGACCGGGTGAATTCCGAAACGCGGGGGTGGTCCCGCCCCTGAATTTTGTTTAATCGGTAACCAACGCCGCGTTACGGTACGTCCGGGATCAGGACCCATCGTTCGCGCAAGAACCGAAAAGAAGAGCAGGCAAATCCGTGGCAGCTGCCGAAATCGTCTCATTTGAACCAGCAACCGGCGCCGAAGTGTGGCGCGGCAAGATCGGCGATGTCGAAGAAGTCGTCGCGCGCGCACGCAGGGCGTGGCCGGCATGGGCAGCGCAGCCGCTGGCCACGCGCATCGAGCTGGTGCGCCGCTTCGCCAACGAAGTGCGCAAGGACGCCGACAAGCTGGCGACGATGATCTCGCGCGAGACGGGCAAGCCCTTGTGGGAAGCGCGCACCGAGGTCGAGAGCGTCGTCAACAAGGTCGAGATCTCGATCCGTGCCTATGCCGACCGCACGTCGCAGCGCAAGCTGGACAGCGCGCTGCAGGGCACCGCGGCGCTGCGGCATAAGCCGCATGGCGTGTTGGCGGTGCTGGGCCCCTACAACTTCCCAGCACACCTGCCCAACGGCCACATCGTGCCGGCGCTGATTGCGGGCAATGCCGTGGTGTTCAAGCCTTCGGAGAAGACCCCGGCGACGGGTGAACTGCTGGCGCAGTGCTTCCACCGGGCCGGTATATCGGCGGCAGTGGTGCAGGTGCTGATCGGCGGTCCGGCCGAGGGGCAGGCGCTGGTCGCCCATGACGGGATCGACGGCGTGCTGTTCACCGGCTCTGCCCACGCCGGCATCGCGATCAACCGCAAGCTGGCCTCCAACCCCGGCAAGATCGTGGCGCTGGAGATGGGCGGCAACAACCCGATCGTGGTGTGGGATACGCCCAAGATCGAAGATACCGCGACGCTGATCGTGCAATCGGCATTCACCAGCGCCGGGCAGCGCTGCACGGCCGGGCGGCGCCTGATCGTCAAGTCCTCGATGTACGACGAGGTGGTGAGCCAGGTGAAGCATCTGGCCGACCGGATCATCGTCGGCGCGCCGTTTGACGAGCCGGCGCCATTCATGGGCCCGGTGATCGACAACCGCACGGCGGACGGGCTGACCGAGAGCTTCGTCTACCTGCTGTCGTCCGGCGGTCGGCCGATCAAGCACTTGGTCCGGCTGCAAGAGGGTCTGCCTTTTCTGAGCCCGGCGATCATCGACGTGACAGGTATGGCGGAGCGGCCTGACGTGGAACTGTTCGGCCCGCTGCTGCAGGTGGTGAAGGTCGACGATTTCGACGAGGCGATTGCCGAGGCGAACAACACACGGTTTGGTCTCTCGGCCTCGCTGATCGGCGGCAGTCCGCAGGATTACAACCGCTTCTGGGCCAATATCCGGGCGGGCGTGGTCAACTGGAACCGGCCGACCAACGGGGCGTCGTCTGCCGCGCCGTTCGGCGGCGTCGGACTTTCGGGCAATCACCGGCCGAGCGCCTATTACGCGGCGGACTATTGCGCCTATCCGGTCGCCTCGAGCGAGATGGACCAGCCACGCGCGAGCATCGGCGTGGGTCTGCGCAGCGAGTAGATTTCAGCTTTGCGGATCGGGGAGCGGCAGGGCCGGGTCGATCGGGCCACCGGGCACGATTGCGAGATTGCGCATGTTCTGCTGGCTGAGGTCGGGATCGACCATCAGTTGCCCTTCGAGCGCCTCGGTCATCACAGGGTCGAGCGGCGTCTTGTCCTGCTCGACCGGCGCAGAACTGCAGGCCGCGAGAATGAGTGTCAGAACGAGGCCAAGGCTGCGCATGGCGTTGAATTAGCGCGGCCTGGTTAAGAAAAAGGGAGCGCCCGACATCTGCGGAGCGCTCCCTTGCCGACCTTTCAGTGCGACCCGAAGGACGGTCAATTCCTCAGAAGGCCTGACTTAACGGCAGCGCGAGCCACCACGGTCAACCTCGCGGCCGAGCAGGGCGCCGCCGGCGGCACCGAGGATCGCGCCGAGAGTGCGGTCACCATAGTCACCGGCAACTTCACGGCCGAGCAGGGCGCCGGCTGCACCACCGATCAGGAGACCGGTCGTGCCGTTCGAACGGCGGCAGTAGTAGCGGCCGTCGTTGCCGCGCCAGACGCGAGTGTTGCGATAGACAGGGTCACCGTAATAGCGACGGTCGTTGCCGCGGTAGTAGTCGCGGTCGTAACCACGACCATAGTAGCGATCGCCGCGCCAGTCACGGTCGCGACGGCCATGTTCCCAGCTCTCGCCATTCCAGCCTTCATTCCACTGGGCGGCAACAGCGGTGTTCGCCTGAGCCTGCGGAAGAACTGCGGCGCTTGCCGGAACGGCAGCAGCGACGGTTGAAGCGGCAACCAGAGCCAGGGCGGTATTCTTCAGGTTGAACATGATCGTTCTCCTCACTTCGTTGAGGACCCGCACCGTTTGGAGTCTGGTCCTGTTGCTTCGTTGGTTAAGGTTTACGCCCGCCAACCTGAACGGAAAGCAACCAGAGCGTCAGATTTGAATTTTGCGGTGAAGCGATTGCGGTTGCCGATGAAACGACGGCCAAGCCGGGGTTGGCCCAGTCCAACATTGCTGGCAGGGACGCTGCATGAACGAATCCAGCACCTTGCGCCGGGGACTCACAGCCGCGCTGGCCGCTTATGTGATGTGGGGCTTGCTCCCGCTCTATTTTCGAGCGCTTCACGCGGTGCCGCCGTTGGAACTGGTGGGGTGGCGCGTGTTGTTCACGGTGCCGGTGTGCTTCGTGATCATCAGCTTTCGCAAGCAGTGGCCTGCTGTCAGGGCGGCGCTGACCAGCGGCCATGTTCTGGGCCTGCTGGTGCTGAGCGCGCTGCTGATCGGGTCGAACTGGCTGATCTTCGTGATCGCCATCAACAACGGACACGTTCTGGCGACGAGCCTTGGCTATTACATAAATCCGCTGATCAACGTGGTGCTTGGCACGGTCTTCCTCGGCGAGCGACTGTCGCGGGTGCAGTGGGCGGCAGTGGCGCTGGCGGGTGCGGGAATTGCCCTGCTGCTCGGCGGTGCGCTGGATACGCTGGCGGTTGCGCTGTCGCTGGCATTCACGTTTGCGTTCTACGGCTTCGTGCGAAAGAAGGCGCCGGTCGGCGCCGTGCCGGGGCTCACCATCGAAACGATGCTGCTGGTGCTGCCGGCTTTGGTCATCGTCTGGTTGGGCGCCATCTCGCCAGCCGGTTCAGCGCTGCTGATGGGCGGGCAGGAGACGCCGCTCTTGATCGCCTCGGGCGTGGCAACGGCGATTCCGTTGCTGCTCTTCGCCGTGGCAGCGCGCAGCCTGCCGCTCTCGACGCTGGGCTTCGTCCAGTTCCTGTCACCGACGCTCAGCTTCATCCTCGGGCTGACGGTATTCGGCGAATCGCTCGACACCACAAGGCTCGCCTGCTTCGCGCTGATCTGGTCGGCGATCGGGCTCTACAGTTGGGACATGCTGAAGCGGGCCCGTCAGCCCTGAAGTCAGGCCAGCCGCCATCCCAGGGTTTCGCCCGCATGGAACGGCACGATCAGCGTACCGTTGCAATCGAGCACTTCGGGGACTTCAACCCGCGCCTTTTCAAGCGTGATCGTGCTTTCGTTGGCGGGCATGCGATAGAACGCCGGACCGTTGAGCGAGGCGAAGGCCTCGAAACGGTCGAGCGCGCCTTCCTCGTCGAAAACAGTGACGTAGCTTTCGAGCGCGTAAGGCGCATTGAAGATGCCGGCACAGCCGCAGGCGGTTTCCTTGAGGTGCTTGGCGTGGGGCGCAGTGTCAGTGCCAAGGAACACGCGGTCACAACTGGACGTGGCCAATTTGCGCAGGGCGAGACGGTGCTTCTCGCGCTTGGCAACCGGCAGGCAGAACGCGTGGGGGCGGATGCCGCCAACGAGCATGGCGTTGCGGTTGATATGAAGGTGCTGCGGCGTGATCGTGGCGGCGACATTCGGCCCTGCCCCTTCGACGAACTGCGCAGCCTCTTCGGTGGTGATGTGTTCGAACACGATCCGCAGATTGGGCATGTCGGCGACAAGGCGCGTCAGCGTGCGTTCGATGAACACGGCTTCGCGATCGAATATGTCGACGTGGCTGTCGGTGACTTCGCCGTGAATCAGCAGCGGCATGCCGATACGCTGCATGACTTCCAGCACCGGGTAGATATTGCGAATGTCGGTTACGCCATGGGCCGATCCGGTGGTGGCGTGCGCGGGGTAAAGCTTGGCGGCGACGAACACGCCCTCGGCAAAGCCGCGTTCGACTTCAGCGGTGTCGGTCGAATCGGTGAGGTACAGCGTCATCAGCGGGGTGAAATCGCTGCCCGCCGGGAGCGCGGCGAGGATACGGTCGCGATAGGCGGCGACGCCGGCCACATCGGTCATCGGCGGGGAAAGGTTCGGCATGACGATGGCGCGGGCGAACTGACGCGCGGTATAGGGTGCGACGCCGACGAGCACGTCCCTGTCACGCAGGTGGGTGTGCCAATCGTCGGGGCGGCGGATTGTCAGAGTCGTCATCGGTGTTGTCGTAGCCATGGGGTTCCCCTTAGCCGGGGCGCATCCTATCTACCAGTCATGACCCGCTTGTTTGATCGTGCTCTCATCCGCCTTTCTCCGCTTGAGCCCGGCGAGGATGTTGCGGGATTCCTGCAGGGGCTTGTCACCAATGACGTGAAGGGCGCGCTGCCGGTGTGGACCGCGCTGCTGAGCCCGCAAGGCAAGGTGCTGTTCGACTTTATCGTCTGGGCCGATGGCGTGGACGGCCTGCTGATCGATTGCGAGGCGGCCAGTGCCGATGCGCTGGCCAAGCGGCTGACGCTGTACCGGCTGCGGCGCAAGATCGGGATCGAGCGGGCCGATTCGCTCGGCGTGTTCTGGGAAGATCATCCCGGCGATGGTGGCGCGGATGACCCCCGTCTGCGCGCGCTGGGTCAGCGGTGGATCGGGCCGGTGTCCGAGGCTGACGAAGCGGCAGACGACGCGTGGCGCGCGCACCGGCTCAAGCTGGGCGTGGCCGAGGGGCAGGCCGAGCTGGGCAGCGGCGAAGTGCTTTGGCTGGAGTGCAACGCGGTGGACCTCAACGGCGTGAGCTTCACCAAGGGTTGTTACGTGGGCCAGGAGAACACCGCGCGGATGAACTGGCGACAGAAGGTCAACCGCCGTCTGGTGGTTGTGCCGCTGAAGCAGTCAGACCTTGGGCGGCAGCGCGCGGCCTATCCGGAACTGGGCCTTGCCGTGGATCATCGGCGGGTGGAGGACATTCCAGCCGATCTGACGCCCGGCTGGATGGACCTTAATCCGCCTGAGTAGCCTGCTGCGCCGCGATTCCCTCGATCAACATCTGTTCGGCGCGATCGCGGGCGGCGGTGCGCGGCAGTTCCAGACCCTTGGCCAGCGGGCCGCCCATCAGGGCATCGCCCAGAGCCATGAGCGTCAGCGCCAGTGTGGTGCTGCGCTGCGCGTCCGAGCTGTATTCCTCAAGATCGACGACGAGATCGTGAATGGTTTCCACGATGGGGTCGAGCGCGTCTTCGTTGCCGGAGAGCAGCATCCACGAGGCCAGCGCTCCGGCGCCTTCACGGTCAAAGGCATCGAAGGTGAGGTCCACGACGTCGCGCGGCTTGCCGATGCCCGATCGGCTGGCGATCACCGCTTCGCGGATAGTCGCGCAGATCGTCTCGGCAAGGTGCTTGGCCAAGGCCTTCTGAAGGCCGGATGCGGAGCCGAAGTGATGCAGCAGGTTGGCGTGCGTGCGACCGATTCGCCCGGCGACAGCCTTGAGCGTGACAGCCTGTGGCCCCGCCTCCACCAGCAACGCACGCGCAGCTTCAAGCGCGGCCATGCGGCTTTCTTCGGGCGGAAGACGCTTCCTTATTGACATTGGTGTAAGCACGCCTAGATTACGGCTCATGACTGCCATGACCCCCACGATCGCCCTAGAGCGCACTACTGCGAACGGCAAGGCTGCGCCCACCCCTCCGGACCTGACGATCACGATACGCGACCGTCGCTTTGGCCGCAATGAGCCTGCGGGCCGGTGGTGGCTGGCTGGCGATCCCGTGGCGACAGCTTGGCACAATGCGCTGTCGGGCACGTTCCCCCGTGGCGAGGCCTTCTTCATCGAGGCGGTAAAGGCGCATCGTGATGGCGTTCCGCCGAAGCTCGAGGCCGAGATCCGGGCTTTCGTAAAGCAGGAAATCAATCACACGCGCGAGCATATCGCGTTCAACCGCCAAGCCGAGAACGCCGGTTACGACATGGCGCGGATCGACAAGCGCGTGGAGGAGCTGCTGGCGCTGACCAAGGACCGCCCGGTCATCCTCAATCTGGCGGCGACTATGGCGCTGGAGCATTACACCGCCATGATGGCGCACGAGTTCCTGGCCAACCCGGCACACTTTGCCGGCGCGGATAAGGAAGCGGCGGACATGTGGCGCTGGCACGCGATCGAGGAGATAGAGCACAAGGGCGTCGCCTATGACACCTGGCTTCATGCGACGCGAAGCTGGAGCCGTTGGAAGCGCTGGAAGGTCAAGAGCCTGATGATGGTGGTGGTGACCAAGAACTTCATCACCCACCGCGTCGAGGACACGCTGGATCTGCTGGCGCAGGACGGTCTGACCGGCGCGAAGTGGAAGTGGAAGCTGGCTGCCTACCTGTTGTGGAAGCCCGGCGTGATTCGCCGCATTTTCCCGGCTTGGCTGAGCTACTTCCTGCCGGGCTTCCACCCGTGGCAGCACGACGACCGCGCGCTGATCGGCAAGGCGGACAGCGAGTTTCCGGATGCGGTGATGCCGCGCTGAAGATCGAAGGGCTCCCCGTGGGGAGCCCTTTTTCGTTCCGGGTCAGGCGGCGCGTCGCATCGGCTCGAAGCCACCGTCCTCCGGGCCATCGCAATCGACCGGGGCGACCAGATCGATGACGTGGTGAACCGTGGGCGCAGGCTGGGTCCGCGCCGGGCTATGCCCCAGGCGAATCTCGCCAGTCGGCCGGAAGCCTGCCTTCTCCAGCACTCTTGCCGACGCCGGGTTGTCGGCAAAGTGGCGGGCGTTGACGCGGTGATGGCCGAGCGTGCGCGCGAGGGAGAGGACGCTGCGCACCGCTTCGGTGGCAAAGCCCCGACCCCAGTGTGCCTGCGCAACCCAGTATCCGAGCTCGGTCTCGCCCGATTCCTCGATCAGGCCGACGCAACCGATCAGGCGCGAACCGTGTGCGCCGGGCAGCGTTGCAAGGAAGTGCGGGTGATTGCCGCCCTGCGGAGCCGCAACGAAACGCTTGGCGTCGTCGGGGCCATAGGGCCATGGCGCGCGCGAGAGGTTGCGGACGACGGCCTCGTCATCGATCAGGGCATGGAGTTCGGCCCAGTCCTCCGGCCAGGCAGGCCGCAGGAACAGCCGTTCGCTGCGAATGAACATTTCAAGTCTCCTTCATCGGCCCCTCTGCCGACGCGCAGCTAAAACGCTGACGTGACAAAGGTATTGCGCCCTGCGCCGGATCGGAGCTCCAATGCGTCCGATTGCGAGGGAACGGTTTGCGTCCGAGGGAGACATGAAAAGAGGGAGATGGGCGGGGCCCTCTCCCTCTATCGGCCAGCTGCGAAGTGCTGGCGGGGCCACCCCATCGGGATGGCCCTTTGAATGACCATCCGGTTATTCAGCCGCTTCGGCCATAATGTCGACCGACACGTACTTGCGACCAAGCTTGCCAGCGTGGAAGCGTACGCGGCCTTCGCCGAGCGCGAACAGGGTGTGATCCTTGCCCATGCCGACGTTGGCGCCCGGGTACACGCGGGTACCGCGCTGGCGGATGATGATGTTGCCGCCGACCACTTCCTGGCCGCCGAACTTCTTCACGCCGAGGCGACGACCGGCTGAGTCGCGACCATTGCGCGAAGAGCCGCCTGCTTTCTTGTGTGCCATCTCAGATTACTCCGAATTCCGTTTACGCTCAGGCGACCGAGACGATGCGCAGCAGGGTCATCTGCTGGCGGTGACCGTTGCGGCGGCGATAGTTGTGGCGACGGCGCTTCTTGAACACGATCACCTTCTCCGACTTCGCCTGGGCGATGATCTCTGCCGAAACAGTGACCTTCGCGGCGTCAGCCAGCGAATCGCCTTCACCGGCGAGAAGCACTTCACCCAGCGTGATCTTGTCGCCGGCTTCGCCTGCCAGCTTCTCGACCGCGATCTTGTCTCCGGCGGCGACCCGATACTGCTTGCCGCCCGTGCGCACGATTGCGAACATCGTTCTGTGTATCCGTTCCAAAAGCCCGGTTGCCCGTGGCGATTCCAAATGAGGCGCCCAACGCCTGCGAATCGCTGACTGAGGGCAACATACCGATACCCCGCTGCTGCAGGGTCCCGGAAAGAGTGGCGCGGATAGTCAAACACGTGCCCGCTGTCAATGCCCGCAATCAATGGAGCCTGACAGCTTCGCGCCCAAAATCCGGCCGCTTGGCGCGCGGTCGCCAAGCAAGGCTGGCGAGCGCACGTGTCCATGCTATGGCGACATTCATGGCCCGCCACAAGACCTTGATCGCCCCCCGCACTACAGCCCCGCGTACTGCCGTTATTGCCGCGCTTGGCGCTGCAACGCTCCTGGGCGGATGCGCCGATCGCGACAAGTTTCCCTCGCTCGCCCGCAGACCCGCGGAGGACGCCTATCGCACTGCGCAGGCTACGCCGCCTGCTCCGCCCGCTCCGGCTATCATGTCCGAAGGCATGGCCAAGCGGCTGGCGGACCTGACAGCGCAAGCGCGCAACGCACATTCCGCATTCGAGGGTGGCCGGGCGTCGGCCACTCGCGCTGTCAGCGCGGCACGCGGCGCAGCGAAGGGCACAGAGAACTGGTCGGTGGCATCGCTGGCAGTGGCGCAGCTGGAATCGGCGCGGGCACGGGCGGGACTGCCGCTTGCCGATCTTGACCGGCTGGAGACAGAGGCAGGCAACCGGGCGGTGGACGGGTCCGACGCGGACCTCAAGGCCGTGCGCGAGGCGCGCGGCGAGGTGGAGGCGCTGGTGGCGAGCGAAACTGCAGTGATCGATTCGCTGCTTTCGCAACTCGCCGGATAGAAAAAGGGCGCCGCGCAGAGGCGCAGCGCCCTTCGGGGGGATTCACTGTTTCAGCGGACGGTCGCGACAATCACGGCGATGACCAGACCCCACACCGCGATCAACACTGGCAGGATGAGCACCTGCGCCATGGCCGAGCCGGCATCGAGCTTGCCCGAAAGGGTCTGGATGCCTTTGCGGCGGAAATCGTACCAGCCAAGCGCGTCCGGGTGCCGGTCCGCGCCGAGTTTGGTCCAAGCTGCGGGGATGCCGAAAGCACAGCCGATGAACAGCACGAATATCGTCATCGGGATGGCGAGTTCACCGTTGCCGAAGATCGAGGCCATCATCGTAATGAATGCGAGATAGCCGGCGGCCGAGACGGCATAGATCCCGCCGGGCAGGCCGAAGTTGCGATCGACGGTGGTATGGTGCGGCTGCGCGACGATGTCGGCGACATGCTCGATCCGGTCTGCGGCGATGTGCATGCTCATGGACTGGGCTCCTTTTGCTGGAGCCTTCATGCGCCCGTCGCGACCGCTATTCCTTGACGGGAATCAAATGGCGCTGGTCAAATGCGCCAACGGGAAATGTCTTCGTGGTCCTCCGGGCGGGGTTCGATCCAGCGCCAGCCCGAAGCTGTCTTTTCGCGTTTCCAGAACCACGATTCGCTCTTGAGGTGGTCCATGGCAAAGTCGGCCGCCGCGAAAGCGTCGCGGCGATGACGGGCGGCGGCACAGACGAGGACGATGGCATCGCCGGGATGCATCACGCCGCTGCGGTGAAGGATCAGCAGGCCTTCGACGGGCCAACGTCTTTCGGTTACGCGGGCCAGCTCTTCCATTCCGGGGAGAGTCATCGGCTCGTAGTGCTGGAGTTCGAGCGCCTCGACGCCACCCGAATCGCGGACCTGGCCGAGAAAGGTGACAATGCCGCCCGCGTTTGGGTGCTGCGCATTGAACGCCGCGATCTCGGCGGCCGGATCGAACGCCTCCAGCGAGAGGCGAACGTCAGCCACCGCTCACCGGCGGGAGGAAGGCGAGTTCGTCACCTTGGCCAAGGACAACGCCGCCGACATCGGTGAGGAGACGACCATTGAGCGCCATGCGGATTTTCTCGCCCAGCAACTGGACGGCGAGTGCAGGGTCAAGCCTGGCAAGGACCTGTTCGACAGGACCTGGCTCAACCGGCAGCTCCGCCGCACCGGCCACGTCTTCGAGCCGCCCCATGAACACCAGCTTTGCCATGGCTCAGCCGCCGGTCGTGGACATGTGACGCGACACTGCAGGCGCGCTGCCCGGCTTGTCGATCACGAAGGAATGACGTTCCTGCTTTTCACCCATGGCGCGGGCGAAGCATTCGGACAGTGCACCGTCGGGGTCATCGGAGCGCAGCGCGGCGCGCAGGTCCACGCGCCCTTCGCCGCCGAGGCACATGTAGAGCTGGCCGGTGGCGGTAACCCGAACCCGGTTGCACCCGGCGCAGAAGTTTCCGGTCAGAGGCGTGATGAAGCCCAAGCGGCCGCCGGTTTCGGCAATGTCGACATAGCGGGCGGGACCGCCTGAACGCGCATCGCTGTCAGTCAGGGTCCAGCGCTTCTCCAGATCGCGGCGAACGGCATCGAGCGGAAGATAGTGATCGAAGCGATCGCCCTCGACCTCACCCAGCGGCATGACTTCGATCAGGGTCATGTCGTGCCCGGCACTGTGCGCCCATTCGATCAACGAGGAAATCTCGGCCTCGTTGATGTCCTTGAGCGCGACGGCGTTGATCTTGACCTTGAGCCCGGCCTCCTTTGCGGCGGCGATGCCTTCGAGCACCTGCGGCAGCATGTCGCGGCGGGAGAGCCTGGCAAATGCCTCACGATCCAGCGTGTCGAGCGAGACGTTGATGCGCTTTACGCCGGCAGCGGCGAGCTCGTCGGCGTATTCCGTCAGCCGGGTGCCGTTTGTGGTAAGGGTGAGTTCGTCAAGTCCGTCACCGAGCTTGCGGCCCAGCGCGCGAACCAGTTCCATCATGTCGCGGCGGACCAGCGGCTCGCCCCCGGTCAGCCGAATCTTGCGGACGCCGCGGGCGATGAAGTGGAGCGAGAGACGGTGCAGCTCTTCGAGGCTGAGGACTTGGGCCTTGGGCAGGAACTCCATGCGCTCGGGCATGCAGTAGGCGCAGCGCAGATCACAGCGGTCAGTCACCGAAAGGCGAAGGTAGGTGATCCGGCGGGCGAACCGATCAATCAAAGGCGCTTGGCTGCTCACTTCTCGAGATATACGAAGTCGCGCGCGTAAGATTCAAGGGCCGCGCCGGCATCGACGAACAAAGTCTGTCCGGTGACCGATTTGGCACTGGCCAGGTAGTGCACGGCATCGGCGATTTCATCAGCGCCGGGCAGCCGCTTCAAGGGCATGATGTCCTCGAGCCGCCGCCATTGTTCGGCATCGTAATCCGCGGTCGGCAGAATCAGGCCCGGCGCAACGCCGTTGACTCGCACCTTGGGCGCCATGGCGCGGGCCATGGTCCGGACCGAGGCGTGGAGCGCCTGCTTTGACAGTGTGTAGCTGATCTGGTCCGGCACGGGATTGAGCACGCGCTGGTCAAGAATGTTGACCACCGAACCATCCCGCTCACCCAAGGCCTCGGCAAAGGCGCGGGTCAGCAGAAGAGGGGCGAACAGGTTCACCCGGAAATGCTGTTCAAGCGCTTCGGAGGTGATCGTCTCCGCGCGATCATCGTGGAACAGCGAAGCGCAGTTGACCAGAAGGTCTGGTGAGCGACCGGCAAGCGCGGTGACATCGGCCAAGAGGCTGGGCGGATAGGCCGGATCTTCGAGGTCCCCCGAAATGGGGTGGACCGCAGCACCAAGCCATTCAAGCTGGGCTTTGAACTCATTGTCAAACGTGGAAGGCCGGTGGGCGTGGAGCGCCAGATCCCAGCCCTCGCCCGCGAGCTTGCGGGCAATCGCGCCGCCGATCCGGCGCCATCCGCCGGTGACAAGCGCGAGGGGGCGCTGGCTCAAGCCTTGCGCTCGCGCTTCAGCGTGATCCCGATTTCCTCGCCGTTCTCGCTGATCGCCAGCTTCACGATCTTCACTTCCACCCACTGAACCCGGTCATCCTGCAACATCAGCGTTTCAATGATGTGGTCTGCCACGGCTTCGATCAGCTTGAAATGCACCCCCTTGGGCAAGCCATCGGTGGCCGCGAACTTGAGGTCCATGTAGTTCTTGCTGGCGGCAAGCGGGCAATCGGCAGTGTAGCGATCCTGATGCCTGAGCCCGACGCGCATGGTGATGCGCAGCGGCTGCGGGCGACCCGTCTCTTCCGAATAGATCCCGGTGAGGACATCGGTTTCGAGATTGGCGACTTCGAGGATCAGGCTATCGGACATGGGCGGGCTCTTTGGCACCGGCGTGGATGTGAGTCCATTGCGCCGGGTGGGATTCAGGTTTTCCAGCGGGCGAATATAGCCGTGGGCAAGTGCCGCCCGCCTTCGCCCTGTTCGCGGATGCACAGGTCGCCGTGCTCGATCGTGCCGGGCAGGTCCTTGAGCGCTTCGGCCAGCAGACCGGCGATGGCGAGGGAAGACATGCGCACGGCGTAGACGGTCAGAAACAAGAAGCGGCTGTCGGCGTCGAGCAGTTGCGCGCAGTCGCGGACTAGGCCGGGGAGGCTTTCCTCGAGCCGCCAGACTTCACCATCGGGACCGCGACCGAACTTGGGTGGATCGAGGATGATGCCATCGTAACGGCGACCGCGGCGGACTTCGCGGGCAGTGAACTTGGCGGCGTCGTCAATGATCCAGCGGACCGGGCGTTCGGCCATGCCTGACAATTGTGCATTGGCGCGGGCCTGGGCGACAGACTTCTTCGAGGCGTCGACGTGGGTGACCGGGCCGTAATTGGACAGCGCCAGCGTGCCGACGCCGGTGTAGCCGAAAAGGTTCAAAGTCTGCGCGTCAGGCTTGCCGGCAAGACGCTCGCCCATCCAGTCCCACACCGGGGCCATGTCCGGGAAGAAGCCGAGGTGGCGGAACGGCGTGCAGGAGGCGGTGAAGCGGACGTCGTTCCAGCCGAGCTCCCAGCCCTCGCGCGCGACCGGACGGTCGAACTGCCAGCGGCCGCCGCCGTCCTCGTCGGAGCCGGGGACGAACTCGGCGTCGGCGCGCCAGTCCGAAGTGCGCGGCGTCCACATCGCCTGCGGTTCGGGACGGATGAAGCGGTGCGGGCCATATTGCTCCAGCTTCCGACCGTGGCCGGAATCGAGCAGGGCGAAGTCCGCCCAGCCCTCGCCGACCATCAGCTTCGGCCGGAGATCGAGATCAGCCATGCTTGAGCGTCGCGCGCTCGGCGACGTAGGCAGCGACAGCGTCATACTCGCCGGGCAGGCGATCATAGCGCTCCTCACGCTCGAACAGGTCACCCACGCGAGAAGGCAGGCCGGGACGAACGCCGGTGGCACGCTCTACCGCGTCGACGAACTTGGCCGGGTGCGCTGTGGCGAGCGTGACGATCGGCACGCCGGCTGGGATGCCTCCCGCAACGCGGGCGGCGTGGAGGCCGATCGCGGTGTGCGGGTCCAGCACCTCGCCGCAAGCCTCATAGGCCCAGCGCATGGCGTTGGCCATCTGCCCGGCGTCGGCGCGCTCGGAGGTGAAAAGCTCGGCCGCCGATTCGCGCTGCGCGTTGGTCAGCTGCATCGCCTTGGTCGCTTCAAAATGCTTCATTTGACCGGCGAGCGCGGCGCCGTCGCGACCGCAGCCGTCGAACAGCAGGCGTTCGAAGTTCGACGAGACCTGGATGTCCATCGACGGGGCAGCGGTGGGGGTAACGGTGCTGGCAGAATAGTCGCCGTTCGACAGCGCACGGTGGAGGATGTCGTTGACGTTGGTGGCCACGATCAGGCGCTCGATCGGCAGGCCCATCTTCGCCGCAACATAGCCAGCGAACACGTCGCCGAAGTTGCCGGTCGGAACCGAGAACGCGACCTTGCGCTGCGGCGCGCCAAGCTGGAGCGCTGCGTAGAAGTAGTAGACCACCTGCGCCATCAGCCGCGCCCAGTTGATCGAGTTCACCGCAGCGATGCCAAAGCGGCTGGTCATCGCGGCATCGTTGAACATGCGCTTCACCATCGCTTGCGCGTCGTCGAAGCTGCCGTCGATGGCGATGTTGTGGACGTTAGGGGCAATGACCGTGGTCATCTGGCGACGCTGTACATCGGACACGCGGCCATGCGGGTGGAGCATGAAGATGTCGACCTTGGCGCGACCTGCCACCGCGTCAATGGCGGCAGAGCCGGTATCGCCCGAGGTGGCGCCGACAATGGTGATGTGCTCGTCACCGCGGGCGAGGAATTCCTCGAACAGCAGGCCGAGGAGCTGCAGCGCGACGTCCTTGAACGCCAGCGTGGGGCCGTGGAACAGTTCGAGCACCCACTGCGTCTCGTCCAGCTGCTTCAATGGCACGACGGCAGCGTGGGCGAAGCGACCATAGGCCTGCTCGCACAGTTGGAGCAGGCGCTCCGGCGTCAGGCAATCGCCGACAAAGGGCTGCATGATGGTCTGCGCCAGCTTGGCATAGGGCAGCCCGGCCATGGCGGCGATCTCGTCCGCGCTGAACTGCGGCCAGGTTTCGGGCACGTAGAGCCCGCCATCCGAAGCGAGGCCTGCGAGCGTGACGCCCTGAAAATCGAGCGAGGGTGCCTGCCCCCGGGTGCTGACGTACTTCATGGGTTTGCGCGGTTAGCGGCCAAGGGCGCAAAGGGCAAGGATTGAGGAGTCAGCTCCGCTCGCGCCATCGCTTGCGCAGAGCCAGGCCATAGATCACCAAGGCGACGAGGGCGAAGAAGAACCACTGGACGGCGTAGGCGAGGTGGTTGTTGGGGATGTCGCTGGGATTGGGCTTTGCACTGGCCTCGAAGCCGGGAGCCGCCGGATCGGCAATGAGGCGAGCGCTTCCATCCATGTAGGGCGCGATCAGGCCACTTACCTCGCCGCCTTTCCATTCGGGATGTTGGGGACCTTGGGTCCAGCCCGCCTGAACGTAAGCGGTCTTGTTCCCGCCGATCCCGCAGAGCACGACATGGACATAGCCCGCCTGATCATTGCCGTTTCGTCCGGAGATGGAGTTCCAATTCGAAGTGAAGCGGCAATTCACACTCGACCGCCGGAACAGAACAGCCTCGGTCTCCTGCGGATTGGCTGATGGGAAGGGCACTGCCGCCGGATTTGCCATGGCCGCCACGTAGTGCGCCAAAAGGCTCTGCTTCCATTGCAGGCGCTCAAGCTGCCAGACCCCGAGCCCGACCATCGTCAGGACAGCAGCAATCACGATCACGGTAGGGACGATCGGCACGCGCCGCATCAGAGGGAACCTTCCTTTTCGAGTCGCGCCATCAGCACGGTCGCCTTGGCGTAGCGCAGGGTGACGGTCACGACCGTTGGCACCAGCGCTCCCCACAGTCCGATCAGCGCCCAGACCGGCAGCCGCACCACGTCATCCAGCTTCAAGGCCGCCAGCACCAGCAGGATCGTCACCGGAAGAACGACGAGGTACATTCCCCGCCCGCGCGGCTCGTGGCGTTCGAATTCCAGCCCGCACGAAGCGCATCGCTCGGCCAAGGCCCCCAGCCCTGCCCACAGCCCCTTCGCGCCGCAACGCGGGCACAAACCGAAAAGGGCAGCCTGGGTGATCCCCGGCTGCCCCTTCGTGCTGCGATCGCCCTTGGGGCTGTCGCCAGACGGCATCAGTGGATCTTGTAGCCCCAGCCGCCCCACACGTAGATGGCGACGAACAGGAACAGCCACACCACGTCAACGAAGTGCCAGTACCATGCGGCAGCTTCGAAACCGAAGTGCTGACGCGGGGTGAAGTGGCCCTTGTAGGCGCGGACCAGGCAGACGATCAGGAAGATCGTGCCGACGATCACGTGGAAGCCGTGGAAGCCGGTGGCCATGTAGAAGGCCGAACCGTAGGTGTTGGTGCCGAAGGCGAATGGCGCGTGGGCATACTCGTATGCCTGGATCATCGAGAACACGACGCCGAGGATGATCGTTGCCCACAGCCCCTTCTTGAGGCCGTCACGGTCACCGTGGATCAAGGCATGGTGCGCCCAGGTCAGCGTGGTGCCCGAGCAGAGCAGGATCAGAGTGTTGAGCAGCGGCAGGTCGAACGGGTCCATGACCGCTTCGATCGCCTTGGGAGGCCACTGCCCACCGACGACTTCAGCAAGCGTCGAAGGGAACAGCGAGAAGTCGAAGAAGGCCCAGAACCAGCCGACGAAGAACATCACTTCCGAAGCGATGAACAGGATCATGCCGTAGCGCTGGTGGAGCTGCACGACCGGGGTATGGTCACCGGCGTGTGCTTCCTTGATGATCTTGCCGAACCACGAGAAGAACGTGACGATCACGCCCAAGAGCCCTGCGAAAAAGATGGCGTGGCCGCCAGCCATCTTGTGCATGTAGAACACGCCGCCGGTCGTCATGGTCAGCGCCGAGATAGCAGCGATGAAGGGCCACACGTCGGGCGGCAGAATGTGATAATCGTGGTTCTTTGCGCCGGCCATGATCGTCGAAATCCCCCAGTCAAATCTGGTCGTAATGGCAGGCCCGAAGCAGAACACTCCGGGCGCAGTTCAGTTGCGCCTTTATCGCCGTGCTTGCGCGCGGTCCAGAGGCTTTTCTGCCAATGAGGCAAGAGGCTTTGTCCCAGCAGAATTGCCGGCCTGCGCCGCACTTTCGGGAGTCTCGTTGAACGTATAGCTCAACGTGATCTCCTCGATGTTGCTGGCGCCGGGATCGTCGAGAATCGCAGGATCCACATAGTAGATGACCGGCATGCGTACGTCCTGACCCGGCATGAGCTTCTGCTCGGTGAAGCAGAAGCACTGGATCTTGTTGAAATACTTGCCGGCCTGCTCGGGCGAGACGTTGAAGATTGCGGTCCCGGTAATCGGGCGATCCGAGAGATTCCGGGCCTCGAACGTCGCGATCTTGCGCTCGCCGATGCGCAGATCCTGCGTCACCTGCTGGGGCTTGAACATCCACGGCATGCCCGGCGCGGTGTTGGCATCGAAGCGGACGCGGATCATCTTAGCAGCGACCTTCACGCCGGCCAGTTTCTCCGAATCCGCCCGCTGCGTGGTGCCACCGTAACCGGTGACCTGACAGAACAGCCGGTAAAGCGGAACCGACGCATAGCCGAGCCCGAGCATTGCCAAGGCAGCACCAGCAGCCATCAGGCCGACATTACGGTTCTTGCGCGGGTCGGGAACGACTGCGCCAGCCATGTCAGTGGTTCACTTGTGCAGCGATCTTCACGATCGAAATCGCGAAGAACAGCACGGCGAGCGATCCGAGCACGATGCCGAGCACCTTGTTTCGGCTGCGCTGGCGCGCGCGATAGAGCGCGGTCTCTTCCTTGCCGAGGTGCGTATTCTGCTTGGGGTCGTTCATCATTGCCAGCCTTGCACTGTGGCAAGCCGGTCCCCCGCCAGCATGCCGAAAAGGACGAAAAGGTAGAGGACCGAATAGGCGAACAGCCGCTTCTCGGGCTTCATCTTGTCATCAGGCCCCGACTCGCGCAGCCCGACCTTGATCGAAAGCGCAACGAAGATAAGGCCAAGGACGAGCGCCGAAACTCCATAAACCCAGCCGGTACCACCGATCCACCACGGCGCGAGCGTGACCGGCAGGAGCAGCAGGGCATAGATCAGTATCTGACGACGGGTCGACTTCTCGCCTGCGACGACCGGCATCATCGGGATGCCAACCTTCGCGTAATCGATCTGAACAAACAGGGCGAGTGCCCAGAAGTGCGGCGGAGTCCACATGAAGATGATCAAGAACAGCAGCACCGGCATCAGCGTGATGTTGCCGGTCACCGCCACCCAGCCGATCAGCGGCGGGAACGCCCCTGCCCCGCCACCGATCACAATGTTCTGCGGCGTGCGCGGCTTGAGCCAGACGGTGTAGATCCAGGCGTAGTAGAAGATCGAGAAGGCAAGGATCGCGGCCGCAAGCCAGTTCACGCCCAGCCCCATGATCACGACGGACCCGCCCGACAGCGCAAAGCCGAAATCACGCGCCGAGGTCGGGTCCATGCGGCCCGACGGCAGCGGGCGCTTCGACGTGCGCTTCATGCCTGCGTCGATATCGGCTTCCCACCACATGTTGAGCGCCGCGGCGCCGCCAGCACCGACCGCAATGCACAGGATTGCAGTGAAGGCGAGGATCGGATGGATCTCGCCGGGCGCTGCGAGGAGGCCGCACAGGCCGCTGAAGATGACCAGCGTCATCACGCGCGGCTTGGTCAGCGCGAAGAAATCGCGCCACTCCGCGGGCAGGGCTACGGTCGAGCCGAGGGGTGTTGCAGAATCCATGATTGGCCGCGCCTATACGCGCACCTGACGTTCATGGAAAGCGAAACGGGACGAGGCGTTGGGGCAGGTTTGGTGTGCTTGATACTGAAAGAAAAAGGGCCCCCGGATTGCTCCGGAGGCCCCTTCTGTTTCAGCCCTTGGGCCGACGACGTGCTCAGTGTGCGTGAGCGGCGTCGTCGATCACCGGCAGGGTTTCGAACTGGTGGAACGGCGGGGGTGAGGACAGGGTCCACTCCAGCGTCGTCGCACCTTCACCCCAGTAGTTGGCTTCAGCCTTCTTGCCGGCAAGGAATGCGTAGAGGATGTTGATGAAGAAGATCACGATCGAGACGGCCATGATGACGTAGCCGATCGAAGCGATCTTGTTCCAGTACGAGTAGGCCAGTGCGTAGTCAGGATAACGACGCGGCATGCCCTGGACCCCGAGGAAGTGCATCGGGAAGAAGATCAGGTTCACGCCGACGAAGAACACCCAGAACTGCAGGTGGCTCAGGAACTCGGAGTGCATGCGACCGCTCATCTTCGGGAACCAGTAGTAGAACCCGGCGAAGAGCGAGGTAACGGCACCCAGCGACAGCACGTAGTGGAAGTGCGCGACGACGTAGTAAGTGTCGTGCAGGTTGTCGTCCACGCCACCGTTCGCCAGCACGACGCCGGTAACGCCGCCCACGGTGAACAGGAAGATGAAGCCCAGCGCCCAGACCATCGGCGACTTGAACTCGAGGCTGCCACCCCACATCGTGGCAATCCACGAGAAGATCTTGATGCCGGTCGGAACCGCGATGACCATGGTCGCTGCGGTAAAGTACATCTTCGTGTTCACGTCGAGGCCGGTGGTGTACATGTGGTGCGCCCACACAATGAAACCGACGACGCCGATCGCAACCATGGCGTAGGCCATGCCGAGGTAGCCGAACACCGGCTTCTTCGAGAAGGTCGAGATGATCTGGCTGATGATGCCGAAGCCCGGCAGGATCATGATGTACACTTCGGGGTGACCGAAGAACCAGAACAGGTGCTGGTAGAGAACCGGATCACCACCGCCGGCAGGATCGAAGAAGGTCGTGCCGAAGTTGCGGTCGGTCAGCAGCATGGTGATGGCGGCGGCCAGAACCGGAAGCGCCAGCAGCAGCAGGAACGCGGTGACCAGCACCGACCACACGAACAGCGGCATCTTGTGTAGGGTCATGCCCGGCGCACGCATGTTGAAGATGGTGGTGATGAAGTTGACCGCACCCAGGATCGAGCCGGCACCCGAGAGGTGCAGCGAGAAGATCGCGAAGTCGACCGCAGGACCGACCGAACCCGAGGTAGAAAGCGGTGCATAGACCGTCCAGCCGGTGCCGGCGCCCATGCCGGTACCACCCGGCACGAAAGCCGAGAACATGAGCGAGCAGAAGCCCACGAAGGTCAACCAGAACGACACGTTGTTCATGCGCGGGAAGGCCATGTCCGGCGCGCCGATCATGATCGGAACGAACCAGTTGCCGAAGCCGCCGATGATTGCCGGCATGACCATGAAGAACACCATGATCAGGCCGTGAGCCGTGATCAGCACGTTCCACATGTGCAGCGTGGCGTTGAAATCGGCAGCGTTGCCACCGAGGAAGTTGGTCCACCAGCCAAGGTACTGGATGCCCGGCTCGGCCAGTTCGGCGCGCATGATGCCCGACACCGCACCACCGATGATCCCCGCAAAGATTGCAAAGATCAGGTAGAGCGTACCGATGTCCTTGTGGTTGGTGGACATGAACCAGCGAGCAAAGAAGCCCGGCTTGTGGTCATGATCGTGGTCGTGCGCATCGTGATGCGCATCGAAACCTTCGTTTGCTGGAATGGTGGCCATCTCGGTCAAACCTTGTGCATGAACATCGCGTCAGGCGGCAGGAGCAGCTGGAGCTGCTCCCACGGTGCCGCCGGGCTGGGTCTTCACCCAGGCCTCGAACTTGTCGCGCGGCAGGGCTTCCACCGCGATCGGCATGTAGCCGTGGCGGGCGCCGCACAGCTCGGAGCACTGGCCGTAGTAAACGCCCGGCTCCTTGATGAAGAGAACCTTCTCATTGATGCGGCCCGGCACAGCGTCGAGCTTGAACCACAGCGACGGCACGGCAAAGGCGTGGATCACGTCCGAACCGATGGTCTGGATGCGGATCGGCTCACCCGCCGGAACGACCATGCGGTTATCGACCGCGAGGTGACCAGGCTCACCTGCCTTGAGAGCGTCTTCTTCCGACAGCATGTTCGAAATGACTTCGAAGCCGCCGTTGTCGGGATAGGTGTAACCCCAGTACCACTGATAGCCGGTCACCTTTACGGTCAGCGCACCCTTGGGCGCAGGATCGTACTGGTGAGCAAGAAGGCGGATCGAAGGAACCGCGATCACGACCAGGATGAGAACCGGAACCAGCGTCCAGATCACTTCGATCAGCGTGTTGTGGCTGGTCTTGGAAGCAACCGGGTTGGCGCGCTTGTTGAACTTGGCCATGACGACCAGCAGCAGCACCAGCACGAGGATCGAAATGGCAACGATGATCGGCATGAGGATCACGTCGTGCATCCAGAGGCCTTCCTCGCCGATCGGCGAATACTGGTCCTGGAAGGTCCATCCCTTGTCGACCGGCTGGCCCTTTCCGGCCGTCGGCTTCATGGGGGTGTAGTAGCCCTTGTCGACCGGAGCGGCTTCGGCGGCAACTGCAGGCGCAGCCGAGTCGCTGGCGGCAGCAGCCGGTGCAGCGGCGACCGGAGCTGCAGCTTCAGCTGCAACTGGCGCAGCAGGCGCTGCAGCCATGGCCTGGGTCCCGAAAGTCAGCGCGGCAGCGACGCCAAAGGTCCGGAAAGCTTTGCCCATGGAACGGGCGGTATCGGCAAGACTCATCGTCAAAGTTTCCGCTTTTTCCCTGTTTGCGCGCTTGTTGCGCTGCATCAAGGAGGCGCTTGCGCACCTCCTCTAAGTCCCTCGATCGGACCGGCCTATACGCGCGGTTGTCCCAAGCCTCAAGCGCCAGCGCGCATATTTTTCATGAGGCTGTCATGGCCATTCGGGCAATGGCGAAACAGTCTGTTACAGGGGTGTTCGAAAAGGGTTGCTCCCGGCGCGGGCAAGGGCCATTTGCGAGGCGTTGCAGCAGTATTCCAGGCAGAACGATGCTCGAAGACGAGATCCTTTCCGAATTCCGCGCCAGCCAGGCCTTGCTCGAAGGACACTTCCTGCTGTCTTCGGGGCGGCACAGCGCACATTATCTTCAATGCGCGCGCGTCCTCATGGACCCGATGCGGGCCTCGCGTCTTGCAATGGCCACTGCCCAGAAGATTCCGCGCGAATTGCGCCAGCAAATCCAGAAGGTGGTGTCGCCGGCAATGGGCGGCGTTATCATCGGCCATGAGATGGGGCGTGCACTCGGCGTGGAAGCGATGTTTGTCGAGCGGCCGACCGGCACCTTCGAACTGCGCCGCGGGTTCTCGCTCAACCCAGGCGAAAAGGTGCTGATGGTCGAAGACGTGGTGACCACCGGCCTATCAAGTCGCGAGGCCATCAAGGCGATTGAGGAAGCCGGCGGACAGGTCATTGCCGCTGCAGCTCTCGTCGATCGATCCGCGGGCAGCGCCGATCTTGGCGTACCTTTCTTTCCGCTCGTCGCGTTGAACTTCCCGACTTATGCGCCCGACGAACTGCCACCGGAACTTGCCGCGACGGAAGCCGTGAAGCCCGGGAGCCGTGCCAAGCCGTGAACAGCATCCTCGCCCCTGCCCGCCTTCGCCTTGGCGTGAATATCGATCACGTCGCCACAATCCGAAATGCGCGCGGCGGCCATCATCCAGACCCGGTGCGCGCGGCAGAGGTCGTGGCCAGTGTGGGGGGTGACGGTATCACTGCGCACCTGCGGGAGGACCGCCGCCACATCCGCGACGAGGACATCGCGCGCATCCAGTCGGCAACCAACCTGCCGCTGAACCTTGAAATGGCCGCGACGGACGAGATGCTGGAGATTGCATTGCGTCACAGGCCGCATGCGGCATGCATCGTGCCCGAACGGCGCGAAGAGCGCACGACTGAAGGCGGGCTCGATGCAGCAGGCCAGCACAATCGACTGGCGCCGATCGTCTCCCGCCTTGCCGATGCGGGTATTCGTGTGAGCCTGTTCATCGCCCCCGAGGCTCGGCAGATTGAAGCCGCCATGAAGCTTGGAGCGCCAGTGGTGGAGCTCCACACCGGTGAATATGCGCACGCCGAAGGTGAGGCACGCGCGGTCGAGCTCAAGCGGATCTCGGACATGGCGGCACTTGCTGCACGCAATGGCATCGAGCCCCACGCGGGGCATGGGCTGACCTATGACAATGTGCAGCCGATCGCCGCAATCCCGCAACTGGCCGAGCTGAACATCGGGCACTACCTGATAGGGGAAGCCATCTTCGTCGGACTCGAGGCAGCGGTGCGCCGCATGCGCGACCTGATGGACGAAGCGCGGTAACGGCCGCACCATGATCATCGGCATGGGCTCGGATCTCTGTAATATCGAGCGGATCCGGAACTCGATCGATCGGTTTGGCGACCGCTTCATCGACCGCGTGTTCACCGAAGTCGAGAAAGCCAAGGCCGCACGGCGCCCGCTCACGGTTGCTGGCACGCTGGCCAAGCGCTTTGCCGCGAAGGAAGCGTTTTCCAAAGCCGTCGGGACCGGTTTCAAGGCCGGTGTGTTCATGAAGGACATCGGAGTCGTCAACGCGAAGTCGGGTGCGCCGACGCTTGCGTTGACAGGCGGGGCTGCAGCTCGCCTTGCCGCAATAACGCCCAATGGTTACGAGGCGATAGTTCACCTCACCTTGACCGACGACCACCCGTGGGCTCAGGCCTTCGTGGTCATCGAGGCCCGCCCCTTGGCAGAAAAGTCCACAGTTTGACCGCCGAAACTTCCGACCAGCCGCAGCAAGACCTTTCGCCACCACCGCCGCCCCCCGGTGGCGTGGATTGGTGGGCAGAGATCCGCGGTCTTTTACTGATGCTGCTGGCGGTCGTGACGTTTCACAGCCTGATTGCCAAGCCGTTCTACATTCCCTCGATCTCGATGATGCCCAACCTTCTGGTGGGCGACCGGCTGATCGTTGCCAAATACCCCTATGGCTGGTCCTGGGTTTCGGCATCCTTCCACATCTTGCCTCGGGGGTCGGAGCGCTTGCTGCCCAGGACCCCGGAATACGGCGACATCGTGATTGCCGTGCCACCCGACAGGGACGAAGACTACATCAAGCGGGTGGTCGCTCTTCCCGGGGACCGGATCGCAGTGATCCACGGACAGATCATCCTGAACGGCAAACTCGTGCCGCAGCAAGCAGAGCCGCCAGTGCAGATCCCTGCCGACCCGCAGCTGTCATGCGACGGCGCCCCTTGCTACGACATGTTCGAGCGCTACCGGACCCGTCTGGATGACGGCCGCGAAGTGTTCGAGCTGCCGGCCTTCCGCGAGACCCTGCCCAACGGGGCCAGCTATGTGATCATCGACCACATGGACCAGGTGCTCGACAACTATCAGGAAACGCTGGTTCCGCCGGGACATGTCTTCCTGATGGGCGACAACCGCGATCATTCGGCCGACAGCCGCGCCCCGATCGAAGAACGTGGTCTTGGTGGACCGGTGCCGCTGGCCAATGTCGGCGGTCGCGCCGAGTTCGTTACCTTTTCGCTCGACGGCAGCGAAGGCTGGAACCCGTGGACCTGGTGGTCCGCCTTGCGCAAAGATCGCGCCTGGACCAGACTGCGGCCGGAAATCCGTCGACAACCCTTGGTGACGGACGGCCCAGACAAGCGGTGAAGCAAATGGATGAATGCGAAGCCACCGCGACGGCCGGCCCGACCGACATCACCGACAATCTGGTGCGCCGAGAGGCAAAGAAAGCCGCTGTCTGGCTGGGAATCGCCGGGTTGTTCGCGCTGGCGGTGCTGCTGGCGCAGCCGATCATGGTCATCATAGGCGGCATTGTCTTCGCTGCGATGATCGATGGCGGCCAGCGGCTGATCGCGCGGGTGGTGCCGCAGCTTCCCCGCAGCTTCAGGATCGTCATTGTTCTGGTCGGCACGCTGGCATTCCTGGTGTGGGTGGTGATCTTCGCCGGCGGTCAGATCGCAGCGCAGGCCGCTGAATTGCCTCAGGTCATCCAGACGCAGCTCACCAGGTTGAGCGCCTGGGCGGAAGGGCATGGCGTCAACCTGCAGAACCTCGATCTCCAGAACATCGCGGGGCAGGTTCTCGGCAGCGTCGGGCAGGTCACAAGGGCCTTGGGAGGCGTCCTGAACGGCTTCACCACGGCCTTCCTGATCCTCATTCTGTCGATCTACTTCGTACTAGAACCGGACCTCTACCGCCGGGGCTTTGCCTGGATGCTGCCGGAGGATAGCCGCGAGCATTGGGAAACCACGGCTCTGCGCATGGGCAAATCGCTGCGGATGCTGCTGTTTGGCCGCCTGCTTGGGATGACAGTGGAAGGGGTGGCCACCTGGGCCCTGCTCGCGTGGTGGGGCGTTCCGATGGCCGCTCTACTGGGTTTGCTGACCGGACTTCTGGCATTCCTGCCCAACATCGGCGCGCCTATTTCCGGCGCCCTGATGATCATGGTCGGCTTTTCCGGCGGGACCGAGATGGGACTGTTCTGCATCGCCGTCTATATCGTCGTGCAGACGGTCGACGGGAATGTGATCGTGCCGATGGTGGCCAGGAGGACAGTCGATCTTGCCCCCGCCCTCGTGCTTGGCGCACAGTTGATGTTCGGGCTGCTGTTCGGGATTCTCGGCCTCATGCTGGCAGATCCGATCGTGGCCATGCTCAAGATCGTGCTTGAACGCCAAGCCGAACGCAATTCTGCAAACCGGGTCGATAGCTGAATCCGCCCACTCGAGATTTGAGACGAAGAATGGTCCGCAAGTTCCTGTATCTGATGGCTCTCCTGATCGTGATGGTGATTGCTGCGGTCTTTGCGCTGAGCATCTGGCAGAATGAGCTGACCCGCTTCGCCTTTGTCCCGCGCGTGTCGTACGGCAGGCTCGAGCCTCTTCCGGCCGATGCCTATTCCGGAAACAGCATGTGGTTCGCACGGCCGGGGCTGCAGAAAGATCCGGCGCAGTGGGTCCCGACGGGCGTCAACGCAAGCGGGGCAAAGGGACCTGCTGCGGTATTCTTCATTCACCCGACGAGCTATCTCGCGCGGGAGCATTGGAACGGCCCGCTGGACGATACGGACACCAATCGGCGCGCAACCTTCTTTGTCCAGGGCATGGCTTCGGCCTTCAACCAGCAGTCGCAAGTCTGGGCTCCGCGCTACCGCCAGGCCGCTTTTGGCGCTTTCCTCACCGACAAGGCCGAAGGGGAGATGGCGCTCGAATCAGCATATGTCGACGTGCGCCAGGCTTTCGACGCGTTCCTGGCGAACGCGCCCGCCGACAAGCCTATAGTCCTTGCCGGGCACAGTCAGGGCGCCCTTCACCTCATGCACCTGCTCAAGGATCGCGTTGCTGGCACTCCCCTCGCCTCGCGCATAGTCGCGGCCTATCCGATCGGCTGGCCGATATCGGTCGAGCATGATCTGCCAAAGATGGGCCTTCCGGCCTGCGCTTCGGCCGACGCAGCAGGATGCGTGATGACGTGGGCCAGCTTTGCCGAGCCTGCCGATCCTGAGCTGGTGCTGGAAGCCTACCGCACGCGGCCTGCCCTGGACGGCAGGCAGAAGGACGCGCGCCCCGTGCTGTGCACGAACCCGCTGACCGGAAGCGTTGGCGGCTCCGCCCCGGCGGCCGCCAATCTGGGCACGTTGAAGCCGAGTGAGCATCTCGATTCCGGAGAACTGATCCCGAAGGCCGTGCCGGCCCGCTGCGATGCCAAGACCGGCTTGTTGATGATCGGGGATGCGCCCGATCTCGGGCCCTTCGTTCTTCCGGGCAACAATTATCACGTTTACGACATACCGTTGTTCTGGGCGAACCTGCGCGCCGATGTCGCGCGGCGTGCGGCGGCATGGGAAAAACTGCACGGGGGCGCAGCCAGGTGATCACCCAGTCGGCCCTGATCATGCGAGACGAGCTGCCTGAAGGCGGCGTGCTGATGGGGCTGGACACCGGCACCAAGACCATCGGAATCGCCCTGTGCGACCGCGACTGGCGCTTCGCCACGGCTGGCAAGACGCTTCAGCGCGGCAAATTCACCGCTGACAAGGCGAAGCTGCAAGCGCTGATCGAAGAACGCGGTGTCGTAGGGCTCGTTATCGGCCTGCCGCTCAACATGGATGGATCCGAAAGCCCGAGGTCACAGGGAGCAAGGGCTATCGCTCGCAACCTCGAAGACCTGGGGCTGCCGATCCTTCTGTGGGACGAGCGGTGGACGACGCAAGCCGCCGAGCGGGCGATGATCGAGCAGGACTTCAGCCGGGCCAAACGGGCGGAGCGCATCGATTCGCACGCCGCAGCGCTTATTCTGCAGGGTGCCATCGACGCGCTCGCCGGAAGTGCATTTTAATCGCCCACTTAATACGCTTGTAATCCCTCCATAGCTGCGGCAGGGAATTCGCCATGGATACAACGCCAGAAAGCACCGGAGGAAGGCCCGCGATCCCGCCGGGCATGGATTTCAACCCGTCGCAGTTCGGCAAGTTCATGATGCGGCACGGGCACACCGGCTTTATCGGCATGCAATATCGCGCCCATGGGGACAATTGGGTCGAGCTGGGCCTGCCCTGGCGCGAAGACCTGGTCGGCGATCCCGAGACGGGCGTCCTGGCGTCCGGACCGATAATCAGCCTGCTCGACAATGCCACGTCGATGTCGGTCTGGGCGCTGCGCGGTGGCTTTCGCCCGCAAGTGACGCTGGACCTGCGCGTCGACTATGTCCGCGCCGCGGCGCCGGGCAAGATGATCGTTGCCTGGGCAGAGTGCTACCAGTTGAAGAAGTCGATGGCCTTCGTCCGAGGCATTGCCCACGACGGCGACATCACCGACCCCGTAGCGCACGCCGCGGGCATCTTCATTCAGGTTGAAGCGGACGGGTGGGCACGTTCACCAGGAGAAGCGAAGTGAGCGAGTCCAGCGAGCTCCTGTCCGAGCGTCTGCCGCCCTACGCGCGATCGATGGGCATGCGGATTGCGGGCATGCTGGACGGTGCCCCGCTTCTGGCAATGGATTTTTCCGATCGCGCCATGGGTCGTCCCGGGTTCCTTCACGGCGGCGCTATCGCAGGCATGATGGAAATCGCGGCGATCATGGCTCTTCACGCCCATCTCGGCGAAGAGGACGCGAAGACGCGAATCAAGCCCGTGAACATTTCCGTCGAATACCTGCGGGGCGGGGTGACGGTGGAAACCTTCGCGCGCGGTGAGGTGATCCGCGCGGGAAGACGCATTGCCAATGTGCGCGCCGAAGCGTGGCAGGCAGACCGGAACAAGCCTCTGGCAAGCTGCTGGATGAACTTCCTGATCAAGCCGAAGAGCTAGTCTTCGACGATCTTCATCAACCGGCGTTCAAGCGGAGACAGGACGCCCGCCAGGTCATGGCCGCGCTTGAGGACTTGCCCGGCTTCTCCGAACAGCGCCCACATGCCCTGTTTGCTGCGCAACGACGGGCGTTTCTCGATCCGCGCTGTCGGGCGTTCCGCTGTTCGCTTGAATGCTGCGAAGACAGCTGCTTCCTTGCCAAAGTCCATCGCATAATCGCGCCAGAGCCCGGCTGCGACCATCCGGCCGTAGAGATCGAGGATCTTCAGCAGTTCCGGCCGTTCGAAACCGACTTGCTGGATCGCACGCGCGTTCGGGAATGGGACGACGGTGCCGGACGTCCCGGCATCAGGGCCGTTCACGCTCAGCTGCGGTTCCTTCTGCCGACCGTCGTCGGGGTAGGCGCGGGCGAAGTATCGTCACCACCTGTCTGAGCAGCGACAAGCGCCGCGACCTGTGCCTTGAGGGCTGCCACTTCGGCTTCAAGTTCATCGACCCGCGTACCGCCATTGGGTTCGCACGGCTCCTTGCACGGGGTGCCGTAAGGAATGAATTCCTTGAGCCAGGTTTCAGCAGGAACCAGGGTAGAGCGAGCTTTCAGCCCGACCATCGTGGCGCCTTCGGGCACATCGTCGGTCACAACGGCGTTTGCCCCTACCCGCGCGCGGGGACCGACCGTGATCGGCCCGAGGATCTGAGCGCCCGAACCGATGATCGCATTGTCGCTCAACGTCGGGTGACGCTTTCCGGGGACGCCATTGGCAGGGTTTGTGCCGCCGAGTGTGACGCACTGGTAGATGGTGACATTGTCACCAATCTCGGCCGTCTCGCCGATAACGGTGAAACCGTGGTCGATAAAAAGGTGCTTGCCGATCTTGGCGCCCGGATGGATGTCGATCGCGGTCACGAAGCGTGAGAAATGGTTCACCAGACGAGCGAGGAAAAACAGCTCAGCCTCGAACAGCCAATGCGCGATTCGGTGGAAACCGACTGCCCACAGGCCTGGGTAGAGAAGAATCTCCCAGCGCGAACGGGGCGCTGGATCGCGCGAGCGGATCGAGTCCAGATAGGCGATCAGGCCGTTGAACATGCCCTGATTCTCTCTCTTTCAGGCGCTTAAAGCAAGCGCGGCTGGAATTCCCCTGTCCGCTCGGCAAGCGCGTCGCGGACCAGTGATATGGTGACGGGTGATTTACGCTCAAGAGACAGACGGTCAAGAGTTTCAATCAGCAACTCGATTTCTGCGTGCGTGCGTTCCACTCTGGGCAAGAGGTAGGCAATCGCCTGTTCGCCCAGAACAAGCCCTCGCCGCGCGGAATGTTCCACGATTAGGCCTGCCACCAGCTCGTCATCCGGTGCGCCGATTTCGATCAGCAAGGCCGAGCCCAGACGCGAGGCAAGGTCGGGCAGAGAAACCTTCCACTCCCCGCGCGCGCGATCGCTGACCAGCAGCAATGGACGGCCTGACGCTTGCGAGCGGTTCCATTGATGGAACACTTCGTGTTCTGGCCGCGAATCGGCGCCGTCAATGACCTCCCCCGCACCGGATTCCGCAAACCAGCGGGCCAGCAGGCTCTTGCCCGAACGCGGTGGACCGACGAGAATCGCTGTTCTGAACGGCCAGCTATCGACCGACTGCAGCGCGTCGATGACGGGCTCCAGACTTGGCCCCATGACCACAGTCTCGGCACTACGAGCCGTTAACAGCGGAAGGGCAATCTGCGACGACATCTGCGAGTTATACGCCCGGACCGCGATTGTGGTTACTTGCGAATCGAAAGCGCGCCTGCGCCCACGGTGACACGCCAGCCTTGTGCGCGCAGTGCCGCAGCCAAGGCTTCGATTTCACCGGTATAGGTGACGCGCATGACCGAGGTGCCACCAATGGCAATCGAGCTTGAAACCGCGCTTTTTACCCCCGGAACGCTCCGCACTGCCGACATGCCGGCGTCGACAGCCGGGCCGTCAGCCGTGGCAAACTGGATCGTGAAGGTCGAAACCGCCGCTGCGGTGGTGGGCGTGGGTGCAGCGATCGGCGTTGCCGCTGGTCCGTCTACGCTCGTTGACACAGCTACAGGCCCTGCCGTCGCCAAGGTCTGTTCAATCAGCTTCGGATCGATCTCGGCAGCCATGTTGAGCGTGGGATCGGGCTTGAGAATGCCGGCGACAAGCGCCTGCGTATAAATGCCGTCGAGCCGGCCGATGGCATCTTCCAGCATCTTCGGCACTTCGGCTTCGCTCCGCGCGGTAAGCGAGAAACTGCCGAGAAAGCGGTTGTCCGGGCCGAAGCGCGCCGTGAACGTACCGGTGACAGGGCCGCCCGGGAACTGCCGATCAAGCCGGGCAATAGGGATGATGACGTCGGATGCCCCGAACTCGTCAAGGATCAGTCGCCACCAGTTACGGCTGCGGCGATCAAGCTGGCCGGCCGTCAACAGGAGCGAATCGGATCCGGCCCCTGCCGGTCGGACATAGTCGATGGCGCTGTTGCCCGTCCGGTACTCCGCCCAGGCCTTCTGCCACGGTGTGCGCGTTTCGAATACGGTCGCAACCCCGCCCTGATAGAGCACGGGCACGACCAGCAACGGCGCCGAACGCGCCTTGACCCCGGTCATGCCCAGTCGCTCGCCAGTGCGGGCGCGGTCAAAGATCACGCCAAGACGGGCGATGTAACGCCGCGGACCAATCTGTTCGCTTTCGACCACGACGGCGGAAACCATCGATTCGATTGTCGAATCGTCGAGCCCCGGCGCAGCACCGCCACTGCCATTGCTCTCCCAGAGTTTGGCCCAGGCCTTGCGCTGTGCTTCGCGCCAACCATTGTTGCGGGCGTCCTCGGCATTGTCTCCGGAGACGTTTACCTCGATGCCGCGCACTTCGTAATCGCCGTTGCTGGCAATTGGCGGAACGCCGCGATCGCCCTCGATCTGTGCGACAAGCGCTGCCCCGCCGAGGCCAGCGATCAGGGCAATGCCCAGCATCAATGCCTTGCGGTTTTTCGCTTTTTCAAATGGCAAATGCAGTGCGACCAAGGGAACTCCGAAACCAGTCATGGACGGAAGGACCGGCCACTAACGCACACGGAATTCGAATTCCGTAACTGGATGCCCGCTTTTGCCGAAACGAAAGTGGAAATCCAAGCAGGAAAGCGCTAGGCGCGCGCACCATGAGCGACAAGCAGGAAAAGCCCGAGAGCTATAGCTACGCCAAGGCTGGCGTGAACATCGCCGCTGGCAATGCGCTGGTGAAGGCCATTGGCCCCTTGGCGAAGTCAACCGCCCGTCCCGGCGCGGATGCGGAGCTCGGCGGCTTTGGCGGCTTCTTCGACCTCAAGGCGGCAGGCTACAAGGATCCCCTTCTTGTCGCCGGCAACGACGGGGTCGGCACCAAGGTCAAGCTGGCGATCGATCATGACCGGCATGACAAGATCGGCATCGACCTTGTCGCCATGTGCGTGAACGACCTGATCGTGCAGGGCGCCGAACCGCTCTTCTTCCTCGATTACTTTGCGACCGGCCGTCTGGACAATGGCGTGGCCGAGCGCGTGGTCGCCGGCATTGCCGAGGGCTGCAAGCAGGCCGGATGCGCCCTGATCGGTGGCGAAACCGCGGAAATGCCCGGCATGTACGCCGATGGTGACTACGATCTCGCCGGCTTCTGCGTTGGCGCGGTCGAGCGTGGCGAACAGCTGACCGGTGACCGCGTGGCCGAAGGCAACGCGCTGCTCGGCCTCGCCTCTTCCGGCGTGCATTCGAACGGTTACTCGCTGGTGCGCCGCCTTGCTGCGGACAAGGGCTGGAAACTGGACCGCCCTGCCCTGTTCGACAACGAACGCCTGCTGATCGACTACCTGATCGAGCCGACCCGCATCTATGTGAAGAGCCTGCTGCCGTTCATCCGCTCGGGCCGCATCAACGCACTCGCCCACATCACCGGCGGCGGCCTGCTAGAGAACGTGCCCCGTGTCCTACCGCAAGGCCTGCATGCGCGCATCGATGCCGACAGCTGGGAGCAGAGCCGCCTGATGGCGTTCCTCCAGGCCCAAGGCAACATCGAGCCTGAGGAAATGGCCCGCACCTTCAATTGCGGCATCGGCATGATCCTGGCGGTGGAAGCGGCCGAGGCCGATTCGCTCGCCGCCGATCTCGCTGCAGCGGGCGAGACCGTCTATCGCGTGGGCACGATCATCGCGGGCGAAAAAGGCTGCACCGTCACCGGCAGCGTCGAGACGTGGTCCGCCCGCGAGGCATGGGAAGCCACCCACATTGGCTGACCGGGTCCCCGTCGCCGTCTTCATTTCGGGCAGCGGCACCAACATGGCCGCGCTGCTCTATGCAAGCCGTGCGGCGGACTGTCCTTATGAGATCGTCCTTGTTCTATCGAACAATCCGGATGCTTCGGGCCTGAAGCTTGCCGAAGCCGAAGGCGTGGCGACGTTCTGCCTGCCGCACAAGGGCATTCACCGGCCAGACCACGACGCGATGATGGAGGCCGAGGTGGTAAAGGCCGGGGCGCGCTATATCGCTCTGGCCGGCTACATGCGCATCCTGAGCCCTGAGTTCGTCGGACGCTGGGAAGGCCGGATGCTCAACATCCACCCTTCGCTGCTGCCCAAGTACAAGGGTCTGCACACCCACGATCGCGCGATAGAGGCTGGCGACAGCCACGGCGGCTGCACCGTGCATCTCGTGACAGCCGAACTCGACGATGGCCCGATCCTTGGCCAGACGCCGGTAGCGATCATCCCCGGCGATACGGGTGACAGTCTCGCCGCTCGCGTCCTGTTCGCCGAGCACCAGCTCTATTCGCGCACGCTGTCCAGCTATGTTGCGCGCGAGAACAGCGCCGAATGGTTACTCGAGAAGGTGCGCGGCCTCGCTGCTGCCCTTCCCGATGTTGAAGAGCGTGAAAGCCACGGTGCCCCCGGCTGGCGCGTGGGCGGCAAATACTTCGCCTATTTCAACGATCAGCACCACGGCACCCCGCACATTGCTTTGCTGGTGAAGACCAGCGGACAGGATGAACTGGCCGCCCTGATCGAGCAGGACGAGGGCACCTGGTTCCGGCCCGCCTACTACGGTGCAAGCGGCTGGGCGGGGCTGATCCTCAACCGGCCCGATGTCGATTGGGAGCACGCCGCCGACTGGCTTCGCCGCAGCTGGGCTGCCGTGGCGCCCAAGCGGCTCGCCGCAATGCTGGAGTTCTAAAGAGCGCCATGCAGCTCACGGCTATCCACCGCATCTACGCACACACCGGCCTGCAATCGTTTGTTGAGGCAAGCGGCGGGCTGTTCGTGGTCGGCTTTCTGGTCAAGCAGGGGCTAAGTCCGGCGCTTGCGCTGGCCAGCTTCGCTCTTGTGCTGATCTCACGCTTCGCCTTGCGAGCGGCAGTGCTGCCCATCGCCCATGCGCACGGACTGCGCGCTGTGCTGCTGCTAGGCTGCGGCGTTCGCGCTGCCTCGTTCCTGATGCTGCCGTTCGTCGAGGGTACGGGACTGCTGCTGGCGTATATCCTCGTCTCGGGGCTCGGCAGCGTGCTCTACTGGACCGGTTATCACGCCTATGTCTCGGCCGCTGGCGACAACGCCGCGTTGGGTCGGCAGGTGTCGATCCAACAGGCGACCACCGCCGCAGTGGGAATCGTTGCCCCAGTTGCGGGAGGCTTTCTGCTTTCCGGCGCGGGGCCGGTCATCGGCTTTGCCGTTATCGCGACGATGCAACTTCTTGCGGGCCTGCCGCTGGCCGGCGCCCCCAATCCGGCGATCCCCCGCGAAAGCCGTGCAAATCCCGCGATCGTCAGCGCAGGGCGTCGCATATACTTTGCCGAGGGGCTGCAATCGGGCTGCTCGGTCGTGGTCTGGAACCTCGCGCTGTTCGTAACTCTGGGACAGAGCTTTGAAAACTTTGGCGGCGCGCTGGCACTGGCGGGGCTGGGCGCAGCGGCAGGCAGCCTGATCATCGGCCGGCTGATCGACGGCGGGCGCGGTACGCATTCGCTTGCGCTCGCCTATGGCCTAGGTGCTGCGGTTCTGGTGCTCAAGGCTCTGGCGTGGACCTCTCCCCTGCCCGCGCTTGTTGCCACGGCGCTCGGGGCGCTGGCCGCGCCGATGCTGGCAACGGCCATGCTCTCGCCGCTCTATGCCATGGCACAGCGCTCGCAATGCACCTTGCGCTTCAACATGGCGACAGAGGGCGGGTGGGACCTCGGGTGCTCAACGGCCGCACTGGTTGCCGCAGCCCTGCTTGCGACTGGTTTCGGCTACTCGATGTCGATTCTGCTCGGCCTGCTTGCAATAGCCGGAATCGCGTGGGGCCTGACCCAGTGGTATCGTGCGGAACAGGCCTTAACAGCCTAGATCTCGCTGGCCTGCACCTGCGGCCTGCTTTCCCGCGTGCCACGATAGCGCACCGTTGAATCGTTGGGGTCTCCGGCGATGATCACGTGGTCTTCGTGCACTTCGACGAGTTCTGCCGCAAAAGGCATGTCCTCGAACATCGGGCTACAGACGATGCGATAGCTGACCGTGTCGCCAACCTTGAATGTCGCCGCATCGAAGTTGAATTCGAAGGGACAATCGCCCCCACCCATGCCCTGCATTCTTCAGGTCTCCTCTGGCGCATGACCTTAACAAAAAGGCCGCCGGAGTGAACCGGCGGCCTCTTGTCATTTTGCCTGAGCGATGGCTCAGAATTCGTAGCCGAGCGTAATGCCATATGTCCGCGGCGGCATCAGCGTGCCACCGATCGTGCGGCTGGTGGCCACCGCGTAGCTGCCCGCCCAGACCAGTTCGTTGGTCAGGTTGCGCACCCACAGGTTGACCGAAGTCCGGTCGTCCGAGTGGCGGTACTTCACGTTGGCATCGACCATCACATATCCGTCGGCGGCCATGCGATCGTCGTTGAACTCGGTGTGGTACTGCTTCGAACGGTAAGACACGTTCGTACCGAACACCACGCTGGCACCGCTCGAAAGGTCAGCCGTGTAGGTCGGGTTGAAGTTCAGCGTCCACTTCGGGCTCATGCGGGTGGCGTTGCCCGACAGGTCTTCGTCAGGCAGCGAAGCGCCGCCAGGGCCGAACAGCGCCGCGTTCAGCGGGTTCTTCGAGAAGAACTTGGTGAACTTGGAGTTGAGGTACGCTGCCGAAGCATCGATGGCGAGGCCGTCGATCGGGCGCCAGCGAAGTTCGAACTCAGCACCATAGGCCCGCGATTCCGCCGCGTTTTCGAGCGCGCTGGCGAAGAACGGCGGGTTCGGGATCGGGAAGGTCCGCTGGAACTGACCGTTCTTTAGCTTCTGGTAGAACACGGCAAGATTGGTCTGCAGCGAGCCGGCGCTATACTTGATGCCGCCTTCGAAAGCCTCGACCTTCTCCGGGTTCACGAACGGCGTGACCGCTGCTGCCGAACGGCGCGAACCGATTTCGGCAGTGCCGGACTTGAAGCCGCGCGACCAGTTGAAATAGGCCATCACATCGTCATTCGGGCGGAACTCGACACCGAGCGAGGGCGAGAAGTCATCCCAGGTCTTCGAGGTATCCCACTGCAGCGGATCGAGCACGAAGCCGGTCGCTGCGGTGCCGATCCCGCTGTTGTTCTTGATCTTGCGCTTTTCCCACGAGTAGCGGCCACCAGCCTTGAGCGAGAGCTGTTCGGTCAGGTCGTAGGTCACGTTGCCGAACACTGCCCATGTCTCGACATCGAGCTTGCCGTCGAACTGCACGCGGAACGGATCGGTGTTCCTCAGCACGTCAAAACCGATGTGGTTCTCGACGCGGATGTCTTCCTTCAGGTAGAAGCCGGCGAAGACTGCATGCAGTTTGTCGGTGTCGACGTTGAGCTGCAGTTCCTGGCTGAACTGGTTTTCGAACACCGGCTGCCAGTGATTGGCGCTGGTGCGCACGGCGTTGGTCTGCGCCAGCGGGTAGCCGGCGTATGACGACATGTCGAAGTCGTGGAAGAAGATCGCGCGGAAGTTGCGATAGCTGGTCAGCGACTTGAGCGCGACCGTGTCGGACGCTGCGTAGTCCATGATGCCGGTGAAGGCATACTGCTTGCGATCGTTGATCGGGTCGTAGTTCGTGTTGAGGTTGCGGACGTTCTTGGCAAACGACGCGGCGCTGCCATCAGCGTTGGTGCGCTGACCGAGCGCCGTAAGGCTGGCGACCTGAGTGCCGGGGAACGAAACTTCGCGGAACTTCACGGCCAGCGAGCGATCGTTCTCGGTGTGCAGTTCGCCGGTCAGCAGGATCGAAAGCTTGTCGGTCGGCAGGAACTGCAGGTGACCGCGCACCGACCACTGGTTGGCGTTGTCGATCTCGTTGCCGGTGAATTCGTTGATGCCGAAGCCATCGCGCTTGATGCGCTGGACGGCGACGCGCGCACGCACGCCTTCGGTGATCGGACCGCCAATCGCGGCATCGGTCTGGACGAGGAAGGCATCGCCACCGAGGGTCTGACGAACGTAGCCGTCGAGCTTGTCGGTCGGCTTGGCGGTGATCAGGTTCACCGCGCCGCCGGTGGCATTGCGGCCATAAAGAGTACCCTGCGGCCCGCGCAAAACTTCGACGCGTTCGAGATCGAACATCGAGCCGAGCTGCGCTTGCGCGAGGCCGACGACAACGCCGTCCACATGGAGCGCGACCGACGGGTCAACGCCCGGCAGCGAGCTCGACAGGCCGATGCCGCGGATGAACAGCTTGGCGAAGTTGAAGTCGTTGCCGAAGCTGATCGAAGGCACCAGCGCTTGCAGGCCTTCGAGGTTGACGGTGTTGTTGGCGGCCAGTTGCTCGGTACCGACAGCGGCAACCGAAAGCGAGACGTCGGAAAGCGACTGCGCACGCTTTTGCGCGGTCACGATGATTTCGCCGCCATCTTCGGACGAGGCCGCATCCTGAGCGGCGTCCTGCGCGAGAACGGGTTGCGAAAGGGCAAATGCCGCTGCGGCGAACAGACTGGTGCGCGCCAGCAGGCGCGCGGAAGCGCGGGTTGTGAACATCAGGTATCCTCCCTGAAGAGACCAAAGGCCTCAGCGTTCTCGTGTTGGAACAAAAGGATGCCTACGCCTTGTATGCCCCGCTTACAATTATGGTTATGTCGGATAACATGTGATTTGCAACGAAGCGTTGCATCCGCGCAACATTGACCGAAGGTCGGTATCGCACCCACGAAAAAGGCCGGAGCATCGCTGCCCCGGCCCTTCAATCAACTGCGGCTTTCGCCGATCAACCGACGATTTCTTCCGGCTTGAAGAAGTAGGCGATTTCGATCGCCGCGTTCTCGTCCGAGTCCGAACCATGAACGGTGTTGGCTTCGATCGATTCAGCCAGTTCCTTGCGGATCGTGCCGGGTTCGGCGTTGGCAGGGTTGGTTGCGCCCATGATGTCGCGGTTGCGCTGCATGGCGTTCTCGCCTTCGAGCACCTGCACGACGACCGGACCCGAGATCATGAACTCGACCAGGTCGTTGAAGAAGGGGCGTTCCTTGTGAACGGCGTAGAAGCCTTCGGCCTGCTCGCGGCTCATGTGGATGCGCTTCGAAGCAACGACGCGCAGGCCTGCTTCTTCCAGCATCTTGGTGACCGCGCCGGTCAGGTTGCGACGGGTAGCGTCGGGCTTGATGATCGAAAAGGTGCGGGTAACCGCCATGGGAGCGTTCCTTGCGATATAGGGATTCTGGTTGCGCGCGCCCCTAGCGAGGTTTGTGCTGCGGTGCAAGGATGGCGGAATCAACGACGAACGAACGCAACTGTCTCGCAGGCTTCGAAGGGTGGACATTGGACTTTTGCGAACCAGTTGTCGTCAAAGCCGGTCAAATCACAGAAACTATTCAGAAGTGCTCGCCATTCGGCACATTCCTCGTGGAAAAAATGGATCTGGCCGGAAACGACAACCTCGCAGCAGATCAGATCTGTCGTGATCTCGTCGCGCTTGAAGAAGGTGACACGATCAATTTGAGGAGGTGAGAATGGAAGCGAAGGCTCTCCGCTCACGGTCCCTCCTTCCACTTGCCGCCCTCCTGCCGCCAGTACCTGCGCTCGACGCCTTTGCGGCCACCCAGCATGCGCCAGCAGCCGCGTGCATCGTCAATCCGCGCAGGCGGAAAGAGCAGGAACACCCGCTCGAACTCCCCCTCGCGCCAGATGCCGTCGGCCAGCGCGAGATACTTCGCGCCGTTCGCGGCTTCGGGTGCGTCCGAAAGCAGTATAGGCTGGCGGTCGTCGTGCGCCGTCCCTGCCCGCCCGTTTGCCAGAAAAGTCTCGGGCAAGCGCGTCCACAACGCCTCGCTGACCCGGCGCAGCTGGGCCTCGTCCTCCGACACGACCAGCAGCCGCTCGCCCGCCCCCAATGTGTTGCGCGCGATCAGCGGCAGGACCTGCTCGGCGGGGTCGTTGGTCAACTGGTAGAAATCGACGCGCATCAGCCAGCCACCTTGCTCTTGCCGCTACGGCAGCGGTCGGAACAGAACTTCACATTGTCCCAATCCCGCTCCCACTTCTTTCGCCATGTGAACGGGAGACCGCATGCGGCGCAAACCTTCGTCGGAAGATCAGCTTTGCGCCGCATCTTCGGCATGGGACAGCCTCAGGCCTCCAGCACGTCGCGAACGTAGCGGTCGAGCACGCGCACGCCGAAGCCGGTCGCGCCCTTGTCCCAGGTCTGGCCAGGCTTGTCGGCCCAGACCATGCCCGCGATGTCAAGGTGCGCCCACGCCACGCCCTTGTCGATGTAGCGCTGGAGGAACTGCGCTGCAGTGATCGACCCGCCATAGCGGGGCCCGACGTTCTTCATGTCGGCAATCGGGCTGTCGATCAGCTTGTCGTAGGACGGGCCGAGCGGGAAGCGCCACAGCTTGTCGCCCGAGGCCTTGCCGGCTGCATCGAGTTTGGCGGCAAGGTCATCGTCATTGGCAAACATGCCGCCGTATTCATGACCGAGCGAAATGATCATGGCCCCCGTCAGCGTGGCGAGATCGACGATCGTCTTCGGCGAGTATTCCTTCTGCACCCAGGTCAGCGCGTCGCAAAGCACGAGGCGGCCCTCGGCGTCGGTGTTGATCACTTCGACCGTCTGGCCGGACATCGATGTGACGACGTCGCCGGGCCGTTGGGCGTTGCCATCGGGCATGTTCTCGACAAGGCCGCAGACGCCGATCACGTCGGCCTTGGCCTTGCGCTTGGCCAGTGCGAGCATGGTGCCAGCGACAGCGCCAGCGCCGCCCATGTCCCACTTCATGTCTTCCATGCCGCCAGCGGGTTTGATCGAAATGCCGCCGGTATCGAAGGTCACGCCCTTGCCGACAAAGGCGGTAGGCTTGTCAACGTCTGCGCCCTTCCAGCGCATTGCCAGTAACTTCGGCTCACGCACCGAACCTTGCGCCACGCCGAGCAGCGCACCCATGCCAAGCTCGCTCATTTCCTTGAGACCAAGCACGAGGATCTCGACGCCGGTGCCCTCGAGGCGCGCCTTGGCGCGTTCGACAAAGCTTTCGGGGTAGATGATGTTGGCGGGCTCGGCGACGAGCTCACGCGTGAACTCGATGCCCTCGGCAAGCGCCGATTCGATTTCCCAGGTTGCTGCAGCGCCTTCCGGGGCATTGACCGCGACGATCTCGGTCAGTGACGGCTTCTGCTCATCGCTCAGTTTCGTGCGATAGACATCATGGCGCCAGCCGCGCAGCCTTGCGCCGAACAGCACCGACGCCGCCTCGGCGCCGGACAGGCCGGAACCGCTGAAATCGATGGCAAGCGAAGTCTCGCCAGAGGTGAGGTACTTGGCGGTCAGTGCTGCGCCGGCCTTCTCGAGGCTGGCGCTGCGATCGGCGGCGTCTGCCTTGCCCATCCCGGCCAGAGCCAGCCGCTTCACGCCGGAATCGCCTGCGACAAAGGCCTCGAATACCTGCCCTGCCTTTCCGGCAAACCGGGCGGCCGAAGCGCCTTCGCGCACCACTGCATCAAGATCGGAAGGCAGCGCATCCTGCGCCACGAGACGGGCGACCAGACGGGGAAGCGGGGCATCGCTGGTGCGGAAAACGACCTTCATCGGGAACTCCTGAACGGAATGGACGTCACACTTCGACGCAAGCTGGGCGGGAAGCGGAAATTGTGGAATTGCAGTTAGGGTGCACTGGTGCGATAGGCAAGCGCATGCAACCCGCCCGGCGGCCGCAGCCGCAAGCCCTTGATCGACGCTTGCGCCTTGCGCGCTTGGCCGCTGCCTCCTCGGCACTGGCGCTATTCTCTACACTCAGTGCGCAGGCGAGCGCGCAGGAAGCGCCGCTTTCCTCGCCGGCGGGCGACGAATCCTCGGTCGACGATGTCGTTCGCTTCGAGGCGGACAAGGTCCGCTACGACAGCAACGCCGAAAAGGTCTTTGCCGACGGCAATGTCGTGCTCCGCCACGATGTGCAGACCGTCCGCGCTGATAATGTCACCTGGGATCGCACAACGGGGCAGATCCTCGCCACAGGCAACATCCGCTTCGTCGATGAGGACGGAAATACCGTCTATACCGACAAGGTGGAGCTGACCGACGAGTTCAAGGCCGGCGCAATCGAGGACCTGCTGGTCGTCCTTCGCACCGGCGGGCGCCTTGCCGCAGAGCGCGGGACGCGCGACGAATACGGCAACATGACGCTCGAAAACGCTGCCTATTCGGGATGCGCGGTCGAAGACAGCAAGGGCTGCCCGAAAAAGCCGAGCTGGGAAGTCACCGCCGCTCGCGTGTACTTCGATGCCAAGCAGAAGCGCGTGAAATACAAGGGCGCCACACTGCGCATGTTCGGCATGCCGATCCTGCCGCTGCCCGGCCTCGGCCACACGTCGGACTTCCGTGCCGAAACCGGCCTGCTGATTCCCGACTTCCGCCTAGGCGCGGCAAACGGCGCGGAAATCAGCGAGACCTGGTACTGGCGCATCGCCGACAACCGTGACCTTTCGCTGACCGGCACGTTCTACACCGGGTCGCTACCGATGTTGACGGCCAAGTACCGGCACCTCACCAACCTCGGCGCGTTTCAGGTAACCGGCTATGCGACGCGAAGCTCGCGCATTCCGCTCGGCAGCACGTCGACGGGCGCAGCCAACGCCAGCCAGCAGTCATGGCGCGGCTATCTCGACGCCAACGGCAAGCTCCAGTTCTCACCGCACTGGAGCCTGACCGGCAACGCTCGTTTCGCCTCAGACCGCACCTTCCTGCGCCGCTACGACATCAGCCGTGACGACCGTCTGCGTTCCTCGCTGAATCTCGAGCGCATTGACGACAACAGCTATCTCTCGATCGCCGGCTGGGTCACGCAGACCGTCCGCGTCAACGATCCCCAAGGCATGGTGCCCCTCGCCCTGCCGGCGATCGACTATCGCAAGCGCATGGCATTCGATGGCGTGCCGGGCCGGTTCGAACTGGAGGCCAACAGCCTGGCCATCGTCCGCACTGCGGGACAGGACAGCCAGCGCGCTTTTGCCCGCGCGCAGTGGGATCTCCGCACGATAACCGGCATGGGTCAGGAAGTGACACTCACCGGCCTCGTGCGCGGGGATGCCTATCACAGTTCAGACAATGACCTTACCACGACAGCCATCTACCGCGGCTTGCCGGGCTGGCAGACTCGCGCCATCGCCACGGCAGCCGTGGACGTGAAGTGGCCTTTCGTGGGCGACGCATTCGGCGGCACGCAAGTGCTGACGCCGCGCCTGCAAGTCGTGGCGACTCCGGGCGTTCGCAACTTCGAAATCCCGAACGAGGATTCGCGCTCGGTCGATCTGGAAGACACCAACCTTTTCGCCCTGAACCGCTTCCCGGGTCACGACCGTATCGAAGACGGAGTGCGTTTCACTTACGGCTTCGATTGGACGTTTCAGCGTCCAGGCCTTCGCGTAATGACAACGATCGGCCAAAGTTATCGTCTGTCGAGCCAAGCGACCATCCTGCCCGACGGCACCGGGTTGACCAATCGCGCCTCGGACTATGTCGGCCGCACAACCGTCCGGTTCGGCGACGTCATCAAGTTCACGCACCGCTTCCGGCTCGACAAGGACAGCTTCGCGCTTCGCCGGAACGAGTTTGACGCGACGATAGGGAACCATCGCCGCTATATCGAGGCGGGTTATCTCAAGCTGAACCGCAACATTGCCACCGCATTCGAGGATCTGCAGGACCGCGAGGAACTGCGCATCGCTGCCCGCACGCCCATTACCAATGCGTTTTCCGTATTCGGCTCGGCAATCGTCAACCTGACGGACCGCAACGAAGACCCGACCCGCACGTCAGATGGTTTCCAGATGCTGCGGCATCGTCTTGGCGTGGCCTACACCGACGATTGCCTCGACCTCTCCTTCACATGGCGGCGTGACTATGTGAACATTGGTGACGCGGTGCGCGGCAACTCCTTCCAGATTTCCCTTTCGCTCAAGAACCTCGGGGTGAAATAGCCTCTTCTATTGCCCTTTTGCGTCTGATGCGCCACTCAGCTTGGGTTAAGCCGCCCGCGGCCAGAGAGAGATCATAGCAGAAGGCCGCCGTACGAGCGCCAGTTCGACAGGACAAATTCCAAGACCATGACGTCCAAGCTGAAGATCACCCGCAAGGCGGTTTCGCGCACGCTGGGTTCCACCGCCATGGCGCTCGGTGCGCTTTCGATCGCCGCCTCGCCGGTTCTGGCGCAGGGAGCAAATGCGCCTCTCAACATTCCGGCCAATCCGACCATGTTCGGAACGAACGATCCTAACGTCCGTCGCGCGACTGCCATCATCAATGGCGAGATCGTGACCGGCACCGACGTGGAACAGCGTCTGGCCCTGATCGTGTCGGCCAATGGCGGCAAGATCAGCGCAGAAGAAACCGAACGCCTGCGCATGCAGGTGTTGCGCAACCTGATCGACGAAACGCTTCAGATTCAGGAAGCCAAGGCTGCCGACGTACCGGCCGACGACGCGCAGGTGGAATCGACTTATGAGCGCGTGGCCACGCAGAACTTCGGCCAGTCTCCCGAAGCGATGGAAAAGTATCTCGCACGTATCGGCTCGTCTGCAGCTTCGCTCAAGCGCCAGATCCGCGGTGAAATCGCATGGCAGAACCTGCTGCGACGCAACGTGCAGCCGTTCGTCAACATCTCGGAAGGCGAAGTGCAGGAAGCCATCCAGCGCCTCCAGGCCTCGAAGGGCACCGACGAATACCGGATCGGCGAAATCTTCCTCGCCGCAACCGATGAGAACAAGGCTCAGGTCTTTGCAAACGCAGAGAAAATCGTCGAGCAACTGAAGCAGGGAGGCAGTTTCGTCGCCTACGCCCGGCAGTACTCGGAAGCTTCGACCGCTTCGGTGGGCGGCGATCTCGGCTGGATCCGCCTTGGCCAGTTGCCGACCGAACTTGCGACGGCTGCGGGGTCAATGGCTCCCGGGCAACTTGCCGGCCCTGTTGAAATCCGTGGTGGGTTCTCCATCCTCTACCTGATCGACAAGCGCCAGGTCCTTACTGCCGACCCGCGTGACGCCCTGCTGAGCCTCAAGCAGATTTCGATCGAATTTGCCAAGGGCACCTCAAACGATCAGGCGACCAAGCGCGCCGCAGAGTTTGCTGCAACCGTGAAAGCGATCAAGGGCTGCGGCGATGCCGAAGTGCAAGCCACCAAGATCGGCGCCACTGTTGTCGCCAACGATCAGATCAAGGCACGCGATCTGCCGGCGCAGCTACAGGATACCTTGCTGAACCTTCAGGTCGGGCAGACAACACCGCCGTTTGGCTCGATCGACGAGGGTGTTCGTGTGCTGATGCTCTGCGGTCGCGATGATCCGCAGGTCGCCAGCGGCCCCAATTTCGACGAGATGATGGCGCAGATGGAAGACGATCGCGTGAACAAGCGTGCGCAGACCTATCTACGCGACCTGCGGCGCGACGCTGTCATCGAATACAATTGATCTTCAACCGGCGGCACTGATCAGTTCGGCGGCCGTCGGTCCATTTTCTAGCAGCTCCAAAAGCCCTCGCTCGTGTCGCGACAGCCATCGCGTCGCGCGCGGCAGGCGAAGCTGCTGCCGCCACTGCTCCTGTTGGTCGAGCAGGCCCAGCACGGCGGGGTGAATGTAGCTCTTCCGGGCGATTGCCGGCGTGTTTCCGAGGTGCTCGGAGACTTCCGCCAGCAGCGCCTTGAGCGAAACCTGATCAGTGGCCTGCGCCAGCGCTGCAAAACCAACGACACTGGCCCGCCACGTTCTGAAGTGCTTGGCAGTGAAGTCTTCGCCCATCACCTCGCGCAGCCAGTCGTTGACGTCTGATGAGCCCACCGGACACGGGTGACCATCCTCGTCAAGGTACTGAAAGAGGTTCTGTCCCGGCAGATCCTGCATCTTTCTCACGAAGCGAACGAGCCCCCGATCGGTTACCTGCATTTCCCGATCCTTGCCCGATTTGGCCCGGAAGCGCAGACGCAGCACCTGCCCCTTCACCTCGGCATGGCGCATCCTCAGCGTCGTCGCCCCGAAACTGCTGTTGGCACGCACATAGGCTTCGTTGCCGACGCGTATCCCGCCGCTGTCCAGTAGCCGCACGACGCTGGCAATGCAGCGGTCGCGCGAAAGCTTGCTACGCTCCAGCTCGTCCGCCACGCGCGCTCTGACCAAGGGCAGCAGACGACCAAAGACGGCACAGCGATCGAACTTCTCGCTTTCCCGTTCAGCCCGGAAGTCAGGATGATAACGGTATTGCTTACGTCCCTTGGCGTCGGTCCCGGTCGCGAGAATGTGACCATTCGGAGCAGGACAGTACCAGGTGTCGACATAAGCCGGAGGCAGGGCGATCGCATTGAGGCGCGCGATCTCGGCGCGGTCCGCGATACGCTTGCCTTTCGCATCGAAATAGGCCCAGCCTCTGCCGCATCGTCGCCGTGTCACGCCGGGAAGGTTATCATCGACATGCACGAGTTTTGCGGCTTTGCTCTCCATAGGTCGGCGAACGGCTGCAGCGCGCTTGCAGTTCCCGCGTCACGCCGCGATATAGTATGCAATGCTAACAAAGTTCGAAGGAGCTCCTGATGTCAGAAGATTACGTTCCGCCAAAGGTCTGGACGTGGGACAAGGCGAATGGAGGCGCCTTCGCCAGCGTCAATCGCCCGATTGCAGGCCCCACCAGCGAGCGTGACCTGCCGATCGGCAAGCACCCCTTTCAGGTCTACTCGCTCGGCACACCCAACGGGCAGAAAGCCACCATCATGCTGGAAGAACTCCTCCATATGGGCTTCTCCGGAGCGGAATACGACGCTTGGCTGATCAAGATCTTCGATGGTGACCAGTTCACGACGGGCTTTGTCGACATCAACCCGAACTCCAAGATTCCTGCGATGGTCGACCGGTCCGGACCGGAACCTTTCCGGGTTTTCGAATCGGGTGCGATCCTCATGCACCTGGCTGAGAAGTTTGGCGTCCTCTTGCCGACATCCGGTCAGGCGCGTGCCGAATGCCTGTCCTGGCTCTTCTGGCAGGTCGGCTCGGCGCCCTTCATCGGGGGAGGCTTCGGCCACTTTTACAACTATGCGCCAATCAAGATAGAATACGCCATCGATCGCTATGCGATGGAGACCAAACGCCTGTTCGACGTCGCCAATCGCCAGCTTGCCAAGACCCGCTATCTCGCCGGTGACGATTACACCATCGCCGATCTCGCCACCTACACCTGGTTCGGCAACATCTACCGGGGCGAGGCCTATGGCGAAGCTGCAACCTTCCTGTCCATGCACGAATATGAGCACGTGGGACGTTGGGTCGCAGAAATCGACGCACGCCCCGGCGTTCTGCGTGGGCGGCTGGTAAACTCGCAAAAGGGCATTGCGGAACGCCACGACGCCGGCGACTTCGACGCCCTGCCCCCTGAAAAACTGCAGAGCATCGTCAAGGGCTTCTGACGAAACAGAAGCGGGTGGGCGGACCTTCCGCTCACCCGCTTCAAGCCCTCTTGGCATATGGCCTGACCGCGCTATAAGCGCGCCTCCTGTTGGGGCGTCGCCAAGTGGTAAGGCACCGGTTTTTGGTACCGGCATTCGCAGGTTCGAATCCTGCCGCCCCAGCCAGGACAATACCTCCCATCTCGGCAAAGACGCTTGCAGCGCGCTTGACTTTGGGTGGCCTATGCCACTAGGGCGCGCACCGAAATCCGGGGTCTTGCCCCGCTCATCCATCCCGTTTCGCCGAGTCCTGTCGAAGGGCGTCTTGAGGATCCACCCGGGCAGGGTGGAGGAGTGTATCCATGGCCAATGTAACCGTTATCGGCGCCCAGTGGGGCGACGAAGGCAAAGGCAAGATCGTTGACTGGCTGGCCAGCCGCGCCGATGCCGTGGTCCGCTTTCAGGGCGGGCACAACGCCGGCCATACCCTCGTCGTCGGCGAACAGGTCTACAAGCTCTCACTTCTGCCGTCGGGCATTGTTACCGGGACGCTCTCGATCATCGGCAATGGCGTGGTTCTCGATCCCTGGGCCTTGAAGGCCGAGATCGAGAAGCTGACCGGGCAGGGCGTGGAAATCAACGCCGAGAACTTCGCCATTGCCGACAATTGCCCGCTGATCCTCCCGCTGCACCGCGACCTTGATGGCCTGCGCGAACAGGCTGCCGGCTCGGGCAGGATCGGCACCACGGGCCGCGGCATCGGCCCTGCCTATGAAGACAAGGTCGGCCGCCGCGCCATCCGCGTGTGCGACCTTGCCCATCTCGATGCGCTCGATGCCCAGCTCGATCGCCTCTGCGCACACCACGACGCGCTGCGTGCAGGCTTTGGCCAGCCGCCGGTCGATCGCGCCGCGCTGATCGCCGAGCTGCGCGAGATCGCACCCTACGTCCTGCAGTTCGCACAACCGGTGTGGAAGCGCCTCAACACCGTCCGCAAGGCTGGCGCTCGCATCCTGTTCGAAGGCGCGCAGGGCGTTCTGCTCGACGTTGACCACGGCACTTATCCGTTCGTCACCTCGTCCAACACGGTGTCCGGCACCGCAGCATCTGGCTCGGGTCTTGGTCCATCGCAGACCGGTTTCGTGCTCGGCATCGTCAAGGCCTATACCACCCGCGTCGGCTCCGGCCCCTTCCCCACCGAACTGGAAGACGAAGTCGGCCAGCGCCTTGGCGAGCGCGGCCACGAATTCGGCACTGTCACGGGGCGCAAGCGCCGCTGCGGCTGGTTTGACGCCGTGCTGGTCCGCCAGTCCTGCGCCATCTCGGGCGTGACCGGGATCGCGCTGACCAAGCTCGATGTGCTCGACGGTTTCGATAAGGTGAAGATCTGCACCGGCTACCGCTTGCGCGGAAAGGTGCTCGACTACTTCCCGGCCCACGCCGCCGACCAGGCCGAAGTCGAGCCGATCTACGAGGAAATGGACGGCTGGAGCGGCACCACCGCTGGTGCGCGTTCGTGGGCAGACCTGCCTGCGCAGGCGATCAAGTACATCCAGCGGGTGCAGGAACTGATCGAAACGCCGGTGGCCCTCGTCAGCACCAGCCCGGAGCGCGAGGACACGATCCTCGTGCGCGATCCTTTCGTCGATTAAACAGCTGCAGCCTCACCGTCCGGGGGGATGGTGAGGCTGCAATCAGTCAGTTCTTCTTGCCGACGGTCACACCCGAATAGATCGATTGCTGTCCGCCCAGCGGATTCAGCTGCAGGAGGAACGACCCGCCCCATTCGGCAGCATTGGCGCCAAAGAACATTCCATTGAGGAAGCTGGTGCTGAGCACATCGGTGCCGGTTCCCCTCAGGGTGAACGTGTTGCCAACGCCGCAACCTGGGCAATTGCCTGCAAGCGATCCACTGTAAGTGAAGTTGCCGAGGCTCGACGTAGCGTTGTTGCCGACATCGGTCGCCGTCAGCGCAAGGACGGCACTACCGGTGCCTGCGGCGAAGTCCGCCGTGAAGGTGCTGGTCCCCGAAAGCGAAGCCTCGCGCTGCGTGGCACCGTTCCGGCCATAGCCATAGACCACCCCGGAATAGCTTGCCGAGCCTGTCCGCGGGATCTGGAAGCTTGGCGTCAGCCCGCCGAACGGCACATAGTAGTGCGTCGCCACCTGGCGTCCGTCTACCGTGTCGGTGCGCACCACTTCGGCAAAACTGGTGTAAGTCAGAGCGATGGAGGGATTACCACTACCGACCTTGAACACCCGCGCGGTGTAATCGGCGCCGCGATAGACATCGAAGGTGCTGGTGCTTTCCGCCGCCTTGTAATCCGCCGCTGCCAGCGTCTGCGACAACTGCACGGCATTTCCGAAGTTCGTGCCGGTCGTCTTGGACGTGAGGACATAGGACTTGTTCGTCGGATTGTAGGTAACCTCGACATTGGTATCGAGCAGCGCCTGCTCTGCCGGGCTGAGACCATTGACGACATAGTACTGCGAATCGTTGCCTGTCAGAACCGTCGTCGTCGTGAGGCCGGCAAGTCCGCTTTGGGAAGCAGTGCCGTCCGATCCGCGCCCGCCTGCAAGCGTCGCTGCCATCACCGCACCGCCGGTGCTGCTCGCCTGAACAACCGCTCCGACCTGCTCCGCGGCAGGTCCGAAGAATTTGCCTGACAACGTCCCGTTGTAATCGGTCGCGCCATCAAACGCGATGCTGCCGTTGAAGGCATTTGCGCTGGAAGAGAGCGTCGCATTGCCGCTCCAGTTGCCTGCATCCGCTTGCGTGCCGGGCCAGGCTCCGCCGGTTGCCGGAATGCCATTGCCGATCGTGTAGGCCCCGATTGTCGAGATCGCGCCGGTCTGGAAATTGACGTTGACGCTACCGGTCCCGTTCACACCCTGAATCTTCGCGCCATTGGCCATCAGCCCCCCGTTGAGGGCCACGTTGAAAGCCGCCGATCCCGTGCGCGGCGTTGCGGCGTTCGTCGTGGCAAAGCCATAGACGAAGGCGTCGATCTGACCGAGGCTCGACCGGCGATCGGTCAGGATGCCAGCGCGCAAATAGTCGCTGCTGGTGTAGAAATCATAAGCCAGGCTGGTGTTCGACGCCTTCGTCGGCTGCCACATGATCCGGCCATCGCTGCCGTAGAACACCAATGGCGACCCGTTTGCGCCTTGATGGACAGAGGCAATCCCGTTCCCTGCCGCCACTGACGAAAGATTGCCCGCCCCGTCCAGAGTGCCTTTTGCAGACGCGCTCAAGGGCTGGTAGAACTGGTCTGTCGCCGGACTGTCGAGGCTGGTCGAGGTATTGACCGGTGTCGTGCCCCGAGCGCCGTAGATCACGCCGGTCGCTGCGACGTCCGAGTTGGGGTTCTGCGAGAAAGCCGCCCCAACCTCGTCGGCATTGGGGCCGAAGAAAGCCCCGTGCAACTCACCGGTTCCGGCGCTGCCCAGGGTCAACTGCCCAAGAAAACTGTTTGCGCTCTTGGAAAGCAGCGCAAAGGCGTTCCAGTTATAGCCCCGCGCGGTAATGTTGGTCTGGACGTCGGTCTCGTCATAGAAACCGCTTCCGGCAATGCCACCCGACAGGAAATCGACCGAAAGCTTGCCTGTCCCCCCGAGCGCATAAATGTTCGTGCTGAACGTCCGCGCGCCCAGCAGCTTTACATCGAAGCTGGCCGCGCCTGTCCTCGGCAGCGACCCATTCGGCGTCTGCACCCCATAGGCGAAGGAAGAAATGCGCCCATCGATCGTGGTGCTCCCATTGACCTGGCGCTGCCATATCCCTGCGCCCACATAGCGTGTCTGGCCGGCGGCGGTCCCCGTCGTGGTCAACGAAAGGAACTCGGTCGTGTTGCCCGATACGAACTTGTAGGTCGTGATCGCGCTGTTCGATTGCGTTGCGTCGATGTCGCCCGGACCAAAAGTGCGGCTGCGGGTGCCATCCGAGACAGTCCACGAACGATTGGTGGCATTGTAGGAAACGGTGAGTGCCAAGGCTGAAGCCGACGTGCTGACCGCCGCGCCATTTGTCGGGACACTTACAGTTCCGACGGACGCGACATTCTTGAAGCTCTCGCTCACAAGCGGCGCTACCAGGCTCGTATTTGCCGTCGGTGTCGGTGTCGGTGTGGGCGTCGGTGTGGGGGTTGGTGTTGGCGTCGGAGTGGGCGTAGGCGTAGGCGTAGGCGTGGGCGTGGGCGTAGGCGTAGGCGTAGGCGTGGGCGTAGGCGTGGGCGTGGGCGTGGGCGTGGGAACCGGCGTAGGTGTGCTGCTGACGCCATTGCCGCCACCGCCGCACGCAGCCAGCATCAGTGCAATGGTCAAGGCAGAAGCTGTCGCAGCCCTGCGGTTATGTCTGGTCATTGCCCTCTCCCCTTGTTGCTTACGTTAGAATGCTGACGTGAGGCCAAGTTCAGCCGCGCGCCGGTCGAAATCGAATATGCCCACCGTCGAAGTGTTGCGCTCAACCCTGAGGCGCAAAAACGGTGCAATGCCCTTCCACTGCAGGGCGCGGAATGTTGCCGAGAGCCCGAGGCTGAAACGGTCATCCACGCGCTTCTTCGGGTAGAGAAACAGGCGCTCGTCGGCCTCCAGGTGCGAGTAGCCCCCGTCAACCACGACTGTCGTCCTACCAAGCTCCCTGAACAAATACGCTGATGTGCCGCCGGTCCAGTCAGACCAACCAGCATCGCGGGCCGACGTGCGGCTTGCCCGCAACTGCATCCCGCCCCCAAAACGCGCACTGAAGGCCCGATCGATCCCGAAAGTGCCAGCGTAGATCGTCGAATCCTGCAGATCGTTGCGCAGATTATCTAGACGCGAGACTGCCGCCTCGGCACGCAATTGCGATCGTTTGCCCAAAGGATGCTGGAACACCGCTGTGCCGCCCCAGCCCTGACTGAACGCCGCTTGGCCGTACCAGCGCCAGGACGGGCCTCCTGAGAAAGTAATCCGGTCCGCACCAGACTGGAACTCTGGCCCGAACTGTACGGCCAGCGCATAATCGTCGAACTGTCCGGAGCGATAAAAGTCACCACTGCCCGATAGTCGCGCCAGCAGACGCGATCTGGCGCCGAGCGGCAAGCGCAGATACCCCTGCGCGCGCGCCGCAAGCCCCAAGCCGGATTTGGCCTTGGCATCATCGCTCAGGGTGAAGTCGCCGATGACAGTGCCGAGGGTGTCTGCTCTGGTTGCGCGATTGATGTTGCTGTCTGGCGCAAGCGCAAGCTCCAGACTGCCGCCAAGGGGTTTTGCAGCAGCAAGCGCTGCAGCATAGAAACGCACGGCCCGCTCGACATCGGCCGGAAGCTGGCCACTCGCCTGTGCAGCTCGCATTTCACGCTCGGCAGCGCCCAGTCGCCCCATCATCGCGTCCATGCGGGCAAGTTCCAGTCGCACCCGCGCTGCGTCCGGCTTTTCATCGAGGATGCGACGCAGTTCTACTGCCGCATCGCGCGTTCGCTTCATCTGGTCGGCAAGCATCATCGCCAGACGAAACCTGGCTTCGCTCCGCAGTTCGATATCGGGATTGCCTGCCAGGGCGCGATAGGCCGTTTCGGCCGTGACATAATCGCCGGCATCGCGAGCCGAATCAGCCAACTGGAAAAGTTGGGCCGCTGTCAACTGCAAGCTCTGCGTCGATTCGTCCTGCTTGGTATTTTCACCAGCTGTTTCAACGAGAAACGGCTGGGCCTGCACTAGTTGCGCTGGAACATCCGAAATGGAGGCAATTGGTGGTAGGAACACCGGCCCGGTATCGCGAACAAATCCGCTCATATCAAGCCTCGAAAACGCGGGGATTCCTCAGACTCCGGGGACGCCTGACCTCGATGTCCGTCAAGCTCCATCCAAAATCGAGATAAATGATCTTGACCTGATCCACGTATGTTCCACTCATGTTCACACTTAGGGCAAGTACTGAGGGAACATTGCAATGACGCTGGTCCAAGCATCTGCACCAAACCGTGCCGCCACTGATCTTGACGCCCCTCCTTTCGCCGACGGGGACGTTGCGTGGCTTAGCCCATCCACGCCGCTTGCCGTGTCGATCTTTGCCGATCGCAGTTATCTTCGCATGGAAATGGCCGAAGATGCATCGGCGGCCGGGTTGCGGGTCTGCGGCACGGGTGAGCTCGCGCAACTTGTCAATTCGCGTGCAGAGCAGACCTTGGCTGATCTCATACTGGTCGATTGCCCCCTCCTCGAAGGTGCCGACATTGCAGCACTTGTCTCGCTGGATGAACGGGCGGCCCGCACCGGCAGCCAACTGATAGTTTCGACAAGCGTAGGGGCACTGGATGATGTCTTCGGCTGCCTCGATCAGTCCGGCGCGCAGATACTGGTCAATCCCTCTCGGTCGGACCGGGTCATCGCGCTCGGCCACATCCTCGCCTCTCCTGCGCTCGCAGCCAAGGGAGGGCGTGTTCGCGAATTGTCGGACACCGATCGGATGTCCTTGCTTCGCTTGACCCAGCAAGTAAGCGAAATCGCCAATCGCCTGGAAACGCTGTCGGGTTCGTCGGCAGGAACCGATCACGTTCACGCCTCGGCCTTCGCATTCGATGCGACCGGAGAGCGGGACTGCGGCGGCATGCGGCTCGGGCGAGGCGCTCGCCCCTCGCTGCCTGACCCTCGCCTTGTCCGCAAGATCATACGCCAGCGCCAGCTGCGCGCCCGCTTCTTCGAGGGCGATCTCTTCGCTGACCCGGCCTGGGACATGCTACTCGATCTCACAGCGGCGCGGGCAGAGCATAAAAGAGTGTCTGTCACGTCTCTGTGCATTGCATCGGGCGTTCCGCCGACAACGGCGCTGCGGTGGATCGGCCAGTTGACCGAGGCCGAGCTTCTTTGCCGGGCCGAAGACGCCACGGATCGTCGCCGTGCATTCATCGCCCTTTCCGACAAGGCGGCAGATGCAATGGCGCACTACTTCGCGGAAATCGAGGCTGCCGTGCCATCGCTCTGACCGCCATCGTCAAAACTTTCGGCTACGCTGGAAGTCGTAAGGCCATGGGCTCAGCAGCCCGCCACCCAAGCCAATTTATCGCATCTTGTTCGATGCGGCTTGAGATGTTTCGGTCGTGGGTGATCTGCTGAGAGCGGCATCGCGCAACTTGGCCTCGATGCGGGCATCATCCTCCATCGGACTGAGCGTATCCCAGAAATCGCCATCAGCGTTGTAGACGAACGCCTTGGTCGTATGTTCGATGCGGTAGCTGGCGCCCGATTGCGGAATGACCTTAACGAACACGCCGGCATTGTCGGTAATGCGGTTTATGACCTCCGGATCCCCCGTCAGCGCGATGATCTCAACCCCAAGACTTTTGACGAAGGCATTGAGGCGCTGCGGCGTGTCCCGGGCAGGGTCGATGGTGATGAACACGATCGGAAGGTCTTCATGTGCCCAACCCATCCGGGCACGGATGCGCGAAAGGCGTACGAGCATCGCCGGGCACCGATCCGGGCATGAAGCATAGCCAAAGTATGTAATGTAGGGATGCCCTTTAAGGCTGGACCGCTGGAACAGTGATCCGTCTTGCGCGACAAGCCGATAGTTGCCGTCCTCAGCAACCCCTGACTGTTCGTATTGCTTCTCCGACTGTCTCGCCCACAGGAGATAGCCTGCCGCGCCAAGCAAAAGCAGTAGCACGACAAAAAACAGCGGCTTACGCGCCATGAACGATCGCCGGATGTCGCTCTGCATGATCATGCCGCCGAGATAGCAGGTGAAAATGTCTTCGGAAGGATAAGTGTCGGTTTTTAGTCAGAATTAACTATCCTGTAAGTCAGGCTGGCCTTGCCCCGCGCTGGCACCATGACTGACCAGATCGTTCGCCCATCCTTGCGCGCCAGACGTCGCGGGGAGATGCCTTCTACAGTCCCCCCCGAAGAAATGCGCGCCTCGAAGCGCACCGGAACCGGCCGCGCATTGCTGACGTTCAACGCCACCGTACGGGAAACCTTGCTTGAGCCGATCTCCTCGGCGCTAGCCACGATCTGCGTCGCCTCTCCAAGCAGGATCTCGACGTCTTCGCCCACCGCGCGGTCCGGAAGTCCTCCCTCGCCTGCCAGAAGCATTGATCCCTGATCCGGGCCAGAACCAACAGGTTCGAACACGGTGACCGGTCCACCCGGCAGCGGCAGGCCCAAACCGTCTTCCTTGCGGTTGCGGGTGCGCAACATCTGGCGCACGACTCCGACACGGTCTTCATGGACATCCGCACGATAGAGCGCCTCCATCTTGACGCCATGCCTTTGCGCCAAGGCCACTTGCTTCTGCGCATTGGCTGCTACGGTAACCCGCACTGGCACCCGGTAAAGCTTGAGATCGCCAAGGCCCTCCTGCTGCACGGTCACGGGCGCATTCATCGCGCCCGCACGCCGAGCAGTGACGACGATATCAGCCATTTCCATCGCCGGGGCGGGCATGACCATGGGCGGGGGCGGCGGTGCAGGCGGCGGCGGTGCCAGTTGCGACAGCAAACAGGTCAGTTCCAGCTCTCCGCCCGAGGGCTTTTCGCCGTGCGTACTGTCCTCGCGGTTGACCTTCCCGGCGATCACCGCGGTCTCCGCTTCGGCAAAACTCGTGGAATCGCTGCTGGCAAGGGTTACCCACGCCGAGACATCGGCCGTCCGGCCATCCGCGTTCATCTGCACGACGTAGTTGGATTGCCAATCGAAACCCCAAGCGAGGTAGGACAGGGACAGCGTTGCCTTGTGCGCCACCGGACTATCCGTTTCGATTGAAAGCGTGGGCTTCGCTGACAAGTCCTTTGGCGCATCGGGATAGAGTATTTCGTCCTCCAGGCCGCCGCAGTTGGCAACTTCGAAGCCCGCTGCCGTCTGCACGATGGCAGCCCCATCAGGGCCAGAGCGGATCACCGCGCGCTCTTCACGGACCTTTTGGGTCGCAAGGTCGGTTCTCCGCAAGATGACCGGCCGACCAAACATGCGCGCATAGAGGCTTCGGGGCGAAAGCAGATCGGCGTCGAGGTTCTTTTCTCGCACACCTGACGGCAGTCCCGTCACGATCGCGCTTTCGGGGAACAGCCCCGCCGCCACGCCTTCGAACCGTACGGTCGCCCTGCCCGCAGGTATCTCCACGGTCCGCTGTTCGGTTACGAGCGCATATCCCTGCAGCCAGTCGAGGTTCATGGCTTCGTCGCTGGCGCGATCGGGCGCACGATAGACGCTCACCGAAACGCTTGCGGGCGCAGGCGAAGTGATGATCTCCTCGCTCGCCGCCGGCGCGGCGGAAAGCAGCAGTGCAAGGGCTGCAGGAAATCGCACGTCGGGCCTAATACCGGGTGTCGAATTGCACGGTCAGCGTGGCCTCGCCGTTGGCAGGCACTGCCACTTGCCACATCCGCTCGTCGGCTGAGCGCTGTTCACCTTTCACGCTTTCGGAAGTTACCCGCGTGTCGTGCCACCAGTTGTCGAGGCCGCCTTGTACCACTTCCACCGTGACCGGCACGGACTTGGCATTGGTCACCTTGTAGCTCATCGTCGTGCGCCAGAAGACCGTTTCGGTCTCGACCGTCACCTCGCTTGGCGCCTTGCCCGGCGTGGTCACACGATAGCGGGCTGTCTTCTCCCATTCCCCGCTGTCGATACGCTCCCGCTTCTCCATCACCGGCTGGACCTTCACGTCGAAGGCCTCTCCGGTCTTGAGCGCAAGGTTCGATCCCATCGGCGTGTGTCCGATCGCATTCTCGCCGATGAACTGCGGTTGCCCGCGCATATCGCGCATGTACACCCGCACCGTACCCGCAGGCAGCGCATCGCCCAGCCCTGCCTCTCGCGCTGTTGAAAAGCGCAGGACGGTGTCTGCGCTCTGCGGCTCGGTCTGGCTGGAAAGCCAGCCGTTGCGGAAGTGATAGGCCTTGGTCGCGGGCGCGCCGCCGACGTCGAGGAAGCTGACCTGCTTCTGCTGGGCATTGGCCACAGTGGTTCGTCCGGCAATCGGATAGACGTAGAAGTCACCCAGGCTCTCGCGATTTGCGCTTTGTGTTCCAGGTCGGTTACCCGGCATCATCGGTCGCTGGGGACGATACCCGCCATTATAGCCGCCGCTGCCATCGCCCACCGCGCCCGCCACCAGCAGCACCTTGGCCTTGTCGAAGGTCGTGCCGCTGTTGTTGGTGAGCGTGATCCAGCCCTGCACATCTATCTTGCCCGCTGCCTCATCGAACAATGCCACGTAATCCGCCTTCCAGCCGAACCCGCGCGAGAGATAGCTCAGCGAAACCGGGCGCGTGCCCGGCGCGGTCGTGTCCAGGGTTACCGATAGTGTCGGCCGAGCACGCAAGCCGGGCGGCAAGCTGGGAAACAGCACCCGCGCACCGTAGTTCTGCAGGACTTCGATGTGGTTTCCGACGCGGACGATCGTGCCGCCGTTATTGGCGAGAATCGTCGCCGTCTCGCGCTTGTCGTCAGCCCCGCGCACAAGCGTCACGGTCTGTCCAACGGCCTTGTCCATCAGCTTCTCGGGAGTCAGCAGGTCGTAGTCGAAGTTCTGTTCGACAATGCTTGTCCCCCCGGCATTCAACGTCACCGTCTCCGGTCGGATGGCTGCTGAAACATCAGGAAATTCCTGACGATGCCGGCCCGTCGGCAGCGCCATCTGCCGCACGTCCTGCACCAGCGCGAGATCGTTGTTGTAGATCGTCAGAGACACGTCGCCCTGCGCACTTGTCGGAACGGTCTGGGCCAGAGCCACTGCGGGAACAGCCGATCCCAGAAGACCAAAAACCTTGCGCATCTGCCCCTCCACCGTTCTCCAATCGCTAACCTGTCGCTGGCGCCAGATCAACGCAGGCTGAACGACGGTTGCGATGAAACATGAGCAGCCTAAAGAGAAGGGATGGCCGAACACACATCAATGCTCCGCGATGGCTTCATCCTGCTTGGATTCGCCCTGGCTTTCGTATTGATTTTCCGGCGATTGGGGCTGGGCGCAACCTTGGGCTACCTCGTGGCCGGAGCTGTCGTCGGCCCGCAATTGCTGGGTCTGGTCGGAGACGCGGAAGAAAAGCTCGGCATCGCCGAACTGGGCATAACCCTGCTGTTGTTCCTGGTTGGGCTGGAACTGAATCCGTCGCGCCTGTGGAAGATGAAGCGCGACATCCTTGGCCTTGGCCTGCTTCAGGTAACCGCCTGCGGGCTTGCTGTTGCCGGCATGATCCTGTTGACCACGGACTTCAGCTGGGAAGCAGCGCTGGCCCTCGGACTGCCGCTGGCGCTCTCGTCGACGGCGCAGGTGTTGCCGATGCTGCAATCCTCCGGCCGGTTGCGCACGCCGTTTGGCGAACGCGCTTTTGCAATCCTGCTCTTCCAGGATCTCTCGATCATCCCGATGATCACGATCATCACGGCAATGAGCCGCAATCCGGAGGATGCCGGTGGCCCTCCCGGTTGGCTGATGGTCCTGTACTCGCTCGGTGCGATAGGTGGCCTGATCGCTGCTGGCCGCTATCTGATCCGGCCACTCTTTCGACTGATCGGCAATCTTGGCGAGCGCGAAATGTTCGTGGTCGCCGCCTTGTTCACCGTGATGGCTTCGGCGGCCATCATGGAGCTGCTCGGCCTGTCGACGGCGCTGGGCGCATTCGTCGCGGGCGTCATGCTCGCAGACAGCCCCTATCGTCATGAACTCGAAGCCGATGTCGAGCCATTCCGGTCGATCCTGCTCGGGCTCTTCTTCCTGGCCGTGGGGATGATGCTCAACCTTGCCGCCATCGCCGAGCGCCCGCTGTTCGTCGCCGGCATGGCCCTTGGCCTGATCGCGGTGAAGGCGGCGATCATCTTCGGCATTGGCCGCCTGTTCGGCATGCCCTGGCGCGGCGCACTCGCCCTCGGCCTGCTGCTCAGCCAAGGTGGCGAGTTCGGCTTCGTGATGTTCGCTCAGGCGCAAAAGGCGCTGCTCATCGCGCCCGAAGCTGCCAGCCTGTTCGGGGCCGTTGTCACCCTGTCGATGGCCACGACGCCGTTCCTGATGATGGCGACCGCCGGGATCCGCCGCGAAGCGGAGAGCGCTTCGTCCGGTGAGCGCGAAGGCCCCCAGCCCGATGGTTCCAATGCCGTGGTCGTGGGTTTTGGCCGTTTCGGACAAGGTGTCACGCAGATGCTGCTGGCGAGCAACATCCCGGTGACGATGGTCGATACCGACATCGAGATGATCGACGTCGCAGCCACCTTCGGGGCCAAGGTCTATTTCGGGGATGGGACAAGGCTCGATCTGCTGCGGCAAGCCGGGGCAGCGGAAGCGGAGATGATCTTCTTTTGCATGGACGGCGATCAGGTCACGGCCGATCTGGTCGAGGCCGTTCACGAGGCTTTCCCGCGCGCATCGGTATACGTTCGCGCCTACGACCGGCGTGCGCTCATCCGGCTGCGTGGCACGCCTGTCAGCGCGGTCGTGCGCGAAGTCATGGAGTCTGCGGTCAAGATGGCGCGCGTCGCCCTTGCTGACGCAGGTCTTTCGGCTGAAGATATTGCGCGCGCCGAAGACATGTTCCGCGCCCGTGACCGTGAACGACTGAAGCTGCAGATCGAAGCGGGCGACGTGCGCGCCGCGCGAGACCGCATCATCACAGAGCCGCAGGCCCGCCCGACCTAGGGTCAGGCAAGCAGCCCGGCGGCCTCGCTGCAGATGCGCTGCGCCAGCGTGCGGTAATCATCCGCGCTTGCCGACTTGGCCCGCCAGGCAGCAACGATGGCGCGCTCGCAGCGCCAGTTCGCAACCGGCAGCCGCACGACCAGAGCATCGCCCCCCACTTCCGACCGCAGGTAAAGTTCGGGCAGAATTGCCAGGCCAACACCGCTGCCCACCATCTGGTGAATGCTGTCGAGACTGGTGCCCTCGTAATCCAGCAGCATTTCGGCCCCAAGTTCGGCGCACACCCGCTGGACCTGCTGATGATAGTGGTGACGGGGGTCGAGCGTCAGGAAGCGCTCTCCCTTGAGGTCCGACCGGTCAATGTGCGCAAGCCCGGCGAGGTGATGGCTGCGCGATGCCACCACGCTCATCGGTTCGTCGAACAGGGGGACGACCTCCAAATCCTCGCCGATCACCGGCCCCGGCCCGACCATCAGATCAATCCTGCCGGAAACGAGCTCACGGCTCTGCTCGGCCGGGATTCCTTCACGGATATAGAAACGCATGTCACTCTGCTCGGCATTGAGCGCACCGATCAGGGCGGGCAAAAGGTAGGGCCCCAGCGTCGGCGTGATCCCCAGCCGGACGACCCCGGACAGCTGCTTGCGGGCGCGCGCCGCAACCGCGCGGATGTCCCGGATCTCACGCAGCACCCGGCGCGCTCTTTCGGCAATCTCCCGACCGACCGGCGTCAATTCCACGTTTTGTGATGCGCGATCGATCAAGGTTGTGCCGAGGCGATCTTCAAGAGCACGTAACTGATGACTGAGCGTAGGTTGCGAAATATTGCAGGATTGTGCCGCGCGTCCGAAGTGACGCAGTTCGGCAACTGCCAGGAAATACTCAAGCTGTCGGACCGTAGGCATGCGACCTCCGATAGAAGCATTCTATCGATTAGTCGCCGATCTTTCGATTGGACGCAACGGGCTGGCCTCGGCAATGTGCTGGGGCAAGGCAGAAGAGGATGCCCCGCCGACGGTCGATTTCCCACAGTTCACGCTCGTCCCCCCTCGCTGAACTGCCCGACTGTCCCTTGATGCCTTGCCGGGGCGACGCACCGCCAGTCCGCGTCGCCCCCACGAGTTTCGCAACGGGCCTTGCGCGATCAACCCGGCGCAAGGCGCGCCACTGCCGACCTGGCCCGCCCCCGGAAGCGGCAAGCCGTCGGCAGCGGAGCACTGGCGGCGCATTGTGACGACCCTGGCAGGATGCGCCGCCAGACAATTCCGGGCTATTCCGCCCAGACCGAGAGGTCATTTGCCATGCTGATGATATTGGCCGCGATTGCAGTGACGACCGGAACGCCCCAACCACTGGACGCCCATCACGCCTACCGCTTGCCTGAAACCTCGGCCCCTCGGTCAGTCACGCCGGATCGGCGCTGCTCAAGCACGCGCGAGGTCACGGTCTGCGCGAAGCGGGGCGATGGCATACGTCTGGTCGGAACTGGCGCAGAGGTCGTGCCGCCGCTTCACCAGGCGCAGCTGCGAATCGCACCATCGCGTTGTGCCAACCCGGTCGAAAACGGATTGCGCTGCATCCGTCCCGAAGTGTTCGCGCGCCTGAACCTCGACGACTAATACCAAGGTCACGCTCCGCGTTCGAGCGCTGCGATGATGTGCTGGGCCAGCAAGTGCGCCGTGTCCGAAAGGCCGGGCGCCTCGAGCAAGGCGATCTCGGTGTCGTAAAGCGGCGGCAAGCCAGCGTCATCTCCCGCTGTCGCAAGGCCGGCAGGCACCATCTCCAACGGCAGTACGGTAATCCCGAGGCCCGCGCGCACCGCCGAGAGGCTACCTGCCAGGCTGGTCGATGTATAAGCCACGCGCCACTCGCGCCCCATCGCATCCAGCGCCTCGGTCGCGCGCTTGCGATAGACGCAGGGTTCGGGCGAAACCACCAGCGGCACCCTTGCGAAGTCTGCCGCGGATTGCCGATCCCGCGCGACCCAGACCAGTGGCTCGCGCCAGACCCGGACGCCGTCCTGCACGGCTTGCGTCGGCTGGCGCTTCACCAGGACCAGGTCAAAGTTTCCTGCGTGAAAGCGCTCGAGCAGGTTGAGGGTCAGGTCGCAGGTAACTTCAAGCTCGACCAGCGGGTGCGCCTCGGTGAATGCGGCAAGAACCGTAGGCAGATGAGCCGTCGCAAAATCCTCGGGCACACCGATGCGAACCGACCCGGCGATGTCCGGCTCGAACATCTGGGCCAAGGTTGCATCGTTGAGCCGCAGGATCTGCCGGGCCGGACCAATCAACCGCTCGCCCTCAGGCGTGATTGAAAGGTGCCTGGGGCTGCGCAGGAACAGCGCACGCCCCACTTGTTCCTCAAGGCGCTTCAGCTGGAGGGATATCGCCGACTGCGTCCGGCCGAGCCTCTCCCCGGCGCGAGTAAAGCTTCCCGTATCGGCAATCGTCACGAAGCAGCGCAATAGGTCGATGTCGAGATTTCGCAGGGCCATCACCTGCCTTTATCATTGACGTTTGAAATCTTCAATATTTCATAAATTCGTTTCTAAAATCATCGAACGTGCTGCACCTGCGAAGCGAAGGAGGCACACGATGAACCCGACAACCATGACTGCACCTGCCATCAAGAGCGGCCCGGCGTATCGCCTCAAGCCTTCCGATTGGCCTGTCTTCGGACTGGGCGCCCTGTTGGCCGCAACCATCGTCACCGGCCATGCCTCGCTCACCACGCCGGGCGTTGCCCTCTCGGGGCTCGGCATCCTGATCGCCGTCGTCGTTCTTGCCTTCTCCCGCCGACAACTGCGCGCTGACCGGCGCAGTGATTCCTTCGCACGCCTCGCGACGAGCCTCGCCATCGCGACCGTGTTGCTGGGCCTTGCCACCGACGCCATGCTGCTCGCTGCCGCCTGGATCGTCTCGGGCCGTCTCATGGCAGGATTGATCGGCCATGTCGGCGAATGGAGCGAAGCCCGCGATGCCGCGCGCCGCGCCACCATTGCCTTCACCATTGGCGACGTGGCGCTGATCGGCGCAGTGGCCTTGCTTTCGATCGCCGCGGGATCGAGCAATATCCTCGCGATAAAGTCATCAGCCGCAGGGTCCTCCTCGCTCCCGACAACCGCCGCTGCCTTTCTCCTGGTCGTCGCCGCTCTGGCCCGCTGCGCCATTCCGCCCTTCTCGAACTGGCTGATGCGCTCGCTGGCAGCGCCAACCCCGGTGTCCGCGTTGATGCATGCCGGCTTCGTCAATGCCGGTGGGTTCCTGCTCATCCAGTTTGCGCCGATCCTCGAAACATCGCTGCAAGCGCGTTACGCGCTCTTTGCCTCCGGCGTCGTCGCGGCATTGGTCGGCAGTGCCATCATGCTCGTGCGCGCCGACGTGAAGGGATCGCTCGCAGCATCGACCATCGCGCAGATGGGCTTCATGCTGCTCACCGTCGCGCTCGGCGCCTACGCTGCGGCCCTTTGGCACATGGTCGCTCACGGACTGTTCAAGGCCTGGCTGTTCCTGGGTTCGGCCGGTACCATCTCCACCAGGACGACACGTTCCAAGGGTCTTGCCCAGCCGTGGCCTGCGCTCATCGCGCTCGCGACGATCATCGGTGCGATCTTCCTGATCGAAGCGCGCCGGGCTGATGCACTCCTGCCGGTCTGCCTTGCCCTGACCGCGCTGCTCAGCGCCATGGCAGTTGCCGTGCGGTCCCTGCCGCGTGGTCCAATGGGCGCGGTCGTAGCCCTGATGCCGATTGCCCTGATTGCCCTCAACGCTGCGGTGCTTGTCCTCATGACCGCACTCCAGCCCGACGCCGCCCAGCCTTTGCTTTCGCCTTTCGGGCAGCTTGGCATTCTCTCGCTGTTTCTGGCCGGATGGGTCTGGCAGCAACGCATCGTGAGCGGCGAACAGGCCCTGCCTCCCTCCCTCTTCGCGCGCCTGCTTCACGCCGGCAACGCCCTCACCACTTCCACACCCGCCGCCACCCCCGCCATCGCGAAGGACTGAAGCCATGAACATTGCTACCGCGTCACTCGCACCCGACACCGGCGTTCCAGCCAGCCTTCAGGAAGAACGGCGCGAACTCCAGGCCCTGGTGGATATCGCCAGTCAGACTGTTGCCCCGCTCTGGCCGCTGGACAGCGCCATCGCCGTCAATCCGCTGTCGGGTTTCGAAGACCTCCCGTTCGAAGACGCCCTGCCGCAAGCTGCCGAGCTGTTCGGTGCCCGCCCCTCCCTCTCCCTGATGCAGTGGCGCGCGCTCAAGGCAGAAGGCCGCATCGAAGACATCGCCTTCCGCAAGGCCGTGGTCGCGGCGCTTGGCGGTCTCGAGCCGGCATTCGCGCCGCTCGGCCCCGATCTCAACGCCTATAACCTTCTGGTGGCGCGCCTTGTCGAGCTGCCAGCGGACGACACCCCGGTTGCCAGGCGCGAACTCACCACGCCGATCGCCGTTCTTGCGCGGTACCTCGCGGCCTTCTTCGACCGCAACGCCACGCTCACCCTGCCCGGTCGCCAGCACGGCCTGTACAGCAGCGTAAGCGCCGCGCTTCGGCACGATCCGGGCCTTGCCCGGGCCGGCGACGAAACTGCCGCGCACTGGCTTGCGAGTGCACCTGCCGACCCTCTCGAGATGCTGCTCTTTGCCGCCCGCCGCGATGGCGTCTCGCGCGACCGGCGTCTAGGTTGGCTGCGCGGCCTCGTCGCCGCCTTGCCGGGTTGGGCCGCGCACTTGCGCTGGCGTAGCGAGCATGGCGGCCCCGCAGCGAGTGCATCCGCCCCGGCCTCGATGATCGAACTGATGGCTCTCGTCGCGCTCGTTGAAGGCAGCGTCCGCAGCGGTCCCAGGGCGCTCGCGGAACCTTCCCGCCAGCACGCCCATGTCTGCCGGACGCTGCTTGCCCATTTCGGCCTTGATATGGAAGCGTCCGCGATCTGGTCGCCCGCCGCGCGGGACAGCCTCAACCGGATCGCCGCGATGTCGCTGGCCGAACTGGGCCTGATCTTCCAGCAGGCGGCAGAGGCCAGCTTCCTCGGCACGATCGCCCCCCAGCTCGAAGGCGCATCGGCCAGGCTGACGGCAAAGGTCAAGGCTCCGGCGGCGGAAGCCCAGGCCGTGTTCTGCATCGATGTCCGCTCCGAACCCATGCGCCGGGCGCTGGAAGCGCAGGGTCGCTACGAAACGGTGGGCTACGCCGGCTTCTTCGGATTGCCGATCGCCATCTCTCCGGCCTGCGATGCACCGGAACGCAATCAGTTGCCGGTCCTGCTTTCGCCCTCCCACGTCGTAGCCGAACGCGCTGCGCAAGGGCAGGAGGCCGAGGCGAACGCCCTGCTGGCGCGTCATGCCGCCCTCGCTGATGCCCGAGCCATGCTAGACACGAACAAGAGCGGCGCCACAGGCTTTGCGACGGCGGAAGCCGCTGGTCCGCTGGCAGCGGTGGCCCTGCTCGCGCGCACGCTTGCCCCCCGCCTGACTGATGCCTTCCGCAGACGGCTGGTGGGCGAGCGGGGACACGTCCTCACGCCCGCCGCCTGCAACGATCATGGCCAAGGCCACGGCACCAACGCGATCCCGCTGGAACAGCGCATCGCCTACGCCCGCACCATGTTCTCGTTGACCGGGCTTTCGCCCGATACCGCGCGCCTCGTTGCGCTTGTTGGCCACGGCGGTTGCACCACCAACAATGCCTTCGCGGCAAGTCTCGATTGCGGCGCTTGCGGCGGCCATCCCGGCGGCCCGAACGCACGGCTCATGGCTGCCATTCTCAACGATGGTCAGGTCCGCGCAGGCCTTGCCGATCAAGGCATTGCCATTCCGGACGACAGCTGGTTCATCGCCGCGCAGCATGACACCACCCGCGACGTGGTCGAGATCTTCGATCGCCAGCTCGTGCCGGCAAGCCACGCGGCGGATCTCGCCAGGTTCGAGCAGGCCCTGCAGAGCGCCGGTGCGCAGTGCCTCAAAGAGCGCGCCGCCCGCCTCGGCCGCTCTGCCGACGATCTGCTGACCGGCGCCATGCATTGGGGCGAAGTGCGCCCGGAATGGGGCCTGTCCGGTAACGCCGCCTTCATCGTCGGCCCGCGCGCGCTGACGGCGGAAATCGACCTTGGCGGCAACGCCTTTCTTCACAGCTATGACTGGACGAGGGACAAGGACGGCAGCGCTCTGGCCGGCATCATGACCGCGCCGATGATCGTCGCCCAGTGGATCAATTGCCAGTACCTGTTCTCGACCATCGACAACGAGGTATTCGGCGCGGGCGACAAGACGACGCAGAATGTGGTCGGGGGCTTTGGCGTCGTGCAGGGCAGCGGCGGCGATCTCTGTGTCGGCCTGCCCCGGCAGTCGCTGTTCCATGACGATGGCACGCCCTACCACACCCCGCGCCGCCTCGCAGTCGTCATCGAAGCGCCGCTCCAGCGGGTCCAGGATATCGTCCTGGCGCACGATGTGGTTGGCCGACTGGTCGAGAACGGCTGGATCAATCTTGTCGTCATCGATCCGTGGAAGCACAAGGCCCACCACTGGGTCCGCGGCGAATGGACGCCTCGGCCCTGCTGATCGGCTGCTGCTGAAAACTTGATGAAAACCCATGACACCGCCCGCCTCTGCTCCTAGGGGCGGGCGCCATGAGGGGCCTGCGCACATTCCTGCTGCATAATCGCCATCTGGCAGTGCTGCTGGTCGCGCTGGCGCTCGCCATGAAGGCCGTGATCCCGCAAGGCTACATGGTCAGCGGCACCTCGCGCGCGATTACCATTCTGGTCTGTGCCGACAGCACCGGTGCGCGCTCGTCCGTTCAGGTCACCGTCCCGCAAGGCGCGAAGGAAACCGCCGCCAAGGATCACAAGCCCTGCACTTTCGCTGGCCACGGTGCCGCTCTTCTAGGCGGAGCCGATCCGATCCAGCTCGCCCTTGCGCTGGCATTCGTGCTGGGGCTGGGCTTCCTCGCCATCGCGATGCCGCGCCTTGCGCCATCGCGCCGCATCCTGCCGCCCCCGTGCGGCCCGCCCTCGGAAATCGCCACCTCGATAGCCTGACCGAACCGGTCACTCTGCCCGCCGTCTGAACCCAGACGCGATCGAAAGCGTTCTCCGCATGACTACCCGCATACTTGCCGTGGCCCCGCTGGCCATGGCCTTCTCGCTCGCCACTCCTGCCCACGCCGAAGACGCCGCCGCCGAAGGCGCGGCGATCGTCGTCATCGGCCAGAACGATGCCTCCCTCGCCGAACAACAGGCCACGCAGACCCCAGGCGGAACCGATGTCGTCACTTACGAAGACTTCGCCGACCGCACCGTGGTCTCCCTGCGCGATGCGCTGGCCTTTTCGCCCGGCGTCTACGCCCAGCCGCGCTTCGGGCAGGAGGTCCGCATTTCCATCCGCGGATCGGGCCTTTCACGCAGCTTCCACATGCGCGGACTGACGCTGCTTCAGGACGGTGTGCCGATAAATCTCGCCGACGACAACGGCGATTTCCAGGAGCTTGAGCCGATCTTCCTCGATCATCTCGAGGTCTATCGCGGCGCCAATGCTCTCCGCTTCGGTTCGGGAACCCTGGGCGGCGCAATCAATGGTGTCACGCCGCGCGGCGACAAGGCGCATGGGCTGTACGCCCGCGTCGATGGAGGCTCGTTCGGCCTTGCGCGCGGCCTCGTTTCCGCAGGCTTCGGCGATAGCGCGGCAAACGCCTGGGCCGGAATTAGCGCCGAACGCCACGATGGTGACCGTCAGCACGCCAATCGCCGCTCGTTGCGCTTCAATGGCAACGTCGGTCTGGCTCTGGCCGAAAACCTCAGCACCCGCTTTTACGTCACCGCCAACCATATCCGGCAAGAACTGCCCGGCGCACTCTCCTTCGTCGATGCCCTGGCCACGCCGCAGAAGGGCAACTTCACTGGCGATCAGGAACGCAACATCGATTCCCTGCGCCTGCAGAACCGCACCGCCATCAGCCTCGGAACCCTGCAGCTCACCTTTGGCGGCTTCTACAACATCAAGCAGCTCGATCACCCGATCTTCATGGTGATCGACCAGAAGTCGGACGATCGGGGCCTCTTCGCCCGTGCCGAATGGGAGGCGGGAATCGTTTCGCTCACTTTGGGCGGCGAATCCCGGTGGGGCACGACCCGCGCCCGCCAGTTCATCAACAACGGCGGCAAGCGCGGCGCGCTCACCTTCCGCGCACTGCAGCGCGCGCGCACGTCCACTGCCTATGGCGAACTGCGGGTCTCCCCCGCAGAGAGCCTGACGCTGATTGCCGGGGGCATCTATGCCAACGGCGCGCGTCGACAGGTCCGCGAACTGCCGTCCACGGTGACAGGCAACGCTGCCTTCGATGCCTTCTCCCCCCGCTTCGGTGCCCTGTGGACTCCGGCCGCCGGGGTTCAGGTCTATGCCAACTACAGCCGCTCGGCCGAGTTTCCGACCTTTGTCGAGCTCGCCCAGCAAGCCGCGTTCGTCCCTGTGCGCCCACAGCGCGCCTGGACGGCAGAACTGGGAACTCGTGGCCGCCTCGGCACCCTGGAATGGGACATATCGCTCTATCGCGCCGACCTTACCGGCGAGATGCTGCAATACACACCGGATGCCAACGTCGGCATTCCCGCCGCCACGTTCAACGCAGGGCGCACGCGCCATCAGGGCGTCGAGGCCGGTCTCTCATGGCAGCCGGCTGATTGGCTGCGCCTTCGCCAGATCTGGCAATATTCGGACTTCCGCTTCCGCGGCGATATCCAGTTTGCGAACAACCGCCTCCCCGTCGTGCCACGCCATGTCCTGCGCAGCGAAGTCAGGCTTGGCGGCGATGCCCTGCATATCGCACCCAGCCTGGAATGGGTGCCGCAGGGCGCCTTTGCGGATTATCGCAATACCGTGCGCGCGCCCGGCTATGCCCTGCTCGGCGTAAGCGCAGGAGCCTCGCTGACCAGCGGTATCGACCTCTTCGCCGATCTGCGCAACATCACCAGCAAGAAGGCCGTGGGCGACATCGCCGCCGTCATCACCGCCAGTGGCACCTCGGCAATCTACTATCCGGTTGAGCGCCGGGCGATCTATGCCGGCCTGCGCGCCAGGTTCTGACATCTTGAACGAAGCGTGGTGGCGGCAGACAAAGCTGCCGTCACCACGCTTGCTCGATCTTCATCCCCGCACCCCATTGACCTTGCCGGCGAATCCGCGCAATAGCGCCCCACCTCGCAAGAGGGGCGCTTAGCTCAGTTGGTAGAGCATCTCGTTTACACCGAGAGGGTCGGCGGTTCGAGCCCGTCAGCGCCCACCATTTCCTCCCAGCCCATGCTCCCCCGGTCTATGCTCCCGATGCGACAGTCCGTGCGTCTGCGTGCTGTGCAAGCGAGGCGATTGCCGGTATCGTCCGCTGCATGGTCCGGCGCGCTCTCATCGCCCTATCGCTGACCGCCACGCTTGCCGGGTGCATCGGTTCGCCCGACCAGCCGGTGCGCAAGCCGTCGCGCGGAAGCACTGGGGCTTCGCTCAGCCAGTCCCCGCAGACGCGGGCGTGCCTTGCCAATCTTGGCGCCGCGCAAGCGCGTTTCACCCCGCTCTCTGATCAATATTACGGCGCGGGCTGCTCGACCCTTGGCACCGTTCGGCTTGAATCCCTGCAGGCCGACAATGGCCTGCTCAACGTCACCAATCTTGGTCCCGTCTCCTGCCCGGCAGCCACCGCGCTGCAAGGTTGGGCGCGTTTCGGCGTTGACCGCGCTGCGCGCCAGATCCTCGGCAGCCCGCTGCAACGGATCGAGACGATGGGCAGCTATTCCTGCCGCAACGTCGCGGGCACCAGCCGCCTGTCAGCCCACGCAACTGCCAATGCGATCGACATTGCCGCATTTCGACTCGCCGATGGTCGCCGCATCAGCATCGTCAACGACTGGAACTCGCCATCGCCGCAAGTCCGGGCCTTCCTGCGCACGATCCGCGACAGCGCCTGCAAGCGCTTCGGCACCGTTCTGACCCCGGATTACAACGCCGCCCACCGCGATCATCTGCATCTTGAACCGGGGGGCCTCAAATCCTTCTGCCGCTAGGGTCCTGACCCTAGATCGCCGACGCGCATAAGCAAAGGGCGGAGGTTGCCCCCCGCCCTTCGCGTTCCGGTCAATCGTGCCAAGTTGCGTCAGGCGGCGACGTCGTCCAGTCCGGTCGCCTCGATCCGCAGGCGGACGGCTTCGGCGGCATGGCGGGCGCCAAGCTTGCCCATCATCTTCATGCGATGGATTTCCACGGTGCGCGGGCTGATGTCGAGCTCGCGCGCGATCGCCTTGTTGCTCTGCCCTTCGGCAAGGCGATCGAGGACTTCACGTTCACGCAGGGAAAGGCGGGCAATGCGCTGACGCGCTTCGGCGGCACGGGCGCGCTGGGCGCGGTAGGCTTCGGCTTCGCGGCTGGCGCGGGCGACGGCTTCATTCAGGGGGCCGATCTGCGTCGGCATGGCGAGATAATCAAGCGCACCGGCCTTGATGGCACGGACGACCGCGGCAGTCTGCGGCGGTTCGGCGATTGCGATGACCGGCAGCCAGTGGCCCGCCTGCATCATCACCGAAATGAGCCGCGGGATGCCTTCTCCCACCGGCTCATCCTGGGCCAGGACAAGGCCGCCGGAAGGCGCATGCGCCAGCAGCTCCTCGGCATTGGCGTATATCTCGGCGTGATGGCCGGCAGCGAAAGCAAGCCGGGCCAATTGCGCCCTACGAGCGGAATCCCCATCGAGGATATGAAGTGTGACACGATCAACCATGACGCTCATTAAGCGCCTGATTTTTTGACTTTGCCACTTGGGTTAGCTTCGTAATGAACCAGAACTGACGTTCATCGGCCTGCTATAAAGGTTTTTCCTTAGGATGAACGCTTCCGGAACGGACCATTTAGGGCGAGGTTAACCAAAAAATGTGATGCAGGACACAAAATTCGCCGGTTTTTCGCAAGCAGTTCCATCACTTATGAGCATCTTGAAAAACCGCCATTAACCAGGAACGCCTCGTTTCGAATCGGTATTCTCGAATCAGTTTTTTCGTATCGCTGTTCCGGAATCAGCCCTCGTCCGCTTTGAACGTGTAGTCCGGCAGCGAATGGAAGGCCTGGCGCAGTGCCTCGCTCCAGCTCGACGAGATCGATTTGAAGTAAGGATCGCTCGCCAGAATTCGGCGCTGGTGCAGCGGCTCGAAGCGGTCACGCTCCATCACCAGCAGGTCGAACGGCAGCCCGACCGAAAGATTGGCGGCCACCGTCGAGTCGAACGAGACCATCAGCAGCTTCACCGCATCCTCGAAGCTCATCGTCCGGTCATAGCCGCGCAGCAGGATCGGGCGGCCGTACTTGGTCTCCCCGATCTGGAAGAACGGCGTATCGAAGCTGGCCTCGATGAAGTTGCCCTCCGGATAGATCATGAACAGCCGCGGCTCCATGTCCTGGATCTGCCCGGCCACGATCATCGATGCCGTGAAGCGCGGCCCCTCCGACTTCATCCCGTTGTCCTGCCGCCCCTCGATCACGTTGCGCAGGAGATTGCCGACAAGCGTCGCCACCTGAAACATGGTCGGCGCTTCGAGGATCGAAGGCCGCCGATCGCTTGGCGCCTTGTTGCGCTCCTCAAGCTGCGAGATGACGGCCTGCGTCGTCGCCAGGTTGCCAGCGGTCATGATCGTGATCTGGCGTTCGCCCGGCACGGACCAATGATGCATTTTCCGGAACACGGATATGTTGTCGACGCCCGAATTGGTCCGGGTGTCGCTCATCATCACCAGGCCCTTGTCGAGGATCATCCCCACGCAATACGTCATCGCCTTGCCCCGATCTTGCCCTGTCCCAGCCTAATAACGTGTGGTCTATTGTTCCACACGCTGCTGTTCCACGGCAAGCTTCACATGCATCGTTTCGTCCAGCGCACCGTATCTTATACCGGTGATGGGGGCTGCATCCTGATAGTCGCGACCGGTCGCCACGCGGACATAGCGGGCATCGGGGCTGATGCCGTTGGACACGTCAAAGCCGACCCAGCCCAGCCCTTCGACATGCGCCTCCGCCCAGGCGTGGCCGGCGTCCTGCTCGATCCGGTCATTCATCATCAGGTAACCACTGACATAGCGCGCCGGTATCCCCAGCGACCGCGCCGCGCCGATGAACACGTGCGCATGATCCTGGCACACGCCCCGTCCCGCCGCGAGCGCACTCTCGGCCGTCGTTTCGGCATTGGTGTGCCCGGTCGAATAGGCCACCCGCTCGCGGATCAGCGCGGAGAGGGCATGCAGCGTGGCAAGCGTGTTCCCCTCCTGCGACAACGCCGAAACCAGCGAGCGGATGCGGGGGCCAACCTTGGTCAGGTCGGTCGGCTCGAGAAATTGCCACATCGGCACGAAGCCCGAATGCTTGCCCATGATCCCGGCCTCATCGTTGGTGGCCACAAGGCCTTCGCAACGAATCGTCACTTCCTGCACGCCCGGATCGAACGAGATCAACGCCACATGATTGCAATGGGCATCATCGTATTCGCACTGCAGCTGCGCCCCTTCGAACGACATCCGCCATTCAAGCACGCGCTGCCCGGCAGAAGTCTTGGGCTTCAACCGCAGCCTCTGCAGGCCCCGGCTGACCGGTCCCGTGAACACGTAATGCGTGGTATGATCGATGGCGAGGCGCATGGAACCCTAGTCGATGAAGCGATAATCGCGCTGGATCTGCATCGCCAGCGTGGTGTTGTTGCGAATGAACGTGCCGATGAACTCGTGCAGGCCCTGCTCGAAGATCGCATCGATCGTCGCCTGATGGAATTGGCAATCGGCATCGCGCAGGATTTCATGGCAGTGCATCTCACTGCCATACTCCCGCGCCAGGCTGGCGAGGTTTGATCGCAGCTTGGAATAACAGAATGCCAGGCTGCGCGGGAAACGTCCGTCGAGGATCAGGAACTCGGCAATGCCGCGCGGGTCCATCCGCCCGGCATTGAGCCAGCGATAGGCCCGCTCGCCCGCCACAGAGCGCAGCACGTTTTCCCACTGCACATTGTCGAGGCTCGACCCGACATAGGATATCGAGGGCAGCAGCACATAGTATTTCACGTCGAGGATGCGCGCGGTGTTGTCCGCCCGCTCGATGAAGCTGCCCAGCCGCGCGAAGTTGTAGATCTCGTTGCGCAGCATGGTGCCTTCCATGGCCCCGCGCACTTGCGTCGACTGCCGCCGGACAAGATCGAGCACATCGCCCAGCCGCGTCTCCGTGACCGGTCGCGCCAGCGCTTCCTTGAGCTTCATCCAGCCGTCGTTGACCGATTCCCACACCTCGCGCGTAATGCCGCCTCGCACCATGCGCGCGTTGGTCCGGGCCATCTCGGTCATCGCCAGCACGCTGCCGGGATTGTCCTTGTCGCGCAGGATGTAGTTGAACACGTGGCTGCCGGTGTACTCGGGGCCGTATCGCGCCTCGTAGCCCGGCCGCAGCCCCAGCGTCACGATCAGCGAGCGCCACTCGTCCGAAGCATCGGAAGCGTCGCGGGTCAGCGCCATGCGGAACCCCGCCTCGATCAGGCGCGAGATGTTCTCCGCGCGCTCGAGGTAGCGGAACAGCCAGAAAATGCCGTTTGCGGATCTACCTAACATCAGTCGTCCAGTACCCAGCTGTCCTTGGTCCCGCCGCCTTGCGACGAATTGACCACCAGCGAACCCTTCTTCAGCGCCACCCGCGTCAGGCCGCCCGGCGTGATGTCGATGCCGTTGGGGCTGACCAGCACGAAGGGCCGCAAGTCGACATGGCGTGGTGCCAGCCCGGCCTTGGTCAGGATCGGCACAGTCGAAAGCGAAAGCGTCGGCTGCGCGATGTAGTTCTCGGGCTTGGCGCGCAGCTTCGCCTCGAACGCCGCCAGTTCCTTGCGCGAAGAGGTCGGCCCGATCAGCATGCCATAGCCGCCCGAACCGTGCACTTCCTTGACCACCAGCTCCGCCAGATTGTCGAGCACGTACTTCAGCGATTCCGGCTCGGCACAGCGCCAGGTCGGCACGTTCTGCAGGATCGGCTTCTCGCCGGTGTAGAACTCGACGATCTCGGGCATGAACGAATAGATTGCCTTGTCGTCGCAGATCCCCGTCCCCGGCGCATTGGCAATCGTGATCCCGCCCGCGCGATAGACGTCCATGATGCCCGATACGCCGAGCACCGAATTGGGATTGAACGTCAGCGGATCGAGATATTCGTCATCCACCCGGCGATAGAGCACGTCGATCGGCTCGTATCCGCAAGTGGTCCGCATCGCGATGCGCCCGTTTTCCACGCGCAGGTCGCTGCCCTCGACCAGTTCCGCCCCCATCTGGTCGGCCAGGAAGGCATGTTCGAAGTAGGCGGAATTGTAGATCCCCGGCGTCAGCACTGCCACCACCGGCTTCTTGCCATCGCACGCTGGCGGCGCGCAGGCGGCAAGGCTGCGGGCAAGGCGGCGCGGGTAGTCCGAAACCTCGCGCACCCGCACGCGGGTGAACAGTTCCGGGAACATCGCCATCATCGTCTCGCGGTTCTCCAGCATGTAGGAGACCCCGGACGGGGTGCGGGCATTGTCCTCCAGCACCATGAACTCGTCCTCGCCGGTACGGACCAGGTCGATGCCGACGATGTGAGTGTAGACCCCGCCGGGCGGCGTGAAGCCGACCATCTCGGGCAGGAACGCCACATTGCCCTTGAGCAGGCGCGCCGGAAGCCTGCCCGACCGCACGATCTCCTGCCGGTGATACAGGTCATGCAGAAATGCGTTGAGCGCCCGCACCCGCTGCTCGATCCCGCGCGACAGCTTGCGCCATTGCTGCGCGGTGATGATCCGCGGCACCATGTCGAAGGGAATGAGGCGCTCTTCCGCGTCCTCGTTGCCATAGACGTTGAAAGTGATCCCGGTGCGACGGAAGAAGGCCTCGGCCTCGCTGCCCTTGCGCCTCAAAAGGTCCGGCGGCTGCTCGTCATACCACTGGCAATATCCAGCGTAGGCTGACCGCACCGATCCATCGGCGTTGAGCATCTCGTCATACGACGAGGGCGAGGTTGTTTTCATAGGCTCATCCCGTCTGAGCCCCAAGCTTGCACAACGAATCCGCTTTGCCAAGCGCGCCAATGCTGCACTGCGAAATAAAGTTGATGCGCACTGGCTGCAGCAATGCGGCGAAGAATCCGGCAAGCAATTCCGCTTGCTTCGGCGCGCGTGGAATGAGACTTAATCGCTCAACTAAAAGTTCGGGAGAACGGCGATGCCACAGGTCCACAAGCGCACCTGCCACATCTGCGAAGCCAACTGCGGCGTGCTGGTCGAGGTCGATGCGGGCAAGGTCCTTTCGATCAAGGGCGATCCCGACAACCCATTATCGCGCGGGCATATCTGTCCCAAGGGCACTGCCCTGCAAGACCTGCAGGAAGACCCTGACCGCTTGCGCAAACCCTTGAAGCGCATCGGGTCGGACTGGCACGAAATCAGCTTCGAACAGGCCTTTGCCGAGATCGGTGATAAGACCCGCGCCATCCTTGCCCGCGATCCTGACAGCACGGCGGTCTACGTCGGCAATCCCAACGCGCACTCCTATGGCAACGCGCTCAACATCGGCTTTCTCGAAAAGGCGCTGCGCACGCGGAACAAGTTCTCGGCCAGCACGGTCGACCAGATGCCGCATCAGGTCGCCAATCTGCGCCTGTGGGGCCACGCCAGCATGTTCCCCATTCCCGACGCGGACCGCACGCAGACGCTGGTCATTCTCGGCGGCAATCCGATGGCGTCGAACGGTTCGCTGTGGACTGTCCCCGATTTCCGCAATCGCATGAGGGACTTGCGAGCCCGTGGTGGCCAACTGGTCGTCATCGACCCGCGCCAGACCGAGACCGCGAAGATCGCTGACAGGCACCTGTTCATCCGACCGGCCACCGACGTCTTCTTCCTGATCGCGCTGTTGCAAGCGGTCATGGCGCGCAAGCCAAACCGCCCGGTGCAGGATTTCGTCACCGGCCTCGATGAAGTCGGCGCCCTGCTGCAACGCTTCGACAGCGAGGCCTGCGCCACGGCCTGCGGCATCCCCTTGCCTGAAATCGAGCGCCTGGCTGACCGCTTCGCCGCCGGCCCCGCCGCGCTCTACGGGCGCATGGGCGTGGCGACGCAGCCACATGGAACACTGAACGCCTGGCTTATCTCATTGATTAACATAGCGTCCGGCCAGCTCGATCGCGAGGGCGGCTGGGTGTTCGGGCGGCCAGCGGTGGACACCGTCAGCGTCCTCCCGCCCGGCTCCATCGGCAAGCACACCTCGCGCGTCTCCGGCCACCGCTCGGTCCTCGGCGAATTTCCCGCCGCCGCCATGGCCGAGGAGATCGAGACGCCGGGCGAAGGGCAGATCAAGGCGCTGTTCGTTGTCGCCGGAAACCCGGTCCTGTCCACGCCCAATGGCTCCCGCCTCGCCAAGGCCTTGGATTCGCTGGACTTGATGGTCTCGATCGACATCTACCGCAACGCCACCAGCGCCCACGCCCACTACATCCTGCCCCCCACCGGCCCGCTGGAGCGCGACCACTACGGCCTGTTCCTCCTGCCCATGGCCGCGCGCACCATTGCGGTCTATTCGCCGCCGACCTTGCCGCAAGCCGAAGGCACCCTGCACGATTGGGAAATCCTACGCGGCCTCGCCAGCGCGATCAGCGGTGAATCGGTGCAAGCGCCCACCCCGCGCGAGGCGCTTGACGGACTTCTCCAAACCGGGCCCTACGCCCTCACTCTCCAACAGATAGAAGCCTCGCCTTCGGGCATCGATCTGGGTCCACCGCCCACCGGTCAGTTACCTGCCCGCCTGCGCTCTGCCTCGAAGAGTGTGGCCTGTGCCATACCAGAGTTCATGGTTTGCCTCGAAGAGTTGGAAATCCCCGAAAATGATGATTCCGTTAGTTCTCTGAGACTTATCGGAAGACGCCACTTGCGCACCAACAACTCCTGGCTCGCCAACAGTCACCGCCTCATCAAGGGCCCCGACCGCTGCACGGTGATGATCAATCCAGCCGACGCAGAACGCCGCGGCATCGCTGATGGCGCCACCGTCAAGGTCCGCTCAAGTGCCGGAGAAATAAGCCTTTCTGCTGAAGTCACCGACGACATGATGCCCGGCACCGTCTCCATCCCCCACGGCTGGGGCCACGCCCTCCCCGGCGTCGCCATGGCCAATGCCCTCGGCAAACCCGGCGTCAGCGTCAACGACATCACCCTGAACGAAGTCGACCCGCTGTCAGGCAACGCCGCGCTGAGCGGCATCGCCGTGGAGGTGGAGGCGGCTTGACTTCTCTTTTCGCTAACTCACGCGCCAGCTGGCGGTAGGTGGCACGAGCGGGCGCAAGGTTTCCATGAACTTGTCGGGCTTACTCAAACGCAGTCTCAGGGTTCTTTGATCCGGTCCGTAGGTGAATGCCACATTGTTTCCAACAATTCCCTTTATCCGCCAAACGGCGGAGACACTGGCAGTTGGGATTATCCTTTCCAGTCTATAGATTTCCGGCAGGAACATGAGATTGAACGGAAACCTTGGAACCACCGAGATACTGTTTGGAGTGATCGCAACAAGAAGGCAGTTTGACGCGAACATGCCCGACGCCCAATGCTCCGCAAACAAAGCATCTTCTGGAACTTGGGGAAAGACAGGTTTGCCAGCCCTTCTCCGGTAGAGAACCGAAACTGCAATCACAAACGTGATCCAGATGATGGCAATGAACGGCGACAAGTCTGCAAAACGGTCGGACACCGCTTCTTGTCAAACAGCGTCAGCTTACAGTCAATTCACTTCGGTATTCCGGCGACTTTGCAATGCCACAATGGACTGCCACCAACCGCTTCAGCATCGCCGCCACATCGGGATGCGCGGCGAAGGCGAGGTGCGTGCAACGCATTGGAATTGCGAGATCTCGCTCGCCCTTGCGACCACAGGCGGAGCGGGGTGCGATAATGCCGTCGCGGGGGCTCCACAGCGCGACAGTCGGCACTGGCGGCTTGGTTGCCATGTCGCGGCCGATGGGCGGTTCGTCCACCGAATGGCCCGCAATCAACTGGTAGGCGCGCCAGGCGTTGTTGGCGCGGCGGTCTCCGGAAAAGGGCGTGCCCATGGTGATGACCAGCCGCACCGCTTCGGGATGGCGCTTGGCCACCTCACGCGCGAACAGGCCGCCAAGGCTCCAGCCGACCAGCACCAACGGCTCGCCTTCCTTGCGCGCCATCGCCACGACACGCTCGCACAGGCGTTCGAAACGGTCCTCGGTCGGGCCGAAGTTGAAGCCGAGGCCCCAGTCGCTGACGCGGTGCCCGGCGGCTTCCAGCGCAAGGCGGAGCGGTTTCATGCGCACGGGGTGCGTGCCGAAGCCCGGCAGCAGCATGACGGCGCGCGGTTGCGCGGCGGGTTCGCTTGGCACAGGGGCCTGTCGTGACGCCTGCCAATGCTCCACCGGCGTGCGCAATTCGCCAAGCAGCGCCTGCCATTTCGGGCCACGAGCGTCAGCCGGACGCGGCTGGAATGCCAGCGCGCCGCGCCTGGCGATTTCGTTGCGCAACATCGCAAGACGGGCAGCTGTCTGCCCGATTCCCGCCGCCCGCTCTTGAAGGTTGAACATCATTGCCATTGCCTGCGCGCTATCGGCCTAACCGCGGGTGAACGCCAGCATTTGGCAATTGTTTCAAATTCGCGTCAAGAATCGACACCCGGCGCAAATCACCCCTCGATCACGCGGCTTTGGGGATGGTGCTTGTCGAGATGCTTGCGCAGGATCCTGAGATTGCGCGAGTTCGAGCGGAAGAACAAGTCGAAGGCATCGCCCACCAGCGGCACGGCGCCGAGTGCTGTATCGAACGCGACATTCGCGCCCATGCGCCACAGCTTCCATTTCGGCAGGCCAAGGTTGCGCGCTTCCCATACGATATAAGCGCCCATCGCGGCGGTCAGCACGTCACCCAGAATCGGGACAAGACCCGCAATCGCATCCAGGCCCACATCGCGGCGAATGCCGGGGATGGTGAAACTGCGTTCGAGCACGCGCTCAAGCATTTCGATACGCTGGCGCACCGCGGCGGGATCGTTGCCGATGCCCGGCAATTCCGGGCGAATGCGCTGGGGACGGGTGGCAGAAACGGAGTGGTCCATGCCCTTTATCTGGGAAGCCATGCCATCGGCGGCAAGGGATGCCATCCCCACGGATTCGCCGCAAAGCCCGACGTGCCGCTGCGAACCATCGACCAGCGCAAGGGCCGGGCAATCGGGATGAAACCGTTGGCCGCAGTGATCTCAGCCTCTGCCTCGGCCAGCAAGGCCGCACGTGTGGCTGAGTCGATGGACTTGCGGGCCTCGGCCACGCGCTCGTCTCCGACGGGGCTGCACACTGCCTTTTGCACGGTGCATGACAGCTGGTTGAGGAACCACGTGGCCCGGCCATAGCGCGCGGCGATGTCAACCAGGCGCAAGTCTGCCCGGTCCCGCTCACCCACGCGCCTGATCGACAGGCCGATGCGAGCAAAATCGCTTTGCAACTGGTCAAAGACCCGTCCCGAGCCAGGCCCCGACGGCATGGCGATGTTGAGCGTCGGGATGCTTCTGCCGGCACCTTTCCAGGCAGAAACACGGGCGGCCGCCTGACTCTGGCGTTCCTCGACGGACATGCCCTGCCAGCGTTCGCCAATCGTGCCGAGATCGTCCTCGACATCGGGCGAGACGACGCGGGTGGTACCCTGCCAGCCGCCGATATTGAACCGGCCAATCACCGCCTCCCGGTCGATCGCCATGGCCAGCGCCTCGCGATTGGCAGAAGCGCCGAGAAAACCCTGGGTGCTATCGACCATCAGGCCGAACAGGCCGATGACCGGATCAAGCTGGACGTTGCCTCGGGTTAGCCCGATCGAGCCGGCGAGAGGCAGCGTATCGATCCGCCCACCGAGCAGGACATCGGCATAGCCGTCATTGAAGAGAGCCACGGCCTTGTCAGGCGGGGCGAACGTCAGCGCAAGCTTGCGTGCGCGCCGGCCGAAGTCGGGCTGCTTGGGCAAGCCCCGCTGTTCGGGCGGGATGAGCGCAAAGGTGCTGGCGCCTTCCTCGTCCTGCCCCTTCGTCATTGGCCCGGTGCCCTTGCCCTGCCAAAGCAGCGCCATTTCAGGCTGGGCCAGCAGGATCAGCAATTCAGGAACGGGCGCTGATAGATCAATCTCGATCACGCGATCGGCCATCACGCGCACTTCGTCGATCGCGGCGAGATCAAGCCCCAGCGCCCTGCCTTTCAACCCGGCAATGGTCTTGCGCAGGGCAGCGGCGGCAGCATCGGCGGTAATGCGCTTGCCATCGGGCCAGGTGCCGTCGCGCAGGCGGAAAATGTAGCTTTGCCCATTGTCGGTAACGATCCAGCGGTCCGCCAGCGCTGGCACGACGCGGCCCTGCTCGTCAAAGCTGACAAGGCCTTCGTGCGTGGCAGAACGCAGGAGTTGCGCGGCAGGCGAAAGGCGCTGTCCGGACTCCTTGAGTGCCGAGGGGCTGCCCATCACGGCGATTTCAAGGGTGCCTTCCCGCGACTTTCCGCAAGCGCCAAGCGCAAGGGCCAAGGCAGTAATGACAGCGTAGCGCAGGATCATGGCGTCAGCCTAAGGCAGCAGCGCGCCAGCGTCCAGCAGGTCAGATCTTGCGCAGTGGCCCCGTCTGGGTCGCGATCGGAACTTTCACGAAACGCGGTGTCGAAGGCCCGTTGCCAACGGGAGCACGAGCGAGTTTGGGATCGACTTCCTCGACAAAGGCAATGCCGAAGCGGTTATCCTGGATCCAGGCGACAACCCCTTCGACCCAACCGATGTTGCGCAGGTTCACCTGGACCGGCGTTCCGCGCAGCACCTTCATCTCGCCTTCGGCCATCATGCCGCCTGCGGAAAGATTGCGAACCTTGATGCGGTGTTCAGCCTCGCTGCCCGAAAGGCGCACCTCGGCCATCAGGAAAAGGCTGTCGCGCCCCAGTTGCCGATGGTCGATGTCTGTCACCAAAGGTCCCGTCTTCCTTCGAGAAAACCCACGCCTGTGAACCCATGTGGGTCCGCACGCACCGAACTAGTCAAAATTCGTAGAACTTTCCTAAACGTCGAGGGTAAACAAGAAGTTGCTGCCGCCCTTTGTTAACCTGAATGTCATGGTCCCGGACACGACGTGCCCGGGACGCATGCCTCACATGTCGCGGGAAATTTTTTCCCTGCGTTCATGCGCTTCCTGTGCTTCAACGGTCATCGTTGCGATCGGGCGGGCGATGAGGCGGCCAAGGCCGATGGGCTCACCGGTCACTTCGCAGTAACCATATTCGCCTTCATCAATTCGGCGCATGGCGGAATCGATCTTGGCGATGAGCTTGCGCTGACGATCGCGCGTGCGCAGCTCGATACCCCAGTCGGTCTCGCTCGAAGCGCGGTCGTTGAGGTCGGGTTCGCGGATCGGTCCGTCCTGAAGTGCGGTCAGCGTACCAGCCGCGGCGGAAAGGATCGACTTCTTCCATTCCATCAGCAGGCGGCGAAACCAGTCCTGCTGGGCTTCATTCATGTAGGGTTCGTCGTCATTGGGAACATAATCGCTCGGCATCGCACGACGCGCTTTTGCCAGAACGTCAATCTCGTCACTCAAGACCCCAGCCATTCGGCCCTCCGCATAACAAGCTATCCGCCCCTCCCGGCCTGCATCATTCCCTTGTCAGGCGCGCAAGCTCTTGTCTTGGCGCGCCTATAGGATTGGCCCGTGACGCGCACAAGCACTTAGGCGGCTATGATGCATTAATGACGACTGAAGGGTGAGCAGGCACACAAGGTTTTCCCAAACTGTTTCATCCGAAAACGGAATCGTTTCGTCGTTAACCATTTGTTGACCAAGATCGTTGACCTTTGCCTTGTCGGAAGACCGGGGGTTCGGCCTTCCTTTCAGGGGGTAGAGGTTATGGGGCAGGCCTGGATAAAGCTGGTTGCTGAAGAAGGCGCGCCGATCGGCGAATCACGCGACATTGCCGACATGCTGGTGGCAACGTGCCTGGCAGCCGCAGCTTCAGGCGACACGAGCGCGCTGTTCGACCTGGGCGTTGCCTATTCGACCGGGAGCCACGGCGTGGACTGCGACCTGATCGAAGCGCACAAGTGGTTCAACCTTGCAGCCGTCGGTGGGCATGACGAAGCCGCACAGTGCCGGGCAGACGTGGCCGACGAGATGACCGCGCGCGAGATCGCCGAAGCCCAGCGCCGCGCGCGCGAATGGTTGCGGAGTGGCCGGGCGGCGGCTTGAGTCTGCCCAATCACCCCTTCCTGAACGGCGTTCTTTCGCCCAGATAAATCTGGTCCTGCGCGATGCCTGCGCGTTCGCGTTCGAGGAAGTCGGCGACCGCGCTGCGGAAGTTGGGATCGGCGATGTAGTGGGCTGACCAGGTGCGCACGGGTTCGTAACCCCTTGCGAGCTTGTGACCACCTTGCGCGCCTGCCTCCACTCGTGACAGACCGAGCGCGATGGCGGCGTCGATCGCCTGATAGTAGCATAACTCGAAGTGGAGGAAGGGCTTTTCCACCACCGCGCCCCAGTAGCGGCCGTAAAGCGCATCGCTGCCGATGAAGTTGAGTGCTCCGGCCACCGGTTCGTCCCCATCAAAGGCGAGGACGAGGAGAACCTTGTCGGCCATGCGCTGGCCGATCAGGTCGAATGCAGTGCGGGTCAGATAGGGGCGGCCCCATTTGCGCGCGCCCGTGTCCTGATAGAACACCCAGAAGGCGTCCCAGTGTTCGGGCCGGATAGCATCGCCAGTCAGCTGGCGGATCTCGACGCCATCCTGCGCTCGGGCGCGTTCCTTGCGCACGTTCTTGCGCTTTTCGGAACTGAGCGCGCCGAGGAAATCGGCGAAGTTCTGGTAGTTGCGGTTTTCCCAGTGAAACTGGATGTCGGAGCGTGGGAGCCAGCCCGCCTGCTCGAAAAGCGGCAACTGGGCAGGTTCGATGAAGGTGGCGTGAGCCGAGGACAGGCCGTTGTTGTCGCACAGCTGCTCGGCTGCGCGCAGGAGCGGGATCGCAAGGTCCGGGCGGTCTCCCAGCAGCATGCGCGGTCCGGTAGCCGGGGTGAAGGGAGCGCTGATCTGCAGCTTGGGGTAGTAGCTGCCCCCTGCCCGCGTCCAGGCGTCCGCCCACGAATGGTCGAATACATATTCGCCCTGGCTGTGGCTCTTGAGATAGGCGGGGAGTGCGGCGGCGGGTCGTCCGCCCTCACCCTCGATCACGATCGGCAGCGGTGACCAGCCGGAGCGACCACCGACCGAGCCCGAATCTTCCAGCAGCTTCAGGAAAGCGTGGGATACGAAAGGGTTGCCCTGCCCCGCCAGTCGATCCCAGTCTTCGGCAGCGATTTCCGAGACGGACTTGTGGATGCGCGCGGTGTAGGTCACGCGCGGGTCATGCCTCGACGCCTGCCCCCTCGGCAATAGGTCCATCGGCACAGTCGGCCGCGCGGGCTGCAAGTTCGGCAGAGCGGACGGTCCAGGTGAGGACCGGGAAGCCGCGCTTGCGCTGGGTGGCAGCAAACTTGCTCGGCAGGTCGCGCACGTCCCAGGCGAGGAACTGCGGGCGGGCCTGCCAGAAGGCGAGGTGCAGCTTGAGCGCGGCGAACACAGTACGCTTGCCCTCTTCCGTGACAACAAGTCCATGAACGATGCGCGGGGAATGGCGACCGAACCAGCGGCTGACGCGGGGGTCGAAGCTCATCACCGCGACCGGACCGCGATAGCCCTCGAGCGCGCGCCGCACGGCAAGGCACAACGGCGCGACCCGGATTTCGCGCTTCGACTTGAGTTCGATCAGCAGCGGCGCGCGACCGGCGACCTGATCCAGAAATCCTTGCAAAGTGGGGATACGATCGGTGCTGCCCGAAAGCTGGGTTCTGGCCAGCGCATCGGCGAGCCGTTCGATCACCGGACCGGTTTCGGCGGTCAGGCGATCGAGGTCCCAATCGTGGAAGACCACTGCCTGACCATCAGCGGTGCGCTGGACATCGCATTCGATGCCCATGCCCCGCTCGACGGCAAGGGCGAACGCGCTGGGCGAATTTTCGGGAACGCCGGCCCCGTGCAAGCCGCGATGGGCGTAGCTCACGCCTCGCAGCCAGCCGACCCGCGCCTGATCCGGCGCGGGGACCAGAAAGCGGTCAAGCAGGGCGAACAGCAAGGACAGCATCGACTTCCACCGCAGCGCCCAAGGGCAGGACAGGCACGCCGACCGCGCTGCGGGCGTGCTTGCCAGCGTCGCCAAAAGCCGCAGCCATCAGCTCGGACGCGCCATTGGCGACCTTCGGCTGATCGGTGAAGTCCGCGGTCGAGCTGATGAACGCACCAAGCTTGACCACGCGCTCCACGCGATCGAGCGAGCCCAATGCCGCCTTGACCTGGGCGAGGATCATCAACCCGCAAGCCTGGGCGGCGGCGGTGCCATCCTCAAGGCTGACGTTCTCGCCGAGGCGGCCAGTCACCAGCTTGCCATCGATGAAGGGAAGCTGGCCCGAGACGTGGAGCAGCCCGTTCGCCTCGACCGTCGGCACATAGGCGGCAACAGGCGCGGCGGCCTGCGGCAGCGTGTGCCCGAGGGCTGCCAGCTTTGCTTCAACGGGATCGGTCACGCGTCTTCTCCATGTATTTGTTCGAGTATCCAGGGCAGTGCCGCTTCCCAGTCATCGATCCGGGCGTGGGCATGGCCGGCCTTGTGGGCGCAGTCGATATGTGGGCTGAGCAGCGGTTCGCCGCACAGGTGCAGGCGGATCACCTCGGGCGTCAGTTGCGAAACCGAATCGTGGTGCTGCGGCAGATCGTCAATGAACAGGGCGCGTGAGGGATTGTACTCGTCGAGGATCGCCTTGAGCGCAGGGCCTTTCGGCCCCTGGTTGGTGAAGACGCGAGCGTTGATGCCGACATCGGCCAGCTGGCGCGCGCGCATGTCACGGCGGTGATCGTTGAGATTGGTCAGGATCACCACGTCGGCGTCCTGCCCGACCGCGTTGATCCCGGCGACGGCACCGGCAATGGCCTGCTGGCGATACATCTCGGTATCGAAGAACTTGTTGAGCAGGTTCCAGATTTCCTGTGGCGGCACCAGCTCGCCATCCTTGGCGTAGCGCATCGCCTTGGAGAAATCGGCGCTGTCCATCTTGAAGCTGACGCCTTGGCTTTCGCCCAGCCAGTCACGGAAGGGGGCGACCATGTGCAGCAGCACCTCGTCGCAATCGCTGACGATCAGGGGGCGGCTACTCATGACAATTCCTTCCGGGCGGCAATCAGGGTTTCGGGCGAGATGTCGAGCGCGAAGGCCGCGTTGACAAGGTCTGCCTCGTGGTTGGCGAGAAAATCGAGAACAGCGCCGAGCATCGCCGGATCGCCGAGCCCCGCCCGCAATTCATCCGGCGTCAGGCCGGTGAGGCTCAGGAACCGCTCGGCACGGTCGCCATCGGAAAGGACCCAGCCGAGAGCCTGCAGCGCAAGGGCAGCGGGATCGACGGGGGAGGAAGGCTCGCGGATGATTGTCAGGGCCTTTCGCGGGCAATAAGGGTGGCGCCGTCAGCTTTCGTAAAACAGGCGTGTCAGTGGCAAAAAGAATTCTGGTTGTCGAGGACAACGACCTCAACCGCAAGCTGTTCTGCGACCTGCTGCGCGCCAAGGGTTTCGAGGTGGAGCCGGTGGCCGACGGGCGCGAGGCGATCGAGAAGACACGGCTGTTCATGCCGCATCTGGTGATCATGGACATCCAGCTGCCGAACGTTTCGGGCATCGATCTGATCGAGGCGATCAAGGCGGACGAGGAGTTGAAGGCGATCCCGATCCTTGCAGTGACCGCCTATGCCGGCAAGGGCGATGAAGAGACGATCCGCGCTGCGGGGGCCGAAGGTTATCTTGCCAAGCCGGTATCGATCGGGCCGTTCATGGTGGCGGTGAACGCTTTGGTCTGAAGGTTAAATCGCCGCTGCAACGCTGCTTGCGTGCTCGATGACGAAGGTCAGCACCGTCAGGCAGAGGCCCGCCATGAAGCTCTTGTAGGCGTAGGCGAGGTACTTGTACTTCTTGCGCTGCAGGACCTGCCCGTTCTGGTAGATGTCGTGCAACATCGTGCGGAACACGGTTTCATCGGCGCGCAGTTCGGACAGGATTGAATCGGCCCACTCGCCCTCGTCCATGTGGGTGAAGTAGCCGAAGAACAGTTTGTTGGGCTTGCCGTCGTTCAGCTTTGCAGACCTGGGGTTGCTGACCGAGGGCAGGACTGCAAACACCGCGCACATCGCCGAAATGAACGCAAACAGCGCCAGCACCCCCAGCGACCAAGGCATCGCACCGCTCTTCGCCTGCCCCACTGCGATGGTGAATACGAGGAACGTCGCGCCCATCAGGATCGAGGCCTTGGCATCGGCCATCTGGCTCAGCGTCAGATTGATCTGCTGCGAGGTGCGCACCAGGTGAATGGCGTGATTTGAGTATCCCGAGGGTGACGGCATTGATGGGGCGGCCAGCGGTTGTTCGGCCTGTTCATCGACTTGTGCCATCATTCCCCCCTCGCCGTTCTTGGCGCCGTTCTTGGCCCCGTTCTGGGCGCCGTTCTGTGCGGTTATCCGTATTTCCGGGGATGACACAGAGGCAGCGTGCTTGACAAGCGTGGGCATTGGCCGCTTTTCGGCCTTAATCGTCTGGCAGGGGGCCTCTCCTGCTCCTTGGAGAAGAATTGATGGATCGCGCCGCAACCGCCGAAAAGATCGCCGAACTGATCGAACCCTTTAACAAGAAGGGCATCGCAATTACCGAAGCGACCACTTTTGCCGGCGATCTTGAGTGGGACAGCCTGACGGTGATGGACTTCGTCGCGGCCATCGAGGACGACTTCGACATCATCATCAGCATGAACCAGCAAGCCGAGATCGAGACCTATGGCCAGTTGATCGATGCGGTGACGAAGCTCCAGGGCTGAGGCCAACGTCCGCGCACAGCCGCACGTCCTGAGCGGGTGCAGTGCGGATTTCAGGATGAGATCGAAGATGACCGACCTGTTTTCGAAGTTCGACCCGCTGATCGAACAACGCCGCGCGCTGCTGGCGGGCGGTGTGGAAGACCCGTTCAACCTGGTGATGGAGCGGGTGATCAGCCCGACCGTTGCGGTGTGCAACGGGCGCGAGACGATCCTGCTCGGCACCTACAACTACATGGGCATGACCTTCGACCCCGACGTGATCGCGGCGGGCAAGCAGGCCCTTGATGATTTCGGTTCGGGCACCACCGGTAGCCGCGTGCTCAACGGCACATATGCCGGGCACAAGGCGTGCGAAGAAGCGCTCAAGGAGTTCTATGGCATGGATCATGCCATGGTGTTCTCCACCGGTTACCAGGCCAACCTCGGCATCATCAGCACGATCGCCGGCAAGGGTGACTACATCATCCTCGACATCGACAGCCACGCTTCCATCTGGGACGGCTGCAAGATGGGCGATGCCGAAGTCGTGCCGTTCAAGCACAACGACATCGAGGCCATGGAAAAGCGCCTGAAGCGCGTGCCGGAAGGCGCAGGCAAACTGGTGGTGCTCGAAGGTGTCTATTCCATGCTGGGCGACATTGCGCCGCTCAAGGAGATGATCCGCGTCGCCAAGGCGCATGGCGCGATGGTGCTGGTCGACGAGGCGCACTCGATGGGCTTCATCGGCCCCAACGGGCGCGGCGTGGCCGAGGACCAGGGCTGCCTTGACGATGTCGACTTCGTGATCGGCACTTTCTCGAAATCGGTCGGCACGGTCGGCGGCTTCTGCGTTTCGAACCATCCCAAGTTCGAGATCATGCGTCTGGTGTGCCGTCCCTACGTGTTCACCGCCTCGCTGCCGCCCAGCGTGGTGCACACCGCGGCGACATCGATCCGCAAGCTGATGCACGCCGGAAACAAGCGCGCGCACCTCTGGGAAAATTCCAAGACCCTGCACAAGGGCCTGCGTGACAAGGGCTTCCAGCTGGGCACCAGCGAAGCGCAAAGCGCGATCATCGCGGTGATCATGCCCGATCTGGAACGTGGCGCAGCGATGTGGGAAGCGCTCCTGCACGAAGGTCTATACGTGAACCTGGCCCGCCCACCGGCAACGCCTGCAGGGATGACGCTGCTGCGCTGCTCGCTGTGTGCCGAGCATTCGGCAGATCAGGTGCAGACGATCATCGGCATGTTCGAGCGCGCCGGAAAGGCCGTGGGGATCATCTGATGCGGCTGGTTCTGGCAGCGGTTCTGGCTCTGGCGGCATTCCCGGCATGGGCGCAGAACCGCCCTGCCGCTTCGCCGCCGGTGGTGACGCCGCCGGGGGACGGCATGATCGAAAAGCCCTGCCCGACCGACACGCGCGGCCTGTTCTTCGGCCACCCCTATGTGCGACAGTACGACTGGGCCTGGCAATGCCGCTATGCCGAGGCCGACAAGCAGCTGGCTCAGGCACCGCGCGTGGTGTTCATCGGCGATTCGATCACCGAGAACTGGGTTGGCCTGGCACCGTCGCTGTTCGTGGCAGGTGCTGTCGGCCGAGGGATCAGCGGGCAGACCAGCCCGCAGATCCTGGTGCGGTTCTATCAGGACGTGGTGCGCCTGCGGCCCAAGGTCGTGCACATCATGATCGGTACCAATGACCTTGCCGGGAACACTGGTCCGAACAGCCCCGAAATGTACACGAACCACGTCGCAGCGATGGTCGATCTGGCCAAGGCGAATGGCATCGCCGTGGTGATCGGCAGCATCCTGCCGGCGGCGAAGTTCCCGTGGAAACCGGCGCTGTCCCCGGCGAAGCAAGTAGTGGCGCTCAACACCTGGCTGAAGGATTATGCCAAGGCCCGCGGCGCGGTCTTCGCGGATTATCACTCGGCGCTGGTCAATGCCGAGGGCGGGATCAATCCCGAACTTGCACCGGACGGGATCCATCCCAACGCCAAGGGCTATGCGGTGATGGAGCCGATCGCCAAGGCAGCAATTGCCCAAGCCGAGAAGCTGAACGCCGTAAAGAAGCGCTAGTCGGCGCTGTTGCGCTCAAGCCAGCGGGCGCGGATAGCGTCCGAGCCTTCGCGGCTGCCATCATGGCTCCAGCCCGGCTCGCGCACCAGGTACGACAGCTTGTGCCGGAAGGGCGCGCGCCAGAAGTCCCCCAGCATCCCGCGCCACTCATGGAACGCGGCGTGCAGCAGGTGGAAGCTGCCCAACTGCTTGACGATGCCATACCGGATCGCAAGATCATCGCGCTCCTGCTGGAACGTGCCAAAGAGGCGGTCCCACACGATCAGCGCCCCGGCATAGTTGCGATCGAGGTATAACGGGTTGGTGGCATGGTGGACGCGGTGGTGCGATGGCGTGTTGAATACCGCCTCGAACCAGCGCGGCATGCGACGAACCGCCTCGGTATGAATCCAGAACTGATAGATCAGGTTGGCGCCACCGACTGTGACGAGCATCGCCGGATGGAAGCCGAGGAACGCCGGCCAGATGCGGAACACGAAGGAGAGGGCGAAGAACCCGGTCCAGGTCTGCCGCAGCGCAGTCGACAGGTTGTAGTGCTGGCTCGAGTGATGGTTGACGTGGCTCGCCCAGAACCAGCGCACGCGGTGGCCGGTGCGATGGGCCCAGTAGTAGTTGAAATCGTCGAGGACGAAGCAGGCGATCCACGCCCACCATGCGAACGGCACCGTGGCCACGCGGTGGTCGTAGAGCCACATCGCCGCAGCAAAGACGACGCCAGCCGTCAAAGCTCCCGCAACGGTGCTGCCGAGGCCCAGCGCAAGGCTGGTCAAGGTATCGCGCGGTTCGTATTTCTCGGGCGCGCGGCGTGCGGCCCAGATCATCTCGGCCAGGACCATGATGACGAAGAACGGCACCGCATAAGTGACAACGTCAATCGGCTTCATGCGGTCGCTCCGAGACGACGGAGGCTGGCAGCCCAGACTTGCGCCTGATCGCCAAGGTCAAGAGTGACCGTGCCGAAACGTCGGTCATCGGTGGCGATGGTGAGAAAGCGTCCGTCGAGCCGGACTCCGGCGTGGCTGGTCAACTGTCGGGTAGCGAAATGGCTGCCGTGCTGGCGGATCAGCAGTACCCGGCCGAGCGTGTCGCGGGCAAGCGCCCCAATGCCGGCGCGGTCGACCACGACGTCTTGCGCATCGAAGCCGCAGATCGCATCCTCGGCCAGAGCGCGCGCCTCGTCCGCGCCATGAATGCGGGGATCGCCGCCCAGTTGCATGCGTCTCGCCAGCCATGCCAGCACGAGGATCGCCAGTAGCGATCCCAGCAATTGCAATCCCTTGGCCACGACCGGATTGCCCAGCGCGGTCTCGATCAGGGTGTTCACGCCGCCGCCCGGAGCAAGTTATCCCGCCTGCCCGGCGAGCATGTCGACCGTCGCCCGGATCGGCGAAATGTCATATCCGGCGCCAGCCGCCCTCGCGGCAATCTCGTCCGGATCAAGGCCCGAGCGGGCCTGCGCCAGCGCCCAGAGCAGGGTCGAACGGGTGCCGGAGCGGCAGTAGGCCAGTACCGGGGCGTCGCCTGCCTGCGCCAAGGCTGCCTGCATCGCCTCGACCTGCGGCATCGAGAAGCCGGCGTGGCTGACCGGAATCGCGACGTAGGCGATTCCGGCATCCCGTGCGGCCGCTTCGATGTCAGCACCGGGCGTCTGATCGTCGGATTCGCCTTCAGGACGATTGTTGATGATCATGCCGATGCCCAGCGCCTTGGCATAGGCCACTTCGGCGAGGCCGATCTGGGGGCTGGCATAAGTCTTGTCGTCGATCTTGCGAAACATCGTGGTGTCCTGACAATCTGTGTGCTCCGCTTCTGCCCAAAGCATCGCCCGGCGGCAAGTAGCGCACGCTTGATCTGGCGGATCGGCACAAATGCCACAGTTTTCGAGGCGAATTGTGGCTGACTTGTCGATTCCGTTAGCGGTCCTGTGTTTTTGCTCTATAGTCTTGGCCGCAAAGGTAAGGTCCGGCCTCTTGAGTCCGGCACTGATTCCCTCGTCGCGCCGCCGGTTCCCGCGTCCGGCCTGCGGTGCCGTGAAGGTTGGGGCGGATTGAAGGTCTATTGATTTCTATGGGTTTTGACAGAGGGCGGCGCGGTCGCGGCAGAGACAAGCGCGACGGATTCGGCGACGAAGGCGGTTTTGATCCCTACGGCGGCGGTGGCGGCTTTGGCGGCGGCGGTTATGGTGACCGCGGCGGCTTCGGCGGTGGCGATCGCTTCGGTGGCGGTGGCGGACGTGGCGGCTTCGGCGGCGGCGATCGTGGCGGCTTCGGTGGTGGAGATCGCGGCGGCTTTGGCGGTGGAGATCGCGGCGGCTTTGGCGGTGGCGATCGTGGCGGCTTCGGCGGCGGCCCGCGTGGCGGCGGCGGTGGCGGCTTCGGCGGCCCGCGCGGCGGCGGCATGCCTGCCCAGGTTGTCGGCACCGGCAAGGGCGTCGTCAAATTCTTCAATGGCCAGAAAGGCTTCGGCTTCATCTCGCGCGAAGACGGTGGTGAGGACGTATTCGTCCACATCAGCGCGGTCGAGCGTGCCGGCCTCGAAGGCCTGGCTGAAGGCCAGACGCTGGAATTCAACCTCGTCGATCGTGGCGGCAAGATTTCGGCTGCAGACCTTCAAGTCGTCGGCGATGTCATCCCCGTCGCTTCGAAGCCCGCTGCCCCGCAGCGTGAGCTGACTGGCGAAAAGGCGACCGGCACGGTCAAGTTCTTCAACGCGATGAAGGGCTTCGGCTTTATCACGCGTGATGACGGCCAGCCGGACGCGTTCGTGCACATCAGTGCTGTCGAACGCTCGGGCCTGCGCGAGCTGAACGAAGGCGACAAGCTGGAATTCGACCTCGAGGTCGATCGACGAGGCAAGCACTCGGCGGTCAACCTGGTGCCGATTCAGGGTTGATCCCGATTGCATCGCTTCCGGTAGTCTGACCGGCGGCCTGCAACACATACGCGCACAGATGGCGGTCCTGAAGGGCCGCCATTTGTCGTTTGTCGATTCCCCTTTTTCTATCTGGCTTGCGCAGTATTGTTGCGCCATCCGGAAACATTCGTGACTGAACAGGAGAGCTCTATGTCGATCACCCCGCTGATGCCCGTGTACCCCCGGTGCGGCGTGCGTCCGGTGCGAGGCGAGCATTGCCACCTGATTTCCGAGGACGGCACCCGCTACCTCGATTTCGCCAGCGGCATTGCGGTGAACCTGCTCGGTCATTCGCACGAGCACCTGATCGGCGCGATCCAGAAACAGGCCGCAACGCTGATGCACGTGTCGAACCTCTACGGCAGTCCGCAGGGCGAGCATCTGGCGCAGCGTCTGGTTGACCTGACCTTTGCCGATACCGTGTTCTTCACGAATTCGGGCGCCGAAGCGGTAGAGTGTGCGATAAAGACCGCGCGCGCCTATCACTCGGCGGTGGGCAATGACCACAAGTACGAGCTGATCACCTTCAAGAACGCCTTCCACGGCCGGACCATGGCCACGATCAGCGCCTCCAATCAGGAGAAGATGCACAAGGGCTTCCTTCCCTTGCTCGAAGGCTTCAAGTACGTCGATTTCGATGACCTTGAAGGCGCCAAGGCGGCAATGGGACCAAATACCGCCGGTTTCCTGGTCGAGCCAATCCAGGGCGAAGGCGGCATCCGCGACGCATCGGACGAGTTCCTGAAGGGCCTGCGCGCGCTGTGCGACGAGCATGACCTCGTGCTGATCTTCGACGAAGTGCAATGCGGTGTTGCCCGCACCGGCACGCTCTATGCCTACGAACAGTATGGCATCACGCCCGACGTAATGGCGACGGCCAAGGGCATCGGCGGCGGCTTCCCGATGGGCGCTTGCCTTGCCACCGAAAAGGCGGCGCGCGGCATGGTCGCCGGCACGCACGGCAGCACTTATGGCGGCAACCCGCTGGCCATGGCAGCGGGCGAAGCGGTGCTCGACGTTGTTGCCAACGAGGAGTTCCTGAGCGACGTGCGCGCCAAGGGTGAGCGGCTGCGCGGGCGCATCGAACAGTTCATCGGCAACTACCCGGACCTGTTCATCGGCGTGCGCGGGCGTGGCCTGATGCTCGGCCTCATGATGAAGGTCGATCCGCGTCCGTTCGTAGCCCACATGCGTGATAACCACCAGTTGCTGACCGTTTCGGCGGGTGACAACACTGTCCGCGTGATCCCGCCGCTGGTGATCGACGACAGCCACATCGACGAGTTCATGGAGCGGCTTTCTGCCGCTGCGGCAAGCTATGCGCTGGAGGCACCGGTTACATGACCAGGCATTTTCTCAACCTCACCGATGCGGGCGGCGATTCCATCGCCGCCATGCTGAATGACGCGATTGACCGGAAAACGGAGCGCGCCGCCCTTCCCAAGGGCCAGCCGGACGCAGATGCGCCACTGGCCGGCCGCGTCCTGGCCATGGTGTTCGAGAAGAACTCGACCCGCACCCGCGTGTCTTTCGACATTGCCATGCGGCAGCTTGGCGGCTCGGCTCTTATCCTCGATGCCGGGACGACGCAGCTCGGCCGGGGCGAGACTATCGCCGACACCGCACGCGTCCTCAGCCGCATGGCCGATGCGATCATGCTGCGCACCGACGATCATGCCAAGGTCGAGGAACTGGCCCGCTATGCCAGCGTTCCGGTGATCAATGGCCTCACCGACCTGTCCCACCCTTGCCAGATCATGGCGGACCTGCTGACCGTGATCGAGCACGGCAAGGCCCTGCCCGGTCTCGAAGTCGCCTGGTTGGGCGATGGCAACAACGTGCTGAACTCGATCGTTGAGGCGGCGGGGCTGATGAAGTTCAACGTTCGCATCGGCGTTCCGGAAGGGTACGAATCCGACGCTGCGATGATCGAGACGGCAAGGCTGAGCGGCGGCGGCATCCGTGTGGTCCGCGATCCGATGGAGGCCGTGCGCGGGGCCGACGTGGTCGTCACCGACACGTGGATCTCGATGGGCCAAGCCCATGCTGAAGCCAAGCTGGCGGCGATGGAGCCGTATCAGGTCAACGATGCACTGATGGCGCACGCCAAGGCCGACGCCCTGTTCCTGCATTGTCTGCCCGCGCATCGCAACGAGGAAGTCACAGACTCGGTGATCGACGGTCCCCGCTCGGTCGTATGGGATGAGGCCGAGAACCGCATTCACGCGCAGAAGTCTGTCCTGCGCTGGGTGTTCGGCCAGATTTGAAGGATGTGACGTAAAGTGAGTGAACAGGTCCAGCCGTCCACCGGTTTCGATACGGTGATGCACTTCACCCTGCCGCACAAGAATGCGCGCGGCCGGGCAGTGCGGCTGGGCCCGGTTCTAGATACGATCCTTTCGGCCCACGCCTATCCCGCGCCGATCCGCCACCTCCTGGCCGAAGCACTGACGATCACTGCCCTGCTGGGATCGCTGCTCAAGGGGGAGGACAGCCAGTTGACGCTGCAGGCACAGACGCAGGACGGCATCGTCGACCTGCTGGTCTGCGACTATCGCAACGGCGAGCTTCGCGGCTACGTCCGGCATGACCGCGCGCGGCTTGACGAACTGGGCCCGGTGCCCTCGCTGTTCTCCCTGTTCGGCGAAGGCTATCTGGCAATCACGTTTGATCTTGCCGCCACCGGCCAACGCTATCAGGGCGTCGTGCCGCTTGAGGGCAATTCGCTGGCCGAAGCGTGCCAGAGCTATTTCTTCCAGTCAGAACAGATTCCCACGCTGATCCGCATCGGCGTCAGCAATACGCCCGGCGCCTGTGTCGCCGGTGGACTGCTCCTGCAGCACCTGCCCGAGGGCGAGGAGGGCCGCGAGCGGCTGCACGTGCAGCTGGACCATCCCGAGTGGGAGCATGTGTCTGTCCTTGGTGGCTCGATCAGCGAGGCAGAACTTGTCGATCCGGCGCTCGATCTTGAAAGCGTGGTGTGGCGCCTGTTCCACGAGGAGCCGGAGATCCGTGCCGAGACCGGGACGGCTCTCACCCGCGGATGCCGTTGCACGATCGAACACTATCGCGACATTCTTTCTCGTTTCGCCGCTTCCGAGCGCGCGGAAATGGAGAATGACGACGGGCTGATCGTGGTTGACTGCGCCTTCTGTTCGCGGGAATTTGCGATCGACCTCGACTGACTTTTCGGTCCTGGCCCGAAATGTAACAACACTTTTCACAATTGGCCGCGCACGCAGACCGTTCCGCCGCGCGAAACGCCGTGATATGATCCAGCATCGAGTGAGCAACGGCACAGACGCCCGCGCTCATGGGTGCGAGTAGAGCTTCATGTCATCACGTCTGATCCCGCTGCGCGGCCTCGGTCGCCCCACAGTCCTGTCAGCGATTGCGGTTGCAGCCTTCGCCGCGACTTCCGGCGTTGCGCAAGGGCCTGCTCTTGCCATGCTTGACAGGCTGGAGCCGGGGCTGTGGGAAGTGCGTGCCCGCGACGACGCGGATACCGTTCAGCTCTGCGTGAACAATGGCCGCAAGCTTATCCAAGTGCGCCACCGTGGCGAGGCCTGCCGGCGGTTTGTCATCGACGATGCGCCCAATATGGTGACAGTGCAGTACACCTGTCCGGCCGGTGGATATGGCCACACCCGGGTCCGCTTCGAGAACCCACGCCTTGCGCAGTTGGAAACGCAAGGCATCGACAACGGCCTGCCATTCAACTTCGTCGCCGAGGCGCGGCGGCTCGGTCCGTGCCCGCGTTGAGGCAGGAAGCATAAAGTTACGCGCGAGACCATTGCATCGGGCCGACGGCACGGCTAGCCCATTGGCAATGTTGCAAAGCCCTGAAGTCGCCCAAGCCCCACTCGCAGTCGTTCTCCTTTCGGGCGGACTCGATTCGATGGTTTGCGCAGGCCTGGCCAAGGAGCAGGGTTTCCGCGTCCTTGCACTGACGATCGACTACAACCAACGCCACCGCATCGAACTCGACGCAGCGCGCGTGATCGCGGAGCGCGTTGGTGTGGAGCGCCACGTAATCCTGCCGCTGGACCTGCGCCAGTTCGGCGGCTCTGCGCTGACTGCGGATATCGACGTCCCCAAAGACGGCGTGGGCGACGATATTCCGGTTACCTATGTCCCTGCCCGCAATCTCGTGTTCCTGTCGCTCGCGCTGGCCTGGGCCGAAGCTGCTGGCTCGAAGGACCTCTTCATCGGCGTGAACGCGCTGGACTATTCCGGCTACCCCGATTGCCGGCCCGAGTTCGTGCAAGGCTTCGAAGGCCTGGCGCGGATCGCTACCAAGATCGGCAGCGAGGGTGGTACGGTCACCGTCCACGCCCCGCTCCAGCACCTCAAGAAATCACAGATCGCGCAGGAAGCAGCGCGACTGGGGCTCGACGCTGGCCAGAGCTGGTCCTGCTACGATCCCCTTCCGGATGGGAAAGCCTGTGGCGTATGCGACAGCTGTCGCCTGCGACGCGCAGGGTTTGAAGAGGCAGGCCTGAATGACGGAACCCGGTATAGCGACTAGCACGGACCAGACGCACCATCAGGAGCAGGGAGCGACTGCGTACAGCTGGTACGTCCTGAGCATTCTGGTGCTGGTCTACGTCCTCAATTTCGTTGACCGTCAGATCCTTTCGATTCTGGCCAACGATATCAAGAAGGACCTGTCGCTTACCGACGCAGACCTCGGCTTCCTGTATGGAACTGCCTTCGCGGTGTTCTATTCCCTGTTCGGGATTCCTCTGGGTCGTCTCGCCGACAGCTGGCACCGCGTCCGGCTGATGAGTGCCGGGCTAGCACTGTGGTCGGTAATGACGGCGGTCTCGGGCCTGTCGCGGACCGGTGGGCAGCTTACCGCCGCGCGCATCGGGGTCGGTGTCGGAGAGGCGACGGCGAGCCCTGCTGCCTATTCGCTCATTTCGGACTACTTTCCGCAACGGCTGCGCGCCACCGCCTTGTCGATCTACTCCTCAGGCCTGTTCCTGGGGGGCGGGCTGTCGCTGCTGGTGGGCGGCCTTATCGTCGAGAAATGGAACGCCGCGTATCCTGCAGGCGGTCCCTTCGGCCTCGTCGGCTGGCAGGCGGCGTTCATGGCGGTCGGCTTGCCCGGGGTGCTTCTGGCCCTGCTGGTAGCCACCCTGCGCGAGCCAATTCGCGGCGCAATCGACGGACTGCCAACGCCGAGCGTGGAGCGGCCTTTCAAGGGGTTCTTCGCCGAGCTCGTGACGGTGGTCCCGCCGCTGACGCTGATCGGTGCGGCGCGGCGCGGCCCCTTGGCCCTGATCGCCAATCTTGCCGTAGCCGTGGTCATTGCCGGTGGCGTCTACGCTCTGACCTCGCTGCTGGGACGGTCGACCCGGCAGCAATGGATCTTCGTCGGGGTCGGCCTCTACGCGATCTACAGTTGGGCAAGTGCCCTGCGGGCGCGTGACCTACCAACCTTCCGCCTGATCTGGGGCACGCCCGCATTCCTGTGCACGACGCTGGGGTACGGCATGGTGGCATTCACTTCGTACGCCACATCCTATTGGGCCGCCCCTTACGCCGAGCGCGTGTTCGCCATCGCCAAGGGTGATCTTGGGTGGTTCATCGGCGCGCCCGGTGCCTTGGCCGGATTCCTCGGTGTGATCATCGGCGGCCGCATTGCCGACCATCTGTACAAGCGCCACTCCGCCGGCCGTATCATGGTGACCTTGTTCGGGCTGATCGCGCCGATCATTCCCATGATCATCGCCTTCCGAACCGAAAGCTTCACAACTTTCGTAGCCATGCTGTTCGTGGCACAAACGATGTCGAGCAGCGCGCTTGGCGGTGCCGCAGCGACCAGTCAGTCGCTGGTCCTGCCCCGCATGCGGGGTACTGCCACGGCAACCTTCTTCCTTGCCACCACGCTTGTCGGCCTGGCGCTCGGGCCGTTCATGGCAGGCTATGTGTCCGCGACCAACGGCGATGATCTGTCGCTTGGGGTGCTGTCCACGCTGGTGTCAGCGCCGATTGGGCTGGTTCTTCTCTTCGTGGCAATTCGCAGCGTCCCCGGCGCGCTGGCCAGCCTGGAGCAGCGGGCGCGCGCTGCCGGGGAAACCCTGGCCTGATTAGCCCTGGGTAAGCACGCCGCAGGCAACGCGGCCGCCGCTGTTGCCGCTGGGGTCGGTCTTGTAATCGTCCGGCCCGGCGTGGACGACAATGGCGGTGCCGTCGGCATCGAAAAGGCTGGCGAGCACTGTGGCGGCTGTACCGCTGAGCGGCGCGCGGAGTGTCCCGGTTCCGTCAGCCGCGACAGTGATGTTCGGAAGATCCCCGAGATGCGGGCCCGCCGGGTTCATCGTACCATGTTGATGAGCGGTCGGATTCAAATGACCACCAGCTGACGTGAAGCCGGGAGCCTCGCACTTTCCGGTTGTGTGCATATGAATGCCATGCTGGCCAGCCGTCATGCTCCGCACATCGGCGACCAGCGAGAGTGCGGTCCCCGATTGCTCGATCCTGACAGTGCCGACCGAAGCACCCGCCGCGTCAGCAAGCGTGGCCCGTGCCAGCGTCGAAGTATTGTCCATCTCATCCGTCGTTGCACACGCGCCCAGCAGAAGCGAGCAAGCGAGAGGCAGGATTGCGGCCTTGGAAAGCATCGTAACGGTCTCCGATCTGTTTAGGATCATAACGAAAAAGGGGCCGGATTTCTCCGACCCCTCGTTCTTTTTTCGGCAAAGCCGAACCTTACATGCCCGAACCCGGACCGTACGTGATTTCCACGCGACGGTTCTGAAGTTCGCGAACGCCGTCGGCGGTCGGCACGCGGTTGTTGCTTTCACCAAAGGCCTGGCTGGTGATCGAACCATCCGGAATGCCGTGCGAGGTCAGGTACGAACGTACCGACACGTTGCGGCGCTCCGAAAGGGCCTGGTTGTACTTCACGGTGCCCGAACGGTCGGCATAACCGGCCAGCATGATCGGAACGCTTGCGCAGTTGCCGTAAGCGGTAACCGCGTTGTCGAGGATCGTTGCTGCCTCAGGCGTGATGTCCGACTTATCCCAGTCGAAGAACACGATGTACGGACCCTTGTTGCAGACCGGAGCCGGCGGCGGCGGAGGCGGCGGGGGCGGCGGGGGCGGCGGGGGCGGCGGGGGCGGCGGGGGAGCCGCTTCTTCCACCGGAGCAGCACCACCGAAGTTGTAGCTCAGCGTACCGAGGATCGAGTGCGAACGGAAGCGCGTGCGAGCCGCGGTGCCGTCAGCAGCAACCAGATCGACCTTGTCGGCGTTGAAGAAGCGATACTTCAGACCAACATCGACGTGATCGCTGATCGGTGCACGAATGCCAGCCAGAGCCTGCCATGCGAAGCCGGTGTCGGAATCGTTGACCGCCACAGCCGGACCGTTGCCGCCAGTGCCGCCAGCGTTGATGAAGTACTTGGCGCGAGCGACGCCAACACCACCACCAACGAAGCCCTGCAGACCATCGTCAGGACCGAAATCAAGCAGGCCGTTGACCATGAAGCTCAACGCATCCGCATGGCCCTGAGGGTTGGTAAAGGTCTGTCCGCCGAAATCGACCGAGTCGTTGTAAGCGCGACGGTAGCTGACTTCGCTTTCAAGGCGGAAACCGCCGAAGTCATAACCGACGATGCCGCCGAAGTCGTAGCCATCATGGTTGCTGAGAACGACCTGGCCGTTCAGAGCTTCCGAATCTTCAACCTTCATTGCGCCGGCATCGGCCTCGACGTACCAAGAATCATCTCGTGCAAACGCAGGAGATGCCAAGGCACTCGACGCCAGGGCAAGGCCCAGGACCAGTTTCCGCATTATCGTTTCCCCTTTTAGCGACATCATGCCACGTCGTGCAGGTTGTCTACCGGTTCCAAAGTGGTCATGCAAGCGGACAAACACACCGAGTGTTGCATGAAAACAACGGATTGACTCCATTGTGCAGTGCAAATTCTCGGTGATTGCGCCCTCATGTCCGGTTGAAATGCCGCTAAAGGGAATTGGTTCCACTCAGTTGTCTGAAATTGTGCCGGTTACTTTCAGCAGTTCGATCAGCGCTCCGATTGCCGCCCGCGCTTCGGCATCGACAATCGCGCCACCCTGCGGGCTGTCCGGGGCCGCAGCAAGGGTCCAGCCCCCGTCAAACAGGCGGAACGCGCCTTTCTGGACATCATAGCTGCGCATGCCGATGCTTGGCTGGACGAAGCGCCACCCCCCTTCCGTCCAGCCGGCAATTGCGTTTGCGTGGCCGGTGAATGCTCCTGTTGGGCTGATTCCCACGATCCATGCCTGCCCGGCCGCCGGCGCGGTCGGAGGATCGCTCAAAACGCCCTGAACAGATCCGGCCACGCAAAGATCCAGCAAGGCAAGTGCCTCGTTCACCGTGGTTTCCTTCTGCGCCTGCCCGGCAAAGAGCAGCGGGAGTCCCAGCCGCGCGGTGGCGTTCGAATAGCTGATAGGGTCCGTCATTTACCTGCCTTTCTGTGCAATCGGGTCATGCTGGTACTGCGATGATCAGCGGCTGCGACAGCGAGGTCCTGCCCACCTGCCGGATGCTGAAGCGGTGCGCCTCCGTCGCGATGCCCAAGCCTGAAACCTGCGCGGCAGTCAGCTGCAGTTGCGGCTCAGCCGTGTTCCAGGCAAGGTTCACTGCCTCCGTAGTGCCATAAGTGATCTGCCAGAGTTCCTGGGGCTCGTTCAGCGGGAGGTCGAGCTCATCCAGCCATGCCCAGCCGCCGCGGGCGCGCCTGATCCAGTCCAGTTGCATCCCTCCATCGGCAAGGCGTCTGGCCCGCCCATGCACAGGGGCCAATGGTCGCAAGCCGATGCCACGGTTGATCACCTCGGTGGTGACGACTTCCGGGTCACCACGCCCGAGCGCCGCGATTTCGAGACCTTCGGCAACGTCCGCTGGATCGATTTTTGTCAGAGCATCATCAATCAGCACGAAATGTTCGCCGATGGCATGGCTGGCGATGGCCGCCTCGGTCCCCCCACGCCCGCGAAGCAGACCGCTGAGCCGCCAGGTCCCGCTGGAAAGCCTTTCTGCGCGCGAAAACTGGATGAGCTCGGATCCAAGGTATGCAAGATTGCTGCCCTGCATCAATTGGGCCCAGGTTGCGTTAGCTAACGCTGCATCCTGCGGCACAAGTGCCACATCGACCGTAGCACTCGCATCGAAGATCAGCGGCGTCCCCTTGGGCAATTGCGTAAGGCTTCGCCCCAAGACCGCACGGCGCCGACCTGTCGATCCAATTGCCGCTAGCTGCCCGTCGCTGGTCTGGACGAACAAGGCGGCACCAGTCCACCCGGCGCTCGGCGATGAAGCAGCCACCCGAAGCTTGACCGTCGTCGGATCGCCCACGCCGTCCCAAGGCAATTCAAAAGCTGCGAGCGACGTAGGCCCCGGTTGCAGATCAAGAGCTTGGTTGGCCCTGCCCGGATCGCTGATCGCGGTATCCACAGGAGCAGATGGAGGCACCGCCACCAGATCCAGCATGACCCCGTCTGCCTGCCATTCCCATTGCTCCACCCGCCACCGGCCTTCGGTGACGGGAGTTGTCACCACGGCACCGGGAGCAAAGGCATGATCGATCTCGGTTATGCGGTAACGAAGCGTGTCGCGCGCAATCGTCCGTCGGCGCGCTGCACGATCCGCGATGACGCTCGCTTCGGCAGCCGTCATTGCCGCTGGGAGTTCGATGGTAGCCACGTCTCCGGGGGCACTGCGGCCAATGCTGCGTTGCAGACCGGGCTGATAATCCCGCCCGATATCGTAGTAGCGGACCGCACATTGCTGTGAAACCGGAAGGGCATCGCGCCGACGCGACCAGCCGCTGGCACGCGCATCCTCGGCGGATTCGCCTCCGGCGCATGGCTGCGGCAAGCAAAGGGGATTGTCCTGGCCGTCGTCGCCAAGCCGGAAGCGCAACTTCTCGTCGGCCACAGTGCAGGCAATCGGCGACAGTTCGGCCAGCGTGGCCACCGCATCAGCCACGCCGCCCTGCTCGACCGAATATCCCGCCAGCGTGAGCGAACCGAGGCCCGAGGCGTCGGCCGTCGGCAGCAGGAACTGCACGACCTCGGCCGCACTGACCGCGCCTTCATCGGCCAGAATTTCGAAGGTCAGGGAAGGTAGACGATTGCCGAAATCCGCCAGTTCGAGATCCTCGAACACGACGTACGCAATGCTGCGATAAGCAGGATTTAGCGCTTCCCCTTCGGCCTGCACGAGCAACGGGTCAGGAGCCTGGTCGGCATAGCCCTGATGCACGCGGACGCTTCCGCCCACTTTCAGATCGCCGGCTGCACCGCGCAACAGGTTGCCGTCAGCCCAGATGCGGCCGATCCCCGCGATGGGCCTGCTCGATACGGCGACTGCAAAGGACGCGGTGTAGGTATAGCTGGTGACAGAGGGCTGCCCTTTCCCGCCACCGTTCTTCTGCTTGTGCTCGACCAGTTCGGTCGACCAGATCACGCTGCCAGACGAACGGATCCGGCCGAAATGCATCGGCAATGCCGACCCATAACTGGAAGTCTGGACCGACAGTTCCTTGAGCCTTGGCCCCTCGACCTTGCGCTTGCCGAATACCGCGCCGTCGATCTGCTGTCCCAGCAGCGCGCCGATCGCACCGCCCAGCGGCCCGCCAAACGCGGTACCCACGGCGGTAAGAAGCAGGGTTGCCATCGCAATCAATCCTTCTCGTCTGCCAGTCGCCATTGCAGGCTGACTGGCCATGGGAGGGGTCCGGGCAGGAACGTCACTCGCCCCAACGAAGCGTGGGCATGAACGAAGCCGCCAGGTACGCGCACCGCCAGATGCGATTGCACCGCCCCGACCCGGCACAGCACGATATCGCCCTCTTCCGCACATTCCGTCAGCCCGCTTGCCGCGGCGCAGCGCAGGAACCGCGCCACACTGGTAGAACGCAGGGCATAGCCCTCCGGCGGATCAGGCCGCCGCCCGGCGCGGCGCAGTGATTCGGCCACCAGTCCCACGCAATCGAGGCCCGTGGCCGGATCGCGGCCGTGCAGCCGGAACGGCACGCCCAACAGGCCCAGCGCCGCCTCGGCAAGCGCCCCGCTCATCCTTGCGCAGCCGGATAACGGGTAAGCAGGTCGTTGCCGGGAAGGTATGGCTCGCCCTGGAAGTTCACGGCATTGCCGAACCGCGCCGAACAGGTGGCGATCGTGTGATCGCAGCCTTCGCGCAGCAGCACCCGCTGCCCCGCCGCCGCATCGTCCGCCAAGGGCCGTTCGAGTACGAGCCAGCCATCATCCACCGCGCGCACGCGCAGCACCGCCCCGGCATCGCCACCGTCGACCGGCCTCAGCCAACCGAAAGCAAAATCAGCCGGCGTAATGCCGCCGACCCTCACCCACTGCCGGCCCGCCCCCACCTCGGTCAACGTGGCCTCATGCGTGAAGCGCGCCGACGAAAGCGTGCAGCCATCACCGCAGAATTCGGCGCGGCAGGTGGGCGACGTGCGCGGAACCAGGTCGCGCGCCAGCACCTGCTTGAGCGATTCCAGCTCGGCCGAGAACTGCTCCCCCTCGCGGCCGACCGATCCGATCGTCCCGGTGAACAGCGTCTCGAACTCGAGGCTTTCCCAATCGACCAGCCCCATCGCCACGCGCGCACCGTCAAAGCGCCCGCCGGCAAGGTCCGCCTCGCCGATCGCATCGTGGGCCAGCGCGCCCGAAACTTCCGCCGAGTCCGTCTCAAGCGTGGCTGTCCGACGCACCGCCGATGGCACCATGCCCGGCGCCGTCCTATGGCGAAGCCCGGCGAATACCAGGTCGCGGTCATGGCTGGTGAAGCCCTGCGCCACACCGTCGCGCCGCTCGATCCGCCACCACACCGCCACGGTCTCGAGCGACTGGCTGAACCAGGTCCGGCTCATGCGTCTTCTCGCAGTTCGACCAATGGCACGCTCGGTGCTTCGCCAGCGGCAAACTCCGCGCCCGAGATGTCGAGACGATCCTCGGCAAAACGCACCGGCACGTCGAAATAGAAGCCTGCCCGCACCACAGACCCTGCCGCCGGTGCCGTCGCAAAGACCAGCACGCCTTTGGCATCGAGCGAGAAGTCGCCGGTTTCCGCACTGTTCACGCTAACCCGCAGCGATTCCGCGCGCGGCCGGGTGATCCGACGCTTCTGCGCATCGCCGCCCTCGCCATAGTGCTTGACCAGGGCAAAGCGCGAGGTCGCGCCGTCACCCGTCCCCAGCACCTGATCCATCGGCGTCGGCACCCCGGTCATACCATTGGAGCTGAAGTCCGAAGGATCGCGCAGGCGGAACCCTCGCGCCTGCCCGCGCCGCGCCCGGAAGAACGCAATCAGTTCGCCCAGCTCGGCCTCCGAGCGCACCCCCGGCCCCACATCGAAGCGCAGCCGCGCGTCCGACCACAGGCTGTTGCGCCGCTCGAAACCCGAAGCCGTGATCGTGACATTGGTCGAAAACTCCGGCGTCACCGAAGCATCGCGTCCCAACGCCAGCGGGAACAGGACATCGTCGAAGGATTGCATGGTCTCGTCTCCGCTCATGTCGGGAAGCCGGGTAAAGCCATCGCGCGAAACCTGCGGCAGCGCCCAGATGAAGGTCTCCGCAACGCCAAGGCCCACCGCCTCGCTTGCTGCAGCGTCAATGCGCGCCCATTCGCTCGCAGCGTTCTCAGGCAGCAGGACGAACCCGGACAGGTAATGCTGCTGCGATCGCGAATAGCCCAGCCGTGCTTCGGCGATCACGCGCGCCTTGGCCCGCAGCGCATCCTTGCCCGCTGTCACCCAGTCGTAGTCTTCCAGCTGCAGCACGTCGAAAGCAGGCGAGGCCCACCCCACCGGCAAGTTCGCACGATAAGCCTCGGGCGTCACAGGATCGAGCACGGTCGGCAGGAACGCCAGCAGCAGCGTCTCCGCCCCCGCGCCACCCGCAGCCGCCTTCACCGCAGCGGCGAGGTCCGCCGTCGATTGCGCCAGCAAGGCCCCTGCCTGATCGAGCAGGCTCTTCTGTGCCGCGCTGAGAGTCTCGCCCATGTCCGGAATGTTCACCGGACTGCCGCCAAACGCCGCCTTCGCCGCATCGTCATAGATGCAGATGCGCCGGTCCTGCGTCACCCACCACCACGGCTCGCCCACCTGGTGCCGCACCGGAAGGCCTGCGCCCTGCAACAGGCCAACCAGCGCCACGCCCACCTTGCGCACCCAAGCCATCGCCTGTGCGTTCGCAGGCGAAAGCAGCGCCGATGGCGGCACCCATCCGGTCCGCGCCGGGGTTCCGTCCCACGCCTTCTGCTGCCACGCTGCCGGGCAGTTCTGCGCCAGCACCTCGTATGATTGCGAGGCAATCACGGTCTGCCCCATCGCCTTCGCCCCGGCAAGGAACGCCTCGTGCCATGTCTGCGCCGCCGGATTAATCGCCGGCTGCCAGGGATCGACCACGAACCCGCCAGCGCCATCCGGCACCAGCGAATAGAAGTGGCTCATGCCGATGTAATGGTTGATGCTCCCGCGATAGCCGAGGCCCCTGATCTGCCGCAGCAGTCGCGCCGGCGTCAGGTTGTAGGCATCGTCATAGCCGGTGCACATGGCAAGGCCGTGCGGCGGGACCATCACATCGCCCAGTTCCAGCATCGGCTTGTGTCCCTGGCAGGAAATGCCCGAAAGCTCCGCCCACCCCGCTGCCGAAGTGGCAAAGGGCGTCGCATCACCGGCAGCGTAAGCCGGCGCCACCAGCGAGATGAACAACCGGTCGATGTCCGCTGGATGCACAGGGTCAGCTTCGGCAGGCAGCAGAAACCCGCCATCAAGTTCCGAGAACTTCAGCGTGATCTGCGCGTCGGTCGGCGTTCCGCTGGCATAGTTCCACAGCCGCACGTACCACGCCCGCGCATTGCCATCCGCATCGCGTCCCTCGATCGTCAGCGTCGGCCCGTTCACGGCATCCAGCGGCAGGACACCCGCAGAGCGCCACCGAAATGAAAGCGTCAGCCGCGAATAATCGCGCCGCGTTTCATAGGCCAGCAGCGGGTGATCCCACTTGTCCTCGGATTCCCAGATCAGGCCGACAAGATCGTCCGCCTTGCGGAACACCGCATCGACCCGCAGTGCATCGGGTGCGGTCGTCACCACCGAAGCCATTGCCGGCCTTGGGAAATTCACCGTCCAGAAGCGCGGATCGAAGCGCTGGATCGTGTCGGTCTGCTGCACCGTGCGGCGCTTTGCCAGCCAGTAACTCATCGCCGGTTCCCCGCCTGATCAGAATTCGTTGAGAGCGCGGCGCACCGCCTGCGCCACCTGCTTGCCCGATCGGCGCAAGCTTTCGGGCTGGTTGCTGCCTTGCGGGCTGACAATGCGGATCGAGACGTTGACGTCGCGCCCCCGGCCACCACCAACCGAAGGCTCCACCCGCCCTGCTGACGTCGGCACGAACAGCTCCGGCCCCCGCTCGCCCACCAGATAGCCCCTGCCTGGAGCCACCGGCCCGCCGGTTGCACGCCCCGGCAAACCGAAGATCGACGAGACCAGCCCCGTCAGCAACCCGCCGATCCCGCCCGATTGCGCGCCAGTCGCGCCGCCAATCGAGCCGATCCCGGCCTGCACGGCCTGCGCGGCAATGTCGCCAACCACGTTCAGCGCCACGCGCCGCAGGTCCTCGAAGCCCAGCGAGCCGCGCCGGATCGCGCCCAGCAGGCCCCGCTCCAGTGTGTCGCCCGCCCGCCCGAAACCATCCACCAGGATCGAATCGAAGCTCCCGCGCATCTGCGCCACGTCCGCTGTGAAGCCTGAGGTATTGGCGCGCACGTCGATCATCAGCGTGTCGAGTTCATCCGTCACGGTCTTGCTCCATCAGTCTGTCGATCATGCTGCGATCCACGCCTTCGCCATCGGGCGCCCGCATCGCGGCAAGGATCGTGGCCAGCTCCTCGGGCGTCGCGGCCCAGAACCGGTGCGGCGGCCAGCCAAGCAGCAGCGCGGCCTGTCCCGATAACCGCGCTGCCACTTTGCCGAAGGTGCCGCTCATCCGCCGCCCTTCAGCACCTGCACGATCAGTGCACGCAGCACCGGCGTACAGGCGGCCAAGCCCTCGCGCGCCACCGCCTCGGCAAAGTCGGCGCGTTCCAGTCCATTGCGATCGCGCAAGGCATGCCAGAACAGCGCGACCATCTCGGCCAGCCGCAGCTGCCCGGCGCTCGCCCGCTCGACCAGTGCGAACAGCGATCCCAGTTCCTCTTCGGCGGCCACCAGCGCGCCGAATGTCGGGCGCAGCACCAGCGGCTGACCGCCAAGCGAAAGCACCGCTTCACCCCGGTGCGGGTTGGCTGCTTCAGCCATCAGACCTGCGCCACCACGCCCGAGCTTTCGAGCGTCATCGTGTAATTGCGCTCGCCGTTGAAATCGCCCGAGTAGTCAAGCCGCTGCACAAGGAACTTGCCCCGCATCTTCTCGCCGCCCTCGAACGAAAGCTCGTAGTCGGCGATGGTCCCGGAAAGCGCATTGCCGCGCACCTGGCCCTCGGCCGCGCTGCCAAGGAAGATGCCCGCCGCGCTGACCGTTACAGAGCGCGTCCCCGCGCCTGAAAGCAGCTCGCGCCACCCGCCTGAATCTTTCGAGGTAATCACCACCGCCTCGCCGTTGATCGACATCTGCGTGGTGCGCAGGCCCGCCACGGTGTTGTAGGTCGGCGTTGCCGCGCCATCGCTGATCTTCAGCAGAAAGGCGCTTCCCTTCTGTGCTGCCATGTCGGTTCTCCTTCAAACAGAATGAGGTGTCAGGCCGCCATCACGCGCGCCCGGTATTCCAGCACGACCACTCGCAGCGCTTCGCCGCGCTGCTCGGCCCGCGCTTTCAGCATCGCCATGCTGGCAATGCGGAAACCGCTCGCAGTCTGGTCGTAGGGCAGGCTCTCGACCCGCGCCTCGATCGCCGCGACCAGCGCTGCGCCGCCCAGCGGATCGTCGCTGCGGAAGTTCAGCTCCAGCGCCACGCGGATCTCGCGGCCTGCCAGCGTCTTGGTGCCCCAGTTGGTGCTCGCGCTCGCCGTCAGCGCCAGCCACGGCAAGGCCACGCGCGAAGGTGCTTCCTCAACCACGGCATTGAGCGCCGCGCCCAATGCCGGATCGCTCGCCAGCCAGTCGATCAAAGCGGCTCGAAAGGGAATCTCCATCGCCTATTCCTTTCCAAACAGCGGCCACAGCAAACCGGAAATGCGCCAGCGCGCTGCACTCCTGCCTTTCGCCAGCATTGCCGCCCGCGCCTTGGCCAGCGCCTCGGCCTTCTCGGTCAGCCGCCGCACCAGCCCGGCGCCGTCGGCCCGCGCCTCGATCATGCGAGGCGCATCCGCCGCCACGGCCGCCACAGCGCCGCGACCACCGCCGGCGGCAGCGTTGCCGCCTTCTTCTCGTCGTCACGCGCGCGGTGCTGGTGCGCGGCTAGGCGGATCACGCCATGGCGGATCGCCTCGGGCAGATTTGTCCAATCAGCGGCAAGACCCGCAACATAGGTCGCCACCACCCGCGTCTGGTCGATCGGTCGGCGTAACCGCACCAGGCCGGTGCCATCGGCACGGATGTCCAGCTCGTAATCGGTCGAAGCCAGCGCCGTGCGCAGGCCGGCGGTGCTGAGCCCCGCCATCGCGGTGATCGCGGTGACCGGCCGGGCCGAAAGTGCCTGCCAGTCGCCGCTGGCTTCCAGCACGTCCTCGCAGCCCGATTGCAGCGGCATCGTGCCGGTAAAGCCTTCGCACACGTCAAACGCGGCGCGCATCAGCGCGGCAAGCTCGCCATCGTCGGCGGTCCGGGTAATCCCGAGCCAGGCCTTCAGTTCGCTAAGCGCCGCCGAGGCCACGGCTGGCGGCGCGACAATTGCCCGCATCATGGCAATCTCCGGTCATCTTGGAAGGAAAGGGGGCCTGCGGCGGCAGGGGGAGGAACCGCCGCAGGCATCCGGAGGATTTCAGGCCTCCGGAAAGATCAGCCAGGCGTCGATCAGGCCGTGATTCTCAGCAGCTTGATCGCGTCGCTGTCCATCACCTGCCCGCCGACACGGCGGGTGGCATAGAACTGGACGTAGGGCTTGTTGGTATAGGGATCGCGCAGGATCGTGGTCTGGCGACGCTCCGCGATCAGGTAGCCGGCCTTGAAGTTGCCGAACGCGATCGGGAAGGCGTTGGCCGCCACGTCCGGCATGTCCTCGGCTTCGATCACCGGATAGCCGAGCAGGCGATCGGGCTGGCCCTGCACCAGGCCCGGCTGCCACAGGAATGCGCCGTCCGCGGTCTTGAGCTTGCGGATCGTCGCCAGCGTGGTCGAGTTCATCACCCACACCGCGCCCTGGCGCAGCGGTGCCTTCATCTGGAACACCAGGTCGATCAGCTTGGCATCCGGCGCGCTGTCAAAGCCAGACGCATTGCCCGAACCCACGAACTGCAGCGAACCGAACGCGCGCGTATTGTCGCCCGCCGTGCTCATCGTCGCACCAAGGAAGCCCTTGGGCTGGTTGGTGCCGGTGCCGTTGATGAACGCCGCACCTTCGGCGCGGGCAAACTCGGTCGCGATCTCGTTCGCGAGCCAGGTTTCCACGTCGAACGCCGCATCGTCGAGCATCGCCTGCGTCGCCGAGGGGTTGGCATAGAGCTCACCGGTCGGCGGCAGGATCTCGGCCAGCTTGGGGCTCGCCGTCTCCGGACGCGCACCTGTCTCGCTGACCCAGCCCGAGGCCGCGCCGCCGATCGAGATCAGGCGGCGGAAGCCCGAAGTGCCGGTCTGCACCACGTTGGCCACCGAACGGATCGGGCTGATCTCGACCAGACGGCGCGCGATCATCTCGTCGATCTGCTGCGGGACGGCAAAGCCGCCATCGGCTGCCACCGTGCCCGAAAGCGCCTTCAGCTCGGTCTCGCGGCCATGGCGGATATAGCCGTCGACAAAGCCTTTCAGCTCCTGCCCACCTTCGGCGCCACCGGCCAGCATCGGACGCACCGCCATGCGGCCCGCACGCTCGATCCGGCCCTTCACTTCCTCCACCTCGCTGCGCAGCGCGGCGATGGCTGCATCATGCGCATCCTGGCGCTCGACGATGTCGAACGATTCAGCGATGGCATCCGCCTTGGTTTCGATCTCCAGATTATCCATGTGGCTCAACGTCCTTTCTGCATGAAACAGGTCGCACGGGACCGCGCGGCCCATCGGGGACTTCGGTTTCGGAAAAATCAGGCCGTTTCCGGCTCGACGAAATGCACGCGCGCCAGTGGCTGCATCGGCCGGGTCACCAGGCTCACCTCGAACAGGTCGAGATCCTCCAGCTCGCGCCCGCCCGGCAGCGCCCGGCCCTTGAGCACGCGGTAGCCGAACGACAGACCGTCCACGGCCCCCTCCTTGAGCGCCCGCGCCGCTGCCGAATCCGCAGCATCGATCCGCGCCACGACACGCAAACCCCGCTCGTCCTCGCCCGCGCTTTCGATCCAGCCGATGCGCTGGTCCGGGCGGTGCTGCCACAGCAGCGGCAGCTTCAGCCCTTCGGCCAGCCTGCGCTCGAGACTGCCCTTGAATGCGCCCGGCAGGATCGTATCCCCGCCGCTGTCGCGCTTGCGGAAGATCGCGGCATAGCCGGCAAACCGCACCGGGCCGCTCATCGCACCAGCTCCGTCAGGCCAAGGCGCATCGCAATGCCCAGCAGCAGCAGCGCCAACAGGCCCCGCACCACCCAGGTCACCACGGCCTTCCACGCGCTCGCCTTGGCATCGCGCCAGGCGCCCAGCAGCTGGCGAAGCTCGGCCATGTCGGTCAGCGCATGATCGTCGGCCAGCCCCATCCGGCTCAGCACCCGCGCCGCGCCGAGGTCCGAAGCCTCCTCCACGATCGCCCGCAAGGTGACGAGATCGCCGCCCTCGTCCTCGGCCTGCGCGACCAGCCGCGCCAGCATGTCCTCGCGCGTCATGCCTGCACCTCACCGATCCCGAGAAGAGAGCGCTTCTCGTCAGCCGAAAGGAAGTCCGCGCCCGAAACCTGCGCCCACAATCGCTCGCGATCCTCGGCCAGTGCCGGCACCGCATCGAGATCGACGCTCAACGCCGCCCCCTTGAACGATCCCGCCAAGCCCTCGGCCAGCGCGGAAAGCACCTTCCCCGCCAGCGGCAGCAGCGTCAGCCGCCACAGCGCCCGGTTCGCCTCGCGATAGTTGGCGTAAGTGTTGTCGCCCGGAATCCCCAGCAGCATCGGCGGCACCCCGAAGGCGAGCGCGATGTCGCGCGCCGCCGCTGCCTTCAGCGTGGCAAAGTCCATGTCCGCCGGGGTCAGCGCCAGCGCCTGCCACCTGAGGCCGCCTTCCAGCAACATCGGCCGCCCGGCATTGCCCATGCCCGAATAGGCCGCCGTCAGTTCAGCCTTGATCCGCTCGAACTGGTCGGCCGAAAGCGCCGCCCCCGGCTCGCCCGGATCATAGACCAGCGCCCCCGAAGGCCGCGCCGCGTTCTCCAGCAGGCTTCGGTTCCAGCCCGCCGCCGCATTGTGGATCGCCACGGCCTCCTCCGCCGCTTCCAGGCACCCTGCGCCATAGTGATCGTCGAGGGGGTGGAAGTGCTTCACATGGATCAGGTTGGGCCGGCCAAAGTCGTCCGCGGCGTCAATCCGCATCGCCTTCTCGCCGACCTTGTAGGCAAAGGCCGCGGGCCAGCCCGCCGCATCGGGAATCACCGTTACCCGCTCGGGCCGCAGCGCAAACAGTTCCACCGGCACCCCGTCGGCATCGCGCAGCACCTGCACATAGGCATTGCCGTGCAGCATGAGATGCGCCGCCAGCGTCTCGATCAGCGGCTGGCCCGCACTGGTCTCACCGATCAGCGCCAGCAGCTCGGGCTGCGATGCCTTGACCGGCGCCCCGCCGATCCCCTCTGCCACCAGCCGCACCGCACGCTGTGCCACGGGATTGCGCAAGTAAGCCTCGCGGATCGCCACGGGATAGTTGATCGGCCCGCGAGCGGCATCCCCGCGCCAGTCCGAGGCGGCAATCCACGGCGAGACGAAACTGCGCCCCAGCGGCGCCCGCGGCGTCACCGCCTCGCCCTTGAAGGCAGCAGCAAGCGATTGAAAGAACGACATAGTCTGCCTTTCATGATGAAACTGAACGACCGCGCTTAAGGCGCACTTCTCCGCCCCTCCCGCAGGCGGGAGGGCGCATTTCTCTTCTCCCCTCCCGTAGGCGGGAGGGGTCGGGGGTGGGCAAGCGGCACAAACCAGGCAGCCCCACCAAAACCTTCAATCAAACCAGATGCGCGGCTCCGCCTGTTGCCCCAGCATCAGCTCGGTCAGCGCCCAGACACAGGCATCCGCCCGGTCCGGAGATCGCCCCGGCCCTTGGTATTCTCCGCCCGGCATCATTCCGCACAACTCGTCCTCCAGCCTTGCGAACATCCCGGCATGGCGCACCCGCCCCGCTTCATAGAGCGCCGCCACCGGCTCGGCCCGCGCCGCCTTGCCCCGGCTCGCATGGACAAGGCGCAGGGGCAGGTTCGCCTGTGCCGCACGCAGCACCGCACTCACCATTTCGCCCCCCTGGTTCGCCTCGGCCACCACCCGGTCAGCCGACCAGGCCTGCGCAGCATTGACGACGGCGCGGGCCCAACGCTCGGGACTGGCCTGTTCCACCGAACAATCGGCCAGCACCCGGGCGATCCGGTCATCCCCGATGCCGCAGACCACGATCCCGCAAGCATCACCGTGCGCGCTGGCCGGAGGGTCCACCCCGATCACGATCCGCGTACACGGCGGCGCCACGTCCTCGCGGCCCCCTTCGATCAGGCGGCGGCTCCACAGCGCGCCGGCCAGATCCTCGATCATTTCGCCCAGCAGTTCCTGCCGTCCCAGCATGGTCCCGCCAAAGGTCTTTCGCATCGCCTCGATGAAGCGCTCGGGCAGGTTCGCGGCATTGTCGAACGTCGTCCCGCGCGTCACCACCACATCTTCACGCTGTCCCACGATCCGCGCCACCAGTGGCACCGGGCGCGGCGTAGTCGTCGCCACCAGCCTGGGATCGCTCCCCAGCCGCAGCCCCATCAGCAGGTTGTCCCAGGTCGAAAGCGCCCGGTTCGACATGTTGTCCCACTTGGCAATCTCGTCGCACCAGGCATGGCTGTGCTGCGGCCCGCGCAAGGCTTCCGGCTCGCCCGCCGAATAGAGGAAGGCCTGAGCCCCGTTCGGCCAGGTCAGGCGCCGGACCGAGCTTTCATAGGTCGGCCGCCGCCATGGTGCGCCGATCGAAAGCAGCCCGCTCTCGCCTTCCACCATCACGCTGCGCGCTTCGTGGAGCGATGATCCGATCAGCGCAATCCGTGCCTCCGGATCGGTCTCGGCCACACCGCGCACCCATTCCGCACCCAGTCGCGTCTTGCCGAACCCGCGCCCGGCCATGACCAGCCACACCCGCCAATCGTCGTCCGGGGCAAGCTGGTTTTCCCGCGCCCAGGTCCGCCAGTCAAACGGCCACTCGGTAATCTCCTTCTCGTCCAGTCCTTCGACGAAGGCGGCAATGCGCTCGGGGCTTGCTTCGGACAGCCAGTCCAGCATCGCCCGCTCAGCCATGCGCGCTCACGTCGCAGGCGGCCGTCTGGCGCTGGCGATGCACTTCCTCGCGGATCTGCAGCAGCTTGGCGTGAAGCGATCTGCGCACCGCTTCCACGTCGGCATTGTCACGGATCGCCCGCTCGCGCGCCACGGTGTCGCGGTGCTGCGAAAGCAGCCGCAGCGCCGTCGCATTGTCGAACTTGGCGCCGTCCTTCGGCTCACCAAAGCGCAGGCGGTGGAGCACTTCGATCTCCAGCAGGTCGTAGCCCTCGCACAGCGCCTCGCGCCACCGCGCGGCAAACTCGCCATCGTCGCGCTTGTCCTTGTACGCCCGCGATGCCGGAATTTCCGCCGCCGCCGCCGCCGCCGTCACGTTCGATGTTTCGGCCAGCACGGCAAGGAACACCGGTCGCCACGGCCTGTTGCTCTTCCTCGTCTTCGGCGGCTGCGCAGGTTCCAGTTCCCCATGGGGAACGTCCACGCACGCGTCCTCCGCACATGACTCATCGGCACCCGGCTGCACTTTCGGCTTGGCCATGCGGACCATCCCTTTCGGAATTGAGCTTTTCTGACGCCACCGCCCGCCGTTCCCGCTTTCAGAACGATTCGGCCTTGCGATGTTCTTGATATGTACTCAATTGACCGGGAAAGTCAATCAAAAAGTGCCAATTAGGTTATCTATCGTCTTCGACATAACCAGACTCAAAGAACCACTGGCACTCCGCCCCCGCCTCCCCTATCCGCACATCCGCAACAACGAACGGGATTCCGATGCTTCGCCGCCTCTACGATTGGACCATGGCCAAGGCCGCGCACCCCCATGCCGAATGGTGGCTCGCGCTGTTCGCGTTCATGGAGGCAAGCTTCTTCCCGATCCCGCCGCACCCCCTGCTCGGCCTGATGTGCCTGGCAGAACCGAAAAAGGCGGTGCGCTTCGCCGCGGTTGCCACGATCGCCTCGGTGCTGGGCGGCCTGCTCGGCTATGCGATCGGCTATGGCCTGTACGATACTGTCGGCACCCAGCTGCTGGCCGCGCTGCACCTCACCGAAAGCTTCCCCAAGGCGGCCTGCTACCTGCGCGAATACGGGGTCGAGATCATCATGATCAAGGGCGCCACGCCCATCCCGTTCAAGCTGCTGACGATCACCGCTGGCTTCATCGCCATGCCGCTGGTGCCGTTCATCCTCGCCAGCGTGGTCAGCCGCTCGATCAGCTTCATGATTGTCGGCGTGCTGTTCCGCCTGTTCGGTGCGCCGATCAAGCGCTTCATCGACAAGTACCTCGGCCTCGTCACCGTCGGCTTCGTCCTGCTCGTCGTCGGTGGCTTCATTGCCGCGACGATGCTTGGCGGCAGCGGCCCGTCCGATACCAAGGCCAAGTGCGAACAGGTCGCCCCCATCGCCGCGCGCTGATTGTGGAATACGCTTTTCAGCCCTCTTGACGGTTCACCGCTTCTTCAGGAATTTTCGTCACAGTTGTAACTGTTTCTGCGACTTTGCATGAGGTCGGAGCATCGCGCTCCAATCGGCCGATGCTCCTTCCAGTACGAAGGAAGGAAGAGCATGGGACGTGTGACTGGCGCCAACACCCTTGGGGAGGACATCCGGCTGCAGATGGAAGGCTACGGCCTGACCACCATCCAGATCCACTACTACCTGCCGGACCACCCCAGCCTGCTGCAGATGTTCGCCTTCCAGCAATACGATCTCGCCCCACGCTTCCCGCGCCTCCACGGCTTCCTCGATCACTGGCGGCGCGAAATCGAGGCCGCACTCCACTCGGTCCGCATCGCCCACAACCACCTGATCGGCCCGCAGGAATGGCGCGCCGTCGATGGCGTGATCTCGATCAACTGACGCGTCCTTTCCCCCCTCCCGCAGGCGGGAGGGGTCGGGGGTGGGCATAGGCACTACGCCGGAATCAAAGCCCGAACCGGTAGGAATACCCCAGCCCGATCGAAAACTGCGTCCGCTGCCCCCGCTCGCGGATCAATGAACTCCCGGCCGGCTCACCGCCCAACCGGTCAACACCGGCAAAGACCGCCACCGCGCGCTTCCGGTCCAGCGGCCGGATCAGATTCGCCCCCATCCCATAGGAAACCAGCCCTCCGTCAGGCCGCGAAACCGCCAGCCCGGTGCGTGCCGCCTGGGCACCATCCACCCCGTAATAGGTCCGCATGAAATCGCCGCTGGCAAAGGTCGCGCGCGGCCCGACCGCATAGATCACCTTGCCCGAACGCCCCGAATACTGCGCCAGCACGTCGCCCACCACGCCCTCATGTCCGCCAAAGCCCTGCCGGACCTCGGCGCGCAGGCGCCACTGCTTCTTCGCCCCCAGCCGCTTCTCGACAAAGCCCCCGGCTTCTCCGGCAATGTCCACGTCGCCCATCCCGCGCAGGGCGTCGCTGCCTCCCGCGATCAGGAACGGCGATCCGCCGTCATCCTCGTTCCGCCCGAAGCGGGCCCGCACGATCGGCCCCGCCTTCCAGCCATCCTGATTGACCGCGTTCCAGCCCAACCCGTCCTGCACCGAAAGGAACAGCGTGTCCTTGTAGTTGACCCGCAGGTCCGGGAAGATCGAAAGCGCGGTGTCCTTCGAACCTTGCCACGCCATCCCGAACACCGGTGCCACGCCCACGGTCATCGTCCAACCCTGCGGCACCATCGGCGGCCCCGCCGGGCGCGCGGGCGCAGTGGCTGATGGTGCCGTCTGTGCCAGCGCCGGATGCGTCAGGGCCAGATTCGCCAAGGAAAATTCCAGGGCAGAGAACACCATCGCTCGAATGACACGCATCCTTATTCTCCTCAGTGTAAGTAACGACCCGTGCTGTCCTATGGATTGCCTTCACGACCCGCACTTTGCGGCAATGTGTCGAAAACTTGCCCTTGTGCTGCGGGCGCAGGCCCGCAATCCTCGGGCGATGCTCACGCTCTACCACTGCAAGAACGCCCGCTCCTTCCGCGCGCTCTGGGCGCTCGAGGAAATGGGGCTGCCCTACCGGCTCCACACCCTCCCCTTCCCGCCCCGCCACCGCCACGAAGGCATGCACGACATCAACCCTCTGGGCACGATCCCGGTCCTGATCGATGGCGACGTGCGGATGACCGAAAGCGTCGCGATCCCGCACTATCTCGCCACGAAGTACGGCCCCACGGACCTCGCCGTCGCCCCGCATGAGGATGGCTATGCCGCCTACCTCAACTTCCTCGTCATGGGTGAAGCGACGCTCACCTTCCCGCAGACAATCCACTTGCGCTATCAGGTCTTCGCCAAGCCTGAAGATCGCCGCCCCGAGATCGCTCGCGATTACGCCGAATGGTTCGGCTCGCGATTGCGCAATGCCGAAGCGATGATGGGGGAGAAATTCGTCGCTGCCGGGCGGTTCACCATGGCCGATATCTCGGTCGGATACGCGATAATGCTAGCACTGTCGGTCGGTCTCGAAGAGTTCGTGCCAAGTTCGCTGCGCGACCGCTGGAGTTTCCTCTCTGCCCGAGAGAGTTGGAAACGCGCGATTGCCGCCCAGGAATCAAGCGCCTAAGCCCCCCGCATGGCCCTCATCGCGTTCAACAAGCCCTTCGGCGTACTGTGCCAGTTCTCCCCCGAACGCACCGGCCCGCCCCGGCCTACGCTTGCGGATTTCATAGACTTTCCGGGCGTTTACCCTGCTGGCCGGCTGGACCATGACAGCGAAGGCCTGCTCCTCCTGACCGACGACGGCCCCCTCCAGTCCCGCATCGCCGACCCCCGCCACAAGCTGCCAAAAACCTATCTTGTCCAGGTAGAAGGCGAGCCCGACGAGGCCGCATTGCAGGCCCTGCGCAAGGGTGTCACGCTCAAGGACGGCCCCACCCTCCCCGCCAAGGTCGAGCGCATCGACGACCCGGCGCTGTGGCCCCGCGATCCGCCGATCCGCGTGAGAAAATCCATCCCCGACAGCTGGTTGCGCCTCACCATCCGCGAAGGCCGCAACCGCCAGGTCCGACGCATGACCGCAGCCGTCGGCCACCCCACGCTGCGCCTCGTCCGCTGGCAGATCGGCGACTGGACGCTGGACGGCATCGCCCCCGGAGAATGGCGGGCGCTATAGCGCCTGCCTATTCGACAGTGACGGACTTTGCCAGATTGCGCGGCTGATCGACGTCGGTGCCCTTGGCCACGGCGACGTGGTAGGCGAGCAATTGCACCGGCACGGCATAGACCAGCGGCGCGATCAGCGGGTGCACCTTGGGCATCTCGATCGTGGCCAGGCACCCCTCACCCGCCTCGGCAATGCCTTCTGCGTCGGAGATCAGCACGACCTTGCCGCCGCGCGCACGCACTTCCTGCATGTTGCTCACGGTCTTCTCGAACAGCGGGCCAGAAGGCGCCAGCACGATCACCGGCACCGCCTCGTCGATCAAGGCGATAGGGCCATGCTTCATCTCGCCGCTGGCATAGCCTTCTGCGTGGATGTAGCTGATTTCCTTGAGCTTCAACGCTCCTTCCAGCGCCAGCGGATAGTCCGGCCCGCGCCCGAGATAGAGGACATCGCGGGCCGGCGCGATCAGGTGCGCCATGCCGGCGATCTCCTCGTCATGGGCAAGCGCCGCGTTGAGGCAGGCCGGCGTCTCGACCAGCTGCTCGACGATCTCGGCCTCTTCCTCGCGTGTCAGCCGCCCACGCTTGACCGCAAGGTGCGCCGCCAGCGCCGCGAGCACCGCCAGCTGGCAGGTGAACGCCTTGGTCGAGGCAACCCCGATTTCCGGCCCGGCATGGGTCGGCAGCAGCAGATCCGCCTCGCGCGCCATCGAACTCGTCGGCACGTTGACGACCACTGCAATGGTCTGCCCCGCCGCCTTGCAGTGCCGCAGCGCCGCGAGCGTGTCGGCGGTTTCGCCGCTCTGCGAGATGAACAGCGCAAGGCCGCCCGGCTCCAGCACCGGATCGCGGTAGCGGAACTCGGACGCCACATCGATGTCCACTGGCAGGCGCGCGAACTGCTCGAACCAGTACTTGGCGACCATGCCGGCATAGAAGCTCGTCCCGCAGGCGACGATGGTCACGCGATTGATGCTGGCAAGGTCGAAGTCAATCTGCGGCAGCGCCACGGTCTGCTCCACCCGGCGCAAGTAGGAGCGCAGCGTCTGCGCCACCACCACCGGCTGCTCGAAGATCTCCTTCTGCATGAAGTGGCGGTAATTGCCCTTCTCGATTGCTGCAGCGGTTGCGCCCGAGGCGACGATGGGGCGTTCGACCAGATTGTTGTCCGCATCGAAGATCTGCGCGCCCTCACGGGTGATCACCACCCAGTCGCCTTCCTCGAGGTAGGTAATCCGCTGCGTCAGCGGCGCGAGCGCAAGCGCGTCGGACCCGAGATAGGTCTCGCCCTCGCCATAGCCGACTACCAGCGGCGATCCCAGCCGCGCACCGATCAGCATGTCGTCATGGCTGCGGAAAGCGATGGCGAGCGCAAAGGCGCCGCGCAAGGTCGGCAGCACGGCCTTCACCGCGTCCTGCGGCGAAAGTCCTGCCTCGACCTGTTCGGACACGAGATGCGCCACCACTTCGGTATCGGTCTCGCTCTCGAACTTGCGGCCCCGCGCTATCAGGGCGTCGCGCAGGGTCTTGAAGTTCTCGATGATACCGTTGTGAACCAGCGCCACTTCGCCCGTGGCATGTGGATGCGCGTTGCTCGTTGTCGGCGCGCCATGGGTTGCCCAGCGGGTGTGGGCAATGCCGATCAGGCCCGAGGCCGGATTGCGCGCGAGTTCCAGCACAAGATTGTTGAGCTTGCCCTCGGCCCGCCGCCGCACCAGCTGCCCGCCTTCGACCGTGCAGATCCCTGCCGAATCATAGCCGCGATATTCCATCCGCCGCAGGCCATCGACCAGCCGGTCCGCCACCTGTTCCTTGCCGACGATTCCGATAATTCCGCACATGCAGGCAACTGCTTTCGACTAGAGAGTATAGGGCACCCGGATGCCGGGCATGGTTGCCGGAAAATCCTTGGTATTTCGTGTAATCAGGATCGAACCGTTAACCTGCGCGGTAGCGAGGATATAGGCATCCATCAGCTTCATGCGGCTGCGATAGCGGATATCTGCTGCCGCCGTGGCGATCCGCGCATCGATTTCCACGCAATCGAAATGGCTCAGGGCTTCCCGGACGAGGTCCCGCTTTTCCAGCGCCTCGCCGGCCATCACCTCAGTCCACACTATCCGGCTAATGCGGTGGCTGCGATAACGCGCGATCTCTTGGGCTGCATGGGGCATGCGCCTCAGCCAATCGATGACGATGTTGGTGTCGAAGAACGGTGCAGACAAGGTCAGATGTCTTCATAGGGGCGGCGATCTTCACGCATGGCGCGCTGATATTCCACGCTGTCGCCGATATCGGTGCGATGTGCCCAGAGCCCGGCATAGCGGTCGATCCAGTCGTTGCTGGTATCGCTCTGCACGAGATAGAGCTTCACAGCCTCGCGCACGAGCGCGGCCCGCGACTTGCCTTGCTCGCTCGCGCGCGCATCGAGGGCGGCGATATCTTCATCCGGAATGTCGGCAAGGATGCGAGTCATGACGATATCATGATATGATATCGCGCTATCGTCAAGCCCTGAGGAACGCATCCCCGCCCTCGCCGGTTGCCTGTGGAAACCCATCGCAGGAGCAATCGATGAGCATTTTCAGCAAGATCATGGACGCCATCTCGTGGAAGGGCACGCGCCCGACCCAGACTGGCCAGACGCCCAAGCCCGCGCCCACTACAACCCCCGCCGCTCCTTCTGCATCGACGCCAGCGCCTGCACCAACCGCACCCGCACCGGCGCCCGTTTCGCAGTTCGACGTCGAAGCCAACCTCAGCGAGATGGCCCAGGACAAGGACCTCAACTGGCGCACCTCGATCGTCGACCTGATGAAGCTTCTGGGCATCGATTCCAGCCTCGCCAACCGCAAGGAACTCGCCCAGGAACTCGGCTATACCGGCGCTCTGGATGGCTCGGCCGAAATGAACATCTGGCTCCACAAGGCCACCATGCGCAAGCTTGCGCAGAACGGCGGCAAGGTGCCGGCGTCGATGCTGGATTGAGCGAACGCGGGGCTGGAATGCCAGCCCCGCCAAACTCGGTCTACGGGTTCAGTCTCTAGTCCGCGAAGAAACCATGCAACTCCGAAGTGGGCACGTCGACTTCCCTGAGAAGCGAGTTCACAATGGCTGCCTTTGATTGGGCAGTGTCATAGCCGTACGAATCTTGCAATGCATTGGAAAGGTGGCCGATCATATCGGCCATGATCACACCCCAAGCCTCACGTCCGTCGACTTGGTCGTGGTCAGCGTAGATTCCGACATTCAGCGCGCAATGCAGGCCCTGCTTGGCAATCCAGACGCTAGCCACTTCCAGCGCTTCAGAGTCATCGCGGACCGCTGCTGGTTCGATAAGGTAGTTCGGCACGCTACCCCCGCTTCTCCGCCTTCTTCTTCTTCATCGCATCATGAAAGCGGTCAGCCCAGCCCGGCTTCACCAGCTGCTCTGCCCGCACCATGCGCAATTCGCCGTCGGCGACGTCGCGTGACACTGCGCTGCCTGCCGCGACGATGGCGTCCGCGCCGATCTTGACCGGGGCAATCAGCGCAGAGTTGGAGCCGATGAACGCGCGCTCGCCGATGGTAGTCTTGTACTTGAAGTAGCCGTCATAGTTGCAGGTGATCGTGCCTGCGCCGATGTTGGCCTCAGCCCCCACTTCGGCATCGCCGAGGTAGGTCAGGTGGCTGGCCTTGGCACCACGGTGCATCACCGTGTTCTTGACCTCGACGAAGTTGCCGATCTTGACGTCCTCCTCCAGCTTCGCGCCGGGGCGCAAGCGGGCGTAGGGGCCGATGTGGACGCCGGGCGAAAGCTCTGCGCCTTCGAGATGGCAGAAGGCATGGATCGTCACGCCATCGGCCACGGTCACGCCGGGACCGAAGAAGACGTTGGGCTCGACCGTCACGTCCCGGCCCAGCACCGTATCCCACGAAAACCACACGGTTTCGGGCGCGATCAGCGTTGCGCCATCGGCCATGGCCTGGGCCCGGCGGCGGCGCTGCCAGCGACCTTCGGCCTCTGCAAGTTCCGCGCGGCTGTTGATCCCGGCGACTTCGTCGGCGTCGTCCGTCACCACCACGGCGCAGGTGCGGCCATCGGCAATCGCGATGTTGACCACGTCGGGCAGGTAGTATTCGCCCTGCGCATTGTCGTTGCCGACGCGCGCCAGCAGGCCGAACAGGTCGGCGCTGCGCACCGCCATCAGCCCCGAATTGCACACGCGGCAGGCACGCTCGGCCTCGGTCGCATCCTTGTGCTCGACCATCTTCACGATGCGCCCGTCTTCGGCGATCACGCGCCCGTACTGCAGCGTGTCTTGCGGCGCGAAGCCAAGGACCACCGCCGCCGGAGCATCGGCCTCATGCAGCCGCGCGATCATCGCCCGCATCGTCTCGGCCCGCACGAACGGCACGTCGCCATAGAGGATCAGCACATCGCCATCGAACCCGGCCAGCGCGCCCTCGGCCTGCTGCACCGCATGGGCCGTACCCAGCTGCGGGTCCTGCACGGCGATCGTGGCAGAGCCGCCCAGCGCCTTCTCCAGCTGCTCGCGCCCGTGGCCGGCCACCACCACCTGCCGCTCAGGGCCCAGCTCTGCGGCGCTGGCCATCAGGTGCCTGACCATCGGCCTGCCCGCGATCGGATGGAGCACCTTGTGCAGGTCGCTCTTCATGCGGGTGCCTTTTCCGGCGGCGAGGACGATAATGGCGAGAGGGGGCTGTTCAATCATGGCCGCACCCTTGCCAGACAAATCTTGCGCTTTCCAGAACAGCAGGCCACTTGGCCACACCATGGCGGATTTTCCTTACCGGATTGTCGGATTCGATCTCGACGGCACCCTGCTCGACACCAGCCGCGACCTTGGTGTCGCGCTCAACCACGCGCTCGGCCTTGCCGGTCGGCCACCCGTCCCGCTGGACCAGACCAAGCGCCACATCGGCGGCGGGGCGGCGCAGATGCTGCGCTCGGCGCTGACGGAATCGGGCGGGGTGGATGAAGACGCCTTCCCCGGCCTGCAGGCCAGCCTGATCGAATTCTATGGCCGGAACATTGCCCACCACACCGCACTGTTTCCCGGCGGTGCGGAGATGCTGGACGCCCTCGACGCGCGCGGCGTGAAGATCGCCATCGCCACCAACAAGGCAGAAGGCCTTGCGGTCAAGCTGTTCGAGGAGCTCGGCCTGCTCCACCGCTTCGCCTGCGTGATCGGCGGTGACACGCTGGGCCGCCACCGCGCCAAGCCCCGCCCCGACATGCTGCACGAGATGGTCGAGCGCTGCGGCGGTGGGCCCGCTGCGTTCGTTGGCGATACCACGTTTGACGTCGGCGCCGCCAAGGCTGCGCAAATGCCGGTCGTCGCCGTGCGCTTCGGCTTCAACGATCTTCCCGCTGACGATCTGGGCGCAGACGCGGTGATCGACCACTACGACGAACTGGTGCCCACGCTCGAACGTCTCGCCAGCGTGGCACAGAGCGCCTAGGCTCCCGCCCATGACCGCCCCCCTTGCCCTTACCATTGGCGATCCCGCAGGCGTCGGCCCGGAACTCGCCGCCGCCGCATGGTCCTTGCGCGACGCCGAAACCCTGCCGCCGTTCTTCGTGGTCGGCTCGGCCCGCGTCGTCGAGGAGGCAGCGCGCAGGCGGGGCATCACGGTGCCGGTCTGCGCGATCAAGACGCCCGACGAGGTGGCGGATTGTTTCGACGGCGCGCTGCCGGTGCTCGATCTCGCCCAACTACCCTACACCCCGGGCGAGCCCGATGATGCAGGCGCAAGCCTTGCCCTCGATGCCCTTGCCACCGCCACCGGCCTCGTCCGTTCCGGCGCGGCTTCGGCGCTGGTCACCGGCCCGATTGCCAAGAGCCGTCTCGCCCGCATCGGTTTCGCCCATCCGGGGCAGACCGAATTCGTCGCGCAGGCCTGCGGCATTTCGCCCGAGAATGCGGTGATGATGCTCGCGGGGCCGAGCCTCAAGGTCGTGCCGATCACGGTCCATGTGTCGCTGCGCGCAGTGCCGGATATGCTTACCACCGAACTGATCCGATCGCGCGCGGCGATCGCTGCATCCGGGCTTTCGCGCGACTACGGCATTGCCAGCCCGCGCCTGGCCGTGGCCGGTCTGAACCCGCACGCGGGCGAGGACGGGCGCATGGGCAGCGAAGACCACGACATCGTCGCTCCGGCCGTGGCGGCCTTGCGCGCCGCCGGGATCGACGCTTTCGGCCCGCTGCCGCCCGACACGATGTTCCACGCCGAGGCGCGCGAGGGGTATGACGTGGCCATCTGCATGTATCACGATCAGGCGCTGATCCCGATGAAGGCGCTGGATTTCGACGCCGGAGTGAATGTCACCCTGGGCCTGCCGATCATCCGCACCTCTCCCGATCACGGCACCGCGTTCGGCATCGCCGGGTCCGCCAAGGCGCGCGTCGGCCCGACCATCGCGGCGCTGCGCATGGCGGGAGAATGTGCGGCGCGGAGGGCTTTGGCATGACCGACCTCCCCCCATTACGCGATGTCATCAACCGCCACGGCCTGTTCGCCACCAAGGCGCTGGGCCAGAACTTCCTGTTCGACGAACAATTGCTCGATCGCATTGCCCGCGTCCCCGGCAAGCTGAAGGGCGAGAATGTCCTTGAGGTCGGCCCTGGCCCCGGCGGGCTGACCCGCGCCCTGCTGCGCGCCGGCGCAAACGTTACCGCGATCGAGATGGACAAGCGCTGCCTGCCCGCGCTTGCCGAACTGTCCGATGCCTTCCCCGGCCAGCTCACCGTGATCGGTGGCGACGCCACCAAGATTGACCCGGCAACGCTGTTCGACGGGCCGTGGCACGTCGCCGCTAACCTGCCCTACAATGTCGGCACGCAACTGTTCACCGGCTGGCTTTCCGGGCAGGACTGGCCGCCGCAGTGGAAATCATTGACGCTGATGTTCCAGCTGGAAGTGGCCGAACGCATCGTCGCCGCGCCCGGCACGGATGCCTATGGCCGCCTCGCCGTGCTGGCGCAGTGGCGCTCTGCCCCGCGCATTGCGATGAAGGTCCACCGCAGCGCCTTCACTCCGCCGCCCAAGGTGATGTCGGCGATCGTGCACGTCGAACCCGGCACTATGCCCGAAGGCGTATCGGCCCGAATGTTGGAGCGTGTGACCGAAGCTGCCTTCGGCCAGCGCCGCAAGATGCTGCGCCAGTCCTTGAAGGGCCTGCCCGGCGCGCTCGACGCCCTGGAAACACTCGGCATCGACGCCCAGCGCCGCGCCGAGACCCTCAGCGTCGAGGAGTTCGTCTCCATCGCACGGGTGCTGACGAAGTAAGGGCGGACCCGCAAGGCCCGCCCCAAAAACCTCAAGCCGGTTCGGCCACCTTCGCCAGCGCCGCCTTCTTCTTCAGGCGCCAGGCGTGCAGCAGCGGCTCGGTATAGCCGTTGGGCTGCTCCACCCCGTTGAACACCAGATCGCAGGCCGCGCGGAAGGCAAAGCTTTCTTCCCAGCGACCGGCCATCGGCTCGTAGAGCGGGTCGCCCGCGTTCTGCGCATCGACCTTGGCGGCCATGCGCTTGAGGCTGTCCATGACCTGTTCGTTGGTGGCCACGCCGTGCAGCAGCCAATTGGCCATGTGCTGGCTGGAAATGCGCAAGGTCGCACGGTCTTCCATCAGGCCGACGTCGTTGATGTCCGGCACCTTGGAACACCCCACGCCCTGGTCAATCCAGCGCACGACATAGCCCAGAAGCCCTTGCGCGTTGTTGTCCAGTTCCTCGCGCACTTCCTCTTCCGACCAGTTGGCACCATCGGCCAACGGGATGGCCAGAAGCGCGTCGAGACCCGGTGTCGCTTCCCGCGCCACGTCGCGCTGCACTCCGAACACGTCGACCTGATGGTAGTGCATGGCATGCAGCGTTGCGGCCGTCGGCGAAGGCACCCATGCCGTGTTCGCCCCGGTGCGGGGATGGGCGATCTTCTGTTGCATCATGTCGTGCATCATGTCGGGCGCGGCCCACATGCCCTTGCCGATCTGCGCCTTGCCGGACAAACCGTGCGCCAGGCCGATGCAGACGTTGCGCTTCTCATAGGCTGCGATCCAGCCGGAGCCCTTGATCGCCCCTTTCCGGATCATCGCACCCGCCTGCATCGAGGTGTGGATCTCGTCGCCGGTACGGTCGAGGAAGCCGGTGTTGATGAACACGATCCGGTCGCGGACTTGCTTGATGCAGGCCGCGAGGTTGGCCGAAGTGCGGCGCTCCTCGTCCATGACGCCGACCTTGACGGTATGGCGCTCAAGACCCAGCAGGTCCTCGACGGCATTGAACAGGTCGTTGGTGAAGGCGACCTCTTCCGGCCCGTGCATCTTGGGCTTGACGATATAGATGCTGCCGGCGCGGCTGTTGCGATGGCGACCCAGCCCATTGATGTCATGGCACGCGATGGCCGAGGTGATCACCGCGTCCATGATACCTTCGGGAATCTCCGACCCGTCCTCCAGCAGGATTGCCGGATTGGTCATGAGATGGCCGACATTGCGCACGAACAGCAGGCTGCGCCCGGGCAACGTGATCGCCTCGCCCGTGGCAGACGTCCATTCTCGGTCCGCTTCCAGCGCGCGGGTCATGGTCTTGCCGCCCTTGCTGAAGCTCGCTTCCAGATCGCCGCGCATCAGGCCGAGCCAGTTGCGGTAAGCGAGCAGCTTGTCCTCGGCATCGACCGCCGCGACCGAGTCTTCAAGGTCGACAATGGCGGTAAGCGCCGCTTCCATCACGATATCGGCAATGCCCGCCTTGTCGTCCTTGCCGACAGGGTGCGTCCGGTCGAGCACGATCTCGACATGCAACCCGTTGTTGCACAGCAGAATGCCACCGGGTTTCGTGCCGGCAAACTGCGTCTCATCGCACAACGGCAGGCTGCTCGTCCCGTCCCATTCGGTCCAGCTCATGCCGTCCAGCGGGAATGTCAGGTCAAGGAAGGCCCTGCCTGCGCGGACCACCGCCGCGCCGCGTTCCTTGTCGTAGCCGCCCGGCCGGGCCGGGGCCGCATCGAGCGCGTCGGTGCCGTACCAGGCATCGTAGAGACTGCCCCAGCGCGCATTCGCCGCATTGAGCACGAACCGGTCATTCAGAACCGGCACGACCAGCTGTGGTCCTGCCATGCAGGCAATCTCGCGGTCGACGTTCTGCGTGCCGATCACGAAATCCTCAGGCTCTGCCACAAGATAGCCGATCTCGGTCAGGAACGTGCGATACTCGGCCGCATCGATCGGCTTGCCCTTGCGCTCGCGGTGCCAGGAATCAATCAGCGCCTGCAGCGCGTCACGCTTGTCGAGAAGCATGCGGTTTACCGGGGCGAAATGACCGACCAGCTCGGCAAAACCCTGCCAGAACGCGCTTGCATCAAGCCCGAGTGGCGCAATCACGCTCTCGTCGATGAAGGTGGCAAGGCTGGCGTCGACCTTGAGGCCGCTGCGTTCGATTCGTTCGTTCATTTCACCCATGTCCATACGCTCACATAAGCGGCGCCCCGCAAAACTTGCGAAAAGCCGAATCCGATGAACCTGGGGAGGAACGGTCAAAGCCTATGCATGATCCGGCAGGGCATTGCAATCGTGCGAAAGTCTGGCGTCAGCCATAGACCTCGGCGTAGAGCCGCTCGATCTCCGCCGCTTCCGGCACGCGCGGGTTGTTCCCCGGCGATCCCGAAACCAGCGCCTGCCGCGCCATTTCCGGCACCACCTCGAACCACCGCGCCTCGCTGATCCCATGAGAGCGCGGGGATGGCACGGACAGGTCGGCGTTCAGCGCCGCCAGTTCCTCCAGCAGTCGCGCCACCGCCGCCTGGTCGCCCTCGTCCGCACTGGCAACGCCCATCGCCCGCGCGCAATCGGCATAGCGCGCAAGTGCGGCTGGCGCGGAGAAGGCCGTAACCGCAGGCAGCAACATGGCGTTGGAAAGGCCGTGCGGCACATGGAAGAACGCGCCCACGGGTCGGCTCATGCCATGGACAAGCGCAACGCTGGCATTGGAGAACGCGATCCCGGCGTGATGCGCGCCGACCATCATCGCCTCGCGCGCCGCGCGGTTGCCCGGCTCGGCGCAGGCGGTAAGAAGATTGGGAGCAATCAGCTTCATCGCCGAAAGGGCCATGGCATCGCTGAAGGCATTGGCCTTCTTCGAAACGTAGGCTTCGATCGCATGGGTGAGTGAATCGATCCCGGTATCCGCCGTCAGCCGGGCGGGCTTGCCCATCGTCAGTTCGAAATCGACGATCGCCACGGTCGGCAGGAAAGCAAGGCCCGCACAGAGCATCTTCTCGCTGCTGGCCTCGTCGGTCACGATGGTGAACTTCGTCGCTTCCGACCCCGTCCCCGCCGTTGTCGGCACGGCGATGATCGGCAGGCCGGGCACGTCGGTCGTTGCCGGAGCCTTCATCGACTGGACCGGCCGGGGCGCAACCGCCAGCGCGGCAATGGCCTTGGCCGTATCGATCGGGCTGCCACCGCCAAAGCCGACAACGCAGTCGCAATCGGCGGCACGCAAGGCTTCCAGGGCGGTTTCAACCACAGCCACGGTCGGATCGGGCACTGTCTCGGCGAACACGACCGCATCGATTCCGGCGTCGTCGAGCACGGCAAGCAATGTCGCCACCATCCCGCTGCTCACGAGGAATGCGTCGGTGACGATGAACGGTCGGGACACTCCGCATTGGGCAAGCGCCTCGGGCAACTGCGCCAGTGCGCCTCCGCCTACCCTGATGATCCGTGGAAGATTGATCGCCGCCATACCTGCCCTCTTGCCTTGATCCGCTTATGGGACTGCAAAACAGCCCCCACGGCAAGCTGGCAAAAGCGCCCGGTCGAAATCAGGTTCGTGGTCCCATCGCGCATCGCTACACCTTGACTGGAACCACGGCTCCGTCGGGATAGGGCATGATCAGCGTCCCGTCAGGGGCGGCGGTGAATGTCGTCTGCGTGGGATAGGGAATGCTGATTCCCTCGGCAGCAAAGCGCTGCATGATTGCCACCAGCAAACGATCGCGCAACGGATGCGCCACGTTCCAGTCGGCACCGGGCACGTCGAGGATCAGGGTAAAGTCAAGCGAGCTGGCACCGAATGCGTCGAACCCCGAACGCGCCACTTTAGCGCCTTCGGCCTGACCCAGTTCCTTCAGCATTGCCGGAACCAGCGCCAAGGTTTCAGGCGGGGTTTCATAGGCGACGCCAATCGCGAACGTCAGGCGGATGTGATCGCGAACCGTAAGATTGCTGATCTCCTTGTCGAGCAGGTTCTTGTTGGAAACGATCAGCAGTTCCCCGCTTACCAGCCTGACACGGGTGGTGCGCATGCCGATGACCTCGACCGTGCCGGTATTTCCGCCCCAGCTGATCACTTCCCCCACCTTGAAAGGCCGGTCGAAGAGGATGGAAATGCCCGCGAACAGGTCGGAGAATATACCCTGAGCGGCAAGACCGATGGCGATGCCACCGATGCCGAGGCCTGCGACCAGTCCGGCGACATTCACGCCAAGGTTGCCGAGTATGAGAACAATGGCGATGGCGAAAACGAGGAACGTCACCAGCGCCCTCAGGATGTTGAGCGCCGAGCTCAGCGCACCGTTGGCGTGCTGGGCCTCCCCTGCGCGATGCTCGATCAGGCCGATCGTCAGTTCCCGCACCCACAGTGCCGCCTGGAAGGTGAGGCCGATGGTGAAGAGAAACGCAATGGTCCTGTCGAGCCAGGCCGGTGTCTGCGCGTAACTGGCGACCGCCTCGGCGGCTACCAACACGATGAACCAGAAGCGCGTGCGGCCGGCCATGCGGCCGATGATGGTCTTCCACCCGACCAGGGCCTCGCTTTCAGGGCAGAACCGGCGCCCGAGGTTGCGGATGGCGACAAGCACCACAACCACGACGACGGCAATGCCGATGGCGATTGAGATACGCAGCCAGTTGTCGGTAATCCAGCCGGTGGTGTCGGCAATCAGGACATCGGGGCTGGCAGGCAGGGCAAGTTTTGGAACGGGAGGCGAAGACGTCATGCCTCAATCAAAGGCTGGCCTTCCGATCCGTTCCCGAAGGTGGGGCGTGCGAAGGGTCAGCGCCCCTGCATGTCCCGCGCCTCGGCCGGGATATGCACCACAAGGCCATCAAGCGCTTCGGTAAGTTCGATCTGGCAGGACAGGCGGCTCGTGCGCGTCACGCCGGCGGCCAGATCCAGCATGTCCTCCTCATCGTCGACGGCTGGCGGCAGTTTCGCGAACCAGTCGGCATCGATCACCACATGGCAGGTCGAACAGGCCATCTGGCCCTCGCAGGTTCCTTCGAGCGGCATGCCCTTCGCTTGCCCCAGTTCCAGCAGTCGCGTCCCCGCTTCGCCCTCTGCGGCGATCTTTTCACCCTTGGCGGTGACGAAGGTGACGCTGACCATGGTTACAAGACTCCCTGCGCGCGCGCCGCGGCGTTGATCGCCCCGGCAGCCTGTTCCAGTTCATCATCCCCCGTATAGCGTCCGAAACCGATGCGGATCGCGGTTCTGCTATCCCTGTCCGAAAGTCCGAGCGCGCGCAAGACATGGCTTGGCCTGCCCGACCCGCTGGCACAGGCAGACCCAGCAGAAAATGCCACGTTGCGGCATTCAGACAACAGTCTTGCCACGTCCAGCCCCGGCAATCGCAAGTTGAGATTGCCGCGCCAGCGCTGCGCCGGACTGCCGTTCAGCATCCAGCCCGCAAACAGCTGCAAAGCCCTGTCCCACAGCTTTTCCACATGAAGTCGGTCAGTTTCCGACAGGTTTGTGCACAGGGCCGCTGCTGCGCCGAATCCCGCGCAAAGCGCTGGCGAAAGTGTGCCCGAACGCAAACCGCCCTCCTGCCCGCCGCCCCGGATCAGCGGTGCAAGCTCCACCCCGTCGCGCACCCACAAGGCGCCGATGCCCTTGGGGCCATAGAGCTTGTGCGAGGACACCGCGATCAGGTCGGCCCCCTCGGGCGCGGCGATCTTGCCGGCCCCCTGCACCGCATCGCACAGGAACAGCGCGCCGATGTCGTGCGCCCGCCGCGCAAGCGCTTCGACCGGCTGGACCGTACCGATCTCGTTGTTGACCTGCATTACCGCGACCAGGCCCGTCCCCTCCGGAATCGCCACCTCCGGATCGACCAGCCCCATGCCATCGACCGGCAGCACCGCCACGCCGGGATCGAGCGCCCGCGCCGTATCCAGCACCGCCGCATGTTCGATCGCGCTCACCGCCAGCCTCTCGCGACCGCACCCGGCCAACGCCAGATTGATCGCCTCGGTCGCCCCGGACGTGAACACCACGCGCCCGCCCGGCGGCAGCAGCGCCGCCACCTGCGCCCGCGCCACCTCGACTGCCGCCACCGCCGCGCGCCCGGCGCGGTGCGGGCTGTGCGGGTTGGCAAAACCGGCAGCCTCCGGCCCTGCCAGCCACGGCAGCATCGCCGCGCGCGCTTCCGGGGCCAGCGGCGTCGTCGCCTGATAGTCGAGGTAGATCACCCCCGGATCTCCTTCCACACTTCAACGAACCGGGCGATCTCGGCCTCGCTCGTCTCGCGCCCGATGGACACGCGGATGACCTCGCCCGGATTCGCGTAGCCCATCGCCGTCAGCACGTGGCTCGCCTTCAATGAACCCGAAGAACACGCGCTTCCGGCAGAAACGGCAATCCCTGCGCCATCGAACCGGATCAGCTGCGCCGCGCTGGATTTGCCGGGCATGCGATAGGCGGCAATCGTCGGACTGCGTGGTGATTCCGGTGCGACCAATTCCGCCCCGGTTTCAAGCAGTTGATTCGTCAGCGATTCCCGCAAACCTGAAGCGCACTTGAGCCATGCGTTTCCGGCCTCCAGCGCCGCGACCATGCCCATCACCAGCGGCATCGGCTCGGTCCCGGCACGATAGCCGCGCTCCTGGCCGCCGCCGGGATCGAGCAAGCCGTAATTGCGCACCAGCAACGCGCCGATGCCCACCGGCCCGCCGAACTTGTGCGCCGAAAGCGCGATGATGTCGGCTTCGGGCAGCGGTAGCTTTCCGGCCCCTTGCGCGGCATCGACCAGCAACAGCGCATTGTTCGACTTTGCCAGCGCTGCCACCGACGCCAGATCCTGCATCACACCGGTTTCGCTGTTGACCTGCTGGACTGCCAGAAGCGCCGGCTCTTCCAGCTTAAGCACCTGCTCCAGCTCGGAAATCCTGACCAATCCGTTCGCATCGACGCTCAGGCGATGCGCGTCTGGCGTCAGTCGCAGCACCGCCTCATGCTCTACCGCACTGGTGATGTTCCTGTTATGTTTCCCCGGGGAAACTTTTTTCGTGGCGATCTCCAGCGCCTCGCTTGCCCCGCTGGTGAAGATCACCTCGCCGTCCCAGGCCAGCGCCGCCTTCACTCGCGCCCGCGCACTCTCCAGCGCAGCCCTCGCCGCCCGCCCTGCCGCGTGCGGGCTTGAAGGGTTGGCCCAGATGCGCCAGCCCTCCTCCATTGCCGCCAGCGCCTCCGGCAGCAGCGGGGTCGTGGCGGCGTGATCGAGATAGATCGAATTTAGCGGCAAGATTCGCCCCGGAATGCGTGGAAAGATTGCTTTCGAAGGCTCGGTTTCTATATAGCCATCAGCTTAATTCCCAGCCCCGGCATTCCGTGCCGCATGGGGCCAGACCACAGGATTACCGGACAGGCAATGCCCGCAGTCATTTTCCCCGGCCCCGAAGGCCGCCTCGAAGGCCGTTTCCAGCCCGCCACCCGCCCCCGCGCACCGGTGGCGATGATCCTGCACCCGCACCCGCAGGCGGGCGGCACGATGAACGACCGCATCACGCAGGCGCTCTACAAGACATTCGTCGCGCGCGGTTTTGCCACGCTGCGCTTCAACTTCCGTGGCGTCGGCCGCAGCCAGGGCAGCTTTGACAATGGCATCGGTGAACTGTCCGACGCCGCGGCGGCGCTCGACTGGGTCCAGTCGATCCATCCCGAAGCCAGCACCACCTGGATCGCCGGCTATTCGTTCGGCGCGCTGATCGGCATGCAGCTGCTGATGCGCCGCCCGGAAATCCGCGGCTTCATCTCGGTGGCGCCGCCCGCCAACATGTACGATTTCAGCTTCCTCGCCCCGTGCCCCGCCTCGGGCATCATCGTGCAGGGCACCGCCGATACGGTGGTCACGCCCAATGCGGTGCAGAAGCTGGTCGACAAGCTGCGCACGCAGAAGCACATCACCATCCATCACGATGAAGTGCCGCGCGCCAACCACTTCTTCGAAAACGAGATGGACGACATGATGCGCGCGGTAGACAACTACCTCGACATGCGCCTCTCGCCGGACTGCCCGATCCGCTGATCCGTTGGCACCGGCTGGTCGGAATGCCGCCCAGCCGGTCAACGCGGCGTCAGTTCACCTGCCGTTCGCAGCCCGCCCAGTATGGCTCGCGCAAGGTGCGGCGCAGGATCTTGCCGGATGGGTTGCGCGGCAGAGCCGCGATCACGTCGACAGACTTGGGCACCTTGAACCCGGCCAGGCGCTCCCGCGTCCAGTCGATGATCGATTGCGGATCGATCGTATGGCCGGGCTTGGGCACGCACACCGCCTTGACGGCTTCACCCCATGTCGCATCAGGCACGCCGATCACCGCCACTTCCTGCACATCGGGATGGCCATAGATCGCGCTTTCGACCTGCGCGGGATAGACATTCTCGCCGCCGGAGATGATCATGTCCTTGATCCGGTCGTGCATGTAGACGTAGCCGTCCTCGTCGAGATAGCCGGCATCGCCAGTGGCGATCCAGCCATCGGCAGTCATGGTCTTGGCGGTCGCCTCTGGCAGGTTCCAGTAGCCAAGCATGTTGTTTGACGAGCGCGTCTGGATCTCGCCGATCTCGTTGGGGCCAAGCGCCTCGCCATTCTCGCCGACCACGCGGACCTCGACACCCGGCAGCGGCTTGCCGGCAGACCGCATGCGCTGGTTGCCTTCGACGCAGTGGTCCTCGGGCGGGAGCATACAGATCGTGCCGGTCGTTTCGGTCATGCCATAGGCCTGGATGAACTCGGCCCGGAACATGGCGATACATTCGCGCAGCAGCACCAGCGGGATCGGCGATGCGCCATAGATGATGTACTTTACGCGGCTGAAGTCCACGCTGGCGCAATCGGGGTGATTGAGCAGCATCTGCAGGGCGGCAGGCACGATGAAGAAGCGCGTAACGCCCTTTTGCTCCACCGCGTCGAACACCGCGCGCGGCTCGAACTCGGCAAGGATGATGCCCGGCAGCCCCGCGCCGATGGCCATCACGCCAAGGCCGGTGCCGCCAATATGTGCGCATGGCATGGCGACGAGGATAGCTTCGTCGTCCGTCATCTGGGTATAGGGCTGTTCCTGCCCCAGCGATTGCTTGCGCAGGCCGAACAGGTTGCGATTTGAAAGCACCGCCCCCTTGGGATTTCCGGTCGTGCCCGAGGTATAAAGCTGCAGCACCGCATCATCAGGCCCGGCAGCCTCGAAGGCGATGGGCTGCTGCGCATCGATCCACCGCCACGCCTCGTCCTGCGTCAGCGCGATGCGCACGGCAGGCAGGGCGGAAAACGTCTCCGCCAATCCTTCGAACCCGAGGCCAAGGAACACCGCCTTGGCTTGCGCATCGTCGGCAATCCACGTCGCCTCTGCCGGGGCCAGGCGCCAGCCGATCGGAACCATCACCGCGCCAAGGCGGGCAGCAGCGAAGAACAACGTGAAGTAGAGCGTGCTGTTCTTGCCGAACCAGGCAATCCGGTCCCCCTTGCCAATGCCAAGATCGACAAGGCCCGCGACCACCCGCGCCGTCGTGGAATCGAGCCCGCCATAGGTCAGCGTCCTGTCCGGCCCGTCAAGCGCCACCCCTTGCGAGCGGTCGGCCGCCCAGAAGCGAATGAATTCGTCGAAGGTAAACAGATCAGCGGTGCGCTCTGCTGTCGTCGGCTTTGCGGCGGCCTCGCCCATGCGTTGCTCTCCCAAGCAATTTTGCGCAGTTAATCACGCAATTAAGGGAAGGCGCAAGCCACCATTCGTGACAGAGTGCATCGCCTAGTGACCCGAATGGCGGCAGGCCGCCTCAGGCTTCGGCCATGGCCTTCTTGTAGACGCTGTTCAAAGGCCGCTCGAACAGGCGCATGACCATCGGCTCGAAGAATTCGAGCGGCAGTGTGTCGTAGTCCGGATCGAACGCCGGGCAGTCGTACTTCTCGATGAACTCCGCCGTGGCCGCAGCGTAAGGGTGGTCGGCGAAGTTGTCGCGCATGTTGCGATCAAGGCCGATGAAGTGGAAGAAGTTGTAGCCCTGGAAAATGCCGTGGTGCTGCACGATCCACAGCAGTTCCTCGGATACGAAGGGCTTGAGGATGGCGGCGGCGATGTCGGGGTGGTTGTAGGCACCAAGCATGTCGCCAATGTCGTGCAGCAGGGCCATCACGACATAGTCCTCGCTGCGGCCATCGCGGTGGGCGCGGGTCGCAGTCTGGAGGCAGTGGGTCAGGCGATCGACGGCAAAACCGCCGCAATCGCCTTCAAGCAGGCGCAAGTGGGCAAGAACCCGCGCCCCGCCATTGCTTGCGTGGGGCTTGAGGTGCGTCATGATCGCGTCCCAGTCTTCCTGGGTGCCCTCGGTCATGGTGTGGAACTTGGCGGTGGGCAGCTCTTCCATCATGCGAATCCTCTCCCCGTGCGCGCTTTCGGCGCATCTGGTTTCACATGAGAGTATCGCGATTATGCCGCTTGGGAAGAGGCCTCGGGCACGAATATCTGGTCGGGCAGCGACAGCGCAAGGCCAAGGCAGCCGAGCAGCAGCACGAGAATTACCCCGAGTGCCGCGAAAAGACCGCCCGCCCCCATCGCCAAAACCGGTCCACCCAGCGCGAAGTAGGCACTGCCCGCCAGCGCAATGCCGAAGGCGCTGCCCATTTGCAGCACGGTCTTGAGAATGCCGCTGGCCGCGCCTGCATGGCGGCGGTCAACCCGGGCCAGGGCGACAGGCGAGACGGGGCCGGAAAGGCAGCCCATCCCGACGCCGGCCAGCAGCAGGGCCGGAAGCAGCAGCGGCAGGCCGGGACCGCCCCAGGCAATCCATGAAAGGGTGGCCGTATTGGCCACAACCAGAGCCAATGCCGCAAAAACCAGTACCCACTTGCCCATCTTCGCAAGGTAGCGCCGCCCGAGGAAGCCCATACCGAGCATGACGCCGGCGCTGAACGGGATATGGACGAGGCCTGTCTGGAGCGGTGAGTAGCCCAGCCGCGATTGGAGGGCGTGGGCGAAAACAAAGAGGAAGCCGGTGTTCGCCGCGGAGAAGATCAGGCCGATCAGAGCGCCGGTGCGGAACAGGCGGTTGTGCAGGAGTTCCGGATCGAAGATGACCGGCTTGCCCGCTCTCGCCCGGCGGTTGAGGCCGGCCCATGCCGCCCACATCAGCAAGGGCGATGCCGCGAGAAGCGTTATGCTCCCGGCATCGATCCCGGCATGTTCGCCGCGCACGAGCGGGAACAGTGCGGCTGCGAGCGCCGCGCCAAACGCAAGCGTGCCGATCACGTCAATTTTTGCGCCCTTGTGCGCAACTTCGCGCGGCAGGTAGCGCCAGCCGGCGGTGAACGCGGCAATCCCGATCGGCAGATTGATCAGGAACACCGTGCGCCAGCCAAGCCCGGCGATGTCCGCCGAAATCAGCAGTCCGCCGATGATCGGCCCGGCTATGCCGGCAAGGCCGCCGATCACCCCGAACCATGCCAGCCGCCCGATGCGCTCTACTGGATCGTAAAGGATCTGGATCACCGCCATGACCTGCGGCGCCATGATCGCGCCCGCGGCACCTTGCAGGACGCGCGCCGCGACGAGCAGTTGCGGGTCGGCCGCCGCGCCACACAGTAGCGAGGCCAGCGTGAAGCCGGCAACGCCGGTAAGAAACATCGCGCGCCCGCCGAACAGGTCGCCCAGTCGGCCGCCCAGAATCAGCAGCAGGCCGAAGGCCAGCGAATAGCCTGCCGCGATCCACTGCGCCGCGCTGCCACCAAGGTCCTGCCCGCGCGCGGCGAAGTCTGCCTGCATGGCCGGCAGCGCGGTGTTGATGATCGTCACGTCGACGATTTCCAGCACCAGCGCGGTGATCAGCGTGAAGAAGGCGAGGCTTTTCTGCCTCTCGGTCATGCCGGCGATGGTCGGAGAGGTCACCTCAGATCACGCCTTCACGCAGCATCTTCACCGCCGCATCGCAGGCCCGCGCCGTCAGTGCCATGTAGGTCAGCGAAGGATTCTGGCAGGCGGACGAGGCCATCTGTGCGCCATCGGTGACAAATAGGTTGGGAATGTCGTGCGACTGGCTCCACTTGTTGAGGACCGACGTCTTGGGATCATTACCCATGCGCGCGCCGCCCATTTCGTGGATCGCCGTGCCGCCCGCGCTCGGCTGGTCGAGGCCCATGATCACCGTGCCGCCGGCAGCAGTCATCATCTCGGTGGCGTCGGCCTTGGCCTGGGCCAGCGCCGCGTGCTCTTCCTTGCCGAACGCAAAGTCGACATGAAGCTGAGGGATGCCGAAGCGGTCGGTCTTCGTGCGGTCCAGCGTCAGGCGGTTGCTGTCACGCGGGACGCAGTCGGCAAAGGCGACCAGCACCATGCGCCACATGCCGGGCTGGTGCAGCTTGTCCTTGAGTTCGGCGCCGATCCCTGCCTCGCGCTTGCCTGCGCCCCAGTTGCTTTGCAGTGCGCCCCCCTGGAACGAGAAGCCGCGCGTGTGGCCCTCACCGTCCATGGCGTCCATGTTGCGATATCGCGCGATGATCGCCCCGGTCGGCCGGTTGCCGAAAGTGGTGCGATCGTTGAACTGCGGGAACAGCGCGATGGTCGACAGCGTGTTGGCATGATCCATGATCTGGGTGCCGAGCACGCCGCTCGAATTGCCAAGGCCCGTCGGCATTGCCTCGTTGCGCGAATTGAGCAGGAGGTGGACCGAGTTGAAGGCGCCTGCATTGAGGAACACCAGCCGCGCCGTTGCGCTGCCCCGCGTCCCGTCCTTCGTATTGACATAGCGCACGCCGGTGACGCGCTTCGTCTTGGGATCATAGTCGATCGCCTCGACGATGGCATCGGTCACGACCGTCAGGTTGCCGGTAGCCTTGGCCGCGGGAAGCGTGCTCGATTGCGTCGAGAAGTATGCGCCGAACGAGCAGCCGCGCGCACAGATCGAGCGGTTCTGGCATTCCGAGCGCCCTTCTTCGGGCTTGGCCACGGTCATGTTCGCGGTCCGGCCGATGGTCAGGCAGCGGCCGTACTTGTCGGCCACGACCTTGCGCACGTGCTCTTCCACCACGTTCAGCTTCATGCCCGGCTGGAACTTGCCGTCGGGCAGCTGGGGCAGGCCTTCAGGGCTGCCCGAAACACCGATGAACTCCTCGACCTTGTCATACCACGGCGCCAGATCGGCGTAGCGGATCGGCCAGTCGGTGCCGTGGCCATCGCGCTTGTTCGCGCCGAAATCGTAGTCCGACCAGCGGTAGGACTGGCGGCCCCAGGTCAGCGAGCGTCCACCCAACTGGTAGGAGCGGAACCACGTGAAATCGGTATCCGAGCCGGTCGAGTACGGGTTCTCCTTGTCGTTGACAAAGTGCCCCTGCGTAAACTCGTTGAAGTGGCGGTTCTTCATCTGGACCTGGTATTCGCGGGCATAGAGCGCCGCATCGCCGAGGCCGCGGAACGGCATTTCCCACGGTGCCTTGTTCTCGGTCTCGTACTCGCCGTGGACGATCTCGCGCCCGCGCTCGATCATCAGGACCTTGAGGCCCGCCTGCGTCAGTTCCTTGGCTGCCCAGCCGCCGGTGATCCCGGAGCCGACCACGATCGCGTCGAATTGCATGTCAGTCAGTCCTTATCCGAAGTCGACCGCGGTCCAGTCGTTGGAAATCGCCCTGAAATCGGGCGTCAGCGGCAGGTCGGGATCGAAACGGCCCGGCACCGGCTCGTAGCGCAGCTCCTGCGCCCCGCCGACTTCGCTGGTGTAATACCCGGTCAGGATCAGGCCCTTGATCGCCTTCCACGGGCTTTCGCTCTCACGGCTGGCAAAGGCATCGGCATCGAGCGCCTTCACGGCCGCAAGGCGTTGCGCTGCCGGCGCCTTGAGGAAGCTGCCACCAGCCCGCCCGTCGAGTTCCTTCTCGAGCCAGGCGACATGCCGGATCGAGCCATCGTTGCGCGCAAACCGGGCATAGGCGGTGGGGTCCTTGAGCGGTGAGCGCGAGCCATCGAGCCCGTGCGCCAGCGCGAGGATCGCGAAATCGCCTGCACCCACATCGCCCGCACCGGGGGTTGCCGAACGCGGGATCACCAGCTGGCTGACCTCCTTCATCATCAGGCGCTGCCGGTCGCTCGGCGCATCTTCCGATTCGAGCCGGGTCAGGCTCACGGCGGCGGCGGGCACGCCAAGCGCCAAAGCGATCAGCGCCGAGGCACTGACGAATTCGCGGCGGTTCCAGCCGCGCTGCGGATCATTCTGCATCAACCGATGTCTCTCCCGGCGCACGGATCACCGCACGCATGCAATATAGAATCAATACTCTAATTTGGATGCGCGGCGCAAGACTCTTCCTGCATCCGATCCACCTTATTGATCAGTGATTAATCTAGCGCTTTTCGCAGATTTCGCAAAGGGCGTGTATGATCGCGCGGACGATCTGGTCCTTCAGGCTGTAGAAGCGCACTTGGGCCGCCACGCGGCTGTCGACCACGCCTTCATCGCGCAGGCGCGCCAGGTGTTGCGAGACTGCCGACTGCGAAAGGCCGGTCAGTTCAACCAGTTCCGTCACCGAAACCTCACCCTCGTCCATGCGGCAAAGCATGAGCAGGCGCTCGGGATGGCTCATCGTGCGCATGCGGCCAGCCATAGCGGCGGCATTCTGCTTCAGATCGGCAAGGCTGGCGGGCTTCATAAGCTCAGCAGATAACGCCGATTGCGCCACGCACAAGACCGCGACACCAACTAAATTACACTTGCCTTATATTAGTTCTAAGTTATATAAAGGGTCAAAGGAGTCTTCCGATGTCCGACCATGCCCTTGTCACCGCCACCGCCCAGATCAGCGCCGCCCGCGCCTCGGCAGCGGCCCCTGTCGTCACCACCTTCTTCGACGAGGCGACTTTCACCGCGACTCATGTCGTCCATGATCCTGCCACCTTGCGCGCCGCGGTGATCGATCCGGTGCTCGATTTCGACCAGGCCTCGGGCCGCACCAGCCATGCCTCGGCCGATCGCGTGATTGCCCATGTCGAAGCCCACGGCCTCACGGTCGACTGGTTGCTCGAAACCCACGCCCATGCCGATCACCTCTCTGCCGCCCCCTATCTCAAGGAAAGGCTTGGCGGGCAGATCGTCATTGGCGCGGCAATCCGCACCGTGCAGGACGTGTTCGGCAAGGTCTTCAACGAGGGCCCGGCCTTCGCCCGTGACGGCAGCCAGTTCGACCTGCTGATGGACGACGGCCACACCTTCCGCGTCGGCGGGATCGAGGCCATAGCACTGCACGTCCCCGGCCACACCCCGGCATGTCTCGCCTATGTCATCGGCGATGCCGTGTTCGTCGGCGATACGCTGTTCATGCCGGACTACGGCACCGCCCGGGCCGATTTCCCCGGCGGCGACGCGCGCACGCTCTACCGCTCGATCCGCCGCCTGATGGCCCTGCCAGACGAGACGCGCGTGTTCCTGTGCCATGACTACAAGGCCACCGGGCGCGACCAGTTCGTGTGGGAAACCACAATCGGCGCCGAGCGCACGGCCAACGTTCATGTCCACGAAGGCGTCAGCGAGGACGAGTTCGTTGCCATGCGCGAAGCGCGCGATGCCACGCTGGGCATGCCGAAGCTGATCCTGCCCTCGATCCAGGTAAACATGCGCGCAGGACACCTGCCCGAACCCGACAGCAACGGCGTGCGTTACCTGCGCCTGCCTGTCGACCTGCTGTAAGGCGCCGACCGTGATCTTCGACCTGCAACATCTGCTGGCGAGCCTGTCCGGCGTGATCGTCGGCTTCGTTCTCGGACTGGTCGGCGGCGGAGGCTCGATTCTTGCCGTGCCGCTGATGGTCTACATCGTTGGCGTCGCCAGCCCGCACCTTGCCATCGGCACGAGCGCGCTGGCCGTGGCGGCGAACGCGCTGTCAGGCCTCGCCAGCCACGCCCGCGCGCGCAACGTCAACTGGCGCTGCGGCGGCATGTTCGCGGCGGCAGGCGTACTCGGCGCGCTTGGCGGATCGTCCATCGGCAAGGCCGTGGACGGGCAGAGCCTGCTCGCGCTGTTCGCACTGCTGATGCTGGTCGTCGCCTTCTTCATGTGGCGCGGGCGCGGCGCGGAGGGGATCGAAGGCGTGGTCTGCAACCGCGACAACCTGCCCCGCGTGCTGACATTCGGTGCTGGCACAGGGCTGCTTTCGGGCTTCTTCGGCATCGGTGGCGGCTTCCTGATCGTGCCCGCACTGATCGCGAGCACATCGATGCCCATCGGCCGCGCCATCGGCACTTCGCTGGTGGCGGTGAGCGCATTCGGGCTGGCGACCTCGATGAACTATGCAGCCGCGGGCATGCTCGACTGGCCGCTTGCCTTGGCCTTTATCGCGGGCGGCATGATCGGCACGGTGCTGGGCACCAAGGCTTCGGGCAGGCTGGCCGCGAGCAAGGGCACGCTCAACACGCTGTTTGCCGGGCTGATCGTCGTCGTGGCGCTCTACATGCTGGCAAGGAGCGTACCTGCGCTGATCGGCTAGAGCGTTTTCGCACCAGATGGAATCATCCGGTGGCCAGGAAAACGCGGTGAAACAGGAAGCTAGAGCGATCATTCCGATGCAATCGGAATGAATTCCGCTCTAGGTCCCCGCACCGGGCGCAGGCGTCTCGACCAGCTCGGCGATTTCGAAGGCAAAGCTCTTCCAACCGCGCATTTTCGCCGCTTCCTGCGCCGGCGCCCGCTTTTTGCGAGCCTCGGCCAGCGATCTGGCGTGGCCCCAGAACACCTCGGTCTTGCCGTTCTCAAGCTCGGCGACGATCCGCCAGTAGTGCGTGAAACTGTCGGTCGTCGGCCCGATGGTCTTCACGTAACCATCGGGCATCGTCGCAGTCAGATAACGGCGCTTGCGCTTGCTCATCGCCGCTTCTGTGCCGCGATGCTCCTCGGCAAGCAATCCACCAAAGCAAACCGGCGGGACGTTTCCGCTTGCGCGCAAGGCCTGGAGAAACTAGGGGCCGTCACCAGTCGGGGAGTAGCGCAGCCTGGTAGCGCATCTGGTTTGGGACCAGAGGGTCGTAGGTTCGAATCCTATCTCCCCGACCATTTTCTTGAAGTGACGGTTTTCTCACGATTCTGCTCAGAAAGCTGAGTAAGAATCTACAGTTCGTGGAGCGCAAACGTCTCCATGGCTCAAGCGACGGGCGAGGCGTTCCGCGCATGGCATCTCACCCTGTGTAGGGTTGGCACCGTGGTTGCCGCCACAGTTTCGCCATGACGCGCACAGTTCGGGAATGAAGCGCTTAGGGTCTGCGCCGCCTTCGACTATGCCCCTCCCCCCCTGCCGCCGCTCGTCAGGAAGGATACATCGGGTCCTGCTCAGGCAGCGACGGCGAGAGTGGGCAGGCGGGCGAGTGAGCGGGAAATGTTGTTGAGCGCGCGCACACCATTGCCTTGGCACTCAAACCGCGTGATGCGCTTGGCCAGCGCTCCAAAAACCGCGGTCAATTCCATGCGGGCAAGGTTCTGCCCTGCACAGCCGTGGGGGCCGTGGCCGAAGCCGAGGTTCTGCTTCTCGCGCCGGTCGATCCGGAAGGAGTCTGGCGCTTCGAACTGGCGCTCGTCGCGGTTGGCGCTGGCATAGCACACCACGACGCGGGTGCCCGCAGGGATCACGCTGCCATCGGAAAGCTCGGCGTCCTGGGTGGTGACGCGAGCGAAGCTCTGGAGCGGCGTTTCCATGCGCACGATCTCGTTGGCCGCGTGCATGGCAAGGCGCGGATCGGTGCGCAGCCTGTCCCATTCGGCCGGGTTGTCGGCAAAGAGCTGGATGCCTGCGGCCATGGCGCTGATGGTCGTTTCGAACGCGGCGACGACGTAGCCCGCCAGCATGCCAATTGCGGTCTCACGGCTGATCTCGCCACGGCGGGAAGAGGCGATCAGCTTCGCGGCAAAGCCGCCTGGCAGCACGCGCTCCTTGTCATAAAGGTTGCTCAGCAGTCCCATCATCTCCTGAAGACCGCTGAGACCCTGTTCCATACGGGCATTGGCCGGACCCGCCGCGTTCCATGATCCCGATGCCAGATCGAGCAATGCAGGGCGCACGTCGTGCGGCCAGCCGATCAGGTCCATGACCACGCCGACCGGCAAGTCGAGCGCAAAGTCGGAGACCGCGTCAAACGTGCCCATCGTCGCAATGCGGTCCGCCAGAGCGGAAGCGCGCTGCTCGATAGTGTCCGCCACGGGTTTCAATGCCGCAGGGCCGAGCGCCTCCATCATCAGCTTGCGCCTTGCGGTATGAACCGGCGGGTCCTGACAGATCAGCGCCTCGTCCCATGCGGCATTGATCACGGGATTGAAGCCGATCCCCTGCGCCGAGGAAAACACCTGCCAGTCGTTGAGCGCGCGGCGCACGTCGGCATAGCGACCGATGAAGCAGACGTTCGTCGGCTCCAGCCAGACGGCCGAACCGAGATCGCGCAAGGCACGGTATGTCGGCCAAGGGTCTTCAAGGACGGCGTCCGAGAAGATGTCGACCGTGCTGGCTGGCAGCATCATGTCAAGCGATCCCCTGCTTGCCGGGCGAAAGGATGTGGTTGGGGTCGAGCGCCTGCTTGAGCCGGGCGTTGAGCGCGCGGTTGGCTTCGCCGTATTGCTTCGCCACCAGGTCCATGGTGTTGACGCCGGTGCGATAGCTGGCCCAGCCACGCTCGCCAAAGCGGGTGACCATCTCGCGGATGCAGTCGTCGGCTTTCTTCTCCTCGACCGGATCTTCCTTGTCATACTGAATGAAGATCAGGTGGTGCAGTTCGCGCCCGCCGATGGCGTAGGCGACCGAGTAGTCGAAGCCATATTTGCCGAGGATTTCCTTGGCAAGTTCGGTCTGCTGTTGTGTCTCGATACCCTTGGCTGGAGCGACCGGCGCAAAGCAGCACATGCCCCCGCCGCGCCAGCGCATGATGCCTTTCTCCTCGAGCGTAAGCTGGCCGGACATCAGGTTCTTGTGGTGTTCGAACCACAGGTTGCCGCCCATTTCCTTCTCGGTCAGCACCTCGCCGCCTGATGCCTCGAAGGCACGGCGCACGATCGGCTCGATCGCGGCGATGATCTCGTCGGTGCCATAAAGCGCGAAGTAGGTGTTCCACATGCCGAGGCCGTGCTTCTTCGCAAAATCGCGCACCACGTCATCGGGAATGCTTTCCGGCTTGTCCCACAGCTCCTCGCGGCGGTGGAACATGGCGATCTGGTAAGCCGCGCCCATCATCAGCACGACGTTGGGAATGAGGTTGTTCATGCGGAACGGGCGCATGGCATCGACGATCTTGGCGACGTCGCCCATCTCGTTGTGGCGCACCATGAACGGCTTGAAAGCGGGCGGCTTGGGCATGAGCCAGAAACCCAGCTTGGTCACGACGCCAAAGTTCGATTGGGTGAAGATGCCGTCGATGTAGGGCCCGTAGCCCCACTTGAACGCCTGCCAGGTCGTCGAATTCTTGACGCTGCCCATGCCGGTGCGCACCACCGTGCCATCGGCCAGCACCACTTCCATGCCGCACTGCATGAAGAAGTGATCGCCATAGGGGGTGTAGCCAACGCCACGTTCAAGCGTGTTGCCCAGCGGCGAGACGATCGGGCCGACCGTGGGCACGTCGAGCCAGAACGGCAGGTTGTGCTCGTCCAGATAGTCGCGCAGGTCCTGGTAGGTGACGCCCGGTTCCACAAGCGCCGTGCCGAGTTCGGCATCGATCTCGATGATGCGGTTCATGCGCTTCATGTCGAGGATCATCTGGCCGCTGCTGGCAGGCGTGGCGCAGCCATAGCCCATGTTCTTGCCGGTTGAGACGGTCCACAGCGGGAGCTTGTATCTGTTGGCGACCTTCAGGATCGCCTGCACCTCCTCGACCGAGGCCGGGGCGACCGCGCCAGACGGCACGTGCTCGTGACGGGGATCTGGCGTGAAGCTCTTGGCATATGGCAAGGTGGTTTCGGGATCGGCGAAGACCCATTCCGCTCCGACGACCGCGCGCAGTTCCTTGACGGCTGCGGCAAAGGCGCCCTTGTCGAGATGAGCCGGCAATTGGCGCGGGCCATCAAGCGGCGAGGCGAAAGCGCTCGATCCCAGCATGGCGGCACCCACGGCGCCGGTCCGGATCACATCGCGGCGGCTGATACCGGTCATTCGCCCTTCTCCTTCGGGTCGGCCTTCGAGGCATTGAGCCATTTTGCGAGCGCCTTGAGTTCCGCATCGCTGATTTCGGTCGGTCGGAAGGCGACCATGCCGCGCGGGCCGGTGCGGACGTATTGCTCGATCACCTCGACCGGCAGGCCACGCCCGCGGATGATCGGAGCCACGTGCTGGCCATGGCAGTAGCCACAGGTCTTGGCGTAGACAGTCTCGGGCGGGCGCGGCGCAGCCGCAGCACCGGCTATCCCGGAGCAAGCCACAGTCGCGATAGATATGGACGCAACAATGGGACCGGCAAATCGCCGGTTACGTGCCAAGACAGGCATTCTGCGCTTCTCCCAACCATCGGCTTCTGCGACCGAGGACATCGAATCTAAATCCGACAACATGTCAGATTTAAGTTGGGATATGTTCGATCTTGCAGATCGTCAAGTTTATCCTTGGAGAGGTGCCGGGACCAGCGCGGGCAACGGCTTTTCGGTGATTTCCCGTGCATCTGCCGGAGCTACACCGAGGCCCACGAGGATCGTGGCGACGACCTGTTCGGGGTAATTGCCGTCCCGTTCCTCTCGCAGCATCGTCGAGATCGCGGCGATGGTCGTCCCCAGGATCGCATCTCTGCCAAGGGCGCTGTCCGCGATCGTCAGGTAACCGGCGGCGATCGCCTCCATCACCGTAAGTTCTGCCTGGCGGAAGGTTTCCGCGCCGAAGATGATGCCATTCGCGCTGAGATTGATCATTGACCGCCCCCAGCCGGGAACCTCGCGCACGCGGTGCAGATAGAAGCGGATTGCTGCCGAGATGCGTTCGCGCGGGTCGGGCAGGAGCGAAACGGTGCGGGTGACTGCGGTCAGGAAATCGTGGGTGACCTCGTAGGTCACGGCTTCACGAAGCTCGCTCATGCCGGAGAAATGGTCGTAGAACGTCGCGCGGGTGATGCCGGCGCGCTGCGAGACGTCCTCGATCCGCGCGTAAAGGCCATCTTCCTCGCCAAACAATTCGAACGCTGCGGCGATGACCTTGGCGCGTGTCTTCGCTCGCCGCTGCCGGCCCAGTTCAAGCCTGCGCGCCTTGTCAGATCTTGCGTCTGCCACCTTCAACCTCGCACCGTTTGCATGGGCTCATAAACCAATCTGACAAATTGCCAAATCTGGCACCGACTTCGTGCAGGCAAGAATTTGTTGGCAGAATGGCGCAAGTTGCCTGGAAACCGACTTGCCAGCTGATCTCCCCCCCCCGCTGGTCCCGCGGTCATGACAAGAGTCTTCTGCATCGGATGGAGGGAGGCAGCGGGGGGCAGGTCAAGGGCAATCACCGACCTGATTCGGCGGCGCGTTTTGATTGCATTCGATTTATGCTGGAGAATACGGCAGTAACGATGTGATCATAAGGTTGTAGCAGCGAAATCGTTGGGCGTGCTGCTGGCATGATCTTGCTGAATTAAGCGTCGCCTGATTGGCGCCTCACGCCCCACGCAGCACGGCTGTGTTGTCCTCGATCATCTGGCGCACCGATCGCGCCTTGCGCCCGGTCAGCCTCTCGACGTCATCGGTGCAAAGCTCGAGGAACCCTTCGCGGATCGCGCGGCCGAAGCTGACCATGTCGTCGCTGTTCCAGGGAATGCCGGCGACTTCCAGATCATCGACCGGGCGGCGCGGGATGCCCATTGCGTCGAACATCGCGTACTGGCCTTCATCATCCAGCGAGACGTATTCGACCACCCGCCCCGTGACTTCGGCCATGATCGCCGCGACCTCGCGGAAGGTCTGCAGTTCCGGCCCGGTGATGTTGTAGATCTGGCCCTCATGACCCTCGCCCGTCAGCACCGCCACGGCGCTTTCGATGCAGTCGTCGCGCCAGACCATGGCTTCGCGGCCTTCCCCGGCGTTGGAGAACCACTTGCCGCTCTGCATCACGCCCGGTCCTGCCATCAGGATCATCGCGTCGGCATAGTGCGCATCGCGCAGCATGGTCCAGCCGCAGCCAGAGGCCCGGATCAGGCGTTCGGTCTCGATATGATCGTGCCGCACTTCGGCGGGATTGGCGGGATCATCGATGCCGATGAAGCTGGTGTAGACCACATGCCCGACGCCCGCTGCAGCCGCCGCATCGATCGCCGCCTTGTGCTGCACCACCCGCGCGCCGACGCGAGTGCCCGAGATCAGGAGCATCCGCTCCGCCCCCTGCACTGCCTGCTCCAGCGTTTCGGGCTTGTCGAAATCGCCATAGCGCACGATGCACCCTTGCGCGGCGCGGTCGGCCAGTTTCTCCGGTTTGCGCGTGATCAGGATCAGATCGCTGGCCCGCCCTTCCGCAATCAGCCGATCGGTGACGCCACGGCCATAATTGCCCGAAGCTCCGGTAATGACGATCCGGCTCATGCGAGCATGTCCAGCTGCGCCTGCGGCACCCACCACCCGTGTACCTGCGGACGCAGCCGCGTGGGGATGTGCACCTTGGCCACTGGCCCGGCCCCGATGTTCCCGGCATCGACAACCCATGCTTCGTGGATGAACTGGTTGTCGCCAGTCTGCTGGTCCATGATGAACACCAGCCAGCCGTCCTTCGCAGGGTCCGCAGCAGGCACGTGCACCGGCTCGTTGAACCCGGCCATTGGCGGCAGGGCGAGCGCGTTGGTCACCTGCGGCATCGGCGTGTCCATCCCGTCCAATCGCAGCAAGATGTTGAAGCTGACGCCGACCGGCCCCGCAAACAACGGCGGCCCCTTCAGCTCGGGATTCATAGAGAGCATGAAGCCGGTCTTGTACCGCCGCCCCTGCAGCTTCGCCGGAATCACCGGAAAATCCCCCGGAGGCCCGATGATGGTTTCGACCACCTCGCCGCCGTCAGCCTTCGGATCGACCGTCCAACGCGTCAGCGCGCCCTTCATGTCCTGCGGGCCCATCTGGATGCCCGAAGGCTCACGGATGAAGGCGAAAGCATTGGTGTTGTTCAGGCACGCATCGAAGTGGAGCATGCCGTCTGCATCCTCCCACGCGTTCATCATGTGGTACGAATGGCAGCCCTTCGGCCCCTTGAACCACTTGATTTCAGACACATCGCCATATCGCGGCATCACGCCCAGCCAGCTGTCCAGCTCCGGCTCATGATGCCAGTGCTCCCCGCCCGCCTTCAGCCGGTCGAGGTCCGCCGTTGTCGGGTAGATCGGGAACAGCGCGTAGTTCTCGCTGATCGTGAAATCATGCATCATCGCGCAGTAGGGCGCATCGAACCACTGCTCGGACTTGAGCGTGCCATCCGGTGCGACCACGCAATAGGCCACCTTGGTCGATGCCTGACCGTCCGCCTCGTAGCCATAGAAGAACAGCTCGCCCGTATCGGCATCGATCCGCACGTGCGCGGTCATCGTTTCAGATTTCAGCGCGCCGCCGAAATCGTAGGAACCGAGCGTTTCGAGCGACTTCGGATCGACGCGATAGGGCCGCCCGTCCTCCTTGGCCATCAGCAGGCGCCCGGCGTGCCACACCGGCGTGGTGTTCGCCACCGTGCGATCCACGCCCTGCACCGAGGCATCGTCGGTGAACGGATTGCGATACTTGCCGAACAGCGCCTTGCCCGCCGCCTTCTCCGCCTTGTAGCGCGCGGTTTCCACGAACTTCATGATGAAATCCGCAGTTCCGTCACCGTTGAACGAGAGGCGGCTGACCATGCCATCACCCGAAAGGGTGTGGTCATTGTCGAACATCGGCGGGAAGGCGGGATCAGGTACGGCGCGATAGAAGCTGCCGCGCACCTCGGCGGGCAGGTCGCCCTCCACCTTCAGCCCGCGCAGGTCCACTTCCTGCCCCACCGGCTCGTTCGCACCGGTAAAGTAGATCGTCTGCGGATACGCACCCATGGCCACACCTCACCCTATCATTTGTTACGGTATGTGTAGCGCAATGCGCGCCGCGTTCAAGCCCACCAATAGGCCGTCGCGCGCATTTCGATGCTGACACGCGGGGGCGCGTCGGCGGGACAATTTGGCAGATCGAACGCCACGTGCGGCACGTGATGCGCACGGGCAGGATCGCTGTCGTTGGTCTTGAACAGCACCGCCTCGTCGATGGTCATCTGCGAGAACCAGTGCCAGCGGTGCGCTGGATTGTGCGCTACGACCAGCCCTTCGAACGACCACTCCGGCTGCCCCGGCGCATCGAACACGGCATCGGCGGCGATCAGGTCCACGCGCGCAAGACTGCGCGCATCGCAGAACGCCAGCGGCACGTCCTGCGGCGGCGGCGAAATCGCGCGCCAGACATTGTAATGCGCGCACCTGAGGTAGGACCGCCCGCCCGCGCCCCGCTCGGCAAAGGCGCGCGCCGTCGCATCGGAAATGTCGATGTGCGCAAAGCGCGCCGGCATCGAATTGTCGAGGCTCCCCGCCTTGCCGCTCCTCTCGGAAAAGCGCAGCAGCCCAGGCGCGCCGACGTGGACGAAGTCCGCCCCGGTCTGCGCCTGCACCAGTTCCTCGATCTCGCGCATGTGGATGCGCGCTACCTGCTCGCGATCGGCAAAGTCGGTAACGGCGCTGCGGTGCGCCACGATCTCGAAACCCTCGCGGTCGATGGAAGTGCCCAGCCCCCGCGCATCGGTCATCGCCATTGGCACCGGCACGATGTCCACTTCATCGCGCTCGTGCGCATTGGCGTAGTAGCGCGGCCGCGCGAACTTGCGCCCGGAATAGGCGATGCGTGCTTCCATCATGCTCTCCTTGGCCGGCCTGCTTTTGGTGCGGGTTCGGCTTTAACGATTTCAGTTCACGTCACCCCGGGCCTGACCCGGGGTCCCGCTTCACTTTCCAAACCTCGCAGAAGAAAGCGGGACCCCGGATCAAGTCCGGGGTGACGAGGATGGAGGGCAGTGTGATCGCTCCCCAACGAAAAAGGCCCGCCGTTTCGGGCGGGCCTTTCCAAGATCAACCGGCTGCCAGCTGCTGTTCCAGCTCGCCCAGTACGCGGTAGCAGTCGAACACCTTCTGCACCGAGCTGTTCGGCTCACGCCCCTCGCGGATCGCGGCGATGAACTCGCGGTCCTGCAATTCGATGCCGTTCATGCTGACGTCCACCTTGGAAACGTCGATCGGCTCTTCCTTGCCGTTCACCAGATCGTCGTAGCGCGCGATGTAGGTCGCGGTATCGCCGATGTAGCGGAAGAAGGTGCCGAGCGGCCCGTCGTTGTTGAACGACAGCGACAGCGTGCAGATCGCGCCGCTCTCGCTCTTGAGCTGGATCGACATGTCCATCGCAATGCCGAGCTCGGGATGGATCGGGCCTTCGACGGCGTTGGCCTTGACGATCTTGCCAGCCTGATAGGCAAACAGGTCCACCGTGTGCGCGGCGTGGTGCCACAGCAGGTGGTCGGTCCACGAACGCGGCTCACCCTTGGCATTGATGTTGCGGCGACGGAAGAAGTAGGTCTGCACGTCCATCTGCTGGACGTTGAATTCGCCAGCCTTGATCCGGTTGTGCACGAACTGGTGGCTGGGGTTGAAGCGGCGGGTGTGGCCGACCATGCAGACCTTGCCGGTCTCTTCCTGAACGCGCAGCACTTCCTGCGAATCCGCCCAGCTGTCGGCCAGCGGGATTTCCACCTGCACGTGCTTGCCCGCCTTCATGCAGGCGATGGCCTGCGCAGCGTGCATCTGCGTCGGCGTGCACAGGATCACCGCGTCCACGTCGTCGCGGGCCAGTGCATCTTCCAGCTCGGTCGAGGAGTGCTTGGCGCCATACTTGGCGGCCACGGCAGCAGCCTGTTCGCCGGTACGGCTGATGATCGAGGTGATTTCGACGCCGTCGATATTCTTCAGGCCGTCGAGGTGCTTTTCGCCGAACGCACCGGCGCCTGCCAGGGCTATGCGCATGTCTTGTCCCTTTCTTGAAAAAGGACCGGGTAGCCGGTGAGGGCTACCCGGCAAGGGTGGATGAGGTGAACGTCAGTCCGCCGGTTCGAGCACGATGTGCCCGATCGCGGTGTTGCTGCACGGAATGTGGTAGTGGCGGTTGAGCGTCTTCACGCTCTTGCCCAGCGCGCCGCGCATGATCAGCCACATGACCATCTCGATGCCTTCGCTGCCGGTCTCGCGCAGATATTCGATGTGCGGGATGTGGCGGACGTCGTCGTTGTCCGATGCCAGCATGTCGAGGAACTTGTTGTCCCACTCCCGGTTGAGCAAACCGGCGCGAGGGCCCTGAAGCTGGTGGCTCATGCCGCCCGTGCCCCAGATCTGCACGTTGAGATCCTCGGGGAAGCTTTCGACCGCCCGAGCGATGGCCTCGCCGAGCGCCCAGCAGCGGTTGCCCGACGGCACCGGGTAGGTGACGACATTGACCGCCAGCGGCACGACCTTTACCGGCCACTTCTCCGGCTGGCCGAACATCATCGAAAGCGGCACGGTCAACCCGTGGTCCACGTCCATCTCGTTGATGATGGTCATGTCGAAGTCTTCGAGGATCAGGCTCTGCGCGATGTGCCAGGCAAGATCGGCGTGGCCTTCGACGTCGGGAACCGGGCGCGGACCCCAGCCTTCGTCAGCCGACTTGTAGTGCTCGCCGCAACCGATCGCGAAAGTCGGGATGATGTTCGCGTCGAACGCCGAGGCGTGGTCATTGTAGACCAGGATCACCACATCGGGCTTGCTTTCCTTTTCCCATTCGCGGGTCCACTCGTAACCCTTGAAGATCGGGCCGAAGTAGTCATCCTGCCACTTGCCCTGGTCGACAGCGACACCGAGCAGCGGAACGTGGCTGGAGCCAACGCCAGCGGTAATTTTGGCCATCTCAATAGCCTCCCTTGATCGAGCGATTGCCTTCCGGCTTGCGGCCGCCATCCAGCATCATCTGGCGATATTCCGGCCAGGTCATGTCGGTCATCGTGCTGACCGCCTCGGCGAACGGCAGTCCGTCAGACGAGAACAGTTTCGACAGGAAGTAGACGTTCCCGCCAAGGTCGAGCAGCGCGTTGTAATCACGCTTGAGCAGCGCCTGCTTGGCTTCCTCGCTGATCTTCCACTCGTCGAGATAGGCGCGCTCGTCAGCCTTGAACCGTTCGCGGTTCTCCGGCTTCATCAGGCTCATGGCGAACTGGTTGATCCAGTAGCCCTTCCGGGCGCGCTTGGCGGTGAACACGCGGGTGCCGGGGATATCCTCGAACTCGGCGAGGTATTCGTGGATGTTCTGGGTCGGCTTGGCTGCTTCAGTCACAGGCCCCTCTCCTTCAGCTTGGCGTCGAGGCGCGGGAACACGCGGCGCGCGTTGCCCTCGAAGATCGCATGGCGTTCAGCGTCACTGATGTCGAGCGCATCGACATAGCGCTTGGTGTCGTCGAAATAGAACCCGGTGGTGGGGTCGATGCCGCGCACCGCGCCGACCATTTCCGAGCCGAACAGGATGTTCTTGTTCTCGATTACGTCGGCCAGCAGGTCGATCCCCGGCTGGTGGTAGACGCAGGTATCGAAGAACACGTTGTTCATCAGGTGCGTGTCTAGCCCCGGCTTCTTCAGCATGTCGGCCAGCCCGCGATAGCGTCCCCAGTGGTACGGCACCGCACCGCCGCCATGCGGAATGATGAAGCGCAGCGTGGGAAACTTGGCAAACAGGTCGCCTTCCAGCAGCTGCATGAACGCGATGGTGTCAGCCGCAATGTAGTAGCCGCCCGTCGCATGCATCGCCGGGTTGCACGATCCCGAGACGTGGATCATCGCCGGAACGTCCAGCTCGCACATCTTCTCGTAGAACGGGAACCAGTATTCGTCCGTCAGCGGGGGATGCTTGAAGTGCCCGCCGCCCGGATCGGGATTGAGGTTGCAGCCGATGAAGCCCAGCTCGTTCACGCACCGCTCCAGCTCTGCAATCGAGCTGGTCATGTCCGCTTCCGGCGACTGCGGCAGCATGCACACGCCCGCGAAAGTCTCGGGGTAAAGCCCCACCACGCGCGCGATCAGGTCATTGCACACCTGCGCCCACTTCACCGCAACCGACTGGTCGCCCACATGCGGGGCCATCGCCGAGGCGCGAGGGCTGAAGATCGTCATGTCCGCACCGCGCTCTTTCAGCAGGCGGAGCTGGTTGCTCTCGATCGTCTCGCGGATCTCGTCGTCCGAGATCTCGGGATAGGGCGGGCACTCGGTCCCGGCCTTGAACGCGGCCTTCTGCTTCTCGCGCCACTCGTCGTGCGCCTTGGGCAGCACGGTGTAGTGGCCGTGGCAGTCGATGATCATGGTCATGCGACTTCGGTCCTCTCTAGGGTAAATGCGATTGTCTTGCCCGCCTGCTCGCGCTGGCGCTTCACCGTGCCGCTGGTCATCACCGGCTCTACGCCCAGCGATTCCAGCGTTTTGCAGCTTTCTTCCATCTCGGCGGCGCGGCGGAGCCCATGGGTCGTCATGCGCTCGACATTGTACTCGGCACGCTCGAACCAGCTTTGCGTCTTCTCGCTGGCATCCAGTGACGACAGCACTTCGTCGACCACGCCCGCTTTCGTCGCCGCAAGCATCATCTCGGCGGTCAGCGCCTCGACGCCCTTGACCATGATCGAACGGATCATCTTGATCGCACTGGCCCGGCCAATCTCGTCACCGACAACGCGCGTCTTGGCAAAGCCCATCGCCTGCAGCCGCGCCTCGGCCTCTGCTGCATGGGCACCCGAAATCAGCAGCGGCACGTTCATCCGAGCCGGGTTCACCGGGGCCAGCACCGCCACGTCGACATAGCGCCCGCCCGCTGCCTCGATCGTCTTGGCCGCCGCGCGCTTGGTATCGGGCGCGACGGAATTCATGTCACACCAGATCGCGCCTGCTTTCAGCAGACCGGCATAGTCCACGGCCGCAGGCAGCGCCGAATCCGCCGTCACCAGCGACAGCACAATGTCGGCATCGCCCAAGGCATCTTCGGCCGTGCCGCAGATCACCACGCCGGCCTGCTCCATCACCGCCCGGCGCGCAGGGTTGATGTCGAACGCCAGCGCCGCAGACTCCCAGCCTGCCGCCTTGGCAAAAGTGGACCCGGCCTCACCGAAGCCGATCAGGGCAATAACGCTCTCCATGGCCAGCGGTCCTGCGTTGGTGTGCGCAAAGGAACAAATGCAAACATCGCCACGGGTATAAGTTTATGCAAACCCTTCTGCGGCAACCTCGCGCAGCAGTGCGACGAACGCGGCCTGCGGAGCCGTCGGCCGCCAGCCCTCGCGCGTGGTGATGCCGATGGTCCGCGCGACCGGCACCGGCGGCGGCAGCGTCGCCAGCACCCCTGCATCGAGTTCTACCGCCAGTTGCGCCGGGGAAAGCAGCGTCAGCGCGTCCGATCCCAGCAGCAATTGCCGCACCGTCAGCACCGATCCGCACTCGATCCCCACGCGCGGCGGCTCGGCCCCGGCGCCGCGCATCATGCCTTCCCAATAGTGGCGCAAGGGCGTGTCACTTGCGGGCAGGATCCATGGAAAGCCCGCCAGCGCCACCCCATCCACCGCGCCAGCCAACAAGGGGTGCCCGGCACGCATGACCAGCGCGGGCCGGTCCTCGAACACCGCCTCCTGCGCCAGGTCGTCGAGCGAGGACGCATCACGCAGCGCCCCCAGCATCAGGTCCACTTCACCATCGCGCAGTGGCCCCGAAAGCTCGGCATGGCTCCCTTCGACCACCGCCACGTCCACCCCCGGATGCGCGGCGGCAAAGCGCAGGATCGTCTCGGGCAACCACCGCGCCCGGCTCAGCGGCATCGCGCCGACAACCACGCGCCCCGCCGCCTTGCCCTGCCACGCCGCCACTTCGGCAAGGCCTGACCGCAGCTCCGCCATGGCCAGACCGAACCCGCGCGCGCGCCGCTCGCCCGCAGGGGTCAGCATTACCGAGCGCCCGCGCCGGTCCACCAGCCGCTGCCCCAGCGCCACCGAAAGGTCCGCTACCGCCCGGTGCAGCGACGCCGAAGACAGACCCGTAGCTTCCGCCGCCACCGCATATGACCCGGCCCGCGCCAGCGCCAGAAACGCCCGCAATTGCGTCCCCGTCACGCGCGGAGAACCGACATGCGCAATCGCTGCCTCGGCACGCGGCGCCAGCAGCAACGCCGGTTCGGTCGGCGTCATCCCCGCTGGCCCGCGTTCGAACAGCGCACAGCCGAGGTCCGCCTCCAGCCGCGCAATAGCCTGCGTCAGCGCAGGCTGCGTCAGGTTCACCGCCCGCGCCGCCCGCGTCACGCTGCCATGGCGGACCGTTGCCGCGAAAGCCGCAATGTGCCGGACATTGATCGCGTGGAGCTGCATGGTCCATCGCTTAGCATTTCCTTATGGCCGGTGCCAAACATTGCATTGGTTCCTCGCGCGCCGCAGTCGCATGGAACCCGCGAACAGTTTTCCATGGGAGCCGGAAATGTCGGGAATCGTCGTCCAGAACATCGAACGTGCCGATCCAGCCGTGATCGATGGCCTTGCCGCCTGCGGCGTCGCCACCGTCCACGAAGCGCAAGGCCGTACCGGCCTGCTCGCCTCCTACATGCGCCCGATCTATCGCGGCGCCCGCATCGCCGGCAGCGCCGTCACGATCAGCGCCCCTCCGGGTGACAACTGGATGGTCCACGTTGCCATCGAACAGCTCCAGGCCGGAGACATCCTCCTGCTTGCTCCGACCAGCCCTTGCGAAGACGGCTACTTCGGCGACCTCCTCGCCACCAGCGCCCAGGCGCGCGGCTGCCGTGGCCTCGTGATCGACGCTGGCGTTCGCGACGTGCGCGACTTGACGGAAATGAACTTCCCCGTCTGGTCCAAGGCGATCTACGCGCAAGGCACGGTCAAGAACACGCTGGGCTCGGTCAACGTCCCCGTCGTCTGCGCCAATGCGCTGGTGAACCCCGGTGACGTGATCGTCGCCGACGACGATGGCGTCTGCGTCGTCCCGCGCGAAAAGGCCGCCGAAGTCCTCAAGGCCGCGCAGGCTCGCGAAGCCAACGAAGGCGAAAAGCGCGAAAAGCTCGCCGCCGGCGTCCTCGGCCTCGACATGTACAAGATGCGTGAGCGCCTCGAGAAGGAAGGGCTGAAGTATGTCTGAGGGCATCCCCGAGGGCATACAATGCATGTGGATGCGCGGCGGCACGTCCAAGGGTGGCTATTTCCTCAAGGACGATCTGCCAGCAGACACCGCGCAGCGCGATGCCTTCCTGCTGGCCATGATGGGCAGCCCCGATCCCGTGCAGATCGACGGAATGGGCGGCGCCGATCCGTTGACGAGCAAGGTCGCGGTCGTCTCGAAATCCACCCGCGAAGGCATTGATGTCGATTACCTGTTCCTCCAGGTCTTCGTCGATCAGGCCATCGTCACCGACGCGCAGAACTGCGGCAACATCCTCGCCGGCGTCGGCCCCTTCGCCATCGAGCGCGGCCTTGTCGCCGCCAGTGCGCAAGAAACCCGCGTCGCCATCTACATGGAGAATACGGGACAGGTCGCTGTCGCCACGGTCAGCACGCCCGATGGCAAGGTCACCTACAAGGGCGATGCGAAGATCGACGGTGTCCCCGGCAGCCACGCTCCCGTGCCGCTCGAGTTCCGCGATACCGCCGGGTCATCCTGCGGCGCACTCTTGCCCACCGGCAACGCGGTCGATGTGGTCAATGGCGTCGCCGTCACCCTGATCGACAACGGCATGCCCTGCGTGGTGATGAAGGCCGAGGACCTTGGCATCACCGGTTACGAGGACCGCGACTGGCTCGACAACGCCACCGACCTCAAGGCGAAGATCGAAGCCATCCGCCTCGCCGTCGGCGAACGCATGAACCTTGGCGACGTCAAGGAAAAGTCGGTGCCGAAGATGATGCTCGTCGCCCCGCCCAGGAACGGCGGCGCGGTCACCGTGCGCAGCTTCATTCCCCATCGCGCCCACGCCACCATCGGCGTACTCGGCGCGGTCAGCGTCGCCACCGCCTGCCTGATCCCGGGCTCCCCCGCCGCCGAAGTCGCCTCGATCCCCGAAGGCAGCCGCAAGCTGCTCTCGGTCGAGCACCCCACCGGCGAAATGAGCTGCGTTCTGGAAGTGGACGATGCCGGCGAAGTCCGCACCGCCGCCCTGCTGCGCACCGCGCGCAAGCTGATGGATGGGGTGGTGTTTGGTTAAGTAGCCCTCTCTCCTTCAGGGGAGAGGGTTGGGAGAGGGGCAGGCGCTAGATCCCCTCTCAACTTCGGCTAGTCAGCAAGCTGACAAGCCTGCGTATCTCTCCCCTCAAGGGGAGAGAGCATGAAGGGAAGATCGCATGACCGACCAGAACCGCATCATCAGCTGGCACGCCAATCCCAGCAAGCCGCGCTACACCCCGCCGCCGGGCGCCGTGGATGCGCACTGCCACGTCTTCGGCCCGATGGCGCAGTTCCCGTTCAGCGCCAAGGCCAAATACCTGCCGCAGGACGCCGGGCCGGACATGCTCTTCGCCCTGCGCGACCACCTCGGCTTTGAACGCAACGTCATCGTCCAGGCCAGCTGCCACGGCACCGACAACGCCGCCACATTGGATGCCATCGCCAAGAGCAACGGCAAGGCCCGCGGCGTCGCCGTGGTCGATCCCGCGATCTCCGAAGCCGATCTCCACGCCCTGCACGATGGCGGCATCCGCGGCATCCGCTTCAACTTCCTCAAGCGCCTGGTTGACGACGCACCCAAGGACAAGTTCCTCGAAGTCGCCCAGCGCCTGCCCAAGGGCTGGCACGTCGTGATCTATTTCGAGGCCGACATCCTCGAGGAACTGCGCCCGTTCATGGACGCCATCCCCGTCCCCCTCGTCATCGACCACATGGGCCGTCCGGATGTGCGCCAAGGCCCCGACGGTGCCGACATGAAGGCCTTCCGCAATTTCCTGAACAGCCGCGAGGACATCTGGTTCAAGGCCACCTGCCCCGACCGGCTCGATGCCATCAAGGAAGGCGGCGCGGGCGATCCGTGGAATGCCTTTGCCGATGCGGTCGCGCCGCTCGTCGCCGATTATCAGGACCGCGTGCTGTGGGGCACCGATTGGCCGCACCCCAACATGGACACCGAGATCCCTGACGATGGCCATCTCGTCGACATGATCCCGCGCATCGCGCCGACTGACGAACTTCAGCGCAAGCTGCTGATCGACAATCCGATGAAGCTCTACTGGGCCGACTGAGGTCCGGAGCTTCGCCAATTGCGCTTGCAGCATGGTGCGATAATCTGCGCACCATGCTGCGTCGCCTTCTCCCCTTCCTCGCCCTGATCCCCGCCACGGCAAGCGCCGAAACGCTCTACGTCCGCGCCGGGCGACTGGTCGATCCGGAAGCGGGGCGGGTGCTCACCGCACAGGTGCTCAAGGTCGAGGACGGGCGCGTTGTCGCTGTTCAGCCCGATGCCCCCCTGCCCGCAGGCGCAAACGTCGTGGACTGGTCTGCCTTCACCGTCCTGCCCGGCCTGATCGACTGCCACGTGCACCTCGCCGATGTCGAACAGTCCAGCAACATTGCCGAACCCTTGTTGCACTCGGCCATGGAGATCGGCTTCATCGGCGCGCGCAACGCCAAGAAGACCCTGCTCGCAGGCTTCACCTCGGTCCACGATGTCGGCTCGTTCCGCGCCTACGCCGATGTCGAACTGCGCAACGCGATCAACCGCGGCGATGTGCCCGGCCCTCGCATCAGCGCGGTAGGCGCCTACGTCACCATTCCCGGCGGCGGCGGCGAAGTGACTGGCTTTGCGCCCGATGTCACCGTGCCTGCCGACATGCGCGCAGGCGTCGTCACCGATGCGGCGGACGTTACCCGCAAGGTCAACGCGCTGTTCCAGAACGGTGCGGATTCGATCAAGCTGATCGCCACCGGCGCAGTCCTGGCGCAAGGAACCGAACCCGGCCAGATCGAACTGTCGGGCGAGATGATGAAAGCAGCGGTCGACGTTGCCCGCCAGCGCGGTTCATGGGTTACCGCGCATGCCCATGGCGCCGCCGGCATCAAGCTTGCCATCCAGTCGGGCGTCAAGGCCATCGAACATGCCAGCCTTATCGATGATGAAGGCATTGCCCTTGCCAGGGCACGCGGCGTCTGGCTCGACATGGATATCTACAACGGAGATTTCATCGCCGAGGTCGGCAAACGCGATGGCTGGCCTGCCGACATGCTGCGCAAGAACGACGAGACCACGCAAGCCCAGCGCGCGGGCTTCCGCAAGGCGGTCAAGGCCGGTGTCAGGTTGAGCTACGGCACCGACGCAGGGGTCTATCCGCACGGCGCCAATGCGCGGCAGTTCAAGTACATGGTCCGCTACGGGATGACGCCGATGCAGGCGATCCAGTCGGCCACCACCGTCGCCGCCGAGCTGCTGGGGTGGAGCAAGGATGTCGGCGCACTCTCGCCCGGTCATTGGGCCGACATGGTCGCGGTCAGCGGCGATCCCCTGGCCGATATCTCCGTCCTCGAAAACGTGCGCCACGTCATGAAGGGTGGCGAACTGGTCAGATAGCCAAAAATCGGGGCAGCCTTCGGATTGAGGCCGCCCCGATCTGTGCCGGCAGGGAGGACCGGCAACAACCGACAGGCTCAGAAGGGGGGAAGCCTGCCAGAAAGGCAATCATCGCTCGTTCAGAGCAGCTTCCACGTCACCGGCACGATGACGGCCGTCGCGCCACCCGGCGGCGGCGGCACAGAACCGGCGCGCGTCGGCATGGCCAGCGCTTCCTTGTCGAGCGTGCTCGAGCCCGAGGGCGCGACAAGCTCGGTGCGCTCGATGTTGCCGCCAGCGCCGACGAAGACCTTGACCTTGGCGGTGCCTTCCTCGCCGCGCATCTGGGCCGTGCGCGGATAGGTCTGCTTCGAGGCGATGATGCGCGTCACCTGCTTCTGCCACTCGGCAGACTGGGCAAAGGCTGGCACAGCGGTTGCGGCAAAGGCAAGCGAGGCAATGCCAAGGGCGATCCTGTCGATAATCTTCATGATGCGGTTTCCTTCGATCTTGTTGAATGACGGTGCAGTTTTCAGAATTCGGACCAGTCGTCCTCGTCTACCTTCAGCGCGGTATTGCCGAGGACCGGAGCAGAGCGCGGTGGCGGAGGTGGGGCGGGCTCTGCGGTCGCAGCAGCCACCGGTAGCGGCCTCGGCGCGGGCTTTGGCGTTGCAGGCGGCGAAGCTTGCGGCCTGGCCGAGGATAGCCCCGACGACCGGGCGTGGCCGCTCGTGCCAAGGCGGAAGCGGCCTACCTGCTCCACCAGCGCAATGGTCTCGTTCGAAAGATTGCGCGTTCCTGCCGAGCTTTCCTCGACCATCGCGGCGTTGCGCTGGGTGAAGCTGTCCATCGAACCGACCATTGCCGAAATGTCGGCGATGCCCGCTGCCTGCTGTCCGGCAGCCTCGGCGATCTGATCGACCAGCTCCGAAACTGCACTCACTTCGTTGACGATCTGGCGCAAGGCATCACCGCTGGATTCAACCAGGGCAACCCCGCCGCTGACTTCCTCGGTGCTCTTGCCGATCAGGTCGCGGATAGACTTCGCGGCATCGGCCGAGCGCTGCGCCAAGGCACGCACTTCGGTGGCGACCACCGCAAAGCCCTTGCCGGCATCACCGGCGCGCGCGGCCTCGACCCCGGCATTGAGCGCAAGCAGGTTGGTCTGGAAGGCAATGCCGTCGATGACGCCCACGATCTCGGCCATCTCGCGTGAACTGGCTTCAATGCTGCGCATGGCGGCCACGGCGCGATTGGCGGTATCGCCCACACCGTCGGCGGTGCTGCGGGCCACCGACAGGCGGGTGCTCGTCTGCTTCACGTTCTCGGCCGTTGTCCTGACCGATGAGCTGAACTCGTTGATCGTGCGCGATGTTTCGGCGAGCGACGTGGCCTGCTGCTCGGTGCGCAGCGCCAGGTCCGAAGCCGCGCTCGAAATCTCGTCCGTACCCAGCTTGATCGTGTGGCAACCCTCGACGATCTTGCCCAGCACCCGTTCAAGCGCAGTCACCGCAGCATTGTAGTCGACATGCAGCTTGGCCAGCGCGCCCGATCCGTTCTCCTTGACGCGGTGAGTAAGGTTGCCTTCCGCCAGCGCGGTCAGACCTTCGCCGATTTCATCGATGGTCAACTGCACTTCGCGGGCGCGCTGCGTCTCGGCCTCGGCGCGGGCATGGTCGGATGCAAAGACATCGCGGAAGCGATCAAGGGAGCGGGCCAGCTGGCCAAGTTCGTCCGATCGGCCAAGGCCCGGGACGGCCACGGCATGGTCGCCATCGATCAGGCGCGATACGGCGTCGGACATCGACACCACCGGTTTGGCAATGTTGCGAATGAGATAGAACAGCAGGACAACCGCACTGAGCAGAGCAAGGCCAACCGCGGCGAAGGTGAACTTGCGCGCCGAGGCATAGATCTTCTCGGCATTGGCGGCGACCGCAGCGCCATCCTTCTTGTTGGCCTCGATCACGGCGAGGATCGTGTCTTCCAGGGCATAGAAGGTGTCGATGCCTTCGGCATCGTGCATGGCCTGGGCGCCCTGGGTGTTCCCGCCCATCGCCATCGCCTGCATGCTTTCGTCCTGGGCAACGAAAGTCGTCCAGGCCTGCTTCAGCGCGGCAGTGCCGGTCTTCTGGTCCGGCGTGATCGCAAGCTTTTCGAACTCGGCAATTTCCGCATCGATCGCGCTGCGCGCATTCTTGAGCAGCTTCTGGCCGCGCGCCACCGCCTCAGGCGTCGCCGCGCTGAACATCTCGCCCTGCCTAAGGCGATACTGCGAGGTAAAGGCGTGAATGTCGCCCAGCTTTTCCGCGCTGGGTATCCACACGTCGCGCTGTTCGGCGGCGATGGCGTTGACCTCGCCGATCTTGGAAATCGCGAACAGGCCCATGCCTGCCATCGCCGCAAGCAGCACTGCAAAGGCAGCGATGAATTTTTTGGTTATGTTGAAGCTGAACATCCATGTTCCCCGACAGGCCTTCCGGCATGTCACCCGCTTACGCCGCGAGGGGGGAACTTTCGGTAAGGAGGCAGACCCGTAGAGTCGCGCAGTGGCGCGGAAAGGTTTTCCACAGGCGGATTGCCAAAGAGCAGCCGTTCAGGCGGCTATCGGCCAGTCATCGCGCAGTTCGCATGGTTAACGGCTCAGACGGGTCAAGCACCAAGAAGATGCAGCGCCACGCGCCTGCGATGGCCCGCCCTGCGATGCTCGCACAGATACAAACCCTGCCAGGTGCCCAGCGCCAGCTGTCCGCCAACCAGCGGGATCGACAGCGATACGCCGGTAAGGATCGACTTCAGGTGCGCCGGCATGTCGTCCGGACCTTCATCATCGTGGGCATAACCATCGTTTTCAGGCGCAAGACGGGAAAGCCAGCGGACGATATCGCCCCGCACTTCATGCGCCGCGTTTTCCTGAATGGTCAGGGAAGCCGAGGTATGGCGGCAGAACACGGTCAGCAAGCCGGTGGTCATGCCCTGATCGCCAGTCCAGCGCACCACGTCGCGAGTGATCTCGTGCAGGCCTTGGCCCGGGGTGGCAATGACGATCTCGGTGGCAGACTGGCCCATGCGGCCTTTATGGCAGCAATTCCCCTGCGCCCAAGCGCGAAACCGTCCTTTCTATCGGAATTCCACGCTCACCTCACGCGAAACACCACCGTCGCCCCGGGCTTGACCCGGGGCCCCGCTTTCCTTCCTGCACGGTCTCGTAACAAGGAAGCGGGATCCCGGGTCAAGCCCGGGATGACGGAAGGATGGGACGGCGAGCACTTGACAAAACGAACCATATAGGTTATACGCCCCGCCCACAGGTCAGGAGAGGGCACAAGGCCAACCCGCTCCTCTCCCTTCGGACGCCGATGCTCAGAGCAATTTGGGGCAAAGGCTTCCGGCGCGATCGGTGCGGCAGGTGCGCGTGGGTTCAACGAGGGGCGTAAAGCCCAAGACCCACCGGGCAAACCTTCGTCGTTACCCAAGGACAGACAGGACAACCCAGGGCTGATAGCACGGCGCCGAACCCTGAGCGACGCTGCGGATGCGGAACCCGCCTGACTTGCGTGACAATGTCGGCGCAAACGACAGGTTCTTTTCACGCAGCCGCTTGCCAGAAGCCAAGGCAGCCCGCGAGCCGCTGCCAACGCTTCGTCCCGTCACCCATGTCCGCCCTCAGGCTGAGCCGACAAGGGGTTCGGAACCGCCCCCCGGCCACTCGCAACCGGTCCCGCGCCCTCCCTTTGCGTGCCACAACGGCACCGCACCGGTCGCGCGATCTGTGCTTTCCCCCCGGCGTTACCGTCCGCATTCGCCAGCGGATGTTCTCCCACATCGCGTATCCGCGATGCCCACCCCCAGCCCCTCCCGCTTGCGGGAGGGGGGGACTTCTGCCCTCCCGCAGGCGGGAGGGCCGCGAGACTTGCTGAACGCAGTGAAGCTAGTCGCAGCGGGGTGGGCAAGCGGCGCTAAGGCAGCGCTCAAAAACTCCAGGTCAGCCGCACGATCCCCACCACCGCATCGGGCACATTGCGGTCGCCTCCCGGCTGGTGCACCCACTGCACGTCCGGCTGCAGCGCCAGCCACGGCACGATCTGGTCGGAATAGGTCAGTTCCACCACCGTCTCGTTGCCGGGGTTGCCACCTTCGGCGCGCATGGCTTCGCGGAAGTGGTTGCTCGTCCAGGCGTGGTGCGTCCCAAGCGAGACCTGGCTATCCGGGCGCGAGGCCAGCGCCGGCGCCATCAACAGCCCCGCCTGAAAACCGCCATGAAACGGCGTCGTATGCGGATCGGACAGGCCTGCGCGCAGGAACGCCGTCACTTGCCGCGCCCCGCCTTCAGGCAGAAGATCGCCCTCGACCACCGCATAGGCCCCTTGCGAAGGCTTGCGCAGTGGCGAGCCATCCGGCGCGGTTTCGTACCAGTTCTCGGGATTGCGGGAGTAGCGCCATACGCCAAGGTTGCCGCGCAGCCGCCCCTCGGACCTCCCGACCTCACCGATCAGCAGCACACCATCGCGAAAGCTGAAATCCACCCCACCCCGGTCCCCAAGCGTGCTCGCCCGCGCATTGATCACGCCCAGCCGCACGAACGCCTCGCCAACCGGCACATAGAGCCGCGCCGCCAGCGCGCTCGAGGGAAAGATCGAGGGACCGTTCGGCCCCGTCGCCGCCAGTTCCGAACCGATTCCGAAGGGCGGAGCGATCAGGAGGCCGGCGGAATCGTTGGCGTAGAACTCGCTGTTCACATCATAGAGACCCATCCGCAGCGACGCTCCGCCACCGCCGATGTCCCGCTCCACCCATGCCTCGAACAGGCGCAGACCGGCATAGGGCACTTCGATATTGTCCACGCCCTGCAGCGTCGCCACGGCATCGTTGGGCCGCCCCCCGCGATTGTCGAGGACGTGGACGTGGGCGCGGGTCCCGTCCAGTCCGATCAGCCGCGCAAGGTCGAGATCGGCGGTGAGATTCACGTTGGTCAGCGCCCGCACCTTGCGGTCGCCGTTTCCCGAAACGAGCTGCGCCAGATCGACAATCGCCTCACCCGCCAGATCGACCGGAGGCGGCGGCGCATCCTGAGCCTGCGCACCAGGCGCGCCGAGCGCCAGCCCCAAGGCCACGCCGCAAGAGAGCATCCGCCCGATCATGCCGCCAGTGCCCTCGTCGCCCCAACCGCAGCGGCATGGCTGCCGTGCCCGATCTCGAAGCGCGACAATTGCTGCACGACTTCCTCGATAGAGGCGATCACCATGTGGCTGGCATCGCTGACCTGTTCGGCCACAGCGCTGTTGCTCTGGGTGATCTGCTCGATCTGCTTTGACGTGGCATCGATCGAGCGCAGCGAAAGGTCCTGCTCGCTCGCGCCCGCCTCGACCACTTCCATCACCCGGTTGATCTCGTCCATCTGCCCCGTGATGGCGCGCAGGCTCGATCCGGCATCGCGCACCAGCGTCACGCCATTGCCGATCTCGCCCGAGGCATTGGTGATCAGGTCCCTGATCTCACGCGCGGCATCCGCGCTGCGCTGCGCCAGCGCGCGCACCTCGTTCGCCACCACGGCAAAGCCCTTGCCGGCATCCCCGGCGCGCGCCGCCTCGACACCGGCGTTGAGCGCGAGCAGGTTGGTCTGGAAGGTGATCCCGTCGATCACGCTGACGATCGAGCCGATCTCCTGCGCCGCGCTCTCGATGCGGTCCATCGCCGCTTCGGCGTGCTGGATCACCTCGCCACCGCGATTGATCTCCTGCCCGACCTGATCGACGGCCGTGCGCGCGGTCGAGACCGCCTCGGTCGATCCTTGCACCCGCCGCGAGAGGCTGGCGATCGCAGCGGCGGTTTCCTCCAGGCTCGCCGCCTGGTTGGCGTTGCGGTTCGACAGGTCTCCGGCCGCCCCGCCGATATCGCGCGCCACGCCGTGCAGCCGCTCGGTCGACGCTTGCATCTTGGCCAGCGCCGAACCCAGTTCGCCAAGCGCCCCGTTGAAATCGCGCCGCAGCTTTTCGAACGGCCCTGAAAGCGGAACGTCGATGCGATAGGCAAGATTGCCCGCAGCAAGCTCGCTGAGGCCGGTACCGATCGAGGCGACAATGGCTTCGGCCTGCCGTGCCGTATCGGCCCGTGCCTCGCTCAGGTTGTCGCGCAGTTCCACCACAGCACGCGCCAGGTCGCCGATCTCGTCTGGCCGGTCTTCGCCCGCCATCGTCACGTCGAGCCGCCCCGCGGCCATCGCCTGTACCCGCTCCGAGATGGCGATGATCGCGGTCACCAGATCCCGCCGCGCATAACGGGCGACCCAGGCGAGGGCAAGCAACAGCAGCAGCAGGCTCGCGAGCGAGATAAGCCGCGCCTGCTGCGCAACCGCATCGGCCGCGCTGACTGTCTGCGCAGCATGAGCTTCAACCGCATCCGAAATCTTGGCCATCTCGCCTTCGAGCTGGCTGAACCGCTGCTGGAAGCGCTGCAACTCGGCGTCGTCGGGGACCGCGCCCTGCTCTGCCGCCGCCGCGATCGACCGTCCGATCGCGACGTAGTCCCGGAACGCCGGGTCCGCCGCCTTGCGCGCAGCGAGCACTTGCGGCGCATCGGTTGCCCGCGCCGTTGGCGCCATCCGGTTCTCGAACTCGCCCAGTCGCGCCTTGAGCTCACGCGCGGCCTCTGCGCCGTCAATCGCTGCGGTCTGACGGGCCGCGACGATGCTGACGACCTCGCCCCGGATCGCATCGTGGCCCATGTCGGCCTCCATGTGATCGCGCAACAGGCCGGTTGCGGCGTTGAGTTCGGCCACCGCCAGTTCCTGCCGCCACATCCCGCCCATGCTGAGCGCGGTCGAAGCCAGCGCCCCGGCGCCGAGGATCAAGCAGCCTATCGTGACCTTGCGCTTTATCGATTGCCCAGAAACCACCTGACGCTCCGTATCTCAGAGCACCGCAAGCATTGCGCTGGTGCTTCAACAGGTTCGGCAGTGTGCAGCGGAACAGCAAACATAGGCCAAGCAGGGCCTTAGGTAATTCCACGGGGGGCAATTACCAACATTCAACCAAGGCGCTAGTCATCAAGTTAACTATCGCGCGCAGCACAATTACCGGCGTCTCCCAGGAGTTCGGGCGCTGCACTTGCAACTATTGCCCCCTTCCTGCAAAGCTTGCCCATGCCGCTCCAGATCGACACGAGTGCCATGGCCGCGATCATCGCTGCGGCGCAGGAGGCCGCTCCGGCCGAAGCCTGCGGCATCCTGCTCGGCAGCGGCTCGCACATCGAGCAGGCGGTTCGGACGACAAACGTTGCACAGGATCCGCTCCGCCACTTCGAGATCGATCCCGCCGCGCTGATCGCCGCGCACAAGGCGGCGCGGGCCGGCGGGCCGGAAGTGCTCGGCTATTTCCACTCGCATCCCAATGGCCTTGCCCGCCCGTCCACCACCGACGCATCCAGCGCCGCGCACGATGGCAAGATCTGGGCGATTGCCGCGCCGCTCAGCGACGGCCAACGGGACAAGCCGTGGGCAATTACGTGTTGGCACGATGGCCCCAACGGGTTCGAAGCGCTTTCCTATGCGATCATCGCTGGCTAAGGCTGTAAGCCATCAACCCGTTTGCTCGCACAGAGTCCCTTGCGCAGACCACTGATCCAAAAAGGCCTTCCATCAGAACATGACAGCACCTGCTTCCGCGCTCGATCTCGCCAGCCTGCTCTGCTCGCGCCTTTGCCATGACATGCTCAGCCCGGTGGGCGCGCTTTCCAACGGTCTCGAACTCCTTGTCGAGGAGAAGGACCCCGAAATGCGCCAGCGCTGCTTCGAACTGCTTGAACAGAGCGCGAAGGCATCGGCCGACAAGCTCAAGTTCTTCCGCCTTGCCTTCGGTGCGGCAGGCGGCTTCGGCGACTCCGTGCCGGTGAACGAGGCGCGCGCCCTGATCGACGCGCTGGCCGGCAGCAACGGCCGCGTCGCTGTGAACTGGATGTTCGGCGTCGACGCCCTCGCCAAGCCGGCGGTGAAGACCCTGCTCAACCTGGCCCTGATCGGGCTCGACGCGCTGGTCCGCGGCGGCACGCTGGATATCGGCGCCGAGGTGAACGGCGGCGCGATCGAGATCGTCGTGCGCGCCGCCGGACAGCGCGTTGCGTTCGATCCGGCTGTCGGCCAGGCGCTCGAAGGCACCCTGCCGATGAGCGAACTGTCCAGCAAGACGGCGCCCGCCGCGATGGTCCAGCAGCTTGCCGCCTCGGTCGGCGGCGGCGTGCAGGTCCACGTCACGGCGGAAAGCCTGGTCATGGGCGCAGTGCTCCCGGCTGCCTGATCGATGATGCGCCGCTGGCTCGTCCATCGCGAGGTGCCATCGCCGAACTGGAACGAGCGCAAGCTGCCGGTCAACATGGTGGTGCTGCACTATACCGGCATGGAGACTGCGCAGGCGGCGCTCGACCGGCTCTGCGATCCGGCAGCGGAAGTCTCGGCGCATTACCTGATCGACGAGGACGGCACCGTCACCGGACTCGTCGACGAAGACAAGCGCGCGTGGCATGCCGGACGCTCGTCGTGGCGCGGCATCACCGATGTCAATTCGGCGAGCGTCGGGATCGAACTGGTCAATCCCGGCCATGAATTCGGCTACCGCCCCTTCCCCGATGCCCAGATCGAGGCGCTGCTGCCGCTGCTGGCCGACATCGTCAAGCGACACAACGTGCCCCGCGCCAACGTGGTCGGCCACTCCGACGTTGCCCCTGCCCGCAAGGAAGACCCCGGCGAGCTTTTCCCGTGGGAGCTGCTTGCCCGCCACCGCCTCTGCCTGCCCACCCCCAAGCTCTCGATGCGCCTGCTCTACGACAACGAGGCGGCGTTCTTCCTCGCGCTCGAGCGCTTCGGCTATGACATTTCCGATCAGGCAGCCGCCGTGCGCGCCTTCCAGCGGCGCTGGCGCCCACAGCGGATCGATGGCCAGGTCGATGGCCAGATCGGCGCATTGCTCTTCGAACTCCTGTTGGAACGCGACATGGGCTTGGCCAGATAGGGGGGCCATGCTAGGTGACCGCTCGCCAGGGGGCCGGGCAGCCGCGTGATCGCAAGATCCCGAGGAAAGTCCGGGCTCCACGAAACAAGGGTGGCGGGTAACGCCCGCCGGGCCTGACGCCGCAAGGTGGAGGGTCAAGGGAAAGTGCCACAGAGAGCAGACCGCTAGTCCGCAAGGACGAGTAAGGGTGAAAGGGTGCGGCAAGAGCGCACCGCGCGACCGGCAACGGAAGCGGCACGGCAAACCCCACCCGGAGCAAGATCGAATAGGGACTGCGCGCCCAGCAATGGGCAGGCCGGTTTCGGGCCAGCAGTCCGGGTTGATTGCTTGAGCGTTCCGGCAACGGTCCGCCTAGAGGAATGGCTGCCAGCGGCGATACGGTCCTGTATAGGATACCGTCGGCGCTACAGAACCCGGCTTACAGGCCCCCTGGCGCTTCGATGGTTTCCTACAGGCGTGTAAGTTGTTAGGACGCATCCCATGTCCGGCGGCCACCATCATCACCACATCCAACATGATCATGGGCACGCCCTTGATCATCATCACGGTCACAGCCACGCCCCTGCCAGCTTCGGCCGGGCCTTTGCTGTCGGCATCACGCTGAACCTGGGCTTTGTCGTGGTCGAGGCGGTCTATGGCGTCATCGCCGGATCGATGGCGCTGGTGGCAGATGCCGGGCACAACCTGTCCGACGTGCTCGGCCTCGTCATCGCCTGGACGGCCAGCGTGCTCGCGGCACGGCCGCCCTCGGCCCGCTTCACCTATGGCTTCAAATCCAGCTCGATTCTTGCCGCCCTTGGCAACGCCGCGTTCCTGCTGGTGGCGCTGGGCGCCATTCTGGTCGAGACGATCCGCCGGCTGATAGAGCCGGAGCCGGTCGCGGGTGGCCCGGTCATGGCGGTGGCTGCCATCGGCATCGTCATCAACACCGCCACGGCGCTGATGTTCATGCGCGGGCGCAAGCACGATATCAACATCCGCGGCGCCTACCTGCACATGGCCGCAGACGCTGCGGTTTCAGCCGGCGTCGTCGTTGCCGGCCTGCTGATCACGCTGACCGGGGCGCAATGGATCGATCCGGTCACCAGCCTGCTCATTGTCGGCATCATCGCGGTCGGGACATGGGGGTTGCTCAAGGATTCGCTGCGCATGAGCCTGCACGCCGTTCCGCCGGGGATCGACGAGCGCAAGGTGCGGCACTTCCTCAACTCGCTGAGCGGGGTCGAAGCGGTGCACGACCTGCATATCTGGCCAATGAGCACGACCGAGACCGCGCTTACCGCCCATCTCGTGATGCCGGGCGGGCATCCGGGTGACAGCTTCCTCCACAAGCTCGCGCATGAGCTGGACCACGACTTCGGCATTGGCCACGCCACCGTCCAGGTCGAGACAATTGACGGCCACGAATGCGCCCTGTTGCACGATAATGTAGTGTAAACAGCCCCATGGGGCATCCCGTGATGTCCCAAGAGACATGTCGCGAGATAAGGCGCCGAGCGCCATACCGGGTGCCGGAGACGTTCCGACCGGGGCAGACATACCCCTCCGCCTCGGTTCCTCCCTTGATCCCCGGCTACTCGTTCCCTTCGGCCGGGGGCACCAATTCTTCAGGCGCGCTGCCCCACGCAGCGCGCCTATTTTTTCGAAACAACCCTTCATAATCAATCACATGCACCATGGGCCATGTGGAATCGCGCGGTGCAGCCACCACCTCTGGTCGCGGAGGGGCGGGCCGGCAGCCTCGTATCTTGCGCCGGACAAAGCCACGTTTCGACCAAGGAGTTACCGATGAGCTCGAAGTTCCTGATTGCGGCCCTCGCCGCCACCGCCGCCACCGCTGCGCCGGTATTCGTCACGCCCGCCTTCGCCAACCACCATGAAGAGACCAAGATGGTCGGCGGCGCAGCGATGTATCCCTCGAAGACCATCGTCGAAAACGCGGTGAACTCGGCCGATCACACCACCCTGGTCGCCGCCGTGAAGGCCGCTGGTCTGGTTGACACGCTCAATGGCACCGGTCCGTTCACCGTCTTCGCTCCCACCAACGCTGCCTTCGCCAAGCTGCCTGCGGGCACTGTCGACACCCTGCTCAAGCCCGAGAACAAGGCCACGCTGGCAAAGGTCCTCACCTACCACGTCGTGCCGGGCAAGGTGACCGCCGCGCAGCTCGTCGCCAAGATCAAGGCAGATGGCGGCAAGACCGAACTCACCACCGTCGCCGGCGGCAAGCTCACCGCCTCGCTGATGGGCGACACGGTCATGCTCACCGATGAAAAGGGCGGCATGGCCCACGTGACCCAGGCCGACGTGATGCAGAAGAACGGCGTGATCCATGTGACCGACGCGGTCTCGCTGCCGAACTGATCTTGCTTGCCCCTTCCAAACAGGGGGGGCAGTGGCCAACAAAAAGGGCGGGTGCCTCTCGGTACCCGCCCTCTTTCATGTTCAGTCGAAGCCAGAAATCAGGCCGCTTCTTCCTTGCCCTTGTGGACGCGGATCGGTTCCTTGCGGCCTTCGACGACGTCCTTGTCGACCACGACCTCGTTGATGTCGGTCTCGGTCGGCACGTCGAACATGGTGTCGAGCAGCAGGCCTTCGACGATCGAGCGCAGCCCGCGCGCGCCGGTCTTGCGTTCGATGGCCTTCTTGGCGATCGCCTCGAGAGCGTCGTCGGTGAAGGTCAGCGTCACGTCTTCCAGCTCGAACAGCTTGGCGTACTGCTTGATCAGCGCGTTCTTCGGTTCCTTGAGGATCTTGACCAGCGCCTCGATGTCGAGGTCGTTCAAGGTCGCGATCACCGGCAGGCGGCCGACGAATTCAGGGATCAGGCCGAACTTGAGGAGATCCTCCGGCTCGGACTTCTGGAGCAGTTCGCCAACGCGGCGCTTTTCCGGATCGGCAACGTGCGCACCGAAACCGATCGAGCGCTTCTGCAGCCGGTCGGCGATGATCTTGTCCAGACCTGCGAAGGCGCCGCCACAGATGAACAGGATGTTCGTGGTGTCGACCTGCAGGAACTCCTGCTGCGGATGCTTGCGCCCGCCCTGCGGCGGAACGGAGGCGGTTGTGCCTTCCATCAGCTTGAGCAGGGCCTGCTGCACGCCTTCGCCCGAAACGTCGCGCGTGATCGAGGGGTTCTCGGCCTTGCGGCTGATCTTGTCGATCTCGTCGATGTAGACGATGCCGTGCTGCGCCTTCTCGACGTTGTAGTCGGACGCCTGCAGCAGCTTGAGGATGATGTTCTCGACGTCCTCACCCACGTAACCGGCTTCGGTCAGCGTGGTGGCATCGGCCATGGTGAAGGGCACGTCGAAGGTCTTGGCGAGCGTCTGGGCCAGCAGCGTCTTGCCCGAACCGGTCGGCCCGACGAGCAGGATGTTCGACTTCGACAGTTCGACATCGCCGCCCTTACCGCTGTGCTTGAGGCGCTTGTAGTGGTTGTGAACGGCCACCGAGAGCACGCGCTTGGCGCGGTCCTGCCCGATCACGTAGTCGTTCAGAGTCTCGAAGATGTCGCGCGGGGTGGGTACGCCGCCATCCTTCTTGCCGGCGATGCCAGCCTTTGTCTCTTCACGGATGATGTCGTTGCACAGCTCGACGCATTCATCGCAGATGAACACGGTCGGCCCGGCAATCAGCTTGCGCACCTCATGCTGAGATTTGCCGCAGAAGCTGCAGTAGAGGGTGCTCTTGGTATCCGATCCGGAAAGCTTGGTCATTCGTCCATCCCAGGCGCCTCTCCACGAGAGGCGGGCCCGATCATCCTACTACCGCAAGGGCATTAATCAACCGGACTCGATTACAGTAACGTGATCCTAGGGGGCAAAGCCTTTCGCTGGGCTTAAGGCCTTGCCCCTCAGGGTTTTTCCTTATGCGGGCGCGCCGCCCGAACCTTCCTCGCCACCAACCGAATCGGTCGTCGGACGCGATTCGAACACCTTGTCGACGAGGCCGAAGTTCTTGGCTTCCTCGGCTTCGAGGAAGGTGTCGCGGTCCATCGCCTTCTCGATCTCGTCGAGCGAGCGGCCGGTGAACTTGACGTAAAGGTCGTTCATGCGCTTGCGGATGCGCAGGATCTCGCGGGCCTGGATCTCGATGTCCGAGGCCATGCCGCGTGCGCCGCCCGAAGGCTGGTGGACCATGATGCGGGCGTTGGGAAGCGCGATGCGCATGCCCGGCTCACCGGCGGCGAGCAGGAACGAGCCCATCGACGCAGCCTGGCCGATGCATACGGTCGACACGCGGGGGCGGATGTACTGCATGGTATCGTAGATCGCGAGACCCGCCGTCACCACGCCGCCCGGCGAGTTGATGTACATCGAGATATCCTTTGAGGGATTTTCCGACTCGAGGAACAGGAGCTGGGCGATGATCACCGAGGCCATGTGGTCCTCGACTTCGCCGGTCACGAAAATGATGCGTTCGCGCAGGAGGCGCGAATAGATGTCGAAGCTGCGTTCGCCGCGGCTCGATTGTTCGACCACGACCGGGATCAGCGCGCCGGTGACGGGATCGGTGGTGAATTTGCCTTGCGCACTCGATGCGCCGAACAGGTCGAGCATGGAAATCCTCATATGGTTAGGCTTCGCTATGTCGCGTGCCACGGCGCGATGTTCAAGGGCATTAACCCCGAATCCGGGGAATTCCCTGCCCGATGGTGTCACTTCCACCAAGGCGCTTGCATCTGCGAGATCGCTTGCGCAGCTTCAGCGGCAAAGTTCGGACGAGGACACCCCGATGAAATTGCAGCTTCTTGGCATCGCTCTCGCAGTGACCGCACTTACGCCTTCGCCCGGCGCGGCACAAAGCGCGGCAGATTACCTCGCGCGGATCGCGGCAGTTGATGACTCCGGACCGAGGCTCAACGCGGTGCTGGCGATCAATCCCGATGCCGCGAAGGACGAAGCCGCCGCCACGGCGATCAAGGGGCCGCTTTCGGGCAAGGTTGTGCTGATCAAGGACAACATCGAGATGGCAGGCCCCCTTCCCACCACGGCGGGCAGCCTCGCCCTGAAACACAGCGTCACCGGCCGCGATGCGCCGCTGGTGGCGCGATTGCGCAAGGCAGGCGTGGTGATCCTGGGCAAGACCAACCTGTCAGAATGGGCCAACATCCGCTCGTCCTCCTCGTCAAGCGGCTGGAGCGCGATCGGCGGGCAGACGAAGAACCCGCATGCGATCGACCGGACGCCCTGCGGATCGTCCTCGGGCAGCGGCTCGGCCATAGCGGCTGGCCTTGCATGGGCGGCCATAGGCACCGAGACTGATGGCTCGATCACATGCCCGGCGTCGGTCAACGGCATCGTCGGGTTCAAGCCCACCGTCGGCATGGTCAGCCGCACCCACGTCGTCCCGATCAGCCACAGCCAGGACACGGCAGGACCGATGACCCGCAGCGTTGCCGATGCCGCGCTGCTGATGAATGCTCTTGCCGGGAGCGACCCCGCCGATGCTGCCACCATGGAGGCGGACAAGCGCAAGACGGACTTCACCAGCGGACTTGCCAGTGCCAGCCTCAAAGGCGTCCGCATCGGCGTGCTGCGCAAGCAGGCGGGCAATCACCCCGCGCTGCTCGCCCTGTTCGGCAAGGCCCTGGCTGACATGAAGGCTGCGGGTGCAGAACTCGTCGAGATCGAATACGAGCCTGCGCCGGAGATGGGCCGCGACGAGTTCACCGTGCTGCTCTACGAACTGCGCGAGGACATGGGCGCCTACCTGCGCTCGCTGCCCGGCAGGCAGGGGCCAAAGTCGCTGGCCGACCTGATCGCCTTCAACAAGGCCCACCCTGAGGAACTGCGCTGGTTCGGACAGGACGTGTTCGAACAGGCCGAGGCGACCACAGACAAGGCTGCCTACGAGGCCGCGCGCGCCAATTCGCTCAGGCTGGCTGGCGCTGAAGGCATCGACAGGCTGCTGCGCGAGAACAAGGTGACCTTCCTTGTCGCGCCGACCGAAGGCCCGGCCTGGCCGATCGATCTCGTGCTCGGCGATCACTTCGTTGGCGTGGGCGCGGGCAATCTCGCGGCCATTGCCGGATATCCGCACCTGTCCGTACCAATGGGCGCGGTAGAGGGGCTGCCCATCGGCCTTTCGATCATGGGCGCGAAGTGGGACGACAAGCGCGTGCTCGAAGCGGGCGCGGCCTATGAACGCGCCCGGACCACGGCACTACCGGTGCCCTCGTTCAAGCGCTGGGGGGAGTGATACTCTAGCCGCCACGGGACCGGCGGAAGCCTGCAGCCTGGGCCTCTGCCTCGGTGCAGAAGAGCCGCTCGGGGCGCGTGCCGTCATAATAGTTCATGCCGGGCAGGTAGTAGATGTATTCGCCGTTACGCTGGCTGACGTTGCCCTTGATGGCGCAGCCGAAGGCGTTGCGATAGACTTGGGCCCCGCTGGGCCAGGCTGATCGGGGTGCCCCTTGCGCCTTCGGCCTGACGCTGGCGGCGATACGGGCCTGGGGATGGGCCTTCCTCCAGTCTGATGGCGAATCGAAAGTGCCACCCCAGATGCCGGCCTTCGTGGTCTTCACGCCCTGTTCCAATTCAAGATACGGCGCGTCGCCGGGGCTGTTTTCGATGGCAACGGCAAACCCGGCGGCGACCATGGCTTCGGACAGGTCCCGTTCGGAGATCATGCACTCGCCAATCGCAAAGCCCTGTGCGTTCTGGCCGCGGACCCTGCATTTCACCTCGCCCTCCTGCAGCAGCAAGCCGAGATGACGCTTCGCCTCTGCGCCGCAGTCCCAGTTCGTTTCGCCGCGCGCGCATTTCTGGCCGAGTTCGGGGGCATCGATTGCGAACAGGCGGATGCGCTGGCCGGTCATGTTGATCGTGTCGCCATCCAATGCCGTGGCATTGCCGCTGATGATCTGCGCGGCAGCGGGGAGTGGGATCGTGGCAAGCAGCAGGGCAAGGAAGGCACGCACGGGGAATCTCCTGAACGGGGCAGGCCATCCCTTTGCGCAAGGCAGGTTAGGATTTAATTTGCGCCTGCAGGGCCTCGAGCGCTTCGAATTGCGATTGCAGCGCGCGCTGGCGGGCATTGGCGCGAGCAAGGCTGCGGCGCTTTTGCCCAAGTTGTCCGCGTGTCCTGCGCCAGACCGCCAGGCTTTCGAACCATTGCGCGATGAATTCGAAAAGGCCGCTGCCGCGCAGACGCATGGGGGCGTGCGAGCGCGGCAGCGGGGTGGGTTCGGCCACGGTTGCGGAGGCTGTGGCCGAAAGGGGTTGAGGCAAGGTTTCGGGGACTTCGGGCTCCAGCGCCAGCGCGCGGTCGAGCAGGTCGATCGTGGTCATGGGTGCTGGCGGCTCCACTGGCGGGGGAGCGGCTGAGGTTGCCGCCACCGTTTGCACGGCCCCGGTGCTACTGCGCCGTTGCGGCTTGCTGCGGGTGGTCTTTCTGGCGGATGGCGGGCGGCGTTTGACGCTCTTGCCCTTGGCGACCTTGGCGGGCTTCTTCGGTGCGGGTGGGACCGGCGCTTCCGGCCACGGGATGCTGGCGATGACCGCGCCGCGCGGGGCGGGAAGGATCAGGTGCTGCGGAAATGCCGGCGGATCTGGCTGGCGCAGAAGGAACGAGGGTTCCCGCCGCCCCCGCGCAGACATTGGCGCCAGAGGCACTTTCCCCTTCGGTGATGCCCCACCCTTCGGTGAAGCCCTTCCCTTCGATGACGCCCTGCCACTGGTTGAAATCTTCGGAGGACGAGGACGCGAGGCTACGCGATTGCGGACTGTGTGCATGGCAGTTCCCCCAGACGAGGTTCCTTGCCGATGGATGCTGACACAATGCGACTCGGGTGCGAACGGGAGATGGATCGGAAACCGAACGGTCTGTATTTTTCCTAACGAAATACGCATTCAAGCGGCGCGCAATTACGTAGCGGATGGCCAGAAACGCCAACGGCCCGGCGTGCTGATGCGCGCCGGGCCGTCCGAAATCCGGCTCTTGCGAACCGGATCAATCCGAAATGGAGATCAGCCTTCGGCCTTCTTCTTCGGCGCGGCCTTCTTCTTCGGAGCAGGCGCATCTTCAGCGGCGGCTTCGGCAGCAGGGGCTTCATCAGCCGCCTTCTTCTTGGGAGCGGCCTTCTTCTTCGGCGCTTCCTCGGCAGCCGGAGCAGCAGCTTCCTCGGCCGGAGCTTCGTCCTTGGCAGCCTTCTTCTTGGCCGGAGCCTTCTTGGCAGGCTTTGCCGCAGCGGCGGCAGCGCCTTCCTCGGCTTCGATCGCGGCCTGCAGCTCTTCCTTGGTCACTTCGCGCTCGGTGACTTCGGCCTTGTCGAACAGGAAGTCGACGACCTTGTCCTCATAGAGCGGCGCGCGCAGCTGGGCGGCGGCAAGCGGTTCCGAACGCACGTAGTCGACGAAGCGCTGGCGGTCCTGCTCGCGATACTGCTGGGCAGCCTGACGAATCAGCATTTCCATTTCTTGGCTGGAGACGGTCACGCCGTTGGCCTGGCCGATTTCCGACAGCAGCAGGCCGAGGCGCACGCGGCGTTCGGCGATCTTGCGGTAATCGTCCTTCTCGGCCTCGATTTCCTTGAGAGCCTCTTCCGGGTTCTCTTCGTTCTGGGCTTCCTGCTGAAGCTGGGCCCAGATCTGCTCGAACTCGGCATCGACCATCGAAGGCGGCACGGCGAAGTCGTGACCGGCGGCGAGCTGATCGAGCAGCGCGCGCTTCATCTGGGTGCGGGTCAGGCCGGCAGTTTCCTGCTCGAGCTGGCCGCGCAGCAGGGTCTTGAGCTGCTCGAGGCTTTCGAGGCCAAGCGCCTTGGCGAACTCGTCGTTGGCTTCGAACTCGCCGGGGTTCTTCACCGCCTTGACCTTGATGTCGAAGGTGGCTTCCTTGCCCTTGAGGTTCTCGGCCGGGTAGTCTTCCGGGAAGGTCACGGTGATGACGGTTTCGTCACCGGCCTTCACGCCGACGAGCTGTTCCTCGAAGCCGGGGATGAAGCGACCGGCACCGAGTTCCAGCGGGGTGTCTTCAGCCGCGCCGCCTTCGAAGGCAACGCCATCGACCTTGCCGAGGAAGTCGATGATGATCTGGTCGCCGTCCTTGGCCTTCGCGCCCTTCTTGGCGTCGGTGAAGGACTTCTGGCCGGCGCCGATGCGGGCGACGGCTTCGTCGACTTCGGCTTCGGTGACGGGAACGGTCAGCTTCTCGAGCTTCAGGCCTTCGAGCGCGGGGGCTTCGATCTGGGGCAGGACTTCCAGCTCGACAGTCAGCTCGGCGTCCTTGCCTTCGTCATAGCCTTCGCCGAGCGAGACGGCGGGCTGCATCGCAGGGCGCAGCTTGTTGTCGGCCACCAGCTTGTCCATCGCTTCGCGGATGGTGGTCTGCAGCGCTTCCTGGTGAAGCTGGGCACCGTGCATCTTGCGCACGAGGTTGGCGGGCACCTTGCCGGGGCGGAAGCCGGGCATGCGCACCTGCGGTGCGATCTTCTTGACCTCACCTTCGACCCGGGCGGCGATGTCGGCCGCGGGGATGGTGACGGTGTAGGCGCGCTTCAGGCCCTCGTTGGTGGTTTCGACGATCTGCATCCTGATCCAACTTTCATGTATGTCACGCGCTTGCGCGGGAAAAGCTGACTCGGACGCCGGCGCGCGGACTGGTGCGGGCGAAGGGACTCGAACCCCCACATCTTGCGATGGCAGGACCTAAACCTGCTGCGTCTACCAGTTCCGCCACGCCCGCATCCGGCGAAAAGCGAGCGGTGCCCCTATCGCAGTGGCTTGAAAAGGGCAAGCGCCTTGGAATTGCGGCTTGGAACAGCGTATGACGGGGTGAGTTGGGGAAGAAAGCTCGAACCTTTCAAGGAGCCGCACGATGGCCACGACCCCCGATTCCCCGCAACCCGACCGAATCGAACCCCAGTCCCCGCCCGAAAGCCCGCCGGTGACCGAACCGGACGGCGTGCCGCCGGTTATTCAGCCGGATGAAACGCCGGTGGTCGAGCCGGATCATGTGCAGCCGGGCGCGCCGCAGGAAGTGCCTGCACCGCCGGATTGATCTCGGTCAGACCATCTCTGGCCCACCTCCAATACGGACATCGGCCGTCAGCCTTGAAAAATCGTTCGGTTTGGCCAACTTCCGTACGTCGGCTGGAAAGCAGTTTCCTCCGCCTTTATAATCCCTGAAGGTCTCACGTGCTTGGGCATTCGGCAGGAGGTAGAAAGTCGGACATAGATCCTGAATATTCAGCTCAATAAACAAAAAGTAGTCCGCCTCGCCTTTGGAAGCCATGTCCACCGGCCACCGGGTGATCTCTGTCGGTCTCTTCAAATATTGGCGAGTTTTCACCTCAACAGATTTTGGCATCCCGCCTACAACCACGATTGCATCATGACCGGGGGCCCCCTCAGGACTCAGATAGGCTGCAAAACCAAGCGTGTTGAGCTTTGCAACAGCCAAGAGTTCTCCCAGCGTCCCAGCTTGAAGTGGCGACAGTTTGCGCTTGGTTTGATCTGCGCTCATCCAAAGAGTCGGCCTAGAATCTCGATCAGGTGCAGATTGGCATCGCGGGTCTGCGTTTGGGCACTGATACGCCCCTCCCCCGCACACTCCAGACAATAAGCCCTGATTCCGCCGCCTTCCATCAGGCGCATCACGTCAGCCTGCATCCGCGCCAGCAGGCCCTGCTGTTGTGCCGCCAGTGCGCCCGCGAGGTCATGCGCCCGCGCCTCGGGCGCTTCGCCGGTTTCCATTTGGCGGAGGAGTTGGGCGAAGGGGCTGGGTTCGTCGGCGACGTATTCGGCGTGGAAGGTTTCGGCCTTGGCCTGTTTGGCGACCCATGCCAACGCATCGTCGAGGCCGCCGAACTGGTCGACGAGGCCGAGCTGGCGGGCGGTGCCACCGTCCCAGATGCGCCCCTGCGCGATTCTGTCGATGTCGCCTGCGGACTTGCCGCGCGCCTTGGCGACGAGACCGAGGAAGCGGCCGTAGGTCTGTTCGACCTGTCCCTGCAGCAGCGCTTCGACCTGCGGGCTGAGGCCGCCCAGGAGATCCGGCTGGCCCGAGAGCGGGGTGGTGCGGATCGAATCGGTGGTGACGCCATATTGCGGCAGCGTCTGTTCGAGCGTGGGCAGCACGGCGAATACGCCGATCGAGCCGGTGATCGTGCTCGGTTCGGCAAAGATGCGCTGGGCAGGCGTGGAGACCCAGTACCCGCCGCTGGCGGCAAGGCTGCCCATCGAGACGGCGACCGGCAGGCCCTTGGCCTTGACCCGCTCCACCGCCGCGCGGATGCGTTCGGAGGCCATGACCGAGCCGCCCGGCGAATCGACGCGCAGCACGAGGCCGGCGTAGTCATCGCTCTGCGCTACACCGTCGATCAGGTCGGCAATGCGATCGCCGCCCGCCGTGCCGGGGCCGGCATCGCCATCGACGATTTCGCCCGCGACGGTGACGACGGCGACGGCCTTGCCCTGCTTCGAGACGGGCTTGTCAGCCAGATAGACCGGCAGTTCGGTGGCCTTGAAGGCGCCAAGCCCGGCGTCTTGGTCTGCGCCGGCTATCTCGGCCACGCGCTTTCCGAAAGCCACGCGGTCACCGATCTTGTCGACAAGGCCGGACTTGAGCGCGGCTTGTGCAGCGTCGTTTCCATTGTCGCGCACCCACTTGGCCGGGTCGGTGGTGGCGAGGGTCAGGTCTGCCTTGGGGCGGGCCTTCTTCACCTCGTCCTGCCAGTTCTGCCACAGCGTGCCATAGACCGCCTGCATCGCCTCGCGCGCTTCGGGCGACATTTCGGCGCGGATGTACGGCTCGACCGCGCTCTTGTAGGTGCCGACCTTGAAGACGTGGACGTTGGCTTTCAGCTTGTCGATCAGCCCCTTGTAGAACAGCAGCGTGCCGCCCGGCCCGCTGATGGCAACGCCGCCCATGGGATCGACCCAGGCTTCGGACGAGTGCGCGGCAAGCTGCATCGCATCGTCGGTGTAGATCAGCGCGCGGACGAGGACCGGCTTCTTGGCCGCGCGCACCTTGTCCATCGCCGCGCCGATCTGGCTGAGGTGGACGGCGGACCCGCCGCCGAAAGCTTCGAGATCGAGCACGACGGCCTTGATGCGCTTGTCGTCAGCCGCAGCGGCAATGGCGCGGGATACGTCGCGCGCGGTGTATTCCGGCTCAGGCATTTGCCCTGACAGCAATTGCGTGGGCGAAACCTCGCTCGCTTCTTCCACCACGCGGCCATCGAGCGGCAGGTACAGCGCACCTTCGCGGACCATGCCGGGGGCGGGCCGCAGCGTGAGGACGGTGTAGAGTCCTGCAAAGAACAGGAGCAGGAACAGCAGGACGAGACCGTCCTTGATGGCGACGAGGATCTTCCAGACCGATTTGGCAAAGCTCATAGGGCGCAGACTATTGTGGACGGCGGTGCAAAGCCAGCGGGAAACGGCTTGAGAATGGCGGGCCTGCCCTCTAGGGAACTGGCTTTAATGCAAAGCTCAACCCACCCCCAAGCGGGCCGCTATCCAACGGGCGGCCTCGCCTTCCCGCACCGTGACCTGACCGGCATCGGCCAGCTTGCGCGCCACGAGATACTCTACCTCCTCGACGAGGCGGAGCAATGGGTGGAGCTGAACCGGCAGCCGAAGAAGAAAACCGATCTGCTCAATGGTCTGACGATCATCAACGCCTTCTTCGAGAACTCGACGCGCACGCTGCTGAGCTTCGAGATCGCCGGCAAGCGCCTGGGCGCGGACGTGGTCAACATGCACGCCGCCACCAGCAGTGTGAAGAAGGGCGAGACGCTGATCGACACGGCGATGACGCTGAATGCGATGCGCGCCGATGCCATCGTGATCCGCCATGCCAGCTCGGGCGCGGTGCGGCTCATCGCGGAGAAGGTGGATTGTCCGGTGCTGAATGCGGGCGACGGGCAGCACGAGCATCCGACGCAGGCCCTGTTGGATGCGCTGACCATGCGCCATGCGCTGGGGCTGCCGGTGGGATCGGACCTCAACGGTCTGAAGGTGACGATCTGCGGGGACATCCTGCACAGCCGCGTGGCGCGATCGAACATCCTCAGCCTGACGGCGCTCGGCGCCGACGTGCGGGTCTGCGCGCCGCCAGCGCTGATGCCTGCCGAGATCGAGGCGATGGGCGTGACGCCATTCCATGATTTCGACGCGGCATTGAAGGGCGCCAACATCGTGATGATGCTGCGCCTGCAGCAGGAGCGCATGTCCGGCCAGTTCATCCCCTCGCCGCGCGAATACCGGCACCTCTACGGGTTGACGCCAGAGCGGCTGGCCAAGGCCGAGCCCGATGCCTTCGTGATGCACCCGGGGCCGATGAACCGCGGCGTAGAGATCGATTCGACCGTGGCTGACCACCCCACGCGCAGCCTGATCACGCGGCAGGTGGAGATGGGCGTGGCGATCCGCATGGCCTGCCTCGAAGTGCTGACCCGCAGGGCACGCGGCGTGCCGGGCTGGGAAGCGGAAGGAGTTCCGGCATGATCGCACAACCTCTGACGATCACTGGCGGGAAGCTGGTGCTGGCCTCTGGCGAGCCGGTTGCGGGTGCGCTGCGCTGCGAAGGCGGGCGGATCGTGGCTGTCGGCGATGTCACGCCGCAGGATGGCGACGAGGTTTTTGACGCAGGCGGCAAGCTGATCGCGCCGGGTCTGGTCGACCTTGGCGTCTTTGCTATCGACAAGCCCGCGTTCCACTTCGGCGGGATCACCCGGGCGGCGCTGATGCCGGATCAGGGGCCGGTGCTCGACCATCCGGCGCGGGTGCGCTTTGCCGCGCAGTCGGGCAAGCCGGACATGTGGGTTCACCCGCTGGCCGCAGCGACGCGCGGGCTCGAGGGCAGCGAACTCGCAGAACTCGCCCTGATGCGCGATGCCGGGGCCAAGGCGGTGGCGACGGGGCGCGGCTGGATCGCGGATTCGGGCGTGATGCTGCGGCTGCTGCGCTATTGCGCGATGCTCGGGCTGGTGGTCGTGACTCATGCCGAGGACGCAGGGATCACCGGCAGCGCGGTGGCGACGGCGGGCGACGTGGCAACGCGGCTGGGCCTGCCGAGCGCGCCTGCCGAGGCCGAGGCGCTGGCCGTGGCGCGCGACATCGCGCTGGCCGAGCTATCGGGCGCGCACGTCCATTTCCGGCAGGTGACGACGGCGCGGGCGCTCGATCTGGTGCGGGCGGCCAAGGCGCGTGGCGTGAAGGTGACGGCGGGCGTGACGCCTGCGCACTTCATCCTGTCGGACCTCGAACTGGTCGGCTTTCGCACGTTCTGCCGGATGTCGCCGCCGCTGCGGCAGGACGCGGATCGCAAGGCGGTGATCGCGGCGATTGGCGATGGCACGATCGACGTGATCTCGTCAGGCCACGATCCGCGCGGCCCGGAAGACAAGCGCCTGCCCTTTGCCGATGCCGAACCGGGCATGGCCGGGGCCGAAACGCTGCTGCCGCTGACGCTGACGCTGGTCCGCGATGGCGTGATCACCATGGCGCGCGCGTTCGAACTGCTCTGCGCCAATCCGGCGCGGCTGCTGGGCGTGGAGGCCGGGCGGCTCGAAACCGGCATGGAAGCGGATATCGCGGTGGTCGATGCCGCGCGTCCGTGGATCGTCAATTCCGACAAGATGGCAGCTGCGGCGGGCAATACCCCGTTCGACCGCCGTCCGGTCGAGGGCCGCGTGACTGCGCTGTTCAAGGGCGGCAAGCAGGTCAGCTGACGCGAGAAGGGCGCGGAACCCTTTGGTCCCGCGCCCCCCGCCCGCTCTCACACGGTAACTTTCGAAGTTCAGCGCTTGGCCATACGGCTTTCGGCCGGGCGCTGCTGACCGGGCATGGCTGGCGCATTGCCGCGCAGAACCAGGCACACGCCGCCGCGCGACTTGACCGATCCGCACATGCTGCTGGCCGATGCCTGTCCGCCAAAGCCGGCAGCCTGCACGCGCCAGAACTGCTTGCCATTGACCGAGACCTTCGTGGTCACGTTGGTGAAGCCCTTCAGTTCAGGGTTGCGCGCGGTGTAATGGCGCCAGGCGCGGCGCGCGCCCTCGGGCGTTGCGAACGAGCCGAGCTGGACGAGATGAGTGCCAGCCCTTGCAGGAGTCGCGACGGGCCTTGCGGCGACTGGCGCCTTGCGCGCCGGAACGGTTGCGGGGCGAACGTAGGCCTGTGCAGCAGCCGGTTGCGAGGCGGGCAGATCAATCAGGGCAAGCTGTGTCTGCTGCGATTGCGACGAGGAATCGGCAAGCGACGGTGCTGGTGCCTCAGGCACGGTCGCGGGCAATTCCTTGACCGCAGCTTCCGCGAGCGCCGGTGCGGCGGCGGCGGCTTCTGGCTCCGCGCGGGTGGCAGCTTCTGCGGCCTGTTGTTCCGTCGCCGGGAAGTTCGCCAGTGCCAGCGCCTGCGGCTGGCCGGTGTCACCCCGCAGCGGCACGCCGAGCAGACCTGCGACGCGATCGCGGGTGCGTTCGGAATAGCCCATCAGCGCCCACTGTTCCATGCGATCGCCAAGCTCGCTGGCCGGCACGTCCTGCGCGGCCATGGTGCGGGCTTCGCGCCACTGGCCGGACAGCGCATAAGCAAGCGCGAGGTTCTGGCGGACCTTGGGCGTGTTCTCACCACCGCGCAGGGCCTGGGCGAGGATCTGTGCGCCCTGCTGCGGCTGCCCGGCAAGCGCCAGCGCGAGGCCGTAGTCCGAAGCGGCAAGGCTGTCGCGATAGGAGTTCAGGGTGTCGATCGCTTCGGCATGGCGGCCGAGCGCGATGTCGGCGAGCGCCAGGCTGAGCGCGGTGCGGCTCGAGTCTTCGCCGAGTTCCATAGAGTCGTCATAGGCCTGGCGCGCGGATTCGAAGCGGCCCGCCTTGAGGTAGGCATTGCCGAGCAGCACGCGGTAGGCGGCGTTGCGCGGATCGGCCAGCACGGCCTTTTCGGCATTGTCGATCGCGGCCGTCGTGGTGCCCTTGGCCAGCGCGGTCTGGGCCGACGATGCGTACTTGTCGGGGTGAGCGCCGCCGCTGGCGCAGCCGGTAAGGACGCCGGCGGCCAGCGCGGTGGACATCACCAGTCGAGCGGCGCGATTGGGTGCGAAGGCGGTGATCATGTCCATGGTCCCCTCAGGCGTCAGTTGCGCGTCACGGCGCGGCGGGCGAGGTCTTCAAGCCCGGGAAGTTCGGCGAGAAAGCGGTCGAGCGCCTCGGTCACCAGTTCCTGCGCGCTGCGATCTTCGAGCGTGCAGGCCAGGCGCAGGCGCATATGGCGGTAGTTGTCGAGGCGCAAAGTGAAGGCTGCCTTGCGGCCTTCCTGCAGCGCGGAGCGGACCGGCTTGCCGCCCTTCACACGGCTGCGCGCAATCTTGACCGACGCCACCGACGCAAATTCGCCGGGCTGGGCGGGCTTTGCGAAGGCGGCAACCTTCTCGGCCAGCGACTCGATCTGCTGGACGACAACCGGCTGCTCCATCTGGGCCGGGGCGGCGATCTCGGCGATGTCTTCACCAAGGTCGTTCCAGCCCAGGTCGTCCTGCGAGACGAACTGGCTCTGCTCTTCGTAGCTGATGGCCAGTTGCGGGCGCATGGCCGGACGGGCAGCGCCCTTGCGGGCGAGCAGGCTGGGCGAAAGCGAGGCGAGAGGCTTGGAAGCGCTCATGGGCCGCGCCTCCTCAGGAACCGACGACGCGGCGGCCGAAGCCACCCATCGGGCGCGGCGCGCCGGCCATCGGGATCGCGGCGGCCTGCTGCGGCACGGCAAAGACGGTGCGGCGGAAGTTCTTTTCGAGCCGCTCGGAAATGTAGGTCCACAAGGCAGCGACTTCTGCCGCCGACTTGCCGCCGGGATCGCATTCCATGACCGTGCGGCCATCGATCATCGAGGCGGCAAAATCGGTGCGGTGGTGCAGCGTGACCGGGGCCACGGTGCCGTGCTGCGAAAGCGCCACGGCAGCTTCCGAAGTGATGCGCGCCTTGGGCGTGGCAGCGTTGACCACGAAGATCAGCGGCTTGCCCGCACGGTCGCACAAGTCCACCGTGGCACCCACGGCGCGCAGGTCATGCGGGCTCGGGCGGGTGGGCACGACGATCAGTTCCGCAACCGAGATCACCGACTGGATCGCCATGGTGATGGCCGGCGGCGTATCGATGACCGCGAGCTTGAAGCCCTGCTGGCGCAGGATCACGAGGTCGGAAGCAAGGCGGGCGACAGTTGTCTGGGCAAAGGCCGGAAATTCGGCCTCGCGCTCGTTCCACCAGTCGGAAAGGGAGCCTTGCGGGTCAATGTCGATCAGCACGACCGGCCCTGCTCCAGCGCGCTGGGCCTGGACGGCGAGGTGACCGGACAGCGTGGTCTTGCCCGATCCGCCTTTCTGCGATGCCAATGCCAGTACGCGCAAAGCCAAATCCCCTGATAGTCGCACCTCGCAATGATGCAGGCGCACGCCACGTTCTCTTCGCGTCCGGATTCGCAGATCGGACTGAAATTTCGGTTAACGTCGGTTCCATTCCGGAGACGGCCGACTGCGGAGCTGGCATGAAGAACGTCGCGGCTTACGCGCTTTTTGGGCCACAGACCGTCGCTAAGACTTCGCTAACGCCTCGTTGACTATACCGCCCGCGCAGCAAGGCCGGGATCGCAACCGGGCACAGACCCGAACAGGGCGGCTGCGGGTTGCAGTAACGATCACGATGTGACTTTTCACTGGCATTCCACCGGGACGGACTTTGGCGACCATGAGAAACTTCGAGCGCATTTCCAGTCTGGCGATCACCGCTGCGGCGATGGCGCTTGCCGCCACTGCGGCGATGGCGCTTGCCGCCGCTCCGGCACTGGCCGACACCAAGGCGGGCGTCGAGGCATGGTCGCGCGGGGAGCATGAAGCGGCGGTCAAGGAATGGCTTGGCCCTGCTGCCAGGGGCGATGCCGATGCGCAGTTCAACATGGGGCAGGCCTACAAGCTGGGCAAAGGCGTGCCGCAGGACCTGAAGCGGGCCGAAGCATGGTATCGCAAGGCCGCCGAACAGGGCCATATCAAGGCGTCCGACACGCTGGGGCTGTTGCTGTTCCAGGACAATCGCAAGGCCGAGGCCGCGCCATTCCTGCAGGCATCAGCCGAACGCGGCGAACCGCGCGCAATGTACATCCTGGGCATTGCGCACTTCAACGGCGATACGGTGGGCAAGGACTGGGTTCGCGCCTATGCGCTGACCAGTCGCGCCTCGTCGAGCGGCCTCGAACAGGCGACGCGGGCGCTGGCGATGATGGACAACATGATCCCGCTGGAACAACGCCAACTTGGCGTATCGCTGGCGGCGGATCTTGAGCAGAAGGCACAGGCCAAGCGGTCCGAGCAGTTCGCAGCGGCCGATCTGGGTGCCAAGGCCATGCCGACCGCCCCGGTCCGTTCGAGCGTCCCGACGGGCTCGCTGGAGAAGGCAGACGTGCCTCCATCGGTCATCACTGCAGGCGCTGACTTTGCCAATCCAGTGCCTATGCCCGCCCCCAAGCGCGTGGTCGGCAGCAATGCCCCAGCAGCAAAGCCGGTCGCAGCCAAAGCATCATCGGGTGCGGTGCATATGGCGGAACTTCCGGCGGCAAAGCCGGTCGCCGCCAAGGCGCCGAAGCCTGCTGCCTCTGCTCCTGTTCCCCCTGCCCCCCAGGCCAAAGGCAACTGGCGCGTCCAGCTGGGCGCATTCGGCGTCAAGGCCAACGCGGATGGGCTGTGGAGCAAGGTCAAGGGACGGCCTGAACTGGCAGGCCATGGCCGCATCGACCTTCCGTCCGGCTCGGTCACGCGCCTGCTTGCCGGGGGGTTTGCCGGACCGGCCGATGCAGACAAGGCTTGCGGCGCGCTCAAGGCTGGCGGCTTCACTTGCCTGGTGGTAAAGCCCTGATGGCTTGGCCGAGGATATACCCCCTACCCGCATAGAGGCGATAGATTTCCTGCGCGGCGTGGCCGTGCTGGGCATTCTGGCGATCAATGTCACCGGGTTCTGGGGGCCTTCGCTCGCAACCTTCTCGCCTGCGATTCCTCATGCCCAGCCTGCCGCGTACGGCTGGTTTGCCTTTGCCTTCGTGGTGTTCGAGGGCAAGATGCGGGCGCTGTTCAGCATGCTGTTCGGCGCCAGCATGGTGCTGTTTGCACAAGCTGCCGAGCGCAAGGGTCTGGACCCTGACGCTGCACAAGTCCGGCGATTGCTGTGGCTCGCACTGTTCGGCTACCTGCACTTCGCGCTGCTGTGGTGGGGCGACATCCTGTTTCTCTACGCGCTGTGCGGAATGGCCGCGCTGCTGCTGCGCCGGCTGGAGCCGCGGCAATTGGCGTTGATCGCCCTGCCCTTCTACGTGCTGGTTCACGTTATCGAAGCGCTGACCGCCCTGCCCGGCGTGCTGGCCGAACAGGCGGTGCTGGGGGGCACGGCGTCACAGGCCGATGCTGCCGGACATGCCGCGATGATGGGCCGAATTGCCGCATCGGTGGCAAGGGACATTGCGGTCCTGAACGCGGGGTTCCTCGAGGCGATCTGGCTGAAACTGTCGAACGCGCCGCTGCAACCGCTGACCACGACGCTTTCCACCTTTACCGAAACGGTGCCGCTGATGCTGTTGGGCATGGCGATGGTGCGCGGCAGGTTCTTCATGGGCTGGACGCGCCGGCGGCTGGCGATGCTGGCCGGGTCGGGCATCGTGATCGGTGGGGTGCCGACCGTTCTGGCGGTGCGCTGGCTGGAAGGGCACGGCTGGCCACCGCAGGCGATGTTCCTGGCAATCGAGGACGGCATGGCCCTGCCGCACCTGCTGATGGCGCTGGGCTATGCCGCCTTGCTGGTGCTGATCTTCCCGACCGTGCGGCAGTGGCGGATCGGCAAGGCGCTGGCGGCGGCGGGGCGCTGTGCGTTCAGCAACTATCTTGGCACGACCGTGCTGATGACGGCGATTTTCTCTGGCTGGGGCCTTGGCCTTGGGCCGGAACTGCCGCGCGTCTGGCTTCCGGCGTTCGTGCTGCTGGGATGGGCGGCGATGCTCCTCTGGCCGCAGTGGTGGCTGCGGCGCTTTGGGCAGGGACCGCTCGAGCGGCTGTGGCGGCGACTGGCACTTCCCGCACGTTAACCACGATTGATAACCTGCCAGATGCCCGCCGTCCCGAGGCGGGACGCGGTGGGATCGGGACTCGCAAGCCGATGCGTTAATGCCTATTCTTTAACGGGAAAGGAGTGGCGCGAATGGCTGGGCAATCGGGTTGGTGGACGAAGCGCTGGGTGCGAATGCCATTGGGCGTGATCGCCACGGGCGCCGCTTCGCTGCTCGCCTTCCACGCTGGGCAGGACATCGCGCAAGTCGCATTTGGCAGCGGCGCCGCAGAAGCCGCGCCTGCCATGGTACCCCCGCCCAAGCCGGTTCCCGCCGTGGCGCAGAAGCCGGTAGACGGGCCGTTCGTGGTCAAGTCGATCCTCCCGATCAACGAGCCGATTCGCTTCGGCAAGTTCTACTGGGACGAGACCCGCGCACCGGCATCGGGCAAGCTGGTGGTAACGGTAGACCTGACCGCGCGGGTCATCTCGGTATTCCGTGATGGCCACGAGATCGGCGCGGCGGCGATCCTCAAGGGGTATGGCGAGAAGCCGACGCCGACCGGCATTTTCCCGATCACCCAGAAGGATGCCGACCACGTCTCAAACATCTACGATGCGCCGATGCCGTGGATGATGCGGCTGACCAACGACGGTGTATCGATCCACGGCAGCAAGGTGGAAAAGGGCTATGCCACCAACGGCTGCATCGGCGTGCCCGATGCCTTCGCCGAAAAGCTGTTCCGCATCGCCTCGCTCGGCGACAAGGTGATCGTCACCGATGGCAAGACGATGCAGGTGGGCGACCCGATCCTGGCGGGTGAGCACGCGGGCTGAGGCAGGCCCACCCCCGCCCCCTCCCGCTTGCGGGAGGGGAGAGGAATGATCAGGCCAGGCCCTTGCTCGTGCTGGTGCGAGAGGCGTCGCCGACCGAGCTGCCCCCGTCGACATCGAGGATCGCGCCGGTGACGTAGCTGGCGGCAGGGGTCGAGAGGAACACTGCCGCTTCGCCGATTTCGTAGGCCGTGCCCCAGCGCTTCATCGGGATGCGGGCATAGTGTGCCTGCCGGGTGGTCTCGTCCGGCGCGAGGCGGGCCATGCCTTCGGTGTCGGCGATTGGCCCCGGCGAGATCCCGTTGACGCGCACGTCCGGCCCCCATTCGATCGCCAGCGTGCGGACAAGCTGGTTGATCCCGGCCTTGGCCGCGCAGGCGTGGGCCTGCATCGCCATGGCCTGTTCCGCCTGCCCCGCGGTTATGGCGATCAGCGAGGCGCCGGGGCCCAGCAGTTCGTGGCAACCGCGGAACACGTTGAACGTGCCGAGGAGGTCAATGTCGACCACGGTCTTGAAGGCATTGGCCGACATGCCGAGGACAGGCGCAAGGAAGTTTCCCGCCGCGCCCGAGATGACGATATCGAGCGCGCCGATTTCATCGCGCACGGACTTCATCGCCTCGCAGATCGCGCCGTAATCGCGCACGTCAGCCGCGCGCCATACCGCGTCATGGCCGATCTCGGCGGCAGCATTGGCGGCCTTTTCAGGATTGCGGCCGAGCACTGCCACGCGGGCGCCGAGTTCGGCAAAGCGCTTGGCAATGCCGAGGTTGATGCCACTGGTGCCGCCGGCAATGAATGCGGTCTTGCCGGCAAGAACATCGTCACGGAAGGGGGACTGGGTCATGCGGAAATCCTCACCGGGGGGCCATGCGGATCGCGCCGTCGAGACGGATCGCCTGGCCGTTGAAATAGCTGTTGCGGACCAGTTCCATGGCAAGACTGGCGAACTCCTCGGGCTTGCCGAGGCGCTTGGGGAACGGGACCGAGGCGTTGAGGCTGTCGAGCACCTTGTCGGGCAGGCGGCCGAGCAGCGGCGTGCCGAAGATGCCGGGCATGATGGCGTTGACGCGGATGCCGAGGTCCATCAGGTCGCGCGCCATTGGCAGGACGAGGCCGTTGACCCCGGCCTTGAGCGAACCATAGGCAACCTGCCCCACCTGCGCATCCTGCGCCGCGACCGAGGCGGTAAGAATGATCGTGCCCCGCTCGCCGTCTTCCAGCGGATCGAGGCTGGCCATGCCCAATGCCGAGAGGGAGGCGACCCGGTAGCTGGCGATCAGGATGCCTTGCGCGGCGTATTCGTAGTCCTCGGTGGAGAGCCTTGTGAACTCGCCGGTCTCGCGGTTGCGGCTGACAGTCTTGCCCTTGCGATGAGTCATCGCGCAGTGGACGCAGACCCGCTCCTGCCCGTGGGCCGCCCGGGCCGTGGCGAAGCCTGCGACGACCGAGTCCTCCGAGGTGATGTCGACCTTGCAGAACAGGCCACCGATGGCCTGTGCGACGGCCTCGCCCTGCTCCTCGTTGACGTCGAAGATCGCGACCTTCACACCCGCCGCTGCCAGAGCTTCGGCTGTCGCGCGACCGAGACCGGAGGCGCCGCCGGTGACGACTGCGCTGATCGATCCGTCGATCTTCATGCCAGCATGCCTTCGAGGCGCCCACGGATGATGCTTTCAGCGTCGCCGATGATGCGGTCGATCAGCTGCTGGCAGGTCGGGATGTCATGGATCAGGCCCTGCACCATGCCGGCCCAGAACACGCCCTTGGTCAGGTCGCCGGTTTCGAGCAATTGCTTGCCTGCGCGACCGTTGACCAGCTCCTGAACGTCCTCGAACTTCGCGTCCGGCTGCGACAGGCGGCGGACGACTTCCTCGGACACTTCGCTGCGGCCGACGCGGGCGGTGTTCTTGAAGTTGCGGAAGATCAGGAAGCTGCCGCGCTCATCGTTGTTGATATAGGCCTGCTTGACGTTGTCGTGGATCGGTGCCTCGACTGTGGCGCAGAAGCGCGTGCCCATGTTGATGCCCTCCGCCCCGAGCGAAAGCGCCGCAACAAGGCCGCGCCCATCGCCGAAGCCGCCCGAGGCGAGCATCGGGATCTTCACCTTGTCAGCCGCTGCCGGGATCAGGATGAGGCCGGGGATGTCGTCCTCTCCGGGGTGCCCGGCGCATTCGAAACCGTCGATCGAGATGATGTCGCAGCCGGCGCGCTCGGCCGAAAGCGCGTGGCGCACGGCGGTGCACTTGTGGAGTATGGTCACACCATGGGGCTTGAGCATCTCCCAGATCTCGCGGACCGCCTGCGTGCCCGCCGTCTCGACGATCTTCACGCCCCCGTCGATGATCGCCTGGGCATAGGCCTTGTAGTCGGGCGAATTGACGGTCGGGAAGATCGTCATGTTCACGCCGAAGGGCTTCGCGGTCATGCCCTTGGTGCGCTCGATCTCATCACGCAGGGCTTCAGGCGTTGGCTGGGTCAGCGCGGTGATGATGCCGAGGCCGCCGGCGTTGGAGACCGCGGCTGCCAGTTCGGCATAGCCCACGTTCATCATGCCGCCCTGCACGATCGGATGCTCGATCCCGAGCATCTCGGTAATGCGTGTCCTGATCGCCATTCCTGCCTCTCCCAAAGCTGCGTTTAACTGATCGGTTAAACTGACTCAGGGCGGTTGGCAAGCGGGGTCAGAGAATATCGTAGCCCTCGCCAAGCGAGGCGCGCAGCTTGTCGAGCGCCTGCGCCTTCAGCTGGTGCACACGCGGGATGCTGACGCCGAGGACTTCGGCGATTTCGGCAAGGTTCAGCTCCTCGACAAAGTAGAGCTGGATGATCATTTGCAGCCGTTCGGGCAGGTCGGCGATCGCCGAGGCTACTGCACCGCGCATCTCGTCGTCCGCGAGCATGGCGAAGGCATCCGGGCGATCGTCGGCAAAGGCGGCATTGCTGTCGGAATAGGCATCGTCGATCGTTTCGAAACGCAAAGGCTCATCCGCGGCCTTCTGGTCGGCCAGCTCACGTTCGGTCAGGCCCATGGCGGCGGCTAGTTCGGCGTCGTTGGGCGGACGGCCGAGATCGTTGGTCAGCGCGGTGGTTCTCTCGCGCAGGAGGCGGCGGCGTTCGGTTGCTGAACGGGAGAGCGGGGTGGAGCGGCGAACGAGGTCGACCATGGCCCCACGCACGCGCAACTTGGCGTAGGCGGCGAAGCCGTCTTCGGTCGGGCCGTCGTGCCGCTGGGCGCATTCTGTCAACGCCACGAGGCCGGCCTGGATGAGGTCCTCGATCTCGATCCCGGCGCGGCCCGAGCCGTGGACGTGCCAGGCAAGGCGCTTCACCAGTGGCAGGAAGCGGCGGATACGGTCGGCGGCCTCGTTCTGCGCATAGGCGCGGGCGGCGGCAAAACCGCGGTGGTCGTGTTTCATGCGGCAAGTCCCTCAGGAATTGGCAGCTCTGGACGGGCAGGTTGCGGCGGCGCCTCGCCTCCGATCACGGAGATGACCTCGATCGGCTGCGAAGGCGGCAGTTCTGAAATCGACATGACCAGGCACCCTGGCGCACGCAGGCGCAACAGCGCGGCGAGCGGGCGGCGGGCGCGGGGCTGGACGATCAGGGCAATGGACGGCGCGGCAGGCCCGCGCTCGGCAATCAGGGTGGAGATGCGCTCGCCGATGCCGCGCGCGAGATCGGGCTCGATCACGGGCTGGCCGGTGGCGGGATCGTGCATTCCGCCAACGATCATCTGTTCGAGCCCGGCTTCGAGCGTGACGACAGGCAGGCACTCGTCCGGGCCGCAGATGCGGCCGACAATCATGGCGCCAAGGTCGGCGCGCAGCAGGTCCACCAGACGGTCGTGGTCGTTCGTCTGCTGCAGCGCTTCGCTCAAGGCCGAGAGGATCGGCAGCGGGTGGGCGATGGAAATGCCATCGTCGAGCAAGGCGTGGAACAGGCGGGTAAGCGCACCCAGCGACATCGGCTGCGGGTGGATCGTCTCGACAAGGCCTGCGGCGCGCTCCTTGACGCCTTCGAGAATGGCCTTGACCTCGTCGGGACCGAGCAGCGCTGATGGCCGGTCGCCCAGAACCTGGTTGAGGTGGGTGGCAACGACGGTGCTGGCATCGACGGTAAGGAAGCCCTCGGCGATGGCCAGATCGCGCTGTGCCGGGTCGATCCAGATGGCGGGGCAGCCGAAGCTGGGATCGCGGGTGGCTTCGCCACGCAAGCCATGGTCGGGACTGGCGTCGCCCGCGTCGATGGCGAGGATCTTTTCGGGGCGCATGTCGGCAATGCCGACGGGCACGCCGCCCAGCAGGATACGGTAGGCATTGGCGCCAAGTTCCAGTGAATCCCGCACGCGGAACTGGGGAACGATGAAGCCGAAGGCCTGGCTGAGCTGCTTGCGCACGCCGGTAAGCCTGGCGACCAGCGGCGAGCCACGCCGCTCGTCGACCAGATGGATCAGGCCATAGCCCATCTCGATGGTGACAAGGGTGTGGTCGCTGACCTCATCGAGCGTGATGCGGTTCGGATCAATCGGCTCGGGCGCAATGACTTCCACCGGGGCGGGACGGTCGGCGCGCTTCTTGAGCGCCCACCACAGCCAACCGGCAAGCGCGGCGGCAGGCAGGAACACGATCTGCGGCATCGCCGGAATCGCACCTATCGCGCCCATGATCACGGCAACGGGAAGCCAGATGGCAGGGTTGGCGAACTGGCCGCCGATCTGGCCGGTCAGGTCGCGGCTGTCGGACACGCGGGTGACGATCACGGCAGCGGCGATCGACAGCAGGAGCGAGGGGACCTGCGCCACCAGCGCATCGCCGATGGCCAGCGTGATGTAGAACTCTGCCGCCTGCGATGCCGTCAGTCCGTGGCTGATCATGCCAAGGCAGAAACCGGCGATGATGTTGACGCCCAGAATCAGCAGGGCGGCGATGGCATCGCCCTTCACGAACTTGGACGAACCGTCCATCGAGCCGTAGAAGTCGGCCTCGGTCGCGACTTCGCGGCGGCGGGCCTTGGCTTCGTCGGCCGTGAGCAGGCCGGCGGCGAGATCGGAGTCGATCGCCATCTGCTTGCCCGGCAAGGCATCAAGGGTGAAGCGCGCGGACACTTCCGAGACGCGGCCCGCGCCCTTGGTGACGACGACCATGTTGATGATCATCAGGATCATGAACACGAATAGGCCGACTGCGAAGTTGCCGCCGATCAGGAACGCACCGAAGGCTTCGATCACATGGCCCGCTGCCGCGCCGCCTTCGTGGCCGTTGACCAGCACGATGCGGGTTGAAGCGACGTTGAGTGCCAGACGCAGCAGCGTGGCAAACAGCAGGACGGAGGGAAACGCCGAGAAATCGAGCGGCTTTTCCGCATTCATCGCCGCCATCAGGATGGCGACCGAAAGCGCCATGTTCAGCACGAAGAACACATCGAGCAGGACGGCCGGAATCGGCACGACCATCAGCACGATCAGCATCAGGATGCCGGCAGGCAGGGCCATCGCGGCGGGGGAGCCGAAGCGCTTCAGCATGGCCTAGAGCCCCATTGCCGAAAGACGGCCATATGCCTGCCGGACATGCGCAGGCGCCGATGCGCCATCGCCGAGGGCAAAGGCCTGCCTGAGCGTATCGGCCATCGAGCTGGCTGCCACCGGCACGGGATTGCCGCTGCTTGCCGCCGCGCTCTGGAATTCGCGGGCGATGGGCCCGCCGGTGAATTGAGGCGCAGGGGAAGCGGCGGGGGTGGCGCCCATGCTGGCGGCCCCCATACTGGCGGCCCACTGCAGGGCCTCGTCGCCAGTAGCGCCCTCGCTGGCTGCTGCCATGCGGTTGCGGATGAGCGACATGACGTCGCTGACCGAGCGTGGCGATCCGGAGCGGTCGTAGAAGGTGGAACGATTGGCAGCCGCAGCTGACGGCAACAGCGCCGCGGCAGATTGCGAGGGATCGTTGCCCAGGGCGGTCAGGAAGCGCCCTGCCCCTTCGGCTCCGAAGAAATGGGCAAGGTAAAGCTCGGCATGGTCAGGCTGGCGGCCGAGCACTCCGCTCAGGTAATCGCCATTGTCGCCCGCCAACTCGCCGGCCATCGTGGCGGCAACTTGCGGATCGAAGCGCAGCGCGAGCAATTGGGCACGGGCCGCAGGATCGCTCGCCGCGCCGCTGCGGATCATGTCACTGGCCCAGGCGAGGCCGTGCTCTGCGCCATGCTTTTCGAGCGTGCGCAGCCAGGTTCCGGTGGTGAACTGGTACAGCCCCGAAGCACTCGATGTGCGCGAGCGGGCGGACGGATCGAGGCTCGACTCCAGCTTGGCCTGTGCCATGAGATAGGCAAAGTCGGTGCCCGTAGCCTGCGCGGCCCCGGCAATCGCCCCGCGCACGCTGGCCCCGGTTCCGCTGACGGCGGCCGGGGATCCGGGCAAGGCAAAGGTCTCGGCTGAACTCACTGAACTGTCCTTCCGGCCGCGGGTTGGCGGCGTGTCGGAAGGTGTTCAGCAAGGGGCGTGCCAACTTGGCATCACGCCGTGCGAAGGCGGTGGACCTGAGGGCCTGCGCGGTAGAGCGGAGCCGAACCCGAAAGCGCGTCGAGACGGGCTGCGACATTGGCCGCAATCAGGTTGCGGACCTTGCGATTGGCCTCGTTCTGGCGGCGCGCGGCATCGAGCAGGCCGCGGCATTCCTCGTCCACCAAGGCCTGATCGACATCGGCGAGCGTGCCGCACAGGTCCGCCTTGCTCGATGCACAGCCCATGATCATGTCGAGATCGAGCCCGGCAAGTGCATGCCGCTCCTGCTGCAGGACGGCAAGCATCTGCCGAAGCGTCTCGCGAAGGTCCGATGGGCGAGCGACGGTAGAGGTGGCCATTACTGTGCAGTCCTCAGCAGCATGCCGGCCGCGATCATGGCGTCGGCGATCTTGGCGGGGATGATGGGGTACTTGCCGGTCTCGATGGCGTGACGGATGTCCTTTACCCGCTCGGCATCGACCGGCGCAGCCTGCCCTGCATCGAGCGCGGCAGAGCGCTCGACCTGTGCAGCTGCGCTGGCTTCGGCAACGGGCGCGTTGTCGACGACCGGGGTCGCTACTGCAGCCTTAGAGGACTTGGGCGTACTGACCTGCACCGGCCCAACCGGGCGCGATGCACCGATTTCAATAGGTGACATGGTTCCGCTCCTAGCGTTTGATACAGGCAAGAACGGTGGTCTTGCCGATCTCTTAAGGGCGGGAGCGGAAAAATTTTGCCGGTTTGTTAAAAAACGGCTGCGCGGCGATCAATCGACGGGGACGATGACCAGCCCCGGCCGTTCGATGCGGGCACGGATCGGGGTGGCGCGGGCGCCGGTGCGCACGCGAATCCACGCGCCCAGGGCCCCGGAATCCATCGCCTCGCCCGACTGCGCGACCGAGAAGCCATCACCCGCAACGCTGATCGTCACCGCTTCCCCACGCGCGATTGCCGGTGGGGCGGCAGGGCCTTGCCGGGTATTGCCGGACGTGGCGACGAAGAGCCGCCAGCCGCCGGCATCGGGGCACTGGACGAGCACGGTATCCTGCCGGCTGCCCTGCCAATCGAGCGACAAGGGCGAGCGGCAAGCGGCAAGGCGCAGACGGCGGTCAACCGGCAGCGTGGCACCGCCCGGCTCACCGATTGCGGCGCCGGTGAAGGCAGTGACCGCGCGATCGATCGCAACAAGATCATGGAACGGCGAGGACTGCGCTTGCAGCGGTACCGCGACAGCAGTGACAACAAGGGCTGCGGCGAGAAGGCGGGTCGTGGTCATAAGCGGCATCCAGCTGAGGGTATGCCGCTATTGAGCAATCATCGTGCCAGACTGGGTTGGTTTGGCCGCAGCGGCCGTCTCGCTGCTGTAGACGAGCGCAACGCTGGCACCGGCGCGATCCCCCGGTTCGACAAGGATGCGGGCATCCCTGGCGCGCGGGCCGCCAGCTTCGGCCAGCTGCACCGCCTGGGCCAGCGCGGCGAGACGGGTATCGCCGACATAGCGCACGATCACCCGAACTTCGAGGCGCGGGTCCTGCCCGACCTGGCCGAGCCATGTGCGCAAGGGTGGCGCGCCACTACCGATGCTCCATACCGCCACCGGTTCGCTTTCCGTTGCGGCAGCGATCGGTGGCAAAGGCACCGCGGGCGGTGCGGCCTTGGCATTGCCGCCGGTCTGCGACAGCGCTGAAGCCGTGGCGAGGAACAGGATCAGAGACAAATCGGCCAGCGCGTATTGCCAGCCGGTTCCGGCGCGGACGATCATGGCTCCAGCCTGGCGCGATGATGCGCAATGTGATGCCCAGAGTGATGCCCGGTGTTCTGGGCGGCGTGAGTTGCAACCGGCAGGGCCGGTTCGATCTGGCCGGAGAGCCAGTCGATCACCTCCTGCCGTTGGCGTTCCTCGTCCAGGGAGCGGCGCTCCACCGCACGGGCAAGCGGCGCAAGCACGAGATTGGCCAGCAGCAGGCCATAAAGCGTCGTCAGCACGGCCATCGAGATCGCTCCGCTGAGCGTACCCTGTTCAAGCCCGGTCGCGGGCAGGCGGCTGAGCGAGACCAGCGTGCCGACCATGCCGAACACCGGCCCCAGTTCTGCGGCCTGGGCCAGCGTGCGGACAGCCGCGTTGGCTGCCGTGATCCTTTTGCGGCGATGGTCGTGGTGTCGTTCGATCAGGGCATCGAGCGAACGCGAACGGATGAGCACGTCGGTTACGTCGTCGAACTCGCGGTCGCCGATCGCGCTGGTCCTGGCACGCAGCAGACCGTCGCTGCGGATTGCCGAAACCTGCGCGGCCAGATCAGCCTTGGCCTGAACCGCAGAGAAGCGCTTTGCAAACAGGCCGGCGATGGCCCGGGCGGTGACCGTCAGCTCGTGCCGGCCCGAGCGCAGCACGGTGGCAAGCGCGGTTCCGGCAAGGACGATCGACAAGGACAGTCCGTCGAAAAGAAAGGCAGGTGGCATGAGCGGAACGTCTCCTGTCACCACAGAACGGCCGCGAGTTCTGGAATTTCAGTCTGTTGCAGCGCGACGGGCGCGATTCTGCCGCCATCCGGCAAGCCCTTGCCGGTCATCGCCTGCCGATATCCCGAAAGGCACGGGTTTCCGGGGCATTCCGGCAATTGGCACACCCTTTGCTGAAACACCGGCAGAGTTTCGACAGCCAGTGAAGGCAAGACCCATGAGCAACTCCCTTTTCGGCATTCACGGCGCGGCGCTGGAACTGCGTTCGCAACGCATGGGCCTGCTGACCTCGAACATCGCCAATGCCGCAACGCCCGGCTTCAAGGCTAAGGACATCGACTTTGCCGCAGCGCTCAAGGCCCGCACCGCAGGCATGAGCGAGGACAAGGCCATCGCCTCGGCCACGCGCTTCCGCGTGCCGGTGATGCCCAGCCTCGATGGCAATACGGTGGAGATGGCGACGGAACAGACCGCCTTTGCCGAAAACGCGGTGGGGTATTCGGCCACGCTCAACTTCCTCAAGGGCCGAGTCGAGACGATCACCCGCGCGATCAAGGGGGAATAAGCCATGGCCGGCAACAATCCCCTCACCCTGTTTCAGGTCACCGGTCGGGCGATGTCGGCGCAGCTCGTGCGGATGAACGCGGCGGCATCGAACCTTGCCAACGCCGGAACCGTGACCACGACCGAGCAGGAGGCCTATCGCCCGTTGCGCCCGGTCTTTGCCGAACAGCTCGATCAGGCCAATGGCCTTTCGACCGTGCGCGTTGCCGCCGTCCAGCGCTCCGACGCCACCCCCATTCGCCAGCACGATCCGGGCCATCCGCTCGCCGATGCCAATGGCGATGTCTGGACCGCCCCGGTCGATGAGAACGCCGAGATGGTCGAGATGCTCGAAAGCTCGCGCCAGTACCAGAACGTGGTCGAGGCGATGCAGACAGCCAAGCAGCTCATGCTTGAAACGATGAGGATGAAATAATGTCGATCGCTTCCGTAACTGCCACCACCGGCGTCAACGGCGCCACCGCTTCGGCCAAAGCTGGTCAAGGCTGGGGCGCGATGGGCGCCGAGGACTTCGTAAAGCTGCTGACCACGCAGCTGCAGAACCAGGACCCGACCGAACCGGTCGACAACACGCAGATGCTGGCGCAGCTGGCGCAGTTCTCGTCGCTGTCGAACCTCAACGACATCAAGGATTCGCTGAGCGGAACGGGCAAGCAGGCCGACACGCTCGCGGCGATCTCGACCAAGCTCGACACGCTGAACAGCACCGTTGCCAAGCTGCTCGCCAGCCAGCCCACCACCACCTCGCAAGCTTAAGTTCCGCAGGAGACGCGCATGTCCTTCTACACTTCGCTCAACGGCCTCAAGAACGCGCAGACCGATCTTGGCGTGATCAGCCATAACATCGCCAATGCCGAGACCACTGGCTTCAAGAAGAGCCGCACCGAGTTTGCCGACATCGTCGTCGGCAGCGCCTTTACCAACCCCAAGCTGGTCGTCGGCATCGGCGCGGCGGTGGAATCGATCAACCAGAACTTCGCGCTTGGCCCGATCGAGCAGACCGGATCGGCTCTCGACGTTGCGATCAACGGCGATGGCTTCTTCACCACCAAGAACGTCGTGACCGGTCAGACCCTGTTTACCCGCAATGGCAGCCTGACTGTCGATGGGGCAGGATACATCTCCGACGGTTCCGGCAACCGACTGCAGGTCTTCCCGACCGATGCTGCGGGCACTATTACCTCGACCACGCCCGCCGACGCGCTGATCCCCGCCACCAATGGCACCGATGCCAACGGCAACCCGATCGAGTTCGCCGGGATTACCCTGGGCGATGATGGCGCAGTAACCGCCTCCTACGCCGACGGCTCCAACGTGATTATCGGCAAGGTCGCTCTTGCCAGCTTCATCGCACCCCAAGGGTTGAAGCAGGTCGGCTCTTCCAACTGGGTGACGACCGGCATCTCGGGCGCCCCGACATTCGGCCAGCCAAGCACCGGCCAGTACGGCTCGCTGCTCTCGGGCGCGCTCGAGCGCTCGAACGTCGACATTGCCGAGGAACTGGTCAGCCTGATCACCGCGCAGCGCAATTTCCAGGCGAATGCCAAGGCGATCGATACGGCAACGCAGATCTCGCAGACCGTCATCCAGCTGCAGACCTGATCCACCTGACCTGACCGGAGCCTGATCCATGGACCGCCTGATCTATACCGCCTACTCCGGCATGACCGGATCGACCGTGCGCCAGCGCGTGATCGCCAGCAACATGGCGAATGCGCAGACGATCGGCTTTCGCGCCGAGATGCTCACGGCCACGCCGATGACGCTGAAAGGCCCCAGCCTTGAAGCGCGGGCGATGACCGAAGGCGAAGTGCGCGGATCGTCGATGGCGCAGGGCACGCTGATCGCCACCGGCAAGCCGCTGGACGTCGCGCTGACCGGCGACACGATGCTCGCCCTGCAGGCGGAAGATGGCAGCGAAGCCTATTCGCGCCGCGGGGATCTGGCGGTGAGTGCAGGCGGCGTGCTGGAGAACGGCGACGGGCGCCCGGTCATCGGCGAGAACGGCCCGATCACCGTTCCGCTCGGCTCGAAGGTCACGATTTCCCCCGATGGCGGCGTTTCCGTCGCCAATCCCGAGACGCCCGACCAGCCGCCCCAGCTGGTCGGGCGCATCAAGATCGCCTCGACCACCGGCAGCCGGATCGAGAAGGGACTCGACGGCCTGTTCCGTGTCCCCGGCCAGAACGGCCAGCCTGGCATCCTGCCGCAAGACGAAGAGGCCAGGCTGATGGTCGGCAGCCTCGAACAGTCCAACGTCGATCCCACCCGCGTGCTTGTCGAGATGGTCGAAGCCCAGCGCCTGTTCGACATGCGCACCAAAGTCGTCGCTCAGGCCAAGGAAGTCGACGAATCCAGCGCCTCCCTCATGCGCATTTCCTGATCGCAAAGGTAACCCGATATGCCCAGCTCAGCCCTTCACGTCGCCCGCACCGGTCTCGAGGCACAGGACACGCGGATGCGCGTGATCGCCAACAACCTCGCCAATGTCGGCACCACCGGTTTCAAACGCGACCGCGCCAACTTCGCCACGCTGGCCTATCAGGATGCGCGAGTGGCCGGGCAGCAATCCTCCAACGAGACTGCCTATGCCACGGGCCTCAACCTTGGCACCGGCGTTGCCGTGCAGGCGACGACCCGCATCGACAGCCAGGGCACGCTGCAAAGCACCAGCAATGCGCTCGACCTTGCGCTGGATGGCGATGGCTACTTTCAGGTGACAATGCCGGGCGGCCAGCTGGCCTATACCCGCGCGGGCAATTTCTCGCGCTCGGCCGAGGGCGTGCTGGTGACGGCGCAAGGCTATCCGCTCAACCCCGCGATCACCATTCCCGAGGGCGCAAGCGCCATCACCATTGCCAACGACGGTACCGTATCTGCGACCATTGCCGGCCAGAACGAGCCCGCGCAGCTCGGCCAGATCACCGTTGCCAGCTTCGCCAACCCGGGCGGCCTCAGGTCGACGGGCGACAACTTCCTGCAGGAAACCGCCGCTTCGGGCGCGGCGCAGGTCGGCGTTCCGGGAGAACTGGGACGCGGGAACATTCGCCAGGGCTACCTCGAAGGTTCGAACGTCAACGTGGTCGAGGAGCTGGTCGACATGATCGAATGCCAGCGCGCCTACGAGATCAATTCCAAGATGATCTCGGCCGTCGACGACATGCTCCAGAACGCGAACCAGACGCTGTGACACCGATGCAAACGCCATTCGACCGCCATTTCGCCCCCGATCGTTTCAGCAGCCCGCGCCGCCGCCGGACCGCCGTCCGCGCTCTGCTGGTCGGCTCGCTGGTCGCCGCCGCTGTGGTGTTCGGCATGGACCCGGCCTCCGCCGCCAAGCCCAAGAAGGGCTTCGAGCCGGTGGTTGCACCGCCGCTGCCGGTCCAGACCGCGGCGCCGACTGCGGGCTCGATCTTCAACGTCAGCACCGGCTACACCGGCTTTGTCGAAGGACGCCGCGCCCATGCGGTGGGCGATCTTGTCACCGTCATGCTCGTAGAGAACATGACCAGCGCCAAGACCGCCGGCGCCAAGACGCAGAAGAACGGGCAGTTCTCTGTCACCCCGCCAACCACCGGCCCGCTGTCGTTCATCAAGCCCAGTGCCCTTAATGCTTCGGGCGGATCGTCGTTCAATGGTCAGGGCAATGCCTCGCAGACGAGCACGCTCGCCGGCGAGGTTGCGGTGACGATCGCGGAAGTGAGGTCGAACGGCACGGCACTCGTGCGCGGTGAAAAGCGCATGATGCTGAGCCAGGGACAGGAATGGGTGCAGTTTTCAGGCATCGTGCGCCTTGGCGACATCGATCAGGAAAACCGCATTCTTTCCAGTCAGGTTGCGGATGCGCGGGTCGAATACACCGGCAATGGATCGGTCGGCCGGGCAAGCCGCGAGGGCTGGCTCTCGAAGTTCTTCAACGCGATTTCGCCCTTCTGAAGGTTGATGCAATGCTGGTCCGGTTCATCCTTCCTGTTCTTGCAGCCTTCGCGGCGGCCCTGCCCGTGCCCGCCATGGCCGAGCGCGTGCGCGACCTTGGCGAGTTCCAGGGCGTCCGCGCCAACCAGCTTACTGGCTATGGCGTGGTCGTTGGCCTTGCCGGGACCGGCGATGACAATCTCGAATACCTGACGCAGGCGATGAAAGGCACCGCAGGCCGTCTCGGCGTGCAGCTGCCGCCCGGCATCTCGCCCGGGCTCAAGAACGCTGCCGCCGTGCTGGTCACTGCCGAACTGCCCGCCTTCGCCAAGCCGGGCCAGCGCATCGACGTGACCGTCTCGACCATTGGCAAGGCCAAGTCCTTGCGCGGCGGGGCGCTGATCCTTGCGCCGCTCTATGGCGCGGACGGACAGATCTACGCGATGGCGCAGGGCAACCTTGCCGTCGGCGGCCTCGGCATTGCCGCGCGCGATGGTTCGCAGTTGACCGTGAACGTGCCGACCGTGGGCCGCATTGCCGAAGGGGCCAGCGTCGAACGCGCTGTCGCCACCGGGTTCGACAGCGGCGAAGTGCTGCGCTGGAACCTCTTCGACGCCGATTTCATGACCGCCCAGCGCGTGCGCGATGCGATCAATGCCCGCTTTCCGCAGTCCGCAACGATCGAGGACGGCGTGACGCTTGCACTGCGCCTGCCCGCCGGAGCCGACAGCCGCGCAACAACGATGGCGGCGATCGAGATGCTCGACGTGACGCCTGCCGAAACGGCGGCCAAGGTCATCGTCAACAGCCGCACCGGCACCGTGGTCATCAACAGCGCAGTGCGCCTTTCGCCCGCCGCGATCAGCCACGGCAAGCTGGTGGTGAAGATCGACGAAAAGCCGCAGGTGTCCCAGCCCGCTCCGTTCAGCCGGGGCCAGACGGCCGTGGTCCCCAACAGCCAGATCGACGCGGTCGAGAAGGAAGCCAAGGTCGCCCTGTTCAAGCCAGGCGCATCGCTTTCCTCGCTGGTCGATGCGCTCAACAAGCTTGGCACCAGCCCTTCGGACCTCGTCGCAATCCTCGAAGCGCTCAAGCAGGCAGGCGCGCTCAAGGCGGAGATGGTGGTGATATGACCGGGATTTCCGCATCTGCCGCCAACCTGTCGCTCACGCCCAAGGTGCAGACCGAGCGCGAGAAGCTCTCGGGCGCGGCCAGGCAGTTCGAAGCCATCTTCGTCCGCCAGATGCTGTCCGCCGCGCGCGCCAGCAACTTCGGGGACGACGACGTTTTCGGGAAGATGGACCAGACTTTCGTGCAGATGCGCGACGACCGCTTTGCCGAAATCGCCTCGCAGACCGGCGCATTGGGCTTTGCCAGGCAGATCGAGAACCACCTTGCCGCGCTCCTGCCCAAGGATACGACGCCAGAGGGAGGCGCATAAGCCATGGCTTCCGATCTCCTATCGATCGCCCGCAGCGGCGTCCAGGCCGCCCGCATCGGCCTCGACATTACCGCACAGAACATCGCCAACGCATCGTCCAGCGGCTATGTCCGGCGCTCGGCCGCGTTCAGCGAAGTGGCTTCGACCGGCGGGGCCTATCGCATTGGCGACCTTTCTCTTTCGGGCGTGCGGCTCGACGGCATTGTCCGCAACGCCGATGCCTTCCGCCAGGCCGAAGTGCGCCGCACCGGCTCTGACGTGGCGCGGGCCAGTGCGGAAGCTTCGGGCCTTCAGAACATCGAAGCCGCAATCGAGCAATCTGGCGTGTTCGATGCCATCGTCGGCTTCGAATCCTCGCTCCAGCAGCTGGCCCAGAACCCGACCGACACTTCGCTGCGCGCCTCGGTGATCGAGAAGGCGCGGACCATGGCCGGGACGTTCCAGATCGCCGCGCAGGAGATGGACGCTGCTGCCGACGGCCTGCGGTTCCTTGCCACCGACGGCGTGACGCAAGTGAACCGCATTGCGCAGGAACTGGCGCGGACCAACACCCGCCTCGCCCGCGCCTCCGATGCCAGCAGCGACAAGACCGCGCTGCTCGACCAGCGCGACAAGCTGCTCGAGGAACTAAGCGGCTATGCCAACATCTCGACCGATTTTTCAGCCGACGGGCAGGTTGCGATCAAGATCGGCGGCAGCGCCGGCACCGATCTGGTGAGCGGAAACACCGCCGCCACCCTGGGCATGACCACATCTCCGACTGACGGCACCATCAGCTTTACTGTCGGCAGCACACCGCTGACTCTCGCTGGCGGATCGCTGGCAGGACAGCAACTCGCGCTGGCCAAGGGCGCACAGCTCAAGACCGATATCGACACCCTTGCCGGTGACATCGTCGATGCCTTCAACACCGCCCAGACCGGGGGCCGCGATCTCGACGGCGCATTGGGCGCCGCGATCTTTTCGGGGACGAGCGCGGCAACGATGGCACTCGCCGTCGAGGACGGCCGCAAGATTGCCACCGCTCCTGCCAGTGTGACGACGCCCGGCAGCCGCGATGCGACGAACCTTGCCGCGATCCGCACGGCATTGGCGGGCGTGAACCCGTCGGGCACGATGGATGCGATCCTGTTCGACGTTTCAGGCACGCTGGCGGGACGCAATGTCACGTTGGGGGCGCTCCAGACGATTGCCGACACCGCAAAGGTTGCCCTTTCCGCGCAATCGGGCGTCGATCTCGATCAGGAAGCGGTCAACCTAGTAAGATTCCAGCAGGCCTTTCAGGCGTCCGGCAAGGTCATGCAGGTATCATCCGACATCTTCAACGCACTCCTGCAAATCGGGTAAGCGCCAATGAGCACGATCTTCGGCACATCGACCAGCGCGTTCTTCGAACGATCTGTCATGGACCTCACCGCCCTGCGCAAGCAGGCAGAGGAGACGCAGGCCGAAATGTCGAGCGGAGAGCGCCTGCAGCGGTCCTCCGACGATCCGGTCGCCGCCTCGCGCCTGCGCCAGTTGGCCCGGGCCGATGTGTTCGACGAAATCGACACCGCCGCCACCAACCGCGCGACCGGTGACCTCACGCTCACCGACAGCGCGCTTTCGCAGTTCGCCAATCTGGTCATCCGGCTGCAGGAGCTGGCCACGCAGGCGGGTTCGACCACCGTCAACGCCAGCCAGCGCGCCGGGATCGGCGAGGAAGTGGCGCAGATCCACGGCAATCTCGTGGCGCTTGCCAACACGCGCGATGCCAATGGCAACGCCCTGTTCGGCGGCGAAAGTGCCGCTGAAGCCTACACGCTGGATGCAGCGGGCAACGCCACCTACGCGGGCACCAACGCACCCGGGACGATTTCGCTGGGCGGAGGCCAGTCGGTTCAGCGGGGGGTGATCGGCCCGGATTTCCTGCAATTCCAGTCCGGCGGCGCCACTGTCGATCTGCTGGCGCTGACCAAGACCCTGGCCGACGACCTGAAATCCGGGACCGGCGGCATAACCCCAGCGCAAACCGCGCTTGCCGCGCTGGGCGATGGCCTCAACTCCATCACGACGGCGCAGACTGTGGTCGGTTCGCGCCTGAACTGGATTGACCTCAACACCGACCGTCGCGCCTCACTTTCCGAGATGCGCACCACCGAGAAGACCGAAGTCGGCGGGGCAGACCTGACCGAATCCATCGCCCGCCTGCAGAACACCATGCTGGTGCTGCAGGCCAGCCAGGCCAGCTTTTCGCGGCTCGCCAATCTTTCGCTGTTCAGCGTGCTGAACTGAGCGCGCAAGCTCACCGGGAACCTGTTTCATGTTCGTGATCGTTGGCATCGTCATTCTGCTTGCGATGGTGTTTGGCGGTTTCGCCATCACCGGTGGCGATCTTGGCCCTGTGCTGCACGCACTTCCGCACGAAATGCTGATCATCGGCGGCGCCGCTGTCGGGGCGGTTGTCACAGGCAACTCGATGCACGAACTTAAGGGCATTGGCGCCGGCTTTGGAAAAACCTTCAAGGGGCCGAAGCACAACAAGCAGGATCACATCGACGTGATCGTGCTGTGCACCAAGCTGATGAAGATCCTGCGCAGCGATGGCCCGGTTGCGCTCGAAAGCCACGTGACCGACCCAAAGAACTCGCCGATCTTCGCCGAGTATCCGCGCCTGCTGGCCAACGGTGCACTCACTTCGCTGATCTGCGACACACTGACCTTGATCGTGGTCTCTTCAGGCACGCTGGAAGTGCATGCCGTGGAAGAGGTGATGGATCATGCGATGAAGACCCATTTCCACGAGGAGCACGAAGCCCAGCACGCCATCCAGGGCCTTGCAGACGCGCTCCCGGCGCTCGGCATCGTCGCGGCGGTCCTTGGCGTGGTGAAGACGATGGGGTCGATCGACAAGCCGCCATCGATCCTCGGCGCGATGATCGGTTCGGCACTCGTCGGCACATTTCTCGGCATTCTGCTCGCCTATGGCATGGTCGGCCCGATCGCAGGGCGGCTCAAGCAGGTGCTCGAGCAGGACGAGATGATTTTTCAGGCGGTGAAACAGGTGATCATCGCCAGCCTCCATGGCTGGCCGCAGCCGCTCGTCGTCGAAAGCGCCCGCTCTGGTCTGGGTCACGCCTTCCGTCCGGGGCTGTCGGAACTTCTCGACGCACTGCGTGGACGTTGATTGTGCGTTTCCGTTTCACAGAAACGCAGTCGGCACCGGCCTACTCCCCCCCCGCCCGGCCACCCATTCAGGGTACTCTCGTGGGTGGCCAGACGGGGGAGCGGGCCGGTGCCGCTTCCGCGTTAGCAGACAAGGAATAAGCCATGGCCAAGGCACCGGCCAAGGGCAAGAACGAGCCGCCCAAACCGATCATCGTCAAGAAGATCACCATCGTGGCCGGCGGGCACCACGGCGGCGCCTGGAAGGTGGCCTATGCCGACTTCGTGACCGCCATGATGGCGTTCTTCCTGCTGATGTGGCTGCTGGGCGCGACGACCGAGAAGCAGCGCAAGGGCATTGCCGACTACTTCACGCCGACACTCGTCAAGGTGCGACAGGGCAGCGCCGGCGGTTATGGCGTGCTGGGAGGTTCATCGCTGACGGATGTGGACGACTATCCGCACCGCGCCGGGCAGACCGGCAACAAGACGCTTTCCATTCCCCGCGATGCCTCCGGCGGCCCCAAGGAAGGTGGCAGCAAGATCAAACGCAGCCAGGTGATGAAGGAACGTATCGCCCAGAAGCTTGCGCAATCCGAAAAGCTCAAGAAGCTGGCCCGACAGGTCCGCATGACCGAAACGCCCGAAGGCGTCCGTCTGGATCTGGTGGACGATGCGGACTTCTCGATGTTCCTGCTGGGCACCACCGTGCTGACGCCTGACGCTGCCGAACTTCTCCGCGCGATCGGCCAGGCCATTGCGCCCGACCCGACCCAGCTGACCATTCGCGGCCACACGGATTCCTTGCCGTGGAAGAACGGTGTCGCCAACAACTGGTCACTGTCGGCCGGCCGCGCCGAGACGACGCGCCAGACGCTGATGCGCCAAGGCATCGCCGAACCGCGCTTTCGCCGGATCGAGGGCGTGGCCGATCGCGAGCCGCTGGTGCAGAACAACCCGGCCGACCCGCGCAACCGGCGGATGTCGATCCTGATTACGGGTTAAACATCCTTTGCGCGACGTTAAGCAATAAAATGACATCCACCTGAAATAATGGTGAAAGTTCCGGTTGCATGTGTAACCGGATCACTGCAGCTTCCGATCATTGCGGGGTGCGTCGTGCTCAAGCCACGAACCGCAACACGTAGGGACAGGGAGCTGAATCCAGATGCGCAAGTTTGCAGCTTTGGCTACCGTATCGGCGGTGGCATTGGCCGGGATCGTGTTTGCCGCGGCGGGCGGCGGTAAGTCCACGGGTTCGGGAGCGGTGCTGTTGCCCGCCTCGTCGAGCCCTGCCGTTGCAGTTTCAGCCCGGCCAACCGCAGCCGCAGTCGCCGGATCGGCCATCCCCGACAGCTGGATTTGCGTCTTCAAGAAGGGCAGTGTTGCGGCCGGCGCCGAACAGGCCGAAGCCAACAAGGTCACTGGCAAGGCTGGTGGCAAGATCGGACACGTCTACCGTCATGCGCTGCAGGGCTTCTCTATCAACTTGCCGGCGCAAGGTGCCAAAGCCGTCGCCGCGCATAACCCCAACATCGAATATTGCGAGGCCGACCAGGTCGCCACTTTGATCGACCCGATCAATGCGCTGGCAAAGCCGGGCGGCGGAGGCGGTTCGACCACCGAAAGCACCCCTGCCGGCATCACCCGCGTGGGCGGCGGCGCCAATTACACCGGCACCGGGCGCGCATTCGTGATCGACAGCGGCATCTTCCTCACGCATCCGGACCTCAACGTCGACACCGCGCTCAGCCGCAACTTCGTCTCGCGCGAGACTTCGCCGAACGATCTGAACGGCCATGGCACGCATGTGGCCGGCACGATTGCCGCCAAGCTCAATGGCACTGGCGTCGTCGGCGTGGCAGCCGGGGCAAAGGTCGTTGCGGTGCGTGTGCTCGATCGTCGCGGCAGCGGTGCCTATTCGGATGTCATCGCCGGCGTGGATTACGTAGCCTCGGTCGGCTCGGCCGGAGACGTCGCCAACATGAGCCTTGGCGGGCCAGTTTCCGATGCGCTCGACACGGCAGTGGTCAACGCGTCCAACAGCAGCAAGGTCATCTTTGCGCTGGCCGCGGGGAACGAGACTGACGACGCCAACAATCACTCACCCGCCCGCGCCGACGGCCCGTATATCTACACGGTGGCAGCGGTGAACAGCTCGGACACCTTCGCCAGCTTCTCGAACTACTCTTTGGTCAACGACCCCGTGGACTTCGCCGAACCGGGCGTGTCGATCCTCTCGACGTGGCTGAACGGCGGCTACAACACGATCTCCGGCACCTCGATGGCCACTCCGCACCTTGCCGGGCTCGTGCTGATCGGCGGTCCTCGCAGTGATGGCCGGCTGTCCAGCGCCGCGCCCAATGGCGTGCGCTTCCCGGTCGGTGTGAAGTAAAAACGGCTTCTTTCTGAAACATCGAAGGGCGGCCCCGCAAGGAGCCGCCCTTCTTCATTCACCGGAGAACGCACGAAGGCCCGGCGGCCTGGAATGGGCCGCCGGGCTTGTGATCACGCCTGGTGGAGGCAGGCGGAGGTCATCGCTTAACGCAGCAGCGACAGCACGTTCTGCTGGCTCTGGTTGGCCTGTGCGATCATCGCGGTCGAGGCCTGCGAGAGGATCTGGGCCTTGGCCATCTGCGTGGTTTCGGTCGAGTAGTCGGTGTCCTGAATGCGCGAACGGGCATCCGACAGGTTGGTGATGTTGTCGTTGAGGTTGTTCACCACCGATTCCAGGCGGTTCATGCCGGCACCGAGCGTTGCACGCGAGCTCGAGATCGAGTCCAGTTCGGTGTCGAGCGTTGCGAGCAGACCGTTTGCCGAGGTTGCCGAGGAGACATCGTAAGACCCGGCAGCACCGCCGTTAGCCGACAGCGTGGTAAGGTCGGCCATGGTGATGTCCACGGTGTCCGAACCGTTTGCACCGGTCTGCACCGTCACGGTCGCAACCGAGCCATCGAACAGCTGCACACCGTTGAATTTGGTGTTGTCGATGATCTGGCCCATCTGCGCGGTCAGCTCGTCAACTTCCGTCTGCATGTAGGCACGGTCGGTGGCGTCCTGATAGGTGCCCGAAGCCGACTGCACGGCCAGTTCACGAACGCGCTGGAGCATGTTCGACACTTCGTTCAGCGCACCTTCTGCGGTCTGTGCCAGCGAGATGCCGTCGTTCGAGTTGCGGACGCCCTGGTTCATGCCCTTGATCTGAGCCGTCATGCTGGTGGCAATTGCCAGACCGGCCGCGTCGTCCTTGGCACCGTTGATGCGCTTGCCCGTCGACAGTCGCTCCATCGCCTGGCCGAGCATCTTGTTGGCCATGTTCGACGAGTTTGTCGCCTTCAAGGCGCTGATGTTTGTATTGATAACCGCCATTTTCCATTCTCCGGTAGGGTGGTGTGTCGTTCCCGAAAGGACCGCCGGGTCAGAGGATCGACACGGCTGTCGGGACTAAGACCGGCAGATGGCAGCCGGTTTTAAGTTGCCGCCCGGCAAAAGAATGCCGGGCCTAAGTACTGGCCCTTAGGGTTACCCGCCCCCTTAAAGTTTCAACCTGTTTGTCGGTCCCGCGCGAAAGAAGGGAACAGACAGGATGGTTAACAGGGGTCTTGAGATGATTCGCGATTGCGGGGCACTGCAGTTCACAGAAGCGGCGGCGAAAGCCCACGCAGCGCTGGTCCAGCGCGCGGCTTCGGTGCTTTCCAGCTACGGCGCGGATGGGCAGTCGCTGCTCGCCGATGCCTTCGAGAACGCGAAGCTGCCCCCGCGCAAGCAGGTCGTGCTGCTTGAGCGATCGGCAATGCCTGCCATCGAACGGCAGCCCGGCAGCCGGACGGCAACCTTGCGCTACACCGATGGTGCCGGCGAAGCTGCGCTGGCTGCGGTACTGGCCTGTGCCGCAAAGCCGGGCGCGCCGATTGCCGCAGATCCGGAAAGCCTGTCTGTCCTCGCCCTGGCCGAACGCATCGCCGCCACCGACATCCCTGTCCTGATCAACGGCCCCACCGGCACCGGCAAGGAAGTGCTCAGCCGCTTTATCCACGAACATTCGGCCCGCGCCGACAAGCCGTTCATCGCCATCAACTGCGCCGCCATGCCCGAAGCCATGCTCGAAGCGCTGCTGTTCGGCCACCAGAAGGGCGCGTTTACCGGCGCCAATGCCGCGAGCGAAGGCTTCTTCCGCGCGGCTGACGGGGGCACGCTGCTGCTCGACGAGATCGCCGAGATGCCGCTGACGCTGCAGGCCAAGCTGCTGCGCGCGCTACAGGAAGGCGAAGTGGTACCGCTGGGGGCAACGCAGCCGGTGAAGGTGGACGTGCGGGTAATCGCCTGTGCCAACCGCGATCTGCCGCTGGAAGTCGAGGAAGGCCGCTTCCGCGCCGATCTCTATTACCGCCTCAATGTCTTCCCGCTGGCCCTGCGCGCCCTGTGCGAACGCCCCGACGATATCGCGCCGCTCGCCTTCGCGATGGCGATGCGCCATGCGCAGGTTGCACCGTGGATCTCTGACGAGGCCCTGGCCATGCTGGCAGCACATAGCTGGCCGGGCAACGTGCGCGAGCTCGAGAACGTGATGCGGCGCGCTCTGGTCCTGGCCGGGAACGCGCCCGTGATCGAGCCGGCCCATATCATCTTCGATCGCCCCGCGCGCCTGATCAACGAACCGGTTGCGGTTCCTGCCGCGGGCGATGCCAAGCTTTCCAACATCGTGCAGATGTCCGAAGCCCGGGCGATCCTCTCGACTCTCGAGGCCTGCAACGGCAGCCGCGTTGCCGCTGCGCGCCAGCTCGGCATTTCCGAACGCACCCTGCGCTATCGCCTCGCCAGCTTCCGTGAGGCCGGGATCGAAGTGAACGGCCGGTCAGCGGACGGTAGGGCCGTCGGTGGCAGGCGATGAGCGTCTCCGGCATCGGCGGCCGGGCTTCCGGCATCCAGGACATCATGGCCCTGCGCCAGCAGATCATGGAGCGCTCGCAGCTGCTCCAGCAAGTCAAGGCGCCCGAGGCAACGCAGGGGGCGCAAGGACCGCAAGCCGGCAGTGGCCCGGCGGGGAGCTTTACCGAGAGCCTCAAGGGCGCGCTCGATAACGTGAACGCCAGCCAGCAGAAGGCCAGTGCGATCAGCGAAGCCTACGAAAAGGGCGAAGTGGTCGACGTCGCCAAGGTCATGCTGGCGCGTCAGGAAGCAGGCGTTGCCTTCGAGGCCACGCTGCAGGTCCGCAACAAGCTGCTGAGCGCCTACCAGGACATCATGCGGATGGGAGTGTGATTGAATGGCTGACCTTGTCCCTGCCACGCCAGCACCATCGACCTTCGGCGTCCTGACCGATCCCGCAGCCGGGAGCTTCGGCACGCGGGCCAAGGCGTTTCTGGCGCAACCGCCGGTGCGGCGCACTCTCCCGTGGTTCGCCGGCGTTTCTGCGGCCGGTCTGACCGGCGTGCTGTGGTTGACCATGGCGCCCGCACCGCAGCGCATGCTCTATAGCCAGCTTTCCGACAGCGAACGGTCAGAAGTCACCGCCAGCCTCGAAAAGGCCAACATCGCCTACCAGATCGACAACGCCACCGGTGCAATCACTGTGGGCGAGGACGATCTCTACAAGGCGCGCATGGCTGCGGCATCGGATGGCGCCATCGCCACGCCCGAAACCGGCACGCAGATGCTCGACAAGCTGCCGATGGGCGCCAGCCGCGGGCTTGAGGGCCAGCGTCTGCAGGCCGCGCGCGAGCGCGAGCTGGAATTGACGGTGATGGAGATCGACGGCGTCGAAGCTGTCCGGGTCCATCTCGCCGAGCCGGAAAAATCAGTCTTCGTGCGCGAGAACGTGCCGCCTTCGGCCTCGGTCATGGTCAAATTGAAGCGCGGAAGGCAGCTTTCCGAAAGCCAGGTGCGCGCGATCGTGAACCTGGTGGCGGGTTCCGTGCCCGGGCTCTCGATCGATGCGGTGCGGGTGGTGGACCAGCACGGCGCACTGCTGTCCGACCCGTCCGGCCCTGATGGCGACCGGCTCGAACTGCAGCAGCGCATGGAAGAGAAGCTGCGCCAGCAGGTGGCGCAGCTGCTGACCCCGATGCTGGGAGAAGGAAATTTCTCCTCCGAGATCCAGCTCGATCTCGACATGGATCAGGTGACCTCGGCCCGCGAAAGCTATGACAAGCAGGGCGTGGTCCGGCAGGAAACGCAAAGCGCCTCGCAACAGGCCGGCGCAGCAACGGCGCAGGGCGTGCCCGGCGTCACCGCCAATACGCCGCCGCCAGCGACGACTGCCCAGCCCGGTGCCCCGCAAGGCACGCCGGCGGCTGCGGCAACGCCCGGCGCCAACGGCGAATCCAGCTCCTCACGCACTTATGAACTGGGCCGCGAAGTGGCGGTTTCGAACCAGACGCCTGGCAAGATCAAGCGCCTGTCCGTCGCCGTTGCGCTGAGCGCCGAGATCATGGCTAAGGCCAAGCCACAGGACATCGAGCAGATCAAGCAGCTGGTCAGCGCCGCGGTTGGCGCCGACCCGGCGCGCGGCGATCAGGTTGCCGTGGCCGTTCGCGCCTTCAAGCCCGCAGAGGTTGCCCCCGCGCCGTTCTGGGAGACGCCGTGGTTCGCCACGATCCTGCGCAATGCCGTGGCGTTGATCGCGGTCCTGCTGGTTCTGTTGCTCGGCGTGCGCCCCTTGATCAAGGCGCTGAAAAAGGAACCTGCACCCGCCGAAGGGAAGGCGGCAAAGAAGCGCAAGAAAGGGGAAGCGGCGGACGACGAGGAGGGGGAGAAGGAAGCCGAAGAATCGTCTGAACCCATCGAAACCGTCACGGCCGAGGAAGTTGCCCAGGCAATCCAGCCCGCGCAAAACCCCGAAACGGGTGTCGTCGATGCCGAGGCACTGGCCCGGCAGGTCAGCCTTGCCCAGCGGCTTGTCGTCGAAAAGCCCGACAGCGCGCTGGTTGCCCTCAAGCAGATGCTGAAAGAGCCTGAAGAGGAAGGAGCCAGCGCATGAGCGACCTGATGGATGCCCCCGCCATTTCCGATCCCGAACGTGCGGCAGTGATGGTCATGCTGCTGGAGGACGATCAGGCCGCGCAGATCCTCGCACAACTCGAGCCCGCAGAACTTCGCCTGCTGGGCGAGAAGATGTGCGCGCTGGGCGAGATCGGTCCGGTGGCGATCGCACAGGCGATTGCCGGGTTCGTCGAGAAGACCGAGCGGCTCGGCCTGATCGCGCACGATCGCGTCGGGCAGGTACGCTCGCTGATGACGCGCGCCGTGGGCGAGATAAAGGCGGACAGCCTGATGCAACGCATCCTGCCCGACGATCCCTCGCGCACGCCCAGCATCGAACTTGCCAGATGGCTGACGCCGCAGGTTATCGTGCCCCTGATCCGCGATGAGCACCCCCAGGCGATTGCCGTGCTGCTGGTCCAGCTTGATCCCGAAGTGGCCGCCGCGGTCCTGCATGGCCTGCCCGACGAGGTGCAGCCGCAGGTGGTCCACCGTATCGCCTCGCTCGGACCGGTCGCGCCCGAAGCCATCGCCATGCTCGAGGAGATGCTGCACCAGCGCATCGGCGAACGGCACGGCCAGGGCGCCTTTGCCATGGGCGGACCGCGCGAAGCGGCGGACATCATCAACGCCTCGGTCCGAGCGGTCGAAAAGCGGGTCATGCCGGAAATCGCCAAGCAGGATCGCCAGCTCGCCAAGGCCATCGAGAACGAGATGTTTAAGTTCGAGCACCTCTTCTCGCTCGACGACAAGTCGATGGGCGCACTGCTGCGCGAGGTCGACAGCGATGCACTGATTGCCTCGCTGAAGGGCATTCCCGAAGAGCAGCGCGAATGCTTCTTCCGCGCCATGTCGAGCCGCGCCGCGGACGGCGTGCGCGACGAGATTGCCGCACGTGGCCGCATGAAGATGGCCGAAGTGATCGAGGCGCAGAAGGCCATGGTCACGGCGGCCCGCCGCCTCTCGGCCGAAGGCGTGATCGTGTTTGGCGCGGGCGACGACGACTATGTCTGACAGCTTGCGGGCGATCTCGCTGGCTGACCTTGGCCAGGTGCCCACAGGCTTCGCGCGTGATCGCCGCTTCTTCCGCGAATTTGCAGCGCCCGAACCGGAACCGATCATCGTGCCGGTGGAGGACGAACCAGAACCGCATGATCCGATCGCCGAAGCGTGGGCCGATGGCTATGCCAAGGGTCTGGGCGAAGCGCAGGAGGCCGCAGCCCAGCTCATTGCCGAACAGGAAGCAGCGCGTCAGAAGATCGAGTTCGCGCTCGGCAAGCTCGATGTTGCGATGCAGACCGAACTGCAGGACCGCCTGCGTGAAACCGTGATCGCCCTGTGCGAGGCAGCGATTGCGCCTGCAGCCCTTGATCCCGATGCGCTGACCCGCCGGGTCGAGGCTGCCGCCGCCATGCTCGCCCGCGCCGAGGACCAGCGCGTCATCCGGCTCCATCCCGAGGACCTTGCCCTCATCGCCGCGCGCCTGCCGGAAGACTGGCACTTCGAACCAGACGCTTCGCTCGAACGCGGCGCACTGCGCGTCGAAGGTGCGACCGGCGGTGTCGAGGATGGGCCTGAGCAATGGCGCGCTGCCATCCACGAGGCGCTGCGCCAATGCTGATGGGGCCAACCTTCTCCGTGCTCGACCGAGCGCTCGATTCCCTGGCGCTGTGCGAACCCGATTTCACGCCTGCGCGCTATGGCCTGCTGGCCGCCTGCGATGGCGGAATGCTTGAAGTATCGGGGCTTTCGGTGCCCATCGGCACGCAATGCCGCATCGCTCACGGGGCGGGATCGCTGACGGCGGAGACCATCGGCTTTCGCAACGGCCGCACCTTGATGATGCTGCTCGGCGATCCAGTCTTGCTGCGCCCCGGCGCCAAGGTCCGCCCCGAAGGTCGCCCAGGCATGGTCCCGGTGGGTGAGGCCTTCCTCGGCCGCGCGATCGATGGCGAGGGCAAGCCGATCGACGGCATGGGGCCGATCCACAACCGCCGCGAATGGCCTGCAGGCGGCGTCCGCGCTGCCGCGCTCGATCGTTCGCCGGTGCGCGAAAGCTTCGATACCGGTGTTCGAGCGCTCAACGCGCTGACCACGTTCGGCATCGGCCAGCGTATCGGCATCATGGCAGGCTCGGGCGTCGGCAAATCGGTGCTGCTCGACATGATTGCGCATGGTGCCGAGGCCGAGATCGTCATCGTCGGCCTGATTGGCGAGCGCGCGCGCGAAGTATCGGACTTTGTCGAACGGCACATGCAAGGCTCCAAGCGCGAACGTTCGGTCGTCGTTGCGGTCCCTGCCGACCACGCGCCCAACTTGCGCATACGCGGCGCAATGATGGCGACGGCGCTGGCCGAATACTTCCGCGCGCAAGGCAAGCGCGTGCTGCTGATCATGGACAGCCTGACGCGCGTGGCTCACGCCGGACGCGAGATTGCCCTGCTGCTCGGGGAACCGGGCGCGGCGCGCGGCTATCCGCCCTCGGCCCTCGCCACGATTACCAAGCTCGTCGAACGCGCCGGCAATTCGGCGGAAAGCGGCGGGTCGGTGACCGGACTCTACACGGTCCTTGCCGATGGCGACAACCAGGACGATCCGGTGGTCGACACGGCGCGTTCAATTCTCGACGGGCACATCGTGCTGTCACGCGATCTTGCCCAGCGCGGGCAATACCCTGCCATCGACATCGCCGCCTCGTTGAGCCGCGTGATGAACGATATCACCGCCCCCGAACACCAGCGCGCCGCCCGCACTTTCCGTGCACTCGTGGCAAGTTACGAGGCCAACCGCGACCTCGTGCTGATGGGCGCCTATCGCAGCGGGGCCGATCCCCAGCTCGATCGCGCCATTGCCATGCACGAGGCGCTGACCGGGTTCATCAGCCAGCCGCAGCGTGAAGTGGTGCCGATGACGGCAAGCGTCGCCGCGCTCACCCAGCTGATCGGCGCATGAAGGCAGAGCGCGAGCGCCTGGCGCGCCTGAAGCGGCTGGAGCGTATCCGTGACATCGCCCGCCAGACTGCGCTCGCCGAAGCCGGCAAGGCCGAGGGCACGCTGGCGCAGTTGCAGGGGCTCGTGGAGCGGACGTCCCGGCTTTCCGCCGACTACTCCGCCCGCACCGATGCGCGTGATGCCCATTCGTTGCAGCAGTTGCGGCATTTCGTCGCCGGGCTTGACCGGATTACCACCGGCACGCGCGCCGATGCCGATGCTGCGCGCAAGATCGCCGATGCCAAGGCGCAGGAAGCTGCCGCCGCCGAACGTCGCCGCGCCGCCGTGGAAGAGCGCGCCGAGGCGCAGGAGCGTCTGATCGCGCGCAAGGTGGCATCCGCAACAACACCTACTACCGGCAAAAGGCAATCTGGCACGGGTCTTGAATAATCACGGTTAACGCACCGCCACGGAGCTTTGCCGATGTTCGATCTTGCCGCCCTTTCCCAGCCGACTGCCGCCCCTGCCCTGCAGGCTGCGCCGCTGCAGAATGGCGGAAATCCAGCGGAATCGACGGATGGAGCCGCCACTGCCCCCGGCCTTGCCTTCGAAGCCCTCCTCGCCCTGCAGGTCACGCCGGCAGAACCGGCAGACGCACCTTTGCAGGAAAGCGGCAAGATCTTGCCGGATGCGGCAAAGGTGCTTGCCGCCTTGCCGCAAGTGCGCACCGCCGAGGTGCAGGCGAAGCCTCAGCCGGCAAAGCCGCAGGCCGAAGCCGAGCACGCCGACGACGACTTCAGCAATGCGCAGGAACTGCCAGACGCCGCCCTGCCCGACGCTGGTCTTCTCGCAGCACTGTTCGCCACACCGGATAGTCTGGTGGCTTCCGACGGTGGCGACGCCAGCAGTGCATCCGCACGCCCCCCGGCAGCCATTGCCTCGGCTGCACCAGGGTTAAATGCACCGTCATCTCTCGCTTCGACAGCAATCGCGCTGGCCCGCACGGTGCAGATTGAACTGACCTCCGCACCTGAGACAGCATCGTCGCCCGGCCAGCCGGAAACGATTGCCGGCGCGCCAACTGCGCAGATCATGGCCGCTCGCATGGCTCGCCAGAGCAAGGCAGCGAGCGACGATGGTGAGGCAGCCGAGGTTTCGGCAGCACCTTCACCGCTCTCCCGTGCCAAGCCGCTGACCGACAGCGAGCGCACAGAAGCCCCCCGCGTCGAAGCGACCAGCACCACCAGCCTGCTGGCAGACCGCTCGCTCTCGGCGCCGGACAATGCCGCCCCTTCGCCCGTGCGCCACGAAGCCCGCACCGAACGCGTCGATTTCGCCACCCTGGTCGACAATCTCGCACGCGCCCGCGAGGAAGCTTCGCCGCGTGCCGTTACCGCCTCGATCAACCATGCCGAGTTCGGCCACGTCACCCTGCGCTTCGACCAGAGCGAGGATCGCGGCATGTCGGTAGCGATGAGCAGCGCCGATCCCGGCTTTGCCCGGGCGGTCAGCGCCACTGCCGAAGCAGCGCGCACCCCCGCCGAAAGCGCCGGCCATAATCCGCAGCCGCAAGCCGATCCGCGCGCGCAGAGCGGACAAGGCGAAAGCCAGCGCCAGCAGCCGCGCCAGGCCGAGCAGGCTCCCGTCCGCCCATTCTCCGGCAACCGCACTTCGTCCCGCGAGGAAGAAGCGCCCCGCCACCGCAGCGACGATCGCGGCATCTACGCCTGATCCTGACCCCCATTTCCTGAGAGAACTTCGATGAGCGACAAGAGCGACAAGGAAGAGAAGCCCAAGAAGAAGAAGGGCGGCGGCATGATGATCAAGATCGTCGGCGCTGTCGCACTACTGGGCGTCGGCGCGGGCGGCGTGTTCGGCCTCGTGGCTGCCGGGATCATCGGCGGCGGCACGCATGAAGTCGTCAAGGTCGACAACAACCCCAAGCTGGTGCGCAAGGGCGAGGAAGACCCCTATGCGCCGGTCGCCAAGGAAGGTGAAGGCGAAGGCGGTGCTGCTGGCGAAACCGACGGCGACGGCGGCAGTGAATTCCGCACGGTCTATTACAACTTCGCCGACGATTTCACGTCGAACCTCAAGAACACCGACGCCCTGCTGCAGGTGAACATCTCGGCTTCCACCCGCCGCGACTATCGCGTCGTGCTGTGGATGAAGAAGCACGAGCTGGCGATCCGCTCGGCCCTGCTCATCGCCATTGCCGACACCCCCGAGGAAGAGGTGATCAGCCCGGAAGGCAAGGCACGGCTGCAGAAGCGCCTGACCGCCGCGATCAACAAGGTCCTCACCGAGAACGAGGGCTTTGGCGGGGTCGACAACGTCTATTTCAAGACCTTTATCGTCCAGTAAGCGGAAAGCGTCAGCGCCTCCATGAAACCCGAACGCGCCTTCATCGCCGAACGTGCCATTGCCCGGCACGATCCGGCCCTGCTGCGCCCCGGCCCCAGTGCCGCCGAACTGATCCCGGCGCTCACCCGCATGAGCGAACGCCTGGCCAAGGCGGTTCGCGGCGCGCTCGGTCCCCTGCTCGGCGGGGCTGAGCCGCAGATCAATGCGATGAAGCCGATGGACACGGACTTCGCAGACTTCTGCTCGGAAATCCCGCGCCTTGCCGCCAACAGCCTGATGCAGATCGGCAGCGCCCCGTTCATGATCACCGTTGAAGGCGAGAACGTGCTGCGCCTGGTCGACCGCGCCTTTGGCGGTCCCGGCGATACCCCTTCATCGCTGCCCAAGGAATTCCCGCTTTCTGCCGAACTGATGATCGGCCGGATCGAACAGCTCGTCGCCTCGGCGCTCACCGTTGCATTGGGCGGCAGCGGCGGTCCGATCCGCGCGCTGCGCCGCGATGCCAGCCTCGCCCAGCTTCAGGCCATGCCCGATGCGACCAAGGTAGCCGGACTGACGCTGAACGTGGTCGAGCAGGGCCGGATGCCCTGGGCGATCTCGATTGCCTTCCCGCACGATACGCTCGGCCTGATGTTTGCCCATGGCGATGCCAAGCGTCCGCCCAAGCCCCGGCGCGGTCCGGCCCAGCCCACCGACGCGCCCTTTGCCGACCTGCCGGTCGAGCTTGCCGCAGTGCTGGTCGACATGCGGCTGCCGCTCGCGGTCGTATCTGGCCTGCGCATCGGACAAGTGCTGCCTGTGCCCATCGCGCGCAACGTGCCGGTCAAGGTCGGCGACAAGACTTACGCCACCGGCACGATCGGCGCGCTCGAAGACCGCGTAGCCATCCAGCTCAACCAGCTTTCCTGATCTCCCGAAGAGGCCCTGACCCCATGACCTTCCAGCCCCGCGGTTTCGATTTCCTCAAGGACGTGGACGTTCGACTGACCGTCGAACTCGGCCGCACTTCGATGAAGCTCAAGGACGTGCTCGGCCTGACCGAGGAGTCCGTCGTCATGCTCGATCGCCTGACCGACGAGCTGCTCGACGTCATGGTCAACGGCAAGCTGATCGCGCGCGGTGAAGTGGTCGCACAAGGTGACCGCTTCGGCCTCAGGATCGTCGAACTTGCCGGCAGCGAGCCCGAAGAAGCGCCTGCAGCCCCGGCGAAAAAAGCCGCCAAGGGGGATGCCGCCTGATGTTCTGGTACGTCCTCAAGCTGCTCGTGCTGCTGCCGTTGATCGGCGGCCTCGCCTGGGCCAGCCTCAAGTTCGCCAAGCGCATGGAAGGCCGCTTCATGGCGGGCAACGCGCCCAAATCGGTGCGCATCGTCGAAACGCAGATGCTTTCTCCCACGCTGCGCCTTGCCGTGCTCGAATTCCACGGCCGCGAAATCCTTGTCTCGGCGGGCAAGAACGGCCTCGTCCGCCTTGCCGAAGCTCCGGCACGGCCCAAGGTGGAAGCGGAGGACGTGCAGTGAAGCGCCTCCTTGCATCCCTTGCGACGACGCTGATATTGCTGCCGCACTACGCCATGGCGCAGGCGGCTGTCGGCCCTGCCCAGGCCCAGCAGCCCGCCGCGATCTCCGGCGCGCTTGACCGCGCCTTCGGCCAGATGGCCGGCGCGCAGAGCGGCGGCTCGCTGTCGCTGTCACTTCAGCTCCTGCTCATCATGGGGCTGCTGACGATCCTGCCGTCGCTGATCCTGATGATGACCAGCTTCACCCGCGTGCTGGTGGTGCTGTCGATCCTGCGCCAGGCGATGGGCCTGCAGCAATCGCCGCCCAACCAGGTGCTGATCGGCCTGTCGCTGTTCCTCTCGCTGTTCATCATGGGCCCGACGCTCGACAAGGTGAACGCCAACGCCATCCAGCCTTATTCCAGCGGCCAGATCGGCGCAGAGCAGGCGTTCGTGGCCGGCGGGCGTGAGTTTCACGCCTTCATGATCCGCCAGACCCGTGAAACCGATCTGCGCATGTTCTCGGAAATGGCGCGGGCGCCCAAGTTCGCCACGCCGGCCGACGTGCCCTACTCGATCCTGCTCCCGGCATACGTTACGAGCGAGCTCAAGACAGCTTTCCAGATCGGGTTCATGCTGTTCCTCCCCTTTCTGGTGATCGACCTCGTGGTCTCCTCGGTGCTGATGAGCCTGGGCATGATGATGATGAGCCCGACGATCGTCTCGCTGCCGTTCAAGCTGCTGCTGTTCGTCCTCGTCGATGGCTGGGCGCTGCTGATGGGCAGCCTTGCGGCAAGCTTCGGGTAAAGGGCGATGGAAGACACCGCCTCCCTCCTTGCACTGGCTGACCGCATGCTGTGGATCACGGCGCTGGTTGCCGCGCCGATCCTCATCGCCTCGCTCGCCGTCGGCCTCGTCGTCGGTGTGATCCAGGCGGCAACCTCGGTCAACGAACAGACGCTGACTTTCGTGCCGAAGCTTGCGGTCACTGCGCTGGTGCTGGTGCTGTTCGGATCGGCGATGCTCGGCCTTGTCGGAGATTTCACCAAGGAAATCTTCGACCAGATCGCCATGACTGGAAAAGGCTGACCCGTGCTGCAGCTGAACTTCGGCTTTGGCGCGCTCGAGGCGGACTTCTGGCGCTGGCTGTTCGTGATGACGCGCATTGCCGCTGCCATGTTCGCCGCGCCGCTGTTCGGCACCGGCACCGTGCCTTATCAGATCCGCATCGTCGCCTCGGGCGCGATCGCGATGCTGGTGTGCGGGTGGACCCCGGTTGAAGCGCCGACCGCGCTGCTGTCGATCAACGGCCTGCTCAGCGCTGCCAACGAAGTCCTGATCGGCCTTGCGATGGGTTTTGCCCTGCAACTTTCCTTTGCCGCGCCGACGCTTGCCGCCGAAGTGATCGGGGGCGGCATGGGCATGTCGATCGCCACGACGGCAGACCCGGTCAGCGGTGCGCACTCCCCGGCGATGGGGCAGTACTTCGCCGTCGTGCTGACCGTCATCTTCCTCGGCACCGGCGCGCACCTCAACTGGATCGCGCTGCTGGTTGACAGCTACCGCACCTTCCCGCCGGGCACATCGTGGCTGGCGGCAAACCGGATCGACCTGATCGGCCAATTCGCGACGCAGATGTTCGTGACCGCGCTTCTCATCGCCCTGCCCGTCACGCTGATCCTGCTGCTGGTGCAGGTGACGACCGGCATCATCAGCCGCTCCGCCCCCAGCCTCAACCTGTTCTCGCTCGGCCTGCCCGCAGGCGTGCTGGCCGGCCTTGCCGCGATGATCGCCGCCGCCCCGATGCTGACCGACGTGATGGTCGACATCTCCGCCACCGCCGTCGCCAATGCCGGTGCGCTGGTCCTGAAGTAGGAGGCAGGCGTGGCCGAGCAGGAAGGCGAAAAGACCTTTGCCCCGACAGAGAAGCGCAAGAAGGACGCCGCCAAGAACGGCGATGTCTTGCGCTCGAAGGACCTGGCAACCGCCGTCGGCGTGCTGGTCGGCGCAGTCTGGTTGAAGTTTGCCGGGCCGTGGGTGATGGACGCCCTGCAGGATACGCTGCGCGCCTCGTTCACGCTGGATCGCGCGGCGATCGAGGACTTCGCCCCGGCCAAGCTGCTGACGGGCGCCATGGTTGCCGTCCTGCCTCCGGTTTTCCTGCTCGGCCTGATGGTGCTGGCAGCCTCTGTCTTTTCACAGATCGGCCTGTCCGATGGACGCTGGATCCCGTCGAACCTTGCGCCCAAGGCTTCGCGCATCAATCCGCTGTCGGGCCTGAAGCGCATGTTCGGCCCGCAAGGCTGGATCGAACTGGCCAAGGGGCTCGCCAAGCTGGGCCTGCTCGGGGCGATTGCCTGGTCCTGGGCATCGGGCCGAATCGCCGGGATGGTGGGTCTCGGACAAGGTGACATCCACGGACAGCTCGTCACCGCGTGGGATACGATCACTTCGCTTGCGTTCGCGCTTGCGTCGGGGCTGATCGTGATCGCCCTGCTCGACTTCCCGATCCAGTGGGTCCGCCGTTTCCTGCGCCTGCGCATGACGCTTCAGGAGGTGAAGGACGAGCACAAGGAAGCCGAAGGCTCACCCGAAAAGAAAGCCGCCATCCGCAACAAGCAGCGCCAGCTGGCGATGGGCGCGATGCAGCAGGCGATGCAGAAGGCGCAGTTCGTCATCACCAACCCGACGCATTTCTCGGTCGCCATGGTCTACGATCCCGACCTGGCCCCCGCGCCGGTCGTGCTGGCCAAGGGACGCGGCGAAAAGGCGCTGGCGATGCGCGAACTGGCAGCAGAACTCGGCGTTCCGACGCTCGAACTCCCGCCGCTTGCCCGCTCGGTCTACTTCACCACGCGCGAGAACCAGATGATCCGCGAGGATCTTTACGCCGCCGTCGCCTCGGTCCTCGCCTTCGTGCTGTCGCTCGGCCGGGGCGACCATATGCCCCTGCCGAACATCGACTTGCCGATCCACATGCGGTTCGACGCAGATGGGCGCCCCGAAGCGGTAATCGACCTTAAGACCGCCTCTGTGCGGCCGTCCTAAAGACCATGGCAACGACCACATCCTCCACGGCATCCACGTCTGCCACTGCGCAGATCGTCTCGGCGCTCGGCGCAGGTAGCGGCATCAACACCGCACAGCTTGCCGAACAGCTCGCCGCTGCCCAGTTCGCCACCCGCATCGACCAGCTCTCGGCCAAGACCGAAAAGCTCGACGCACAGATCTCCAGTGCGTCGAACCTCAAGTCCCTTATCAGCACGCTCGCGTCATCGATCGGCACGCTGATCCGCACCGGCGATCTGGCGGTAAAGCCGTCGATCTCGAATACGAGCGTCGCGACGGTCAGTAAGGGCACGTTGAGTGGCAGTGGCTCCTACAGCCTCGAGGTCACGTCACTGGCTAACGCGCAGAAGCTGGTTATGCCGGCCTACGCTTCCTCGACCTCGACGGTTGGCGAAGGCACGCTGACGCTGCGGTTTGGCACGGTGGCGAGCGGCGCGTTCACGGCGGATGCCACGCAGGCGGCGGTCGATATCACCGTACCAGCCGGAGCCACACTGGCCGACGTGGCAACCGCCATCAATGCTTCGGGCACCGGCGTTTCGGCCTATGTCGCGAACGGGTCTGCAGGTGCACAGCTGGTTCTCAAGGGCAAGGAAGGGGCAAACAGCGGCTTCATCCTTGAAGCCAGCCCGGCTGTCGGCGGGGAAGCGCTTGCCGACCTAGCCTGGGCACCAGCCACCAACACCACGCAGCTCAAATCCACCGCCACCGACGCGGCCTACATGCTCGATGGCGTGGCCTACTCGGGCACCAGCAACACCATCAACGACGTGCTGCCCGGCCTCAACCTCAAGCTCACGGCAACGAATGTCGGCAACCCTTCCACGATCACGTTCAGCGATCCGTCGACCGGCATTGCCACGGCGATGACCGACCTCACAGACGCGCTCAACGAGGTCGCCAAGCAGCTCAACGCGGCCATGAACAAGGACACTGGCGAGCTCAACAACGATCCCGGTGCCCGGGCGCTGCGCACTGCACTGACCGGGCTCGCCGGACAGAAGATCATGCTCAACGCAGCATCCGGCGCCCCGTCGACTCTGGCAGATCTTGGCCTGAAGACCGAACGTGACGGCACGTTCAGCCTCGACACAGCTCGCCTGAACCAGACGCTCAAGACCTCGCCGCAAGAGGCAGGCGCGATGTGGACCACCGGCATCTTCGGCGTCTTTGCCACGATCGACAAGATCGCCCGCAACGCCAATTCGACCACCGGCATCTCGCTCGGCAGTTCCGTCACCAAAAACACGGCCTTGCAGAAAACCCTCGCTGACCGCTCGGCCACGCTGGCCGAAAAGCAGGAAGCGCTGCGCCAGCAGCTCGTCACCCGGTTTGCCGCTATGGACACAAGGGTCAGCGGCTCGCAATCCACCCTCTCATTCCTGAAGGCGCAGATCGACGCCTGGAACGCATCGGGCAAGAACTGACATGCTGCATCACCGGAAAGACCCGACCGAAGCCTATCGCCGCGTCGATTTCGACGCCCGTGTTCGCGGCGCCGATTCGCGCCAGTTGGTCGACCTGTGCCTCGAGCAGGTCATCGGTTCGGTCGGTCGCGCCGTCCATGCACAGGAACGTGGCGACAACGCCGCCAAGAGCGCCGCGCTCACCCGTGCGATCTCGGCTCTCACCGCGCTGCAGATGGGCGTGGACCTCGCCAACCCGACGGCAGGCGCGCTGGTCCAGCTGTATCAATCGGCCCGCAATGCGATCCTCGATTGCGTGACGCGGTTCGATGCGCGCACGCTGCAGGCCATTCGCCAGGATTTCACCGAAATCCGCGAGGCCATGCTGCGCAGCAATCCGGCCTGATCCGCGCTTCCCTGCCAACGCAAACAGGATAAGGCCCGGAACCTTGACGGTTCCGGGCCTTCCTCACCTGCGCGGACGGGGACGGACCGCGCAGGATCTCCAGGACCTTGTTCCTAGCCGATGTTGCAGGCTGCGATCAGCGCCTCGCCCAACCCATCGAGATCAAGCTCGCTTTCCACCGCGCCGGCATCGATGGCGGCAGCCGGCGCTTCGGCAACCAGGGCCGACTGACGCGCCTGGGCAAAGGTCTTGCACCCGTTATCGCGCATCAGCTTCAGGCCCTTGGCGCCATCGGCACCCATGCCGGTCAGGATCGCGCCTGCCGCCGGGACCGAACCGCGCGCGATCGAACCGTAAAGGAGATTGGCCGACGGTCGCATGCCATCCACGGGATCACGATCGATCAGGCGCAACTTTGCCGGAGTGCCCGGCTCGATCACGACATGGCGTTCGGGGTCATAGGCAATGTGGATAGTGCCCTGCGTCAGGGGCGTGCCGTCCTTGGCCGCCTTGACGCTGCACTTCAGTTCGCCGTCCATGCGCTTGATGAACGTCTCGACAATGCCGGGCTCGGCGTTGAGGGCAATCACCGTGGGCGGGCACTTTTCGGGGAAGTAGGACAGCAGCTGGGTCAGGGCATCGATCCCGCCCATCGAAGCCGACAGCGCAAGCAGGTGTCCGTTCCATTCGAAGTGTGCTTCGACCTGCTTGTGTTCGCGCGGCGCCTTGCGGTCCTTCACGTTGCTGTTTGCCGCTGCCAGCACGATCTTGCCGAGCTTGCCCACGGTCTTGCTGAACTGTTCGGGCGTTGCCTTGAGCGGCTTGGGAAAGCACTCGACCGCACCCAGCTCGTACGCCTTCAGCGACGTTTCCGTCCCAGCCTGGGTCAGGCTTGAAAGCATGACCACCGGCAAGGGGTTGGAGCCCATGATCTCTTCCAGGAACTCGATGCCGCTCATACCGGGCATTTCGACGTCCAGCGTCACGACGTTGGGACGCAGTTCCTTGATCTGTTCACGCGCCTCGGCCGCATTTGCTGCCGCGCCGATCACGGTCACGTTCTTGGACTGATCCAGGATGTCGGAAAACAGAGCCCGCATGGCTGCGGAATCATCGACTACGAGAACACGGGCTTCGTGCATTTCAAGGGAAACCTTCCAAGGCGTTGTTTCGCCTCGGTTCGTTCTACGCGCGAAGCACCAGCAATTTCTGTTCCGGCACTTACGTATCTCACCGTAGGCCCGGCGAAAGCCGGCCTTTTCCCTCGTGCTCTATTCCGGAAGACCAGTCGCCGCGTCGGGTCTCCCCGGATCGGCCCAACCGAGCCGGAGGAAGAGCATCTCCATGACATCGATCACCCTGCCAGAGCGCTGCGACCGCACCGCCGCCGAAGCCTTGTTGCCCGAAATGCTGGCGGCGCTTGGATCGGGTCCGCTCGAGATCGATGCGCGCGAATGTCGGCAGGTCGGGCAAGCGATGCTGCAACTGCTGGTGAGCGCCCGCCAGACCGGCGATGGGGCAGTGATTCTCCCCTCGAATGCCCTGACCGAGGCCGCCGCACTGACGGGGCTTTCTGATGAACTGTTCTCGGGAGTGCTGGCATGACCGCCGAGGAAATCCAGGCGATCTTCTTCGCCGAATGCGAAGAGTCGCTGGCTGCGGCCGAACAGGGTCTCGCCGCTTGCCGCGAAGGAACGCAAGACAGCGATACCGTCAACGCCGTTTTCCGCGGCGTCCATTCGATCAAGGGCGGTGCCGGGGCATTCGGCTACGTGGCGCTGCAGGGTTTCACCCATACCTTCGAAACGCTGCTGTCGGATGTGCGCGACGGCACCGTGCCGATTACTGGCCCGCTCACCGACCTGCTCCTGCGCGCGCTCGATACGCTGAGCGATCATGTGACTGCTGCGCGCGACGGAACCGAGCCGCCCGAGGACGGCGCGCTCCAGGCCGAACTTACCGCAGCAATGGCAGCCAACGCCGGTGCCGCGCCCGCCGCCCCGGCCACCACGCCGACACCAGCCGCGCAGCCCGCACCCGCAGAGGTCGTCGCGCCGGTTGCAGCAGAAGCATCCAGCGACGACGGCGACGATTTCGACTTCGATCTTGATGCCCTGCTTGACGACATCTCGGGCGAAATCACGCCAGATTCTGCGCCTGCCGCCGATGCCGAGGTGACGGAAGCGCGCTGGCACATGCGGCTGCGCCCCCACAGCGGTGCGATGCGCAATGGCAGCGAGCCGCTGCTGATGCTGCGCGAAATGGCGGATATGGGCGGCAAGTGCGAGCTTTGCGACGTGTCCGCGGTCCCGCCGCTCGATTCGTTCGATCCCGGCTGCGGCTATCTTGGCTGGGCATTCAGCTTCCCCTCCGGCGTTGCCGAAGCCAGTGTCCGCGACATCTTCGATTTCGTGGGCGATGATTGCTCGCTGGCCTTCGGAGCCGACGCAGACATGCCGCCGGTGCGCAAGACCGATGCCGCACCGCCGACGCCTGCAGCGCCCCAGGCTGCCCCGCCCGTCGCCGTTCAGACAGCGGCGCCCGCCCCCGCCGCGGACGCCCCCATCGCGGTCGAGGAGGCCACGACAGCGCGCGTCGCTGCGTCCGGCGGTTCGGCCCCGCCCGCGCCCCCTGCGCCGGGTCAGTCCATCCGCATCGAGCTCGGAAAGCTCGACAAGCTTATCGATGCTGTCGGCGAACTCGTGATCGCGCAGGCCATGATGGCGCAGCGTCTTGCCGGACAGGGCCTCGCCGTTGCCGAGGAGATGGCGATGATCGAGGGCCTCACCCGCGACATTCAGGAATCGGCCATGTCGATCCGCGCGCAACCGATCGGCTCGGTCTTCAGCCGCGTGCCGCGCATCCTGCGTGAACTGTCGTCCACCACCGGCAAGCATGTCCGCCTCGAAGTTTCGGGCGAAAGCACCGAACTCGACAAGACCGTGATCGAGCGCCTGGGCGAACCGTTGACCCACCTCATCCGCAATGCCGTAGACCATGGCATCGAACCGGCCGACGAGCGCATTGCTGCAGGAAAATCCGCCGAAGGCACGCTGACCCTCTCGGCCGAGCACCGCTCGGGCCGGATTCTCATCCGCATCGGCGATGACGGCAAGGGCATCGATCGCGAGCGCGTCTTTGCCAAGGCCGTCGAGAAGGGTCTGATCGCGCCCGATGCCATCCTGTCCAAGGAAGAAATCGACCTGCTGATCTTCGCCCCCGGCTTCTCCACCGCCCAGCAGGTCTCGAACATTTCGGGCCGAGGGGTGGGGATGGACGTGGTCCGCCAGAATGTGAAGGATCTGGGCGGGCGCATCACCATCGATTCCGAACCGGGCAAGGGCACGACTTTTACCCTGACCCTGCCGCTTACCCTCGCCATCTCGGACGGTATGGTCGTCAATGTAGGCGACCAGACGCTGGTCGTGCCGCTCGCCAACGTGGTCGAGAGCCTGCGTCCCGAGCCGCACGAAGTGCAGGGCCTTGGCGCCAGCCGCAGCATGATCAATGTGCGCGGCAGGTTCATTCCCGTCATCTCGCTGGCCCATTCGGTCGGCGCGGCACAAGCTGTAAGCGACCCGCGTGAGGCCGTGCTGATCGTGGTCGAAACCGAAGGCGCAGGCCGTGCCGCGCTGATGGTCGATGCCATCTGCGATCAGCGCCAGGTCGTGATCAAGAGCCTCGACACGCATTACCGCTCTGTCGAAGGCGTCGCCGGCGCTACCATCCTCGGCGATGGACGGGTCGCCCTGATCATCGACGTCGACGGGCTGGTCTCGCGCAGCCTTTCGTCGGCCTCCTCCGCAGCCATGGCTGAAGCCGCATGAGCCTGATGGATGCCTTGGACGCGAGCATGCCCGGGGTCAGCCCCGGGGTGTTCGACGAGGCCGATTTCCGCGCGATCTCGGAGATTGCGCACGCGGAAGTCGGCATCGTGCTGCCGTCGGGCAAGGCCATGCTGGTCTATTCCCGCCTGGCGCCGCTGGTGCGCGATTCGGGATGCGTCACGTTCGGTGCCTATGTCCTGCGCATCCGCGAGGACCTTGCCGAACGGCAGAAGGCCATCTGCGCGCTGACCACGAACCACACCTTCTTCTATCGCGAGGCACATCACTTCGAGCATTTCGCCAGCGATGTCCGGCCCGAATATATCGATCGCCTGCAGCGTGGCGGCAAGGTCCGCCTGTGGTCTGCAGGCTGTTCGAGCGGGGAGGAAACCTGGTCGCTGCTGATGACCCTGCTGGGCGAAGACGCCGGGGCTGGCCATGCCATTGCCCGGCGGGATCTGCGGCTGCTCGCCAGCGACATCGCCAGCCACGCGCTCGCCAAGGCCCGCGCCGCTACCTACCGCGCCGAAGATCTCAAGCCGGTTCCCGAAGCCCTCCGCCGCGCCTGGACGCGCACGACGGGCGATGAATGCACGATCGACCCGGCGGTGCAGCAGATCGCGCGCTTCCGGTCGCTGAACCTGCTTGGTGACTGGCCGATGCAGGGGCAGTTCGACACGATCTTCTGCCGCAACGTGATGATCTATTTCGACGGACCGACCAAGGAACGCCTGGTCGCCCGTTTCGCCGAGAAGCTCGCGCCCGGCGGCTGGCTGTACATCGGCCATTCCGAGCGGGTCACCGGCCCCGCTCTGGACCAACTCTCCACCATGGGACCAACCATCTACCGCAAGAGGGCTGCATGACCATTCGCGTCGTCATCGTCGAGGATTCGCCCACCATGCGCGCAATCCTGATGAACCGGCTTGGCAAGGAGCCCGACATCGAAGTCGTCGCGGCCGCCGCAAATGCCGCCGAGGGCCGCCAGATGATCCGCGAACTGGACCCGGACGTGGTCACGCTGGACATCGAGATGCCCGGCATGAACGGCCTCGATTTCCTCGCCAAGATCATGGAACTGCGCCCGACCCCGGTGATCATCGTGTCCGGCTCGACGCAGGAAGGCAACGAGATGACCGCCCGCGCGCTCGCGCTCGGCGCCGTCGATTGCTATGCCAAGTCGGGTGGCGGGCACGGGCTGGACGATGCCGGCCGTCTTGCCGGCATGATCCGTGAAGCCGCGAAAGTGCAATTCACCGCGCGCGCCCCGCAAACGCGCCGCGTCGCCAGCGAAGCGCGCGGATTGCTGGCAGATCGCCCCGCCCTGATCGCCATCGGTTCGTCGACCGGCGGAGTCGAAGCGCTGCAGACTGTGCTTTCGGGCTTCCCGGCAGACTGCCCGCCCACGCTGATCGTGCAGCACATCAACGCGCGCTTCGCCCCCGCCGTCGCGCGCACGCTTGACCAGTCCTGCCCGCCGCGCATCGTCGTTGCCGAACCCGATACGCCGCTCCGGGATGGCCACGTATATCTCGCCCCCGGCGATGATCGCCACCTTACGCTGGGCGGCACCTCCACCTTGCATTGCAAGCTGCGCGCCGGGGCTCCGGTCTCCGGCCACCTGCCAAGTGTCGACGTCTTGTTCGAATCCGTGGCCAGGACTGTCGGACCGCGGGCGGTGGGCATCCTGTTGACCGGCATGGGGGCCGACGGAGCTCAGGGCCTGCTCGCCATGGCCCAGAGCGGCGCTCGCACCATTGCCCAGGACGAGGCAACCTGCACCGTGTTCGGCATGCCACGCGCAGCCATCAATCTTGGCGCGGCCCGGGTTGTCGCCCCCCTCGGCGCAATCGCGCGCCACGCTTTCAACAAGGCCGCCTGAGATGAGCTTCGAAACCCCCATCCCCGGCGCGCCGCCGCTCGAACGGGTCACCGTGATGCAGGGCCAGGCGCTGGCAAGCGGCAGCCCGTCGATCGAATATTCGACCGTGCTGGGCTCTTGCGTCGCCACCTGTCTTTATGATCCGGAGGCGCGGATCGGCGGCATGAACCACTTCCTGCTTTCGGAGCCACCCGCCAACGCTGCCGGCACCAAGGTCGACGAACACTACGGCGTCTACCTGATGGAGCTTCTGGTCAACGAGATGCTCGCCCGTGGCGCACGCAAGGGCAACCTCAAGGCGCACCTCTACGGTGGCGCCAACGTCAATCGCAACATGATGCGCATCGGCTCGATGAATGCCGATTTCGCCCGCGAATTCCTCCGTCGTGAAGGCATTGCGCTGATGCGTGAGGACCTTGGCGGCACCCAGGCGCGCCGCGTCGATTTCCGCCCGGCATCGGGCCAGGTCCGCCACCGCACGGTGGAAGACCGGTTCGCGCCACCCGTCCAGCCCACCCCGCGCCCGGCACTTGCTCGTGGCGATGTCGAACTGTTCTGATCTTCGAGAAGCGAGTCCCATCCATGAGCAACACCACCCGGATCCTTACCGTAGACGACAGCCCCTCAATGCGGGCGCTCCTCAACCATGCCCTGTCGGGGCACGGTTTCGACGTATCGCAGGCCGAGGACGGCATGGCCGCCCTCGACTGGCTGGCCATGAACGAGGTCGACGTCGTCATTACCGACATCAACATGCCGCGTCTCGACGGCTTCGGCCTGATCGAGCGCCTGCGCGAGGGCAGCCGCCACCGCGATCGTCCGATCCTCGTGCTGACCACCGAAAGCTCGGACGAGAAGAAGGCACGCGCCCGCGCGGCCGGTGCGACTGGCTGGATCGTCAAGCCGTTCGACCCGGAAAAGCTCGTCGCCGCCGTCCGCCGCGTCTCCCACTGAACCCTGCTGGAAGGAACCAGACATGTTGCGTGAACTGATCACCTTCGAGGTTGAAGGCCAGGTTTTCGGCCTTGACATCATGGCCATCCGCGAAATCCGCGCCTGGTCGCCCACCACGCGCCTGCCGCGCGTGCCGCACTATGTCGCAGGCGTCGTGAACCTGCGCGGCACGGTCCTTCCGGTCGTCGATCTCGCCGCCCGCCTCGGCTGGCGCGCCACCGAAGCGACGCCCCGGCACGCGATCATCGTCACCCAGCAGGGCGCGCAGATCTCCGGCTGGATCGTGGATTCGGTCAGCGACATCGTCACCATCGACAGCGAAGCGCTCCAGCCGCCGCCGCCGACGTCGGCGGGTGATACCGTCGTGCCCTTCCTCGAAGGTCTGGCCGCGATCGAAGACCGCATGGTCATGGTCCTGAATCTCGCCGCCCTTTCCGATGGCGCCCAGATCGCCGAAGCAGCCTGACCCAAGGGAGGGCAAGGCCCATGGCACAAGCCACCCATCGCCAGATTGCGGTCGTTCTTGATGAGCTGGCCGAAGAAGTCGAAGCGCTTGGCTCCGCCCTGTGCGACGACATGAGCGTGGCCATCAACCACATGGACAAGCTCCAGGCGATCGACCTTATCGCGCAGAAGCAACGCACGCTGGCTCGGCTCCTGCTCGCTGACCGCCCCGCCGATGCGATAGAACGCATTGCGATCGACGTCCTGCGTGACCGGATGCGCCTTTCGGGCTGATCTCAACCGACAAACGGCTTTGGTCGGCCCGCGCATGTCGTTGGTCGAGCCTGTCGCGTCAGCCCTGCCGAGTTGCGCCATCGGCAGGGCATGAAGTTTCCATCGAAACAAGTTTCGCTGCTTTGCAGTTGTGCCATGCTTGCCTTTGCCCTGCCCGCGCGGGGAGCAGAGGAGGCCCCGGAAACCGCACCCCCGACCGGACAGACGGTCGGCACCCGCAGCACCTTCACGCCCAAGGACTTCGAACGCTTCGCCCCGCGCAACGCGCTCGACATGCTGCGCCAGGTCCCCGGCTTCACCATCCGCGAAGGCGAGGAAGCGCGAGGCCTCGGCCAGGCAAGCGGCAACGTGCTGGTCAATTCAAAGCGCCTGTCGTCGAAGTCTGACGATATCTGGACCCAGCTTTCGCGCATCCCGGCCTCCACCGTCGAACGCATCGAACTGGTCGATGGCGCGAAGCTCGACATCCCCGGTCTTACCGGGCAAGTCGCCAACGTCATTGCCCGCTCCTCCAGCTTTTCCGGCCAGTTCCGCTACAGCCCGGAATACCGCGTGCACTATGCCGATCCGCGCTACACCAATGGCGAAGTCTCGGTATCGGGCCGCCAGGGGCCGGTCGAATACACCGTCAGCCTGACCAACAACGCCAATCGCGGCGCAGCCGGCGGGCCGACGATCATCACCGACCGCAACGGCGCGGTGATCCAGACGCGCGAGGACGTGATCAAGGCCAACCGCGACGATCCCAAGCTCGCCGTGCGCCTGACGATCGACGGTCCCGGCTCGTCCATCGCCAACCTCAACGGCTCGTTCCAGCGCGTGCCCCGCCATTTCACCGAGCATTCGGTGCGCACCAACGCCGATGGCAGCGTGATCGTGCGCGACTTGCTCGACAAATCCTCGGCGCGGAACTGGGAGATCGGCGGCGACTACGAGTTCGCGCTTGGCCCCGGCCGCCTCAAGCTGATCGGCCTCAACCGCGAGGAGCACGAGCCCTACAGCCAGCAGGTCGTGACCATGTTCGATGATGGCTCACCCGCCACAGGAGACCGTTTCGCCCAGACCGGCGACAGCTCCGAGCGCATCGTCCGCGGTGAATACTCGTGGAAGATGTTCGGCGGCGACTGGCAACTGGCCGGAGAAGGCGCGTTCAATTCGCTCCGCAACGTTGCCACCCTCGCCGAACTCAACGGGGCCGGGGAGTTCGTGGAAATTCCCTTCCCCGAAGGCACCGGCGGCGTGAAGGAAGACCGTTACGATGCCAGCCTCTCGTTCAGCCGCCCGCTTTCCAGCACCCTGACCCTGCAAATGATCGTGGGCGCCGAGAAATCAACCCTGATGCAGACCGGCGCGACTGGCCCGGAAGGCAACCTCAGCCGCTCGTTCTTCCGGCCCAAGGGCTCGCTTTCGCTGGGCTGGAAGGCCGCGAAAAGCCTCGATGTATCGTTCAAGATCAAACGCTCGGTCGGCCAGCTCTCGTTCTACGACTTCCTCGCCCGCCGCTTCCTCGATGATGGCAACGCCAACAGCGGCAACGCCGATCTCGTGCCGCAACAGGACTGGTCGGCCGAGCTCGAACTCAATCGCACCTTCGGCAAACTGGGCTCGACCAAGCTGCGGCTCGTCGGCCGCCAGGTGCAGGATTACGTGACCGTCGTCCCGATCGGCACGAACGGCGAATCCATCGGCAACGTCGGATCGGCGCAGGAACGGCAGATCGTCAGCAACACCACGCTGCAGTTCGATCCGCTTGGCTGGAAAGGCGCGCGGCTGGATTTCAACGTCGAACTGACCTTCACCAAGCTGCGCGATCCGTTCGATCCCGCCAACCACATCCCCTATGGCGGCATCACCGACCGCTACTGGGAACTGAACTTCCGCCAGGACTTCCAGGGCACCGACTGGGCGGCTGGCGCCTCCTACGAATACAACCACCAGTCGCTCTACCACCGCCGTTTCGAACGTGGCCGTGCCTATGAAGGGCCGGTGTTTGCCGGGGTCTACATCGAGCACAAGAACGTGTTCGGCCTGACCGTGAAGGCCAGCGCCAACAACCTCCTCAACGGCCGCCAGCGCTGGGACCGCGAGGTCTTCGCCGGCCCCCGCTCCAACGCCGCCATCGCCTTCGTCGAAACCCGCGACCGACTGATCGGCCCGATCTTCACCCTGACGGTGAAGGGGAGCATTTGATCAGGCGGCGCGCAAGCCTAAGGCAAGCTTCCAGTAGGTCGCGTAGCGTTGGTGGGCGATCCTGTAATAGGGCAGCAGCCGGACAGGTGAGCCGTCCGCCGCGGGTAGTTCGAACTCCAGTGGTTTGGCCCCGCCGCGGATCGTTTCTGCCAGATCGTGTGCGTCGCCAGCCAGTTGCGGGACCTTCGCCGGTGTATCGTTGTAGGCGCCATAGAGCCGCTCATTGACCACAATGTCGCTGCCCTGCGGAACCGGGTCCAGCGCTCCCGCCAGGACCAGCGGCCCGTACTTGAACGCCACGATGTCGTCCGCCGCTGGCAAAGCCTGGGCAGTCGTTTCCATCTTCAGTTGCAGTGCGATCGTGTCGCCGTTGCGCCAGGTCCTGCGCACCGCGAGGAAGCGTCCGGGTTCATTCGACGTCTCGACTTCCGCCCCGTTTACCAGGACGCGCGCAGTCCGGCTCCACGCGGGATGGCGCAAGTTTACCGTGGCAGCGAATGGCTTTGAGCATTTCCAGCGCAGCAAGGTCTCCGGCTGCTCGGGGAACGCGGTCTCCTGTGCGAGTTCTGCCCCCTTGCCGCGCCAGCGCACCGCAGAGGGGATGAACAGGTTCACCCAGAGCGTGTCAGCATTGTGGAAGTAGATGGAATCTCGGTACTTTACGTGGTTCTCCATGCCGGTGCCGGTGCAGCACCAGAAGGAATCCTCGGGCGTGTGGTACAACTTCATGTAGCCCGGCCGCGCGCCCTGAAAGTACGTCGCCATGCCGCTGTCCGGGTCCTGCGAGGCGAGGATGCCGTTGTAGAGCGTGCCCTCGTAGTAATCCGCATACTCGGCCTTCGGCTCGGCCATGAACAAGGCACGCGTGAGCTTGAGCATGTTGTGCTGGCAGCAGGTTTCCGACCCCTTGGCGGAAAAGACGTGCGCCGCTCCATCGGCGATGGGGAAGAAATGCTCGTTGTCGCCATGGCCGCCGGTGGCGAAGGCGCGCGGGCCGGTGACGGTCTGCCAGAAGAACTGCGCGGCGCGGTGGTACTCCGGCGCGCCCGTCACCTCGTGAACCCGTTGGAATCCCACGATCTTGGGCACTTGGGTATTGGCGTGCAGCCCGTCGAGGTGATCGCGGCGTTCTGCCAGCGGGCGCAGGATCGCCTTGTGCGAGAAGCGCTCGGCAAGCGTCCGGTATTCCGCCTTGCCGGTCATCGTGAATAGGTCGGCGTAGACCTCGTTCATCCCGCCGTGCTCGGTCTCGAGCATGGCCTCGAACGCTTCATCCGAAAGGTCACGCGTGGCAATCACGCCCCAGTCCGCCAGCCGCAGCAGCACGTCCCTCGCCCGTGCGCTGTCCGCCAGTTCCGCCGCGTCGCGCAGCCCCGCGTAGATCTTGTGCAGCGTGTACCACGGAACCCCGGTGATCTTCTCGCCGCGCAGATGTGCGGCGACCAGCGCGGCGCCCTTGGGAAATGCGCAGACCAGGCCCGAGCCCGATGCCTTCTGGCATTCCGCCAACTCGCTTGCGACGTACTCGATGCGAGTCCGGTACTCGGCCTTGCCGGTGGCGCGCCAGGCGAGTGCGCAGGCGGACAGATAGTGGCCGAGCGTATGGCCGTGGCAATTGATGTCCTCCCACGTCTTTTCGGATTCCCAGCCGCCATAGACCGGGGCGCGCGGTTCAAGCCCGGCATTCCTGCGGAAATTGTGCAGCATCCGGTCGGGCGAAAGCCGCAGGAGGTAGGCTTCGGTCATGCGCTGGGCATGGAGAAACGGACTCTCGGCAAGCGTTATGTCAGACATGTCAAAAGGCTGGGCGCGGTCCTTGGCCTGCGCCGGCGCCGGGGCGGCCTCTGCCGCGAAGGCGCTGACATTGTGCGAGAACAGGGCAAGCGCGCTTGCTCCTTGAAGAAACGAGCGCCGGGTCGCGCCAAGGTCGAGAGCGGTTACGGTCATGCCTGCCACTTGCCAGAGTTTGGAATTAGTCAGACTAACTCGCAAGAGCACCCTTGTCACTACCGCGGATAAGCACCCAGCATGCCGCATGTCCTTGACCCTGCGCCTCTCCCCGCGCAAAGCTTCTGTCATGTGGCAGCTTCATCAATTTCCCCTGTGTCCGTTCTCTCGCAAGGTCCGCCTCCTGCTCAGCGAGAAGGGCGTGGCCTATGATCTTGTGCGGGAGAACCCGTGGGAGCGGACCGAGGCGTTCGGGAAGCTGAGCCCTGCCTATCGGACTCCGGCGATCCAGAACCCCGAGCGTGGCGTGATTCTCGCCGACAGCCGGGCGATCTGCGAGTATTTCGAGGAGACCGTCGACAAGACGCCGATGATCAACGGCACGGCGGTGAACCGCGCGGAAATCCGCCGTCTGGTGGCGCTTTTCGACGAAAATTTCTATGCTGACGTGACGCTGCCGCTGCTGGAAGAGCGCATGAAGAAGCGCCTCGTCTATCGCAGCCCGCCTGACAGCAAACGCCTGCGCGATTCGATGCGGCTGGCCGATGAGCACTTGTATTATATCGATTATCTGATCGATAACCGACCGTGGCTGGCCGGTTCTACGATGAGCCTGGCCGACCTTGCCGCCGCCGCGCAGATCTCTGTCGCGGACTATCTTGGCGGCATCGACTGGTCGGGGCACGAGCAGGCGCGCGGGTGGTATTCGGTGTTCAAGAGCCGCCCCAGCTTCCGCCCGCTACTGGCCGAACGCATGGACGTGATCCAGCCGCCAAGCCACTACGCCGACGTTAACGCCTGACGAAACCGGGGTGTCCAACTCACCCCCAACTCTACCCCAACTCCCCCCTAACTCCCCCGCAACTCTCGCGAGCGAAGTGGGGGCAAAATCACAACCCGTGGTAGTCCTTGTACCAGCGCACGAAGTTGGGCACTCCGACCTCGATGCTCGTCGTTGGACGGTAGCCGAGGTCGCCCGAAATGGCGTCGATGTCGGCGAAGGACTGGCGGACGTCGCCGGGCTGCATCGGCATGAGATTCATCTCGGCCTTGCGCCCGAGCTGTTCCTCCAGGATCGCGATGACCTTCATCAGGTGCTCGGACTTGTGGTTGCCGATGTTGTAGAGGCGGTGGGGTTTCTCGCTGCCCCCGGCCTTGACCGCGCCATCGTCGGGCGGCGGATTGTCGAGACAGGCGATGACGCCGCTGACGATGTCGTCCACGTAAGTGAAATCGCGATACATGTCGCCGTGGTTGAACACGTTGATCGGCTCACCCGCCAGAATCGCCTTTGTAAACAACCACATCATCATGTCCGGACGACCCCATGGGCCGTAGACGGTGAAGAACCTGAGGCCCGTCAGCGGCAGGCGGTAGAGGTGTGCGTAAGTCTCGCTCATCAGTTCGTCCGCCTTCTTGGTGGCGGCGTAAAGCGAGAGCGGGTGGTCGACGCGGTCATCGACCGAGAAGGGAAGCTTTGTATTTCCACCATAAACCGACGAGGAGCTGGCATAGACCATGTGCTCGGCCCCGCGATGGCGGGCGACTTCGAGCAGGTTGAGGTGGCCGACGAGGTTGGCCTGCACATAGGCGTGCGGGTTCTCGATCGAATAGCGCACCCCGGCCTGCGCGCCCAGGTGGACAACGCGTTCGAACTGCTTGCCTTCCAGCGCGGCGGTGAGGCCCGCATAATCGGCGAAGTCATTGCGGCAGAACGAAAACCTTGATCCGCCCTGCTCCACCAGCCGCGCCAGCCGCGCTTCCTTGAGGCTGACGTCGTAGTAGTCGTTGACCACATCGACGCCGACGACCTCGTCCCCGCGCGCGAGCAGGCGGGTGATGAGCGAATAGCCGATGAAGCCGGCGGCTCCGGTAACGAGGACGCGCATTGAAATTCCAGTATGTTGTCTGCCGTCAGCCTAGAGGGCGGCGGTCAGAGTTTCCAGTCGGCCCGTTCGCCAAGCACGCCCTTGAGATCGGCCAGCGTGCCGCCCGGCGCGAGCAGCGCGGCGATGCGGTCCGCCCCGGCGGCGAGGTAGTACTTGTGCGGCACGGCGAGGAAGACGAGGTCGAATTTCTGTTCGAAGGCATCGCCTGCCAGTTCGATGCCGTATTCGAGCATGGCTTCGGCATTATCGGCGTGGGGATCGTGGACTGCGACCTTGTGACCCAGCTTTTCCAGTTCGGCGACAACGTCTGCCACTTTGGAATTGCGCAAATCGGGCACGTTTTCCTTGAAGGTGAGGCCGAGGACGAGGACCGAGCCGGGTTTGCCGCCGCGCTTGGCATGGAGTTGCTGTGCGACCCACTGTGCCATGCCATCGTTCACCCCGCGCCCGGCGAGGATCACTTGCGGATCATGGCCTAGAGCCTCGGCGCGGGCCGAGAGGTAATAGGGATCGACGCCGATGCAGTGCCCTCCGACAAGGCCGGGGGTAAACGGCAGGAAGTTCCACTTTGTGCCGGCGGCGGCGAGCACGTCCCACACCGAGAGGTCCATCTTCGAGAAGATCTGGGTGATTTCGTTCATGAAGGCGATGTTGATATCGCGCTGGGCGTTCTCGATGACCTTGGCGGCTTCGGCAGCCTTGATCGAGGCGGCGCGGAACACGCCGCCCGAAGTGATCGCGCCATAGAGATCGGCAACGCGATCAAGCACTTCCGGCGTCTGGCCCGAGACGACCTTGGTGATGCGTTCGATGGTATGTTCGCGGTCACCGGGATTGATGCGTTCGGGGCTGTAGCCGAGGAAGAAATCCTGACCGCACTTGAGGCCGGAGACCTCCTCGAGAATCGGGCCGCAGATGTCTTCGGTGACGCCGGGATAGACAGTGCTTTCGAACACGACGACAGGCGCGCGGCCTTCCTTCACGGCGGCGGGCAGCATCTTGCCCACGGTGCGCGAGGCGGATTCGACGAGGCGCAGGTCCGGGCGGTTCTGCGCATCGATGGGCGTCGGCACAGTGACGATGTAGAAATCGCTTGGCGGACAAACCCCGGCATCGCAGGTCAAGCCGAGGCTCGACATCGAGAGCAGCGCCGGTTCGATCTCGCGCGTGCGGTCATGCCCTTCGGAGAGTTCCGAAATGCGCTGCACGTCGATATCGAAGCCGGTGACGAAGAACTTCTTGGCCAGCGCCACAGCCAGAGGCAGGCCGACATAGCCGAGGCCGAGAACGGTGACGCGGGTGGTCGATGACACCAGCGGATCAAGGCCCCGTACTGGAGCAGGAGCAAGCGTCGGGAACTGGACTGTCACAGGCTATGCGGCCTTTCATGGTTGACGCTTCAAGCGCCGGATTGCCGCCTTGCTTAAATCGAGGCTCTTATTTCACGGTTAACACTCAGCCGATATTGGAGCGGGCATGACGGAAAAGACCATCCTTGTGGTGTTTGGCACCCGCCCCGAAGCGATCAAGATGTTTCCTGTGGTTCATGCCCTGCAGGCCGATCCGCGCACGCGGGTGGTGACCTGCGTTTCAGCGCAGCATCGCGGGATGCTGGATCAGGTGCTGGAAATTGCCGGGATCGTGCCGGACTTCGACCTGGACCTGATGAAGCCGGATCAGACGCTCGATGGCCTTACCGCCGCTCTGCTGACGGAGCTTGGCAAGGTGATGGATCAGGTGCAGCCCGACTGGGTGGTGGTTCAGGGCGATACTGCCACGGCCATGTCAGGGGCTCTGGCTGCTTATTACCGCAAGCTGCCGGTGGCGCATGTCGAGGCGGGGCTGCGCAGCCACAACATCTATCACCCCTGGCCCGAGGAGGTGAACCGCAAGATCATCGGCACGATTGCCAGGCTGCACTTTGCGCCGACCGATGTTTCGGCAGCGGCCTTGCTGGCGGAGAATATTGATCCTCAGGCTGTCCATATCACCGGCAATACGGTGATCGATGCGCTGCAGTGGGTGACCGCGAAGATCGAGGCAGAACCTGCGCTCGCGTCCGGGCTGGCTGATATCGAGGCGCGGTTTGCAGGCAAACGCGTGATCGGCGTGACCAGCCATCGCCGCGAGAACTTCGGCGGCGGTCTTGAGAACATTGCCGAGGCGGTGCGGCGGATCGCTGCGCGCGAGGATGTGGCAGTGGTGTTTCCGGTCCACCCCAATCCCAACGTGCGCAAGGTGATGGATGCGGCGCTGAACGGCCTGCCCAACGTGGCGATGATCGAGCCGCTGGATTACCCGCACTTCGCCCGGCTGCTGTCCGTGGCCGAGATCATGCTGACCGATTCGGGCGGCGTGCAGGAAGAAGCGCCTGCGCTGGGCAAGCCGGTGCTGGTCATGCGCGAGACGACCGAGCGGCCTGAAGGCGTGACGGCCGGCACCGCCAAGCTGGTCGGCACGGATGTTGACCGTATCGTTTCCGAAATCTTCACCCTGCTCGACGATAAGGCTGCCTATTCGGCCATGGCGCGTGCGCACAACCCGTTCGGGGATGGGCAATCGGCGCGCCGTATCGTGGAGTTGCTGGCGAATGATGGGTGATGTGAAGCCGGACGTCTGTGTTGTCGGCCTCGGCTATATCGGACTTCCAACCGCTGCCATCATAGCGCGCGCTGGCTGCAAGGTGCTCGGCCTCGACGTGTCGCAGCACGTGGTCGACACGATCAATCGCGGCGAGATCCATATCGAGGAAGTGGACCTCGACGGGCTGGTGCATGGCGTGGTGCAGCGTGGTTTGCTGCGCGCTTCGACCGAAATTGCGGCCTCTGACGTCTTCGTGATCGCCGTGCCGACGCCTTTTGCCAAGGACGGGCACCATACGCCTGACATTTCCTATGTGCTGGCGGCGGCGACGCAGGTGGCGGCAGTGCTCAAGGCCGGTGACACGGTGATCCTCGAATCGACCTCGCCGGTGGGCACGACCGAGCAGATGCGCGATCTGATGGCGGGGCTGCGGCCTGACCTCAAATTTCCGGGGAAGACGAAGGAAACGCCCGACGTTTCCATCGCCTATTGCCCGGAGCGCGTGCTGCCGGGGCGCATTCTGGAAGAACTGACCAACAACGACCGTTCCATCGGCGGCATCACCCCGCGCTGCGCGCGCAAGGCGCTGGCGTTCTACAAGCGCTTCGTGCGCGGGACGTGCGTGACCACCGATGCGCGATCAGCCGAAATGACCAAGCTGGTCGAGAACGCCTATCGCGACGTGAACATCGCCTTTGCCAACGAACTGTCGATGGTGGCGGACCGCATGGGGCTGGACGTGTGGGAAGTGATCCGGCTGGCCAACCGCCATCCGCGCGTGAACATCCTGCAGCCGGGGCCGGGCGTTGGCGGGCACTGCATCGCGGTGGACCCGTGGTTCATCGTGGCGGGCGCTCCCGACGAGACGCCGCTGATCCGCACCGCGCGCAACGTGAACGATGGCAAGATGCACCATGTCGTGGCCAAGGCCTCGGCACTGGTCGAGGCGCATCCGGGGGTGAAGGTTGCGTGCCTTGGCCTGGCGTTCAAGGCCAACATCGACGATTTCCGCGAAAGCCCGGCGCGCTATGTCGCAGCGAGCCTGGCGCGCAAGTTCGGTTCGCGGATCAATGTGGTGGAGCCCTATGCGGGTGCGTTGCCGCGCGAGTTCGAAGGGACCGGCGCGGTGCAGATCGACCTCGACACCGCGCTGGAAGAGTGCGGCGTGCTGATCGTGCTGGTGGACCACGACGTGTTCAAGGTGGTGCCGCTGGCCGAGCGTTCGGGCAAGGTTGTGTACGACACGCGCGGGATCTGGCCGGATCAGCCGGGGGTTGATGTGGCGGCGGCTGGGTTGCGGTTGGCGAGTTGAATTTCCTGATTCTCCCCTTTTTCACAACGTGCAAAAGGGGAGGTGGCAGCGCGTAGCGCTGACGAAGGGGTTCTTGTTCCTGCCCCTCCACCACCCTTCGGGCGGTCCCCCTCCCCGTTTGTCCTTCGGAAAAACAGGGAGGATCGGGCTTAGGCCACCGCCTTCGGCATCTGCTGGCTGGCGCAGTGGAAGCCGCCGCCGCCTGCCAGCACCGCATCGCCCATCAGGCCGATCGTGGCGCGGTCCGGGAAGAGTTCGGCGATGGCCGCCACGCCCTCTTCATCATGGGGGGAGCCGAAGATCGGCACGACCACGAGGTTCGTGGTGATCACGAAGTTCATGTAGCTGGCGGGCTGGATCGTGTTGCCCCATTCGATGCGGCCCGGCGACGGGACTTCGACCACCTCTACGCCAGCGGCTTCGGCTCGGGCCTTGGCATCGGCGTAGATCGCGGCGTTGGGGTCGCTCGGGCCGGTGGCGCGGGGGAGCGCGAGGCGGTTGGGGCCGACGAAGCGGGCGAGATTGTCGACGTGACCGTCGGTGTGGTCGTTGATGAGGCCATCGCCCAGCCAGAGGACGCGGGTGTAGCCGAGGTCGCGGTTGAGGCGCAGTTCGAGGTCTTCGCGGGACAACTGCGGGTTGCGGTTGGGGTTCAATAGACACTGCTCGGTCGTGGCGACGAGGCCGGTGCCATCGCCATCGAGCGCGCCGCCTTCAAGAATCCAGTCGGCCTTCGAGGCTTCGAGGCCTGCAGAAGCCGCCAGATCGGCACCGATCTCCTGATCGCCCGGCATCAGGTACTTCTCGCCCCAGCCGTTGAAGCCGAACAGGCGGGCTTGGCGATTGGCGGCTTCATCGAGCATGACGAGCGGGCCGGTGTCGCGCAGCCAGACGTCGCCATAAGTGCGGCGTTCCAGCTTCACCGCGGCAGAGACGAGCGACCTTGCGCGCATCTCGTTGGCGGCATCGCGCACGACGAGGCGGACTTCCTGTCCGCTGTCGGCAACCGCGCTGGCGAATGCCGCGATCTGCTCCTGCGCCTTGTCGATCACGCCCGACCATTCCTCGGCCAAGTGCGAGAAGCCGATCCACAGCCAGTCCTGGGGGTGCCATTCGGGGGGCATGCGGAACGGGGTGGTCATGGCTGGCTTGTCCGGAATCAAGGAATTGGCCCCGCGCCTTAGAGCAGAAGCTGCGCATTTTCCATGGCGCTTGATCGCGCCGCCCAAGCGGGGCATTCGGTTGCGACGATGACCGATTTCCAAAGCGCCCTTGCCCGCGCGCGTGCGCACTCCCCGTTTCTGTCGATGGCGCTTGGCCGCTTGCCCGAGGTCGAGGCCTTGCTGGCGGCGGGGGATGTCGAGGGAGCGCTGGCTTTGGCCAGGGCTGCGGGGGACGGCATCGAGGATGCCGCCGTGGCGCTCAGGCGGGAGCGGATGGCGCTGGCGCTGGTGGTGGCGATCGGCGATCTGGCGGGGGCGTTCGGGCTTTCGCGGGTGGTGGGAGAGCTTTCGGACTTTGCCGACCGGTCGCTCGACACGGCGATAGCGGCGGCGATCCGGCGCCGGGTTCCTGATGCTGAAAGCACAGGTTTCTGCGCAATTGCGCTGGGCAAGCATGGCGCGCAGGAACTGAACTATTCGTCGGACATCGATCCGATCCTGCTTTACGATCCCGATGTCCTGCCGCGCCGCGAGCGTGACGATCCGGCAGAGGCGGCGCAGCGCGTGGCGCGGTCGCTGATGGAGATCATGTCTTCGGTGACGGCCGAGGGCTATGTGTTCCGGGTGGACCTGCGGCTGCGGCCGGCGTCGGAGGTCAGTCCCCTCGCCCTGCCGTTCGAGGCGGCCATCACGCATTATGAATCGAGCGCGCAGGCGTGGGAGCGGGCGGCCTATATCCGGGCGCGGGCGGCCTCGGGCGACGTGGCGCGGGGGCAGGCTTTCCTCGATACGATACGACCGTTCGTGTGGCGGCGGAGCCTTGATTTCGGGGCGATTGCCGAAATCGGGCGGCTGACGACGCGGATCCGCGACCACTACTCGGCGGGGCAGGCGATCGGGCCGGGCTATGACCTGAAGCGCGGGCGCGGCGGCATTCGCGAGGTGGAGTTCTTCGCGCAGACGCACCAGCTGATCCACGGCGGGCGCAATCCGGCGCTGCGGCTGCGGGGCACGCGGGCGAGCCTCGATGCGCTGGCCGAAGCCGGGATCATCGGGGCCGAGGATGCGCGAGCCATGGGCGAGAGCTATGACCGGCTACGCACGCTGGAGCACCGGTTGCAGATGGTGGCGGACCAGCAGACGCACTCGCTACCCAATGATGCGGCGGCGCTGGATGGCGTGGCGCGGCTCGATGGGCTTGCCGATGGCGCGGCGCTGGTGGCGGAACTGGCGGCGATTTCGGACACGGTGGGTAAGCGGTTCGATGCGCTGATCGAGACCTATGCGCCAACGGGTGCGGTGCAGGTCGAGGTGCCGGACCAGTCGGACCCGGTGGTCGATCGCTTTGCCGAGCGGGTGCAGGCATGGGAGGGCGGGCAATATCGCTGCCTGCGCTCGGCCGAGGCGCGCGAGGCGTTTGCGCGGATCCGGCCGCAACTGCTGCGGGCCTTGTGCGAGGCGCCGGACCCGGAGCGGGCGCTGCTCCGGTGGGAGCGGCTGCTGGAGGGATTGCCGAGCGCGATCAACGTGTTCCGCCTGCTGGAAGCGCGGCCCGGATTGCTCGCCGTTGTCATGCGCGTGCTGGCCCATGCGCCGACTTTGGCGGATGAGCTGGCGCGGCGGTCGGACCTGCTCGACATCCTGATCGACCGGTCTGCCTTTGATCTGCCGGGCAGCGTGGACGAGATTGCAGCGGAGCTTTCGCGCGGGGAAGCGGGGGATGATTACCAGCGCTTGCTCGATGCGGTGCGGCTGCGCGTGGGCGAGATGCGGTTTGCGCTGGGGGTGCAGCTGGTCGAGGGGCAACGCGATCCGCTGGAGGTGGCAGCGGCGCTGAGCCGGGTGGCGGAGGCTTCGATCGAGGTGCTGGGGCGCGCGGCGATCGAGGAGTTTCGCGTCAATCACGGTGTGGTGCCGGAGAGCGACCTGGAGATTCTCGGGCTTGGGCGATTGGGCGGCGCGGCGCTGACGCACGCTTCGGACCTTGATCTGGTGTTCCTGTTCAGCGGGGATCACGCGAGCGAATCCGACGGGCGCAGGCCGCTGGGGGCGACGCTATACTACAACCGGCTGGCGCAGCGGGTGATCGCCGCGCTTTCGGTGCCGACGGCGGCAGGTGCGCTTTACGAGGTGGACACGCGGCTGCGGCCTTCGGGGGCGCAGGGGCCGATCTCGGTGAGCCTCGACAGCTTCGAGAAGTATCAGTGCGAAGACGCCTGGACGTGGGAGCACATGGCGCTGTGCCGGGCGCGGGCGATGTTCGGGTCGGAAACGGACCGGGCAGCACTGGCGGCGATTATCGCGCGAGTGCTGGATCGCCCACGCGACCCGAAAAAGCTGCGCGCCGACGTGCTGGAGATGCGCGGGACCATGGCCGAGCACAAGCCAGCCAAGGGGCCGCTTGACGTGAAGCTGGCGCGCGGCGGGTTGGTCGACATCGAGTTCATGGTCCACTTCCTGCAATTGCGCGATCATGTGGCGCAGACGCCCGATCTGGGCGCGGCGGTTCAGGCGCTCGAAGACCTGGGGCTGCTGCCGCAGGGTACGCGCCGGGCGCACGACCTGCTGGCGCGGCTGCTGGTGGTGGTGCGGCTGGTTGCCCCTGATGGCATGTTCCCGCCTGAAGCCAGCCGGGGCATCGTCGCGCGCTCGTGCGGGCTGGACAGCTGGGATGCACTGCTGGACGCGGTGCTGGACGCACGGCATTGCGTTGGCCGCGGCTGGGCGCAGGTGTTCGATATTCAACTGGAGATTGCATGATGAGCGAGCGGATCGGAACGGGCGAGGCATTCCCCGACATCGCGATGACCACGCCCGATGGTGGCAGCGTGAAGGCTTCGGATTTCGCCGGAAAGAAACTGGTCGTGTTCTTCTATCCCAAGGACGACACACCCGGCTGCACCACCGAGAACAAGGACTTTTCCGCGCTCCATGGCGAGTTCGAGGCGGCTGGCATTGCCGTGCTCGGCGTGAGCAAGGACCCGCCGAAGAAGCACGCCAAGTTTGCCGAGAAGCACGCGCTTGTCGCGCCGTTGGCCAGTGATGCCGAAGAAGGTGGCGTTTCCGATGCGCTGGGGATCTGGACCGAGAAGTCGATGTACGGGCGAACCTATATGGGGATGGAGCGCACGACCTATCTTGTCGGCGCAGATGGCAAGATTGCACAGGTGTGGAACAAGGTGAAGGTCAAGGGCCACGCCGAGGAAGTGCTGGCTGCGGCCAAGGCGCTCTGACCGGCGACACCGAGAATGAACGCACCTACCCTCGCCCGCGCGATCCGCGCGGTGATGCTGACGCCTGATCCGCGTGACAAGGTCATGGCGGCGCGCGACGTGGTGCGCCGCTGGCGTGCGGGCGAGCTGGCGATGGTGTTCGACGTGGCGATGCCGGACTATCCCGCCCGGCCGGACAGGCCGGAACTGCTGCCGCCAAATGCCATGCCCAAGCGCGGGCGCGGATCAGCGCATGGGCGGTTGGCCCTGCTCCATGCGCTGGCGCACATCGAGTTCGTGGCGATCGACCTGGCGCTGGATGCGGCGGGGCGCTTCGGTGCGCAGATGGGGCGGCAGTTCGTCGATGACTGGCTGTCTGTCGCAGCGGACGAGGCGATGCATTTCGCCCTGATTTCCCGTCGCCTGCGCACGCTGGGCAGCTTCTACGGAGCGATGCCGGCGCATGACGGGTTGTGGGATGCCGCGCGCGAGACGGCGCATGATGTGGCGGCGCGGCTGGCGGTGGTGCCGATGGTGCTGGAAGCGCGCGCGCTGGATGTGACGCCGGCGACTGTCGAGCGGTTTCTGGCGGGGGGCGACGAGCGTTCCGCCCGCATCCTGCAAAGAATCGTTGACGACGAAATTCGCCATGTGCGGTTTGGCACAACACATTTCGGCGCAGTCTGCCAAATGAGGGGCGAATCCCCCGTGGACCTATGGAAAACCTTGGTTCAGCAGCACTTCCGCGGTGCCGTTAAGCCACCGTTCAACGACTCGGCGCGTCGATCAGCCGGTTTGTCGCGCGAAATGATGGCAGGGGTTGCCTGCCTGTAACCTGCCCCTCATACCCCAATTCACGAGATGGCGGGGGGTTCCGACCAACTCTGAAAAATCCCGGGCGACAGGCCGCACGTCTGTCTGTTGCCGCAAATCGGGTTCGCTCTGGGGGTTTCAGGGCTTGCTGCTTCACGGCGAAAATGCCGGGAGTGGAGAGCCGAAGAAAAGGTCGTACGGGTCGTAATGTTGTTCAACACCAACACCTTCAAGACTGTATTCAGCGCCCTGACGGCGGTTGTTGCATTCTCTTCCGCGCCGGCATTCGCAAACAGCGCCGCTTCCGCAGACATCGCCGCCCCGCTTCGCGCTGCCGAAGCTGCCAAGGCAGGCGTCTCGGCCGATCGTGGCGACGAAGAATTCCGCCGCCTCTTTGCCAGCTGGCAGCAGCTCGACAATGGTATCCTGCCTTCGTCGAAGCCCACCACCATCCGCAAGGCTTCGGTTTCGATCCCGTCGCTGGCTCCGGTAGCGATGACCCGCCTTTCGAGCGGCTACGGCATGCGTGAGCACCCGGTGCTCGGCGGCCGCCGCGCCCACAAGGGCATTGATCTTTCCGCACCGACCGGCACGCCGATCCGCGCCAGCGCTGATGGCGTCGTGGAAAAGGCCGAATGGTTCGGCGGCTACGGACTGTTCGTCGGTCTTGACCACGGCGGCGGCATGGAAACCCGTTACGGCCACATGTCGCGCGTGGCGGTTGCCGAAGGGCAGCAGGTCCGCAAGGGCGACATCATCGGTTACGTCGGTTCGACCGGCCGTTCGACTGGTCCCCACCTCCACTATGAAGTCCGCGTTTCGGGCGAAGCTGTGAACCCGCTGCCCTACATGCAGGGCAAGGGCGACGCGCTTTACGCTGCGAACGACAAGACCGCTGGCCGCGGCGGTCCGGAAGAATAAGGAACAGGGTCGCAGAGACCCGTTCATCACGGAGCATCTTGGAGAGGATGCGGAAAAGGGCGACGGTGACGGCGCCCTTTTCTGTTTCCGGGCCTGCACTATCTCAAGATGGCCAATTCGCCTGTCGGCGAATGCCCACCCCCTGCCCCTCCCGCCTGCGGGAGGGGAGTGGCTTTCAATCCGGCAGCAGCGTCGCCAGCGCTCGCGCGATGTTGCCGATCGTATAGGGCTTCTGCACGACCGGACGGGCGCGATGGATGTCCGGGAACTTCGCCTGCTCGCCATAACCGGTGGCGAACATGAAGGGCACTTCGCGTTCATGCAGGGCATCGGCGATCGGAAAGCTGGTGCCGATGCCAAGATTGATGTCGAGCAGGGCGATTGTCGGGCTCGACGTTTCGATCAGATCAAGCGCAGCATCGACCGACCCCGCCGTCACGACGGAATCCGCGCCGAGGCGGGAGAGGATGTCCTCGGCATCGAGCGCGATGATCAGGCTGTCCTCGACCAGCAGGACGCGCTGACCGGCCAGCAGGTTCTGCGGCGGCTCTTCGACATGGCCGGGGCCAGACTTGGGGAAATGGATCACGCGCGCGGCGCCCGAGGCCTCGGCGAGGTGGCGCTTGGGGATGGTGAGGTCAGCCTCGAACCCGCTTTCGAGAAAGCGCACCGCGGCCTCGCCGCCCAGGTCATAGGGCACCGAGCGCTGGATGATCGTGGTGCCGAAGCCCTGCCGCTGCGGTTCGCGCACCGGCGGTCCGCCCACCTCGCGCCACGTGACGAGAAGATCGCCCTTGGCAGCCTGGGTCCAGTCAATGAGAACATGGCCATCGGGGACCGAAAGGCTGCCGTACTTGCTCGAATTGGTGACGAGTTCGTGGAGGACCAGCGCCATCGTCGAATAGGCGAGAGGGTTGAGCATAACCGGCTCACCCGAGCTGCGGATGCGCTTGCTGTCGACCATGAAGGTCGCCGCCTCGGCGTCGATGAGGGATTGCAGTGGCGCTGGACCCCAGTGGTCCTCGGTGATCTGGTTGTGCGCGCGGGCCAATGCGTGGATGCGGCCGTCGATCAGCTTGACGAAGCCCGCCAGCGCCGGGTCGCTGGCCTGCGACTGGCGGATGAGGCCGCGGATCAGGCCGAGGATGTTGCGCACGCGGTGGTTGAGCTCGGCGATCAGCAGTTCCTGCCGGTCGCTCGCCTGCTGGCGTTCGGCGGAGGCCTCGTCGGACAAGCGCAGCACGACCTCGATCAGCGTGGCGCGCAGCGTTTCGGCAACGCGCAGTTCGGATGAAGTGAACGGTTCGGACTTGCCGCGAACCAGCTCCTTCCACTCGGCAAAGCTTTCGCGGGGGGAGAGACGCGGTCCATTGGGGCCGTACTCCACCGGCTTGTGCGGATCGCCCGCCCAGCGGACCGAACGCACCATCTCCGACCGGAACAGCACGACGTAATCGCGTGGCGATCGGGAGATGGGGATGGCAAGCAGGCCGGCGACCTTGTCGGAGAAGCGATAGGTATCGGGGATCAGCGAGCCGATATGGTCGGTTGCGTAGACCTTGCCGGCGGCGGTGGTGTTGAGCGCGCGGATGATGCGGCGGAAGTCCTCGGTGGGCGGGCACTGGCCGGAAAAGGCGTAACCGCCCGAAAGCCAGACGCCAACGCCATCCGCCGCTATTGCATGCGTCAGGATGTCGGCCAGCCAGTCGGGATCGCGCAGCAGGCTTTCATCCGAGGCGACGGCGCCCAGCAGTTGGTCGGAAATGTCGCGGGCGCGGCGTTCGAACTCCATGGTCGCCTGCCGCTCGCGGCTTTCGAGGCGCATGCAGAACATCTGGGCGAACAGCTCGGCAACGGCGCGGCGTTCGAAGTTGGGATTGTTGGGCGAATAATGGTGGCAGGCGAACAGGCCCCACAGCTTGCCATCGACGATGATCGAGATCGAGAGCGAGGCGTCGACGCCCATGTTCTTGAGGTATTCAATGTGGATCGGCGAAACCGAGCGCAGCAGCGAGAGCGACATGTCGAGCGGGGCGCCGGTCTCGTCCAGCGCGGGAAGCACCGGGACGGGCGTGGCATGGACGTCACCAATCACGCGCAGCATGTTGCGCAGGTATAGCTGGCGGGCCTGGGCCGGAATGTCGCTGGCGGGGTAATGCAGGCCGAGGAATTGCCCGATGCCGGGGCGACAGGCTTCGGCCACGACTTCGCCCGATCCGTCGGCGGCAAAGCGATAGACCATGACGCGATCGAACTGGATCAGCGCGCGGATCTGGCGCGCGCCTTCGCGGTAGAACGCGGTCATGTTCTTGCACTGGTCAAGCCGCGCAAACATCGAGCGGACCATGCCGGTGACATCGCCGAGACTCCCGCGTGAGGGTTCGGCCTCGATGACGATCTGGCTGCCGCTATAGTGGACCGCGACATCGAAGTTGCCCCTGCCAGCGACGAGCGGGACATCGAACATGCGTTCGACCGCGTCGTCATTGCGGAGCATGGTGGTGCGGTTGCGCAGGTCGTGCACGGCCTGCGGCAGGAACACCTCGTCAAGCGAGCGTCCGTAGACGTCGGCAAGCTCGTGGCCGATGAATTCGTGAAGGTTCGCCGAGGCGCGGGCGATCATCCAATCGGCGGTCAACGCTATCAGGAAGCCGCTGGGCTGGATGGTGCCGATGATGTGGATCGGTTCGCGATCGCAGTTGGTCAGGTCGACCGCGTAGTCAGTGCTCAAGGACGCGAACTCCGGCTTGCGCACGAGCGGCGGCTTCGAAAAGGGCGAAGGCCGCACGCGCGGCGGCAAGGGCCGCGGCCTGGCAGGCAGGCGCGACGAGTTCGTGGTCGATCAGGGCGACGAGCGAGCGCCAGCGTGACGAATCCGCGTCTGACAGGAACCGGCGGGGGAGATGCGCGGGTACGCGCCGGGCGAGCATCGCTCCGCCGAGGCGCGAACCTTCGACCACATAGAGCGCGCCGAGCATTTCGGCCGTGGAGCGAAACCCGGGCGACTCGAGCAGTCCGGGGGCGCCGAGGCCGAGGTCTGCGAGGTCGGCAAGGATGCGGCTTGCGCGTTGGCGGTGCGACCAGTCGCAGACGATGTTCTCGATGCCGGCAGCGGTGAGCGCGGCTTCGAGCGGGAGCAAGGCGGAAGCCTGGGCCAGCAGGAATTCGCGGTAATCGGCAGGATCGCCAAGGTCGAACCGGGCGAAGGCGGCGTCGACGCGATCGTGGTCCGTCCGGGTGCGTTCGCGAAGGAGCATGCGGGCCGACTGGCCAGAGGTATCAGAATTCGACAACGGCCACCGACCAGACATAACGTGCGTTAACGTTTGCCAACGCGCTAGCGCGCTGATGGGTTCCTGCCGCAGATGGCTTTTTCGCCGGAAGGCATCGAATCCCCGCCCTGCTGATGGGCCAAGACCATGAAATCCCGCCACAAAGGGCATACGTCATTCGACGCGTATACCTCTGCCACTGACGCTCCATAGTGCTGCCCCGAAGCGGGGCTTTTTCCCGCCGCATGGCATGCAGATCGAGGGTCGGCAGATGGCAGGTGTTCAGGTTGGCAATCGCATCATCGGCGCGGACGCGCCAGTGACAGTCGGTTGGGAGAACGTGCCCAAGGTTGAAGGCGGGGCATTCAAGCGGGCGTTCTTCACCTGGTTCCAGCCGGTGACCTTCTTCGGCTTCCTGCTGTTCTGGTACTATGCGCCCAACGAGTGGGCCGTGGCATCGACGGGCATTGCCATCGGCATCGGCTTCAAGGTGCTGCTCCTGGCGCTGGAGTGGGTCAACCCGCGGTTCCGATCATGGCAGCTGACGTGGAAGGAGCTGGTGACCGACCTGTTCTATGTCGGCCTTGGCTACACCGTGCTGCGCATCGTCGACCAGTTCATCGGGTCTGATGCGATCATCGGCATGTTGCAGAGCAATTTCGATTTCGGCAAGGTGGCGTGGTTCACCGGGCTGCCGCTGCTGCTGCAGGCGTTCCTGATCTCGTTCGTGTTCGACTTCGGCCAGTACTGGATGCATCGCGGCATGCACAACTGGTACCCGCTGTGGCTGACCCATGCACCGCACCACTTCATCACCCAGCTCAACATCAACAAGGGCGCGGTGGGCAATCCGGTGGAGCTGTTCCTGATCGGGCTTGGCATCGGCGGCTTCTTCGACTTCCTGCCGCGCGCCTTCCTGATCGCCGGGACCTTCGGCCTCGCGGTGAGCACCTACCAGCACATCAACGTGCGCTTCAACACGCCGCGCTGGTGGCGCTTCCTGTTCAACACGACCGAGCACCACAGCGTCCACCACTCGCTCGACTATGAAGCGACGCGCAGCAACTATTCGGGCACGTGGATCATCATCGACCGGATGTTCGGCACTTGCGTCGATGGCGAGGCAGAAGTGCTGGGCATGGAAGGCGGGCGCCGCATGCACATCCGCGAGGTGATGCACTATCCGTTCAGCGAGGCGTGGAAGACGCTGCGGGCGAAGTTTGGTGGTGGACTCGGTGGCGCGCATACGGCGGTTCCGGCGGAATGAACGGTCTGGCTGCGACATCGCCCTGGACGCAACCGATGACGCCGGAAAAGCCGCGTTCTGCCAAGCGCCTGATCGACTGGATCTGGACGGTGCGCGATGAAGTGCCGGTGCCCGAGGGGCTCGGCGCGGACGAGGCACTGGCAAGGGTTTCGCCAGCGTTCGCAGCCGATGGTTACAGCGTTCAGCCGATGAGCGAGGGTCTTGCCTATGCCAACCCCTCCCCCGCCGCGCAGGACACGATGGCCACATTCGAAAGGGGTGCGCTGCAGGTGGAGGAAACGGCGACGGGGCGCGTGCTGCGCTATCGCCTGACCAGCCGCTTCATGCTGTTCTGCTTCCTGCTGCCCTTCCTGTTCATCGGCTTCGGGCAGTTGACGCTGGCCGTTGGCGCATACCAGAAGGCGCAGGCCGAAGCCAAGGAGAAGGCCGCAGGGGCGAAGAAGGACGACAAGAAGGACGAACCGGTCCTGACCCTGCACCCGATCGACAAGTTCCTCGGCGCACCCGCTCCGGAAAAGCCCAAGGACGGCGAAGGCGGCAGTCGCAAGCGCAAGCCTTCGGCAACGGCGGCCTACGTGTTCTCGGGGATTTTCGCGTTCTTGTATCTGGTCGGGCGGTTTCTCGAACCGTGGCTGGTGCGGCGGATGTTTCGGCGGAGGCTGGCGGGGGAGGTATAGGGGGGCTGGTCTCGGTTAGCTTAAGCGAGAATAGCTTCCATAACCGCACCATTACCGTCACCCCGGGCTTGGCCCGGGGTCCCGCTTTCGTTCTGTTCGCACCATGGACAGGGAAAGGCTCGGCGGCTGGGTCTACATCATGGCCGACCGTTACCGAGGCGCGATGTACGTCGGCGTGACCTCGCACCTTGCCGCGCGCATCCATCAGCACCGCAACGATGGAGGGTCGGACTTCTGCGCTCGGTACGGCTTGAAATGGCTGGTCTGGGCGGGGCGCGGTGACCGTATCGAAGACTGCATCGCGCATGAGAAGCGTCTGAAGCGCTGGCGCAGAGAGTACAAGTTCGACCTGATCGAGCGCGGCAATCCTGACTGGCTGGATCTTTACGACGTGATCGTCGGATAGCTTGCGCGAGGAAAGCGGGACCCCGTGTCAAGCCCGGGGTGACGGGAAAGGGAGGGAGCGCCAAAGTCCGCACGGTGCGCCTGAGCCAATGGCCGTTTCTGAGGACCGGCAGTAGTGGCTGAAACGGCCGCTTTCGGATGGTTAGCTGCCGCTTGCCTTGCTTGGAATGCCAAATATTTCTTCGCACCAGATCATAGTTGGATCACGGAGCCAAGCCGTGTTTGCTGGCGTCTCGAACTGGGCAAGCTGCTTCATGTCGACGCCATATCTGCGGCAAAATCCGATAATCTCCCACATATCATCATCCGTTGGCGCGCGATTGAGCACAATGAATAAATCTCTGACTTCTCCATAATAATCAGCAACGAAAGTCATCCGATCGAGCCACTCGAAAAAGGCTCTTTCATCGGCATCGTGGTAATAAAGGATGTCAGTGGCAATGATCTGGGGAGGTTTGGACATCCAGATTTTATGTCAGTGCAGAGGACGGTATGCAACGACGGCAAAGGCGTCGCAAGCGGAATGACGGTTTCCGGTCCAGCAGCTCTCAATAGCCGCCGTGTGACTAAGCACGCTGCGCCCTAACCCTTCACCCACCGCGCGGCGAAGAAGCCGTCGATGCCGCCTTGTTCTCCCAGCATACCGGGATCAGAGCGGAAGTGGCCGTTGGTCGGGGCCAAGCCCTCGGGCAGTTCCACCTCGGTGACCGGCGCGGGGGTCAGCTTGTCGAAGGCCAGCGCCTGCAACTCGCCTTCCTCGCGCTCCAGCGAGCAGACCGCGTAGACCAGCGTGCCACCGGGGGCGAGCCAGGTGGCGGCGCGGTCGAGCATGGCGGATTGCAGGGCGGTCAGTTCGGCGAGGTTGGCGTGGCGGTGCAGGACGTCGGGGTGGCGGCGGCAGGTGCCGGTGGCGCTGCAGGGGGCGTCGAGCAGGATGGCGTCGAAGGGGTGTTCGGGTTGCCAGTTCAGGGCATCCGCCACCACCACTTGCGCGGTGAGTCCGCTGCGCTTGAGGTTTTCGGCGAGGCGTTCGGTGCGGCGGGCGGACTTGTCGAGCGCGGTGACCTCCCAACCGGCGGCGGCGAGTTGGAGAGTCTTGCCGCCCGGCGCGGCGCAAAGGTCGAGGGCGCGGCGGCCCTGTCCTTCGCCCATCAGGCGCGCGGGCACGCTGGCGGCGAGGTCCTGCACCCACCATGCGCCTTCACGGAAGCCTTCGAGCGCTTCGACGGAACCAGCGCGGGCGAGGCGGACGTGGCCGGGGGCGAGCGAGTGCCCGCCGAGGCGTTCGGCCCAGTGCGCGGTCTGCGCCCGATCGCGCAAGCTGAGATCGAGCGGGGGCGGTTCGGCAAGGCCTTGGGCGATGGCGCCGATACGGTTGGGCCATGCGAGTTGCCAGCGCGCGGCGGCGGCGGGCGGAAGCGTGGGCGCTTCGGGCAGCGTTGCGCCGCTCTTGGTGACAGCGGAGAACACGCCGTGCGCCAGCCGTCGCGGGCCGCCCACAAGCAGCGGCAACCCGGTGGCGACAATGGCGTGGCCGGGCAGGTTCAGGCGCAGGGCCTGTGCCAGCATCAGGCGCAGGACCGAGCGGACCTTGGCATCCTCGGGCAGGGGCTGCTTCGTCGCGCCATCGATCAGGGCATCGAGATCGGCCATCCAGCGCAGGGATTCCTGCGCGATGGCCAGCGCGAGCGCGCGGTCGTCGGCGCGTTCGATCGCGCGCAGGATCGGCGGGGCGGCCTGATCGAGCGGATCGCCCCGATTGAGCACGGCATCGAGCATACGCAGCGCGGCGCGGCGGGCGGGAACGCCGGGAACTTCATCGGCAGGAGTGGAACGGGCCATATCCCGCAGCCTATCGGCGCTTGTGCCCCAATATGCAATTGCAGTTCGGCGCGCGAAGCCCCATCTGCAGAGGCATGGAAAAGCCCACTCCTCGTGCGACGCAGCGCCCCGCGGACTTCACCCCGCCCGCGCACTGGACCAACGACCCCGCCCCTGCCCCCAAGGCGATCGAGCGCGGAGATGATCCGGACGGCCTTGATCCCACGCGCTTCGGCGACTGGGAGAAGAACGGGATTGCGATTGATTTCTGAGCCTGCGGACGTAGCTTGCGCCTGCATTGCAGCCGAGTGGCGATACGATTAATCTCGCCCCATGGGGCTTTTCGATCTTTTCCGGCGCAAGCGGCCTCCGGCCCCTAGCCAGAGCCGCATCGACTATCTGTTGACGGTGAAGCACGACCAGCTGGAGGCGCCCAAAGACGCTTTTGGCGGCGTCAACTTTCTGGCGTTCGTCGAGCAGCAGCTTGTCGATGGGCCGTTGCATCTGGCTCTGTGGAACCTTGGTAGTCAGGTTAAGGACTGCTTCCAGCTCGCCAATCTCTACTGGGGTCAAGGGGATCTGGACCGGGCCGAGAGCTACATGCGCCAATCGCTGGAACGGCACCGGCGGCTGTTGCGGGCAATGGCCGAGCATGGCCAACCGGCAAGGGCCTATGACGGCATCGAAAATGCCAAGGCGGCGGCCTGTCTGCTGGAGAGCACGGACGAAGTCTTTTCCACCGAGGGCGGAAAAGAGCACTGCTACGAGCCGTGGTTCATCAACACCTTGCTAGACCGCTGTCTTGACGATGCGCCGTTCGACATGGGGGCATGGAGTGCGGCTTGCGATGCATGGACCCGCAAGCGGCACCCGCGATACCGGCTGGAGGAGTTCGGGTTTTACGTGAAGGCACTGACCGGCGGGTTTGCCTCGACAGCGAAGATGTTCACGGCGCACGAGGCAATGTTCACCGGACGGGCGAAGCGCTCGCCCGATGCCGACTTTCTGGCGGGCTATCGTGACAACGACCTGATCATCGACTTCATCTTCGCCGCCGTGCTGAAGCGGATCGGGTGGGAGGGAACGTATCGGCATAGCTGGCCTGCGACCGACGTGGTGGGTTCTCCAGCGCGCACGACGCGGGAGCCGGATCGCTATCTCGATGTCAATGCGGCGCCCGTGCCGCAGCCCGATGCGCAAAGCGGTGTGATTGCCGACGCCGCCGAGGCGCGCAGGTTCATCGATTCAACTTTGGCGGGCATGCCGCAGTTTGAGGACTATCCCACGGATGCCCGCCGTCCGGCGAAAGCGCGTAGCAAGGTTTCCGGCGAGTTGGCCGCGCTCGGATGGAGCAATGACCCGGCATCGCTGGATCTCATGCGCGCCTACCGGATGGACTGCATTCCCAATGGCAGCACGCACATCTCCCTGTGCGACCCGCTGCCCGGTTCGGCGACCACATTGAAGGGCTGGACGGAGTTGCTGGTCGGCGAGTTCGACCTGCATCCGAATTTCATTGCCATTGCCGGGAGCGAGGACCGGTCGGACTATGCCGACCCGCAAGGGCGTTGGTACGTCTACTGGAAGCAGGACAAGCGGATTTATGCAGTCGAGCGAGACGATTGGGACAGACCCGAGATCGCGACGCAGGATGCGCGCATCGGGCTGACGTGCTGGCCTTCATACTGCAGTTTCGTGGCATGGTGGATCGCCGAGCACCTGCGCGCGACAGCGTAATTACCCGCCATGCCGGTCGAGCGGTCAGCCCTGCTCGTCGCCCTTGCAGTCACCCTTGTGCTTTGAGGTGAGGGCCATCTGCATGACCATCTGCTTGCCGTTGGGGGCAGTGCCGTTCATGTCCATGGTCATGTCGTAGGTATCGGGGCTGTAGGTTCCGGCGAGGGTCATCTTCGCCATGTTGCCGGCGTCCTCACCGGTGCCCTTGCAGGTCATGGTAGCGTCGATCTTCCCGTTCCCCATGGTGAACGTGTCGTACTTGCAGTCTTCGCCCTGCTGGCCGAAGAACTTGCCATCGGGCTTTTCCGCCTCTTCCTTGGTCAGGCACGAGGCGAAGGTCCTGGTTTCCCCAAGCATCTTCTGCATCGCCGCCTTGGCCTCGGGCGGCATGCCTTCCACTTCGAACTTCTTGAACTGCATGGTCAATTCCCAGCGACCGGGATTGAGCTTCATCCCCGCATCGGCGACCGACTTGGCGACTTCGGCCGTGCTGGCGTTCTTCTTGTCGACGGTGCCGCCATCGTTGCAGGCAGCGAGCAGGGCCAGCGGAATCAGGGCAATTGCAGCGCGCATCGGGTCTCGTCCTCTCTCGTTCCGGCAAGCAGGCTAACACCCTGCCGAAAAAGCGCCAGTGCGCCACGTCACCGCCCGACGCGAGGTTGTATGGGCGCGGTTTGTTCCCCATATTCGCGCCATGGCCGAACTCGTTATTCGCAGGGGACTCGAAGAGCCCGACACTTCCGGCACTTTCGTGCCGCACAAGCCGCAGCGCCCCGACAAGATCGAGGGCGGCAGGCCTTTCAAGGTTGTGTCCGACTACCAGCCTGCGGGCGACCAGCCAACCGCGATTGCCGATCTTGTGGCGGCAGCGCGCGATGGCGACCAGACGCAGGTCCTGCTTGGCGTGACCGGTTCGGGCAAGACCTTCACCATGGCCAAGGTGATCGAGGAACTGCAGCGCCCCGCCCTGATCCTCGCCCCCAACAAGATCCTCGCCGCACAGCTCTATGGCGAGATGAAGAGCTTCTTCCCGGAAAACGCGGTGGAGTACTTCGTCTCGTACTACGACTACTACCAGCCCGAAGCCTACGTGCCCCGGTCTGACACCTATATCGAGAAGGAGTCCTCGACCAACGAGGCAATTGACCGGATGCGCCACTCGGCCACGCGCTCCTTGCTCGAACGCGATGACGTGATCATCGTCGCCTCTGTCTCGTGCATCTACGGCATCGGCTCGGTCGAGACCTATTCCGCGATGATCTTCGACCTCAAGGTCGGCCAGAGCGTCGACAGCGGCGAGATCATCCGCAAGCTGGTGGCGCTGCAGTACAAGCGCAACGACGCCGGCTTTGCACGCGGCAACTTCCGCGTACGCGGCGACAATCTCGAAATCTTTCCCTCGCACTACGACGATACCGCCTGGCGCGTGAGCTTCTTCGGTGACGAGGTGGAGGAGATTGTCGAGTTCGATCCGCTGACCGGCAAGGCTGGGGCCAAGCTGACGAATGTGCGCGTCTATGCGAACTCGCACTACGTTACCCCCGGACCGACGATGCAGCAGGCGGCTCAGGCGATCCGCTTCGAGTTGACGGAGCGGCTCAAGGAACTGGTCGAAGAAGGCAAGCTGCTGGAAGCGCAGCGGCTGGAGCAGCGCACCAACTTCGATCTCGAGATGATTGCGGCCACCGGATCATGCGCGGGGATCGAGAACTACAGCCGCTTCCTGACCGGCCGCCTGCCCGGTGAGCCGCCGCCGACGCTGTTCGAATACCTGCCCGACAACTGCCTGCTGTTCCTAGATGAAAGCCACCAGACCGTGCCGCAGATCGGCGCGATGGCGCGGGGCGACCACCGTCGCAAGCTGACGCTGGCGGAGTACGGCTTCCGCCTGCCCTCGTGCATCGACAACCGCCCGTTGCGGTTCAACGAATGGGACGCGATGCGCCCGCAGACTATCGCGGTTTCGGCAACGCCGGCGCAGTGGGAGATGGAACAGGCGGGCGGCGTCTTTGCCGAACAGGTGATCCGCCCAACCGGCCTGATCGACCCGCCGGTGCTGATCCGTCCGGTCGAGGACCAGGTGCAGGACTGCATCAACGAGTGCAAGCTGACCGCCGCCAACGGCTACCGCACGCTCGTCACCACGCTGACCAAGCGCATGGCCGAGGACTTGACCGAGTTCATGCACGAGGCGGGGCTCAAGGTGCGCTACATGCACTCCGACGTCGAGACGCTGGAGCGCATCGAACTGATCCGCGACTTGCGTCTGGGCGTCTATGACGTGCTGGTCGGCATCAACCTGCTGCGCGAGGGCCTCGACATCCCTGAATGCGGGCTGGTGTGCATTCTGGACGCGGACAAGGAAGGCTTCCTGCGCAGCGAAACCTCGCTGATCCAGACCATCGGCCGCGCCGCGCGCAATGTCGATGGCCGCGTGATCCTCTACGCCGACCGCATGACCGGCTCCATGGAACGCGCCATTGCCGAGACCGATCGCCGCCGTGCCAAGCAGGAGGCCTACAACCTCGAACACGGCATCACCCCGCAGACGATCAAGCGCAACATCCACGATATCGTTGCCGACACGGCGAGCCGCGATGGCGTGCTGGTGGATATCGACGCGGATGGGGCCAACAACCTCGTCGGCCACAACCTTCGCGGCTACATCGAGGAGCTTGAGAAGAAGATGCGCGCGGCAGCAGCGGATCTGGAGTTCGAGCTGGCCGGACGGTTGCGCGACGAGATCCGGCAGCTGGAGGCTTCGGAACTTGGCCTGCCCGAGGGTGAGCGCAAGGCGCCGATCGTCGGGCGGAGCAACGAGGGCAAGCCGGGCACGCGCAAGACGCGGTATGGGAAGAGCCAGAAGACGAAGTGGGGGCGGTGAGGGTAACGCCCTGACTGGCACCAAATTGGTCGCACTTAAAATGTGTGAGACCGGTTTTGCCGCCTATTCAAGCTGCCCGAGGTGGGTATCGGATGGGCGATCAGATTGACAACGCGGATGATGTCCCTTATAAAGGACACGTGCAAATCGTCCAGACTGCCCGTTTTCGGGCTTGGCTTGACGGTCTGCGCGATCGGCGGGCGCGGTTGCGGATTGACGACCGCTTGATGCGCCTTGCTGCAGGAAATGCTGGAGACACGAAATCGGTTGGGAATGGTGTGCAGGAACTGCGCCTGCATTTCGGTCCCGGCTATCGTATCTACTATATCTGGCAAGGCGACGTCTTGGTCATCTTGCTGAACGGTGGCGACAAGAACACGCAATCGCGTGACATCGCACTGGCCCACAAGATGGTGAGGGAAGCCGACGATGGCATTGAAGGTCTACCCATTTGATCCAGCCAATCATCTTGAGACCGAAGAGGACATCCTTTTTTATCTCGAAGCGGCAATGGAAGGGAACGATCCCAAGCATATCGCCGGAGCGCTGGGAAGCATCGCGCGCTCCAAGGGCATGAGCGAGATTGCCCGGAAAACCGGTTTGGGGCGTCAGGCCCTCTACAAATCCCTCTCCGAAGACGGTAACCCCACACTTGAAACACTGGTGGCGGTCCTTTCGGTGCTTGGGCTCGAATTGACCGTCCAGAAGCGGGCCGCCTGATACTGTCGTGAAGAATCTGATTGTTGCCATCGCGGCCCTCACCCTTGCCGCCTGTTCGAAATCGCCCGCGATGCCCGCGCGTGAGGGGGCGCCGGATGGGGCGGTGCGGATGGCCATGCCTGAGGGCGAGGCCTTGCCGGGGGTGCGCGATGGGGAATCGCAGGCGTCATGGGCCGCCGGCTCGGATGGACTTTCGGTGCGCTACGGGCATCCGGGGGAGCCGCCGCTGGTTTCGCTTGTCTGCCGCGAGGGCGTGCTGACGGTGACGCGCCATGCCGCCGCGCCGGTGGGGGCGCAGGCGCTGTTCGCGCTGGTCGGGAGCGACGGGATCATGCGGCTGCCCGTGGACGCGACATCAGTGCCGGGGCAGCGCGGCTATATCTGGCAGGGCACGATCTCGGCCGATGACAGCCGGGCCAAGGTGCTTGGCGGGTCCTACAACGGCACGCTGCCGGGCGCGGGGATGATCAAGGTTTCGGCCGGAGCGCCGGTGCGCGACCTTATCGCCAGGTGCCGCCGTTCTGCGCCGGCTGCCGCGCCGGAGCCCATCGCCCCGGCGCAAATCGCCGAATAAGTCAGACCTTGCCGAACCTCGCTTCATAGGCGGCGGTATCGCCGCTGGCGAGAAGCTTGGCCTGCTCCACCCAGTTGTCGCGCGTGGCGCGCCCTGCGAAGGTGCCGAGCTGGGCGTCAATCCGCGCGATGTCCTCGTCGGTCCACGCCGCGATCTGCGCGTAGCTGGTCACGCCAAGCGAGGCGAGGAGGGCCTTGAGCTTGGGGCCGACGCCCTTGATGCGGCCGAGGTCGTCGCCGCCCTGCGGAGCGGGGGCAGGTGCCGAAACCGGCGCGGCCTCGATCACTTCCTCGGCAGCGGCGGCAGCCACGACTTCGCCGATCCCGGCCATGGTGCCAACGCCCGGCGGCGGCGTGACAAGAGCGGCGGCGCTTGGCGCATCAATCAGGGCCGTGTTGCGGGCGGCCTTTTCGGCGCCTTCCGAAAGGACGTCGGTGTATTCGCGCCGCTTCGGAGCCGGCTTGGTGCGCCCCCACACCCACCACACCACGAACGCGACGACAAGAACGATGCCCGCCAGCAGGATCTGGTTGGCTTCGAGCGATTGCAGCATCTGCATGACCCCTTAAACGAAAAGTGCGCGCGAAAATTCCAGCGACGATCTCAGGCCGGTTGCTGCTTGCGAAACAGCACGCGGTCCTCTGGCCCGAACGCGCGGACCCACAACATGTAGCAGTAAATACCCAGAATTGCGGGAATTCCAACGGCCAGTTCGGCCCATTCGGGTGCCCAGGTCATCGCCACGCCCACCGCGATGGCGGGTATGATCGCCCAGGCAAGGCCCCAACGCCAGTTGCTGATCGAATGGCCGAGAATGCGGGTCAGCACCCGGGACTTCACGGCCGAGGACAGGCCAAGCGAGATGGCCAAGGCCAGCGACGCCGCAGCGGCGACGTACATCGGCCCCGGCGTCACCTGCCTGGCCACAAGGATCAGGAAGATGGTCAGCACCGCCTGCAGCGCGATCGTGGCCAGGCTGATCCACAGGTTGCGCATGCGGGCGAGATAGACCAGCGCCGCCTCGCTCACCACCGCCTTGGACGCGACGACTTCGGCGACCAGCAGGAACACCAGCGCCGCCGTGCCCGAGACGAATGCGGGACCGCCGAGGCCCATCAGACCCTCGCCCGGAATGCCCAATGCCAGAGCGATGCCGATCTGCGCCGCGCCAATCCAGAAGCCGACCTGGCAGACCTGCTTGGCGATCGCGGCGTAGTCCTTGTCCTTGACGCTGCGGGTGATCACGGGCCCAAGCACTGGTTCGAAGCTGGTCTTGAGCTTTTGCGGGAGCGAAGCAATCTGCTGGGCGAAGTAGTAGATGCCGACCGGCGCCTCGCCCACGAAGAAGCGCAGGATGAACACGTCGAGCTTGCGGGTGCCCCATTCCACGGCGTCCGCGCCTGCCAGCGGGATGTTGCGGCGGGCAATCTGCCACAGCGGGCCGGGGCGCGGCTTCCACGCACGCGGCAGGCCATATGTACGCAGCAGGACGAAGACCGCGACGCCCGTCGCCGCCCAGACCGAGGCGAGATAGGCAAGTGTGAGACCGGAGCTCGGCCAGATGAAATAGAATGCGCCGGCCGCGATGGAGATTGTCCACGGCTCAACCACCGAACGGGCGCGAACCGTGGTCGCCACGTCAAAGCGGTAGGCCAATGCAGCGAGGGCCAGGTCGCCTAGCGCGAGGCCGGGGATCGAAAGCACCAGCAGACGGTCGGCAAGCGTGAAATTGCCGCTGGGATACATCGATTGTGGGAACAGGTAGATCAGCGCGCCCATGCCGAGCGCCAGCGACATGGCCAGCAGCACGGCATCGCCGACGACGTTGGCGGGGTGCTCGTCGTTCTCGGCAAGACGCTGGGCAAGGCCGCGCTTCTGGCCGAGGGTTGCCAGCATCCCGGCAAATTCGACCATCACCAGTGCCGAGGCGAAGCGCCCCATGGCGGGTGCGCCATAAAGGCGGCTGGCGATGAAAAGGAACGGGATGCGCGCGAGAAGACGCAGCAGGAAGCCGAGAAAATTCGTCCGCCCGCCCTTGGCCAGCGCGGCGATATCCTGTTGGGGGGGCTTGGCTTCAGACAAGGACTGTTTCCGCCTTGAGCGGGCGCGACAGCAATCCTGCAACCACGTCCCGCGCCGGGGCAGCGCCTTTGAGGAGTGTCACCACGGCCTCGACGATCGGCATGGAGATATCCCGATTACGCGCGATTTCCGCGAGGACCGGCGCGGTGAAGGCGCCCTCGGCCACCGAGTTCCTTGCGCCAAGCACATCCGCTGCGCTGGCGCCTTCGCCCAGCGCCTTGCCGAGCGAGAAGTTCCGGCTGGAGGTGGAGGAACAGGTCAGCACGAGGTCTCCCAGGCCGGAAAGGCCGGACAGCGTTTCCGCCCGCGCGCCCAAGGCAAGGCCGAAGCGCTGCATCTCGGCAAAGCCGCGGCTGATCAGCGCCGCACGGGCGTTCTGGCCAAGCCCCAAGCCGTCCACCACGCCGCAGGCGATGGCGAGGACGTTCTTCACCGCGCCGCCGATTTCGGCACCGGCCACGTCATCGGAGTAATAGGGCCGGAAGGTCGGGCGGGCGATGGCAGTGGAAAGCCGCTGCCACTGCACTTCGCCGACTTCGCAGGCGAGCGTCACGGCGGTGGGCAGGCCCGCTGCCACTTCATGCGCGAAAGTGGGGCCGGACAGCACCGCGATTTCCGCGCCGGGTGCGGCGGTGCGGGCCACATCGGCCATGAGCCGCCCGGTCCCGGCTTCGATGCCCTTTGAGCAGAGCACGACGTCGCCGCTGTTGCGCCCCATTGCACCGAGCACGCTGGCCAGGAACTGCGCCGGGGTGACCATCAGCAGGACCGGAAGGGCTGCCATTTCCGCAAGATCGCGGGTGGCGCGGATCGAAGGTGCGAGCTTGGCCGAAGGCAAAAACAGGCTGTTGGTACGCTGGGCGTTGATTTCCTCGACCAGTTCGGCCTCACGCGCCCAGAGCAGGACTTGGCGGCCGTCGCTTGCCAGCATCTGGGCGAGTGCGGTGCCCCATGCGCCTGCGCCAACGACACCTACACCAGCGGTCATGCCTTCACCCCTGCGCCGCGCACCGGCGCGGCATTGTCGTCGAGCGGCCAGCGCGGGCGCGCTGCCACGTCAAGCGGGTCGGTATATCCCAGAGCGAAACGCTCAGCGCCAGCCCAGCCGATCATCGCGGCATTGTCTGTGCACAGTTTCGGCGGCGGGGCGACCAATGGGAGGCCGTGTTCGGCAGCCAGAGCTTCAAGCGCGCCGCGCAGCGCCGCATTGGCGGCAACGCCACCTGCAACGACCAGCGCCGTCATCCCGGGCGCAGCAGCGGCGAGCGCAATGCGCGTGCGATCAACCACGCAATCGAGCGCGGCCTGCTGGAACGAGGCGGCGATATCGGCATCGATGTGAATGCCCGCATCCTTGGCCCGCATCACCGCGCTCTTTAGCCCGGCGAAGGAGAAGTGCGGTTCGCCGCTTCCCACCAGCGGGCGCGGCAGCGGCACGGCCTTGGCATTGCCCTCGCGCGCCAACCTTTCGACGGCGGGGCCACCGGGATAGCCCAGGCCGAGGATCTTGGCGGTCTTGTCGAAGGCCTCGCCCAGCGCATCGTCGATGGTGGTGGCGAGGCGGCGATACTGGCCAACGCCTGCGACTTCGAGGATCTGGCAGTGCCCGCCCGAAACCAGCAGCAGCAGATAGGGGTACTGCAAGCTCGGATCAGCGAGGCGCGGCGACAGCGCGTGGCCTTCGAGGTGGTTGACCGCCACCAGCGGCTTGCCTGTCGCCATCGCCAGCGCCTTGGCGGTGACGAGGCCGACCATGACCCCGCCGATCAGGCCGGGGCCTGCAGTGGCGGCGATCGCATCGACGTCACCCAGCGTCATGCCCGCGTCGGCCAGCACCGCCTCGACCATCGGGCCCAGCACTTCGACATGCGCGCGCGCGGCGATTTCGGGCACGACACCACCGTAAGGGCGGTGCGCTTCGTCTTGTGAAGCAATGCGTTGCGCGACAATTCGCGCGCCAAGCGTGGTGCCATTGCCGTCGATCACCGCGGCGGCGGTTTCATCGCAGCTGGATTCTATGCCAAGGATCAGGGCCATCTGGCGCTTTCCTCTAATGATAATCCCCGTTACGGCAAGCAAAGCATGAACACAGCCACTCCCCAGAAGCCGCTGAGGCTCGGAACCCGCCGCTCCCCGCTCGCCATGGCTCAGGCGGAGGAAACCCGCGAACGACTGTGCGCCGCCCATGGTTGGGACCAAAGCATGGTGGAGATCGTGCCGGTCACCGCCAGCGGCGACAAGATCCTCGACCGGCCGCTGGCCGAGATCGGCGGCAAGGCGCTGTGGACCAAGGAACTCGACGCCTGGCTGTTCGAAGGCGAGATCGACTTCGCGGTCCATTCGATGAAGGACGTGGAAACGCTGCGGCCTGAAGAATTCTGCATCGCCGCCGTTCTTCCCCGCGCCGACGTGCGTGACGTGCTGGTTGGTGCGGCCTCCATCCATGCCATTCCGCCCGGCGCGCGCGTCGGCACCAGCGCGCCGCGCCGTGCCGCGCAGATGCTTCACGCCCGGCCGGACCTCAAGATCGTCGGCTTTCGCGGCAATGTCGCCACGCGGCTGGCGAAATTGCAGGCGGACGAGGCGGACGTGACCTTGCTGGCAGCTGCCGGATTGCAGCGATTGGGCGAGACTGGCGTCGGCACGCCGCTATCGGAGTTCGAATGGCTGCCTGCGCCGGCGCAGGGCGCGATCGGCATTGAATGCCTGGTGGCGAGCGATGACGTGCGCGGCTGGCTTTCAGCCATCGACGACCGCCCGACGCATCAGGCGGTCATGGCAGAGCGCGCGCTGCTGGCGGCGCTGGGCGGCAATTGCCACAGCCCGATTGCGGTGCTGACCACGCACCACGAAAGTTCGCTGACCGTGCGCGCCGCGATCTACAGCCCGGACGGGGCAGAGCGGATCGAGGCGAGCGAGACGTTCGCGCCCGCCGATGGCGAGGGTCCGAAGCGGCTGGCCCATCGCCTGCTGTCAGAGGCGCCGGAATCCGTGACGGTGCACTTCTCCGGCGAATGACCCGAATTGACCCGCTGCCGCTGGTGGTGATCCGGCCCGAGCCGGGGAATGCAGCAACCTGCGCGGTAGCGCGCGCGTTGGGGCTGGAACCAATCGCCGCGCCGCTTTTCGAGATCGAACCGGTGGACTGGGACGTGCCGGACGAGCGTTTTGACGCCATCCTTGCCGGCAGCGCCAACGTGTTTCGCCATGGCGGGGTGGGTTTGGCGGCCTTTGCAGATGTTTCGGTGATCGCGGTGGGGGAAACGACGGCGGCGGCGGCACGGTCTGCCGGGTTTGCCGTGGCGCGCGTCGGCGAAGGCGGATTGCAGCCGGTTGTCGCCACGCTGCCGCCCGGGAATTACATCCGAATCGCAGGTGAAGATCGCGTGACACTGACCCCGCCCGAGGGGGTGCGAATCGTCACGGTTGTAACTTACGCGTCCCGGAAACGGGCAGTTTCTGCAGCGCTCCAAACCTCCCTGAATCGCGGTGCGGTCGTGCTGCTGCACTCCGGCGAAGCGGCCAGCCATTTCGCCCAGGAATGCGAAAGACTTGGAATCTCCAAGGAAAGTCTCCATCTGGCATGCTTGGCCCCACGCATAGCGGAACTCGCTGGCAATGGCTGGGGCACAGTCGCAGTGGCTGCCGGCAGGACCGACAAGGAGGTTCTGGAACTCGGCGCGCGGATGTGCCAGACAGTGTGACATCGGGGCGACAGGACAAGCGAAAACGCATGGAGGATCTGGTTTACAGCGCGCGGGGGCAAAGCCCGCGAAGGAGCGGCATAGGCGGCCGCGGCATCGCTGCTCTGGTCGCCGGGTGCCTGCTGGCGGGTGCTGCCGGTGCGGCGTGGCTGGGATGGCATAACGGCCTGATCGACGTGCGCATGGACAGCTCGGGCCTGCCGCAGCTGGTTACTTCGCCTGCCACCGAGCCTGCTCCCGGCCCGTCCGCCGCCGAGACTGCGGCAGCGCAGGCGCAGATCGGAGCGCAGATTGACAGTACCGCCGCCAGGATCGCCATGCTCGAACAGCGGCTGGCCGAATTGAACCAGCAAGCGATTGCCGCGTCGGGCAACGCCACCCACGCCGAATCGCTGCTGCTCGCCTTCGCCGCGCGCCGCGCATTGGAGCGCGGCCAACCCCTCGGCTGGATCGAGGCACAGTTGCGCGCGCGCTTCGGCACCACGCAGGGCGCGGCGGTGGACCGCGTGATTGCCGCAGGCGCCGCGCCGGTCACGCTGGCGCAGCTTGGCGAACAGTTCGAACTCCTCGCGCCCGAACTGGTCGGCGGCAAGGCGGATGAAGGCACGCTCGACTGGCTCGGCCGCCAGTTGTCCGACCTCTTCGTGATCCGCCACGACGATTCCCCCTCGCCCGCGCCCGAAAGCCGCCTGCAACGCACCCGCGCGTACCTCGCGGGCGGGAAGATCGAGGCCGCTGCGGCAGAAGTCGAAAAGATGCCCGGCCACGACGCCGCGCAAGACTGGCTGGTCCGCGCGCGTGATTACATGGCGACGCAGCGGGCTTTGGATCAGCTTGAGGCGGCAGCGCTGATGGGTGCGCAGCCGGTGAGCGCGCCTGCACAGGCGGTTGCGCCCGAGCCGTCGGCAAGTGCTTCGCCTGCAGTGCCGCCGCTCCCACCGGCGGGATCTACGCCGCAGATTTAAGTGGTTTTAGTTTGGGGCGGTAGCTGAGTCCGCTTTTCCGATTTTCACAACAAGAGGTGCCGTTCAGGATACGACGCCGTTGCGGACATTAGAATGGCAAGGCTGACAGGGCGGGCAATCGCAAGGCGGCGCGATGGGCTCCAATCAGTGAGCGCACCTCATTGCAAAAGTTTTCTGTCTCAACTCCAATCGCTGAGATGCGCTTGGTCGCCAGTGCCAAGGCGGAATCGGGCGATGCAAATCCGTTTGCTACGCGTGCCAACATCTCGTTGGCATCGTCGTGGAAGCCAGCCAAACCTGCAGCAACAGCGGCATGATAGGCCCCCCATCCACTATCGGAACCTTCGCGAACTTTGCTTAGAAGAAGCCTTGCTGTTTCAGGCAGAGAAACGAACATTTGAGCCAGCCGGAGCGATTCATTTGCAGCGCGCTCGGCCAAGGCAGCGACGGCTACTGAAAACTGTGCATCTGACCCGTATTCCACATACCCATCAATTCGGCCCCCAAAGTCAAAGCTCAGATGCTCTTGATCTGACCATAGCCAATGTGCTGCCACATTGAGGTAACTTCCTTTGCTCCATGAACTTGGCTGAAATTCGACCACAGAGGCCCACCAACTATGGTCTGCTATCCATGTCCGAGATCGCCCTTTGCGAACGAAGCCGAGCGGACCCAGCGACGACTTCGCGGCGCTAGCGACGATTTTGTTATGGGTCTCTGCCATCTACCAATTTTGGCAACAATTCAGCACCGGCGCAATGTCCGCTCACCACCCCAAAGCAGCCATCCAAGTCGCAGTGCTGCAATCCCATAACCCGTCGTCCCGGACTTGATCCGGGACCCCGCTTCTCTACTTCAGCGCTGGGCCAAGAGAAAAGCGGGATCCCGGGTCGAGCCCGGGATGACGATAATGGGGTGGCGGGTGATGGGGTTAATCCCCCACGCTCACGCCGCGCGCAGCAGCTTCGGCAGGTCTCCGCTCATCCCGCGCGCTTCGTCCATGAACCAGCGTTTCAATGGCGCGGCGCGCTGCACGCCGGCCATGCCGAGACGCCGCACCGCCGAGGGAAGCTTGCCGGGGATGCCGAACAGGCGGGTTAGCACGTCGGTTGCCGTCGCGACCATGAAGGTGTCGGCGGCGCGCCAGCGTTCGTAGCGGGCGAGGAGTTGCGCATCGCCCACGTCGAGGCCAAGGCGCACGCCGTCGGACAGCACCTCGACCAGCGCTGCGACATCGCGCAGGCCGACATTGAGGCCCTGCCCGGCAATGGGGTGCATGCCGTGCGCGGCATCGCCGACCAGCGCCAGCCGGTCCTCGACGATGCGCGCGGTGTGGTGGAAGTTGAGCGGATAGGACGAGCGCGGGCTGGCAAGTTCGATCTGGCCGAAGATGCCGTGCATGCGGCTGGCGACTTCGTTCAGGAACATCGCCTCGGGCATGGCCAGCACGGCGGCGGCGTCCTTCTCGGCAACGGTCCAGACCAGCGCGGAGCGGTGCTTGCCATGTTCATCAAGCAGCGGCAGCAGCGCGAAGGGGCCTGCCGGATAGAACACTTCCCATGCAACGTTGCCGTGCGGCTTTTCATGCGTGAGGCCGGCAATGATCGCGCGGTGGCCGTAGTCCCACTTCGCGGGCGTGAACCCGGCCTCGTCGCGCGTCGGGCTCTTGCGCCCTTCGGCGGCGACCATGAGCCGCCCCTTCAGGATACGCCCATCCTTAAGCGTGACCGAAACGCCGTGTTCGCCGCGTTCGCGGGCGACGACGTGGCTGTTGGGGTGGAAGGTGATCGCCTCTTCCCGCGCCGCCACGCCATACATGGCAATGCGCAGATCGCGGTTGGCGTACATGCGGCCCAATGAGCCGTCACCCTCGCCCGGCTTGAAGTCGATCCGGCCCGGCTTCATCCCGTCGGTCACCGCGATGGATTCGATCGGGCAGCCCTTCGGCGCCAGCTCCTCGGCCATGCCAAGGTTGGTGTAGAGGTTCCAGCTGGCGGTCGAGATCGCCGAGGCGCGGCCATCGAACCCCTCGGCGGTCTGCGCCGCAGGGTCCGAATTGTCGACCACGTGGCTGGTGATCCCCGCCTTGGCGAGGCCGATGGCCAGCGTCATCCCGACGAGGCCACCACCCAGAATAACGACGTCAGCCTGCGACTCGTTCACTTCGATGCTCCACACGTGTTTGCCGCGCCACCATCGAGATCGAGGCAGCGTCCGTCAAATGCCCCTTGGGGGGTCTTGAGGCCGATCAGTGCGGCAAGGCTGGGGGCGATGTCCACCGTCTCGACAGGGCTGGGCTGTTCGAAGCCGGTCATCCCCTTGCGCCAGAACAGGATCGGCACGCGGCGGTCATAGTCCCACGGGCTGCCGTGGGTGGCGACATAACCCTTGCGCGCCTGCGGAATGGCGACCACGCCGCGCTTGAGCATGACCACGAAGTCACCAGAATGCAGCGGGTTGTACGAAGCGCGGGCGCGTTCGGCCAGGGTCCAGGTTTCGGGCGAGCCGTGCGGCATCGGGGTTGCGGCGATTTCGGCGGCGGAGAGGACCTTCTCCACGAACGGGCTGGTCATCAGGATCGCGCTGGCATCGTCGATGATCTTGCCCTTGAGGCCGACGTCGAGGTCCTTGCGCAGCCAGTAATCGCCGGCCGGCCCGTCCGACAGGATCAGGCCCTTTGGATCGAGCCCGTAGCGCTTGCCGAGCGTGGCCGACAGGGCCTCTGCCGAAACTTCAGGGCCGACGCGCGAGGTCTTTTCAAGGCCCTGTTCGTGCAGGCGTTCGGGAATGTCGAAACCGCCGTGGTCGGCGGTGAGCACCACGGCGTAGTCGATCCCGCGCTTGTCGAGGCTGGCGAGGAAATCGCCGAGCGCCAAGTCAAGCTGGGTCAACTGGATGCACATTTCCGCGCCCTCGGTGCCGGTGGCGTGGCCGACATAGTCAGTGGCCGAGAGGCTTACCGACAGGATATCGGGGACCGCGTTCCGGCCCAGCTTCTGTTCGTCCACCAGCTTGACCGCGAGGTCGAGCGTGGCGCGATCGAGGCGGGGAGAGACGCGGAACTGCTCGGCCTCACCGGCCTTCAGCGCGAAGTGGCCATTGCCGACGGAAACGTCGCCTGCCTGCACCGCGCGATCGGCGCGACGGCAATAGGCCGGCAGCGGAAACTCGCCCGCGCCCTTGGCGAGGAGACGGTCGATCTCGGCGTTCTGGGCAATTGCCGTCGGGCCAGGCTCGCGCCCGGCAAGCGTGACGAACTGCTTGCCCTTCCACCAATAGACCTGATCGATATCGTGCCCGCCCATCATCAGCGCGCCGCGATCCTTGCCCGAAACGGCGATGTTGCGCGCGGCCGGATTGGCCTTCTTCATCCACTCGCCCAGCGTCGGCACCAGCAGATGGACGGGCGAGGCGACGTAGTCGCGCGATCCCGCCGTGCGCTTCGCAACGTCCTCGGCGCAGTAGACGACCTTCGGGCCGGTGGTGACGCTCTGGTCGATCCACGAGTTGGCGATGATGCCGGTGTGGGCGGGACGGTTGCCGGTGAGGATCGTCGAATGGCCGGGGCAGGTCTCGGTCGCGGCGTGGCTCTGGTAGCCAGCCGAAAATACCGCGCCTTGCGTCAGCCGCTTGAAACCGCCGGTGAAGTGCTGGCGATACTGCGCGAAGATGTCGGCGGAGAACTGGTCGATGGAGATCGCGACGATCAGCTTCGGCGCGCCGGCCGGGACCTGCTGGCTGACCACGGGCGCGGGCGAGGCCTCCTGCGCCGCGAGGGGAACCATCGGGGCAGTGCAAGCGAGCGCAGCGGCGGCGTAACGGGTAAGGGTCTTCACGCGAAACATACTCCTGTGGGCACGTACACTGGACTCAAGGGAAGGCCAGCCGTAGGACGCCCAAGAGCGCTACGCATGGCCCGCCGGGCGCTCCTGTTCAAGGGGCCAGATGGAACCGGTAACGCCCTGATGCCGATACGCGAACTGGCCGGGATCAAGACCTTGCGCATCATAGCGATGTTTGTGACGGCGCTGTTGCTATGGGCCGTGCCCCATGCGCAAGCCGCGCCCAACCACATGCGCGCAAGCTTGATTGCCGAAGGTCCGGCGCAGCCCGGCGGCACTGTCACCCTTGCCCTGCTGATGCAGCCCGAGGCAGGCTGGCATGGCTACTGGTCCAACCCCGGCGATGCCGGTTACGGGCTGACGCTCGACTGGGCCCTGCCCAACGGCGCCAGCACCGGCGCGATGCAGTTTCCGGTGCCGCAGACGCTGGTCATCCAGGGGCTGATGAACCACGTGTACGAGCACGACTATGCCGTGCTGGTGCCGCTCAAGCTTCCCGCCGATGCCACGCCGGGCACACTTCTGCCGATCAGCGTCAAGGCGCAGTGGCTGGTCTGCACCAACGAGATCTGCGTGCCCGAACGCGCCGAGTTGCAGGGCACGGTTACGGTCGGGAGCGGCGCGGGGGACAAGCGCTTCGAGGGCTGGCGCGCGACGATGCCTGCGCCGCTGGACCGGCCGGGCACTTTCGCGGTGACGGGCCAGACCCTGCGCCTTGCCCTGCCGTTTCCTGCCTCGGCCCCGCTTGATGCTCCGCACCTGTTCCTCAAGACCGAGCGGATTATCGACTACGCCGCCGCCCAGCGCTTTTTCCGCAACGGCGATACGCTGGTGGTGGAAGTGCCGATGGCCAAATCACCCGCCCCGGCTGAAAAGATCGAAGGGGTGCTGGCGATGGGCAAGGATGCCGGCGGCATCGCTTTCGCCTCGGCCCGCGGAGCCGTGCCGGAGGGCGGTGACGAAGTCGGCGGCGAAGGGACGTTCACCGCAGCGACGCTGGCGTTCGCCTTGTTCGGTGCATTCCTGGGCGGGCTGATCCTCAACGTCATGCCCTGCGTGTTCCCGATCCTCAGCCTCAAGGCGCTGGCGCTGGCGCGCGGCAATTCGCACAATGCCCGCAGCGAGGGCCTGGCCTATACGGCAGGTGTCGTGCTGGCCTGCCTGCTGCTCGGCGGGGTGATGCTGGCGCTGCGGGCGGGCGGAGAGCAGGTTGGTTGGGCGTTCCAGCTTCAGGAGCCGGGCGTGGTTGCGGTGCTGCTGCTGCTGGCGGTTGCGATCACGGCCAATTTCGCCGGCCTTTACGAACTCCCCGGCCTTTCGGTCGAGCGTGGTGCAGGCCATTCGGGAGCATTCGGCACCGGCCTGCTTGCGGCTTTCGTCGCCACGCCCTGCACCGGACCATTCATGGCCGCAGCAATGGGCGCGGCGCTGGTCCTGCCGACATGGGCCGCGCTGGGCGTGTTTGCTGCGCTGGGGGTTGGCCTTGCCCTGCCGTTCCTGCTGATTGGTTTCGTTCCTGCCCTGCGGCGCCTGCTGCCCAAGCCGGGCAAGTGGATGGAGCGCTTCCGCCGCATCATGGCCATCCCGATGGCGCTGACCGCAGCCGGGCTGCTCTGGCTCGCCTCACGCCTTGGCGGTGAGGTGTTTGCGGCCGTCTTGCTGGCTCTCGCCATCGTGCTGGTCATCGCCTTGTGGCGCGTGGGCCAGGTGCAGCGCGGCGGGCGGTCGACCCTGCGGTGGATGGCTCCGGCGGCGGCGGTTATGATTGCCCTCGCCGCAATCGGCGCGCCACGCCTTGCCAGCACGGAAGTGGTCCCTGAGGAAGACATGCTCGGCTCGGTGCCGTTTGACGAGAAGGTATTGGCCGATGCCCGGGCCAATTACATGCCGATCTTCCTCTATTTCACCGCCGACTGGTGCCTGTCGTGCAAGGTCAACGAGAAGGCCGCGATCGAGACAAGCACGGTCGACGCTGCCTTCCGCCTCCGTGGCGTGATGGTGATGAAGGGCGACTGGACGCGGCGCGACCCGAAGATCACGCGCTTCCTGGCAAGCCATGGCGCCGCGGGCGTGCCGCTTTACCTGTGGTATCCCAACGGCGGGGGCGAGCCGCGCCAGTTGCCGCAGGTGCTGACCAAGGACATGCTGGTCGAACTCGTCGGGGAATAAGCCCTTATAACAAGCTGCACAGCTTGGTATTACAGGCTCTGCCCGTCATCCACCGAGATGAAGGTGCCGGTCACCTGTCGTGATGCGTCCGAGGCGAAGAACAGCATCATGTCGTCCAGCGCGGTGATGTCGGTCAGGCGCTTGCGCGGCCATGAGGCGATCTGGGCCTTGCCACCTTCGCCATCGAACCATTCGCCGTCGATCTCGGTACGGATGTAGCCGGGCTGGATCACGTTGACGTTGATCCCGAGGCGTGCCCATTCGCGGGCGAATTGGCGGCCGAGGTGCTGCACGGCGAGCTTCGTGGCCGCATATGCGGCATCGCCGGTGGCGGTCATCTGCGCGGTGATCGATCCGGTAAGGATGATCCGGCCCTTCTCGCTCTGTTTCGATCCCGCCGCGATCATCCGCCGCGCTCCTTCGCGCGCTGTCAGGTAGACACCGTTGAAGTTTGTATCGACCACCCGGCGCATCGCTTCGGCCGGCAGATCGATCGAGCGGCCCGCTTCGACGATGCCGGCGTTGGCGACGACGACATCGGGCACGCCGACACCGGCTTCGGCCGCATCGAAGGCCGCGACGATCGAAGCTTCGTCGGTCACGTCGAGAGCAACGGCGAGTGCCTTGCCGCCTTGACCGTTGATCTCGTCGGCAAGGGCGGCCACGCGCTCAACCCTGCGCGCGCCGATGACCACCGATGCGCCGGCGGTTGCGTAGAGGCGGGCAAAGTGTGCACCGAGGCCCGATGACGCCCCGGTGATCAGCGCAACGCGGCCTGCGAGCGAATAACGTGGGGCTTCCATGGTTCTCTCCCGATATGGCGCGAACCATTTAAGCGCATGGTTAAATCTGGCAACCCGCTTTTCGCCGGGGCAATCACTTCCCTGTGCTTTCCACCAGTCCGCCACCCAACGCGCGGTAGAGTTCGACCATGTTCGCCGCTTTGATCAGCCGCGCCGAGATCAGCGACTGCCGCGCATTGTAGAGTGTGCGCTGCGCATCGAGCGGTTCGAGGTAATTGGCGACGCCCGCGTCATAGCGCGACTGGCTGATGCGATAGGCGGTGGCCGCATTGGCCTCAAGCGAGGACTGGGCACGGATGCTTTCGTCAATCGTCCCGCGCCGCGCCAGTGCATCGGCCACTTCGCGAAACGCAGTCTGGATTGTGCGTTCGTAGGAGGCCAGCGCTGCATCGCGCGACGCCTTGGCTGCGGCGAGGTTGCTGGCCGTGGCGCCACCATCGAAGATGCGCTGCCGCAGTGAGCCGTTCACCGTTTTCTGGAATTCGCCACTGTTGAAGATGTTGGTGAGCCCGGCACTGGCAAAGCCGAACAGGCCGGTGAGCGAAAGGGTCGGGAAAAAGGCAGCGCGGGCCACGCCGATGTCGGCATAGGTGGCTTTCAGGTCGTGCTCGGCCGCAAGCACGTCGGGGCGACGCAACAGGACTTCGGACGAAAGCCCGACCGGCAGGGCATCGCGCAGTTGGTCGCCCGTCCCAAGGGTCGTCGGCAGTAGGTCATCGGCAAGCGGCTTTGCGACGATAAGATCCAGCGCATTGCGCGCCTGGGCAAGGCTGGTGCGAAAGTCCGCAACCGCCGCCTCGGCGCTGTTGAGCGCAGTCGTCGCCGTGGCGACTTCTAGCCTGGTGCCGATGCCATTGGCTTCACGCCGCACGTTCACGTCGAGCGTGCGGCGACGGGAGGCGACGGTGTCCTCGGCAATGCGCAGGGCGTCGGCCGTCGCCGCGTAGGACAGCCATGCGCTCGCCGCCTCGGCGACCAAAGCGATCTGCGTTGCCTTGCGGCCTTCCTCGGTGGCAAGATAGGTCTCGAGCGAGCTGCGGCTCTGATTGCGCAAGCGCCCCCACAAGTCGATCTCGTAGGCGCTCGTCCCGGCCTGGACGAGGAAATTGTCGGTCACCCGGCCCGCGGTTCCCTGCACTGCCGACAGCGTTCCAGAAGCGTTGACGATGGGGAACAGCGCCGCACGATCCACGCGGTAGAGCGCCCGCGCCCGCTCGACATTGGCCAGAGTGGCGCGCAGGTTGCGGTTCTCGGCCAGAGCCGTGGCGATGACCTGCTGCAGGCGTGGATCGACGAAGAAGTCGCGCCAGCCAAGCGCATCGACGGCAGTTTCAGCTCCGGCCAATGCTGGATAGACCCCGCCCTGAGGCAGGGACTGCGGCACTGGCGGCGTGGGCTGCACGTACCTCGGCGCGAAATTGCATGCGCTCAATGCCAGCGCAGGCAGCGCCACCAATGCGACCCGCCGCTTCATGCCGGTTCTCCTGCAGCAAGAGGCCTACGCCGGTTCTTGCGGCCAGCGACCCAGCCCTTAACCACCACGAAGAACACCGGCACAAGGAAGATCGCCAGCACGGTTGCCGAGATCATCCCCCCCATCACGCCGGTGCCGATCGCCTGCCGCCCATTCGCGCCCGCGCCATCGGCGAGTGCCAGAGGAATGACGCCGGCGATGAAGGCCACGCTGGTCATGATGATCGGCCGCAGGCGCAGACGCGCCCCTTCCAGCGCAGCGTCGATGGCGCTGGCGCCTCGGGCCATGGCGAACTCGGCAAACTCCACGATGAGGATCGCGTTCTTGGCGGACAAGCCGATCGTCGTCAGCAGGGCCACCTGGAAATAGATGTCGTTGTCGAAGCCGCGCAGCGTAACCGCCAGCACCGCGCCGACAATTCCCAGCGGGATGACAAGCAGCACTGCCACCGGCACCGACCAGCTTTCGTAAAGCGCGGCGAGGCACAGGAAGATAAAGAAGATCGAAGCCGCATAGAGCAGCACCGACTGGCTTGATGCCGCGCGCTCCTGATAGGACAGGCCGCTCCACGCCGGGGTGAAGTTGCCGTCGAGCTTGCCGACGTTTTCCTCCATGATCTTCATCGCATCGCCCGAACTAACCCCCGGCGCGCCGCTGCCCTGAAGCTGCTGGGCAGCAATGCCGTTGAAGCGGTCAAGCCGCACCGGCCCTTGTGTCCAGCGGGTTGAAGCGAAGGCCGAGAACGGCGCCATCTCGCCGTTGTTGCTGCGCACGAACCATTGGCCAAGGTCTGCCGGCTTGGCGCGATAGGGCGCATCGCCCTGCACGTAGACACGCTTGACCCTGCCGCGATCGACAAAGTCGTTCACGTAGAGCCCGCCCCAGGCGATCGACAGCGTCGAGTTGGCGCTGGCTGGCGCAATCTGGAAAGCGGTCAGCGCATCGTCATCGATGTCCACTTTCAATTGCGGCGTGTCCTCAAGGCCGCTGAACCGGACTTGCGCCATGCGCGAATCTTCGCCTGCCAGCTTGGTCAGCTGGCGGCGCGCTGCGGTAAGCGCCTCGCGGCCTGCGCCGGCCGCATCCTGCAACCACATTTCGAAGCCCGATGAGCTGCCAAGGCCCCGGATCGGCGGCGGATTGAGGATGAAGATCTGCGCATCACGGGATTTGCGGAAGTAGGCGTTGAGCCGTTCGGCGATGGCCGAGGCGGACCTCTCGGCACCCTTTCGCTCGGACCAGTCCTTCAGCAGGATAAAGCCTTGCCCGGCATTCTGCGCCGATCCGGACTGTCCGCGGCCCATGACCACGAAAACCGCCTTTATGTTGTCGGCCTCGGCCTTGCGGATGTAATCCGAAATGCCCATCGCCACGGCACGGGTCTGCTCCGAGGTCGAGCCCACCGGCAACTGGTAGCTGATCGAGATGTTGCCCTGATCTTCATCGGGCAGGAAGCTGGTCGGCAGCTGCACATAGAGCACCACCATCGCGATGGTGATGCCGATGAAGGCAATCATCCAGGCGCGAGGACGCGCGACGACCCGGGCCAGCCGCTTGCGATAGCGCCCTTCAAGACCGGAATAGCCCGAATTGAACGCGCTGAAGAAGCGCCCCTTGGGCCTTTCGTGATCTGCCACGGGCTTCAGCAGCGTGGCGCACAAGGCTGGCGTGAACACCAGCGCCACCAGCACCGAAAGCGTCATGGCCGAGACGATAGTGACCGAGAACTGGCGGTAGATCGCGCCGGTCGATCCGCCGAAGAACGCCATGGGCACGAACACGGCGGTCAGCACCAGCGTGATGCCGATCAGCGCCGAGGTGATCTCCTCCATCGACTTGACCGTCGCCTCGAGCGGACCGAGCTTTTTCTCGTGCATCACGCGCTCGACATTCTCGACGACGACGATGGCGTCGTCCACCAGCAGGCCGATGGCCAGAACCACGCCGAACATCGTCAAGGTGTTGATCGTGTAACCGAACAGGAAGAGCACGCCAAAAGTGCCGAGCAGGACGACCGGAACGGCAATTGCCGGGATCAGGGTGGCGCGCCAGTTCTGCAGGAACACGAACATCACCACCACGACCAGCGCGATTGCTTCGAAGAGCGACCAGACGACTTCCTCGATCGAAAGCTTGACGAAGATCGAGCTGTCGCGCGGATAGGCAACGGCATAGCCTTCGGGCAGGTCGGCCGAGAGTTCCTCCACTCTGGCCTTGACCAGATCGGCGGTGCGGGTGGCATTGGCGCCTGAGGCGAGGCTGATCGAAAGGCCGGTGGCGGGCATGCCGTTGAACCGGCTGAGCGCGCCGTAGCTTTCCTCACCCAGTTCGACCCGGGCGACGTCCTTGAGCTTTACCACTGAGCCGTCGACATTGGTCTTCACGACCACATTCGCAAACTGCTCCGGCGTTTCAAGGCGCGAGCGCGCGGTGACCGTGGCATTGAGCCGCTGCCCTTCCGGCGCAGGATTGGCGCCAATTTCGCCTGCGGCAACTTGCGTGTTCTGCGCCTGAAGCGCCGCTGTCACGTCGGACGGCATCAACTGCACCGCCGCCAGCCGCAAGGGATCGAGCCAGACCCGCATGGCGAAGGAGCCGCCGAAGACGTTCGTGCTGCCGACGCCTTCCACGCGCGAGATTGGGTCCTGGAAGTGCGTGGTAAGGTAATCGGAGATGTCGGAATTGGTCGCGCGGCCCGTCTTGTCGTAGATCGAGACGACCATCAGCTGATCGGACTGCGCCTTGTTGACGTTGACGCCTTGCTGCTGGACCACCGCTGGCAGTCGGCTCACGGCGCGCGAGATCGCGTTCTGGACCTGGACTTGCGCGGTATCGGGATCGGTACCCTTGTCGAAGGTGACGGTGATGTTTGCCGAACCGTTCGACGAGGTCGAACTGAAGTACAGCATCCCGTCGAGGCCCTTGAGCTGCTGCTCGAGGACCTGGGTGACCGAATTCTCGACCGTCGAGGCGTCGGCGCCGCCGTATGTCGCGTTGATCGAAACCGTTGGCGGCGCGATATCGGGATATTGCTCCACGCCCATGGTGCGCAGTGCCAGCAAGCCGGCGGCCATGATGACGATGGCCAGAACCCACGCGAAGATCGGGCGATAGGCGAAGAACCGGGAAATCATCCGCGATCAGTTCCCGCCGCTCTTTTCGGATGCCGCTGGCCCTTGGGCTTCAGGCTTCGAACCAGCCGGCACCACCTTGACCTTCTGCCCTTCGCGGGCACTGATCAGACCTTCGACCACCACCCGGTCGCCCGGCTTCAATCCTGATGTGACCAGCCAGTTCTGCCCCACCGGATTGTCGGCAACGACATCGCGCTTCTCAAGCTCGTCCTTGGCATTGGCGACAAGGACGCTGGCCCGGCCACGCGGATCGCGGCTGACGGCGGCCTGAGGCACGAGTATGCCGTTGGGCACCGTGCCCTGCCCCACCCGGGCACGCACGAACAGGCCCGGCAAGAGGTCGCCCTTGGGATTGGGCACGACGGCGCGCACGGTGATCGTCCCGGTTTCAGGATCGACGTCGATGTCAGCCGGATTGAGCTTGCCTGCCACCGGATAGGTGCTGCCATCGGGCAGAATCACGGTTACCGGTGCCGCTCCGGCAACGAGCTTGCCGCTTTCGATCGCGCGACGCAGCGCAATGAAGTCAGCCCCCGACTGCTTGATGTTGACGTACATCGGATCGAGCCGCTGCACTTTGGCCATGGGTGTGGCCTGGGCGTTCGTCACCAAAGCGCCCTTCGTGACCATCGAGATGCCGATGCGTCCGCTGATCGGCGAGGTGACGCGGGTGAAGCCGAGGTTGACCTGAGCCGATGAAAGTGCGGCCCGCGCCTGTCCCACTGCCGCGCGTGACTGGTTGTAGGCCGCGCGGGCATCTGCCGCTTCCTGCCGGCTTACCCCGCCCTGCTCCGCCAGAAGGGCAAAGCGTTCGGCCTTGAGACGGTTGGCCTCCACCGTCGCCTGCGCGGCGGCCAATGACGCCGAGGCCTGCGCCTGGCTGGCGGCATAGAGCCGGGAATCGATCTGGTAGAGGGGCTGCCCGGCCCGCACGAACGAGCCTTCCTGGAACAGCCGCGCAGTGACAAGGCCTGCCACCTGCGGGCGCACTTCGGCGATCTCGGACGCTTCCGTGCGACCGGATAGTTCGGTCGTCAGTTCAACCGGCTCGGTTCTTGCCACCATGACACCGACGACCGGCGTCGGCTTTTCCTTCTGCGCGTCGGCAGAACCGCAGGCCGAGAGCGCCAGCGCCGAGGCAACAACGATAGGCAGGGCAAATACAAAGCGGTTGGTCGACGACAAGGACAGTCTCTCTCGAAATCTCGATCGTTCCATCGCACCGGCCATAGCAAAATCGCGAATCACGCCCTGCGCGGCGCCATCCGTGCTGCAAGTGCGAGATGCGTTTCCGGCCCGTGTCTAGCAGATTGCCGCCTTGGCGCACGCCCCTTGATGGGCAAGTGCAAAAGCTGCGACACAAAGTTACAACTGGCCTTGAAGTTCCTCGAAATCTCCGATTCGTCGCAGTGCAAGTCCAAAATCGCCGCAAAATCACTGGTAGCGCGCGAAATTCGGTGGAAAGACGGCTGCAGGCCATGGCTTTCGCGGTTCTGCTTGCGTTAGCCGTGCCGTCCCTTTCCAGCAGAGGACATCAGGACAATGAACAACAGCGACCTCGCAGATACCATCGCAGCAAGCCACGGCCTTTCGAAGGCAGACGCCCGCAAGGTCGTCGATGGCGTGTTTGCCGCGATCGCCGACGCAGCCGCGAAGGGCGAGGAAGTCTCGCTGAACGGCTTCGGCAAGTTCAAGGTCAAGAACACCCCGGCCCGTGAAGGCCGTAACCCCTCGACCGGCGCCACCATCCAGATCGCAGCTTCGAACAAGCTGACCTTCTCGGCTGCCAAGGCGGTCAAGGACAAGCTGAACGGCTGATCCGTTCCGGACCGGCGCCTGCCCCTGCGGGCGCCGGGTCCACATCCTGCTGGGCACAAGGCCCGCAAGCATTACGCCGGTAATCCGGCGATGAAGCCGTGATCCCGTTCAGACGGTCGAACCGGCATCCGCTTCCAGAACCCCATCCGATCCTGCCGGCACGCCGCACCGTCCCGTCACGTCCTCATCAGGGCCAAGGAGCCCTGCCGTAGATTATCCAGCAACCTTGGCGGACGGGATGAGCCATTAATCACTTTAGTTAACGACCATCTGGGCAAAGCCCCCAAGTCACAACATTAAATCCTGTTAAACTTGCCCTTGCATCGCGCTAAAATCCCGCAGATGCCGCTGAATATAAACGAATTTCCATTTTTATGTTGGTAAACGACCGCCAACTCAGGCCCCGCCTGAGGCCGGTCAGAATTAACCATTGCTTAGGGCGCTCTACCTAGGAAATCCCCTTGTCCGGCCAGTTCGCCGGCAAAGGTTTGTGCAACATCCGGCACGATCCTTCTCGGGACAACTCCGGTAGCTCCGGAGTGTTGGATAGGGGAATTGAGATGAAGAAGTTGCTTGCCAGCGCGGCAATCGCCGCCGGGCTTCTGGCCGGAGGTTCTGCCTTCGCCCAGAGCGCCGCAAATACCAGCAGTGCCACTGCAACGGGGTCGGTCACCATCGTCCGTCCGCTGACGATCACCAAGAACAGCGACCTTGCCTTCGGTCGCATCGTGCGCCCCCGCACGGGCGGCACCGGTACGGTCACGCTCGCCAACACCGGCAACTCGGTTGTTGCCGCCAGCGGCGCCGTGGCGCTCGCCAGCACGACCAGCCGCGCCCAGTTCACTGTCGATGGCGAAGGTGGCCAATCCGTCACCACCTCGATCCCGGCAACGGTGAACCTGACCAGCGGCACCAACACCATTCCGGTGACGCTGCTGCCCGACTTCGGCAACACCGTGACGCTTTCGGGCGCACTGGCCGCCGCTGGATCGGCCACGCTCAACGTCGGCGGCCAGTTCAGCCTGCCCGATACCCAGGCTTCGGGTGCCTACACCGGCAACTTCACGGTAACTGTCACCTATCAGTGATGGAGCTTCAGGGGAGCATTGCCGCAACTGCGCGGCAACTCCCCGAGGCAGACGGCAACCGTCGGCGAGAGGGGGACAAGCCATGGACGCGGGATCGAAGGTTCGCATCGGGCAGATTGCCAAGGCGCTCCTCGCTGCTTGCGCGACCATGGCCTCGCCAACGGTTGCCCATGCTGCCACCGCACCCGCATCGGCAGAGGCGGCCGTGGTCATCCTCGAACCGGTTGGCGCCGGATTCTCGTTCGACATCCTGAGCGACGCCGTTTCCGCGGTGTTCCTCAATGGCGATGCGGGAGACTCGGTCTCGGTGCTGATGTCACCGCGCAAGCCGGGCCAGAAGGGCATGCCCCGTGACGCCAGCGGCGTTCTGGTCATGGCGAGCGGCGTCTACCGCATCGATCTGCTGCAACCGGCATCATCCGACGCACTCCTGCGCGGCGCAATACGCGGCAGTGTTCCAGGCGATCGTTCCATCCTGTTCCTCGCGCAATTCAACTGAGGGTCATAGAGCCATGAAGCGCAACCTCCTGATCATGCCGGGCCTCCTGACCTTGCTGGCGCCTGCAATGGCGGCTGCACAACAGGCACCGCTGCCGATTACCGCGCCCAAGGCGCAGGACACCCAGGTGACCGTCCCGGTCCAGGCGGCCGCGGCCAACATCAACATTACGCCCCGCCGCGTGATCTTCGATTCCACCAAGCGCACCGAAGCGGTCTACGTATTCAACCAGGGCACCACCCCGGTGACGGTTGACGTGGCGCTGGTCGACAATGCCATGCTGCCCTCTGGCGAGATCGTGCCGATGAGCCGCCTCGCAGAACGTGGAGCCGAGGGACTTGGCGCGAAAGTGCGATCGGCCAAGCCTTTCGTGCTCGCCGCGCCCAGCCGCCTGATCCTGCCGCCGGGCCAGGGCAAGACGATCCGCGTTCGTGCCACCTTGGCCGACACCGGCACGACTGCGGAGTACCGCACCCACCTCACCGTGACCACGGTGCCGCCCGCCGATGCGGGGCTGACCGCCGAACAGGCCGCCGCCGCCGAAAAGGGTGAGCTGGTTCTTCGCATTCAGTCGGTCTTCGGCATCTCGATCCCGCTGATCGTGCGGGGCGGCACGCCCGATGCAACCGGCGGAATTGGCGCGATAACGCCCGCCACCACGCGCGATGGCCCTGCACTTGCAGTCACCTTGCAGCGCAAGGGCACGACTTCGCTTTACGGCAATCTCGAACTGCGCACGGCCAAGGAAGTTGTCGGCGTGGCGCGAGGCATCGCAGTCTACCCGGAAGCTGACGAGCGCCAGGCCCTCGTGCCGCTGCTCCGCCCGCTCAAGCGCGGCGAAGTGGTGACCGCCACCTACAGCGCCGACGACGGGAAGAAGCCGGTCGAGATCGCCAGCGGAAGCTACACCGCCCCCTGAAATGACCGCTACGCTGGCCATTCTGGCCCTGGCCGCTGCCAACAGCAGCGCGCCAGCGGGACCGGCTGCGCCCGTGCAGGCCCCCGATCCGGTGGTCGGGTCGTCTGCGCTCGGCACAACGCAGGCTGCGAACGAGGACCTCCTGCTGTTTTCCGTGCAGCTTGACGGCACCACGATCAGCGAGGCTTTGACAGCCTATGGCGATCCCGCCGACCCGCTGCTGCCGCTTGGCGAGCTGACCCGCCTTCTCGAACTTCCGCTTGATATCGATGTTGCAAACCGTGTCGCATCGGGGCGTATCGGCGAAGGTCAGCGTCCGATCACCATCGACCTGAGGTCAGGCCAGGCTCTGATTGGCGGCAAGGTTGTCGCGCTGATTCCGCCCGACAGCCTCGTCTCCGAAACAGACATCTACCTGCGAGCCTCTCTGGTGGCCAAGCTGCTGCCGCTGAAGATCACGTCCATCGCCGACGAAATGATCCTCACACTCGAGGCCACGGAAAAGCTTCCCTTACAGGCACAGCGCGAACGCCTGGCCCGCATGGCAGGTCTGGCCGGCCAGCCCGAGACGCAGGACGATGCGATGCGCGTGGCAACGCCGTACTGCTGGGCCAGCGCCCCCGCTTTCGATTTCACGACCGAGCTTGGCTACAACAGCGAAGGCGTCAACGGCGGCGGCCGTGCAGTCACGCGGTTCGAGGGGCGGGTTGCGGGCGATCTGCTGAAAGCCGGCTTCAACGCCTGGATCGCCACTGACGATCACGGCGATCCGGTTTCGGCCCGCCTCGCCTTCACGCGCCGGTCCGAAGAAGGCCGGCTGCTCGGCTCGCTCGGCGGCACTTCGGCCGCGCTGGGCGATGTCTTCACGCCGTCGCAGGTCATCGGCGCGCGCAGCCTTGGCGGGGCGGGTTTCGCATTCTCCTCCTCGCGCCTTGACGAGGCGAGCGTGTTCCAGCGCATCAACCTGCGCGGAGAACTGCCGCTGGGATACGATGCCGAGCTCTACGTCAACGACATCCTGCGCTCTGCCCAGCGCGGTGCGGGGGTGCAGGGACGCTATGAATTCAACGATATCCCGCTGGTGCGCGGCCGAAACGCCCTGCGCGTCGTGCTTTACGGTCCGCGCGGAGAACGCATCGAACGCACCCGCGTGATCAACGTGGGTGGCGGCCAGCTTGCGGCGGGCAAGACCACTGTCGATCTCGGCATCGTCTCGCAGGACCGGACCGTAATCGACCTGTCTGATGCGAACCTCAGCGGCTTTGCCAAGGGCAAGGGCGATCTGCGCGCCACCTTCAACATCGCCCACGGCATAAGCGAGCACCTGACCTTTGCGGCCGGTCTGTCGCGCTTCACCGACTTTGGCGGCAGTTCACACGTCATCGGTTCGATCGGCACGCGCAACTCGCTGTTGGGTCTTGCGGTGCAGGCCGACCTTGCCAGCGACTTCGCAGGCGGGCGTGCAATTTCGCTAGGCCTTGCCGGACGCATCGCCGGCGTGAGCTTCCTTGGCCGCCATGTCGAGTACGGCGGGGGTTTTGCCGACGAAGCCAATACCGCTTTCGATCCGTCGCGCCCGATGCGCCGCTATAGCGAAGTGGTCTTCGACCTCGCTGTGCCGCTGCCGGGCTCGCTTGGCCTGCCGGTCTCCGGTCGGTTCGACCGCGCCGAGTTCGTCGACGGCAGCCAGACCCTCTCGGCCCGGGCACGCACCACGGCGAATGTGGGGCAGACCCTGTTCGCCATCGGTGCCGACTACAGCCACCGCACGCAGGGCGGCTTTTCCGACACTCGGATCAACGCCAATCTCGGCGCGATGCGGTTGATCGACTACAAGTGGCAGCTTCGCGCCACTGCCGATTTCGGGATCAAGCCCGGCACCCGGCTGGAAACGCTGGGCTTTGCCGCTGACCGCGCAATTGGCGATCGCTACAGCCTGCGCCTTGGCGCGACCCGCAATTTTGCTGGGCGCGATACGGCATTGCAGGCGGGCTTTACCGCCCGCTTGCCCATGGCGACGGCAACATTGGGCGGCGACTGGTCAACGAGCCAGAACCGCTGGCGAGTGGGCGTCCAGCTCAACTTCGGGATAGCGCGGGACCCGCTGCAGGGCCGCTATCGCGTTACACCTCCAGGTCCTGCCAACGGGGCAAGCGCTGCGCTCCTCGCGTTCATCGACGCCAATGCCAACGGTCGGCGCGATCAGGGCGAGGAAGCGGTGCCCGGCGTAGTGGTGCAAGGTGGCGGGCTGAAGACCGTGACCGACGGGCAGGGCCGGGCGTTCGTGACCGGCCTGGGCGATGGCAACATGACTTCGCTGCGCGCCGATATCTCGGGCACCGATACCGTCTTCGTGGCGCCGCCGCCGCAGAACATCACGTTTGCCGCACGTGCAGGGGGAGTTGCGCGGATCGACTTTCCGCTGGTGCCCACATCCGAGCTGGTCACGCGCATCCGCTTCCGCGGCCGCGATGGCGCGTTGAGCGGCCTGTCGGCGGTCAAGGTGCGGCTCGTTTCGTCCAAGGGCGATGTCGCATCCGGCATGACCGAGTTCGATGGCACTGTAGTGTTCGACGCGGTGAAGCCGGGCAAGTATGCAATCGAGATCGACGCCGACCAGGCCGCCCGCCTCGGCATGCGGTTGAAAGAGCCGTTGTTTGCAATAGTGGGTGCCGATGGACGGGTGGTTGATGTCAACGGTGAAGTCGCGTTCAACGAACACGTACAGATGGTGAAACGCTGATGATCCGCTTGCTGCTGACCGCGCTGTGCATCGTCTTGTTGCCGTTCGTGCCGATTTCGGCAGCGCATGCCCAGAGCTACACGGTCGACACGATCACTGATGCCAACTTCGGCGATATCGTCTCTGCCGCGTCCGGTCAGACGGTACTGCGGTCCAGCGCCACATCCGGATCGGTCACGGTGGTCTCCGGCTCGGGGGTGCGGCTGTCAAACACGTCCGCAAACGCCGAGGTCACGATTTCGTGCAGCAATACCTTTGCGTGCAATACCACGAATGTTCAGGTCACGCTGGCACTGGCCGGATCGCCTACGGGGCGCGTCGGATACATCACCGCGATCAGCCTTGCCAACGGCACCGCCACGGTTACCTCAGCCTACAGCGCGGGGAGCTATATCGTGATCAATCTGGCCCCCATTCCGCGCAGATCATCACGCACGTTCCTGATCGGCTTTGACCTGCCCGTAGACGGCAACGACTCTGCCGATCCGACAGGGAGCGCGACCAGTTCCTACCTGATCACCGCACAGCGCGCGACGGGCGGGGGATCGGATTCGCTTGTCGGCAACATCATTGCCAAGGTCATCCGCCCTGTCAGCATTGCCAAGACACAGGACCTGCAGTTCGGCTCGGTCACGCGGCCGACCAGCGGTTCGGGGGCTGTTACGCTGACGCCCGACGGCATTGTTTCGGTCACCGGGACCAATGTCCGCCGCTTTCCGTCGCCCGCTGCGACGGCGGCACAGTTCACGGTGAGCGGGGAAGGCGGTCAGGCGGTAACCGTTTCGGTGCCGACGACGATGACGTTGTCAGGCAGCGGCGGCTCGGTCACGGCCACATTGACCAATAGCGGGGGCGGCGCGCAAGTGTTAAGCGGTGCAACCGGCTCGGTCGGTACGGTCGATGTGAGTGTGGGAGGTTCCGTGCCGCTGTCGGGCTCCTCGGCGCTCGGTACGCTGACAGGCACCATGACGGTGATGGTGCAATACAACTGACGCGACGAGCGATCGCGCGCCTCACAGAACGAAGTGGTCTCCGGTCGCCCGGACAGTCACTTCGGAAATCGAGACGCCCCAAGGCTGGTCGATCGCGTGGATCACGGCATCGGCGATATGTTCGGGTGCAAGGCTGGCATAGTCGATGGCTTCGGGATCGAGCCGCTCCGCCGGGAACGTGCCTTGCGCCATCTGACCGACCATATCCATGAAATCCGGCATGTTGTGCGCAACGATGCCAATGCCGGCGGCCTGGTTGACCATAGTGCCGGAAAGGCCGGTTGTCGGCACACCGGTCGGCTTGATCGTGGTCACCTTGATCCGTCCGCGGCTTTCCACTCGCAGCGATTCCGAAAGGAAGTTCACCGCCGATTTCGACGCGCCATAGACCGCCGCGCCTATCACCGGGAAATTGCCGTAGATCGACGAGATGTTGACGATCTGCCCGCGTCCTGCCGCGATCATCGGATCGTAGGCGGCGACCATGCCGTTCAGCACACCCTTGATGTTGATGTCGATGCAGCGCTCCCAGGCGGGATAAGCCGCTTCGTGGTCCGAGAAGAAAGCCAGCGGCATGATCCCGGCGTTGTTGATCATCACGTCCACCGCGCCGTACGCATCGAGCGAAGCGGCGACCAATGCCTTGACCTGCGCCAGGTCACGCACGTCGACAGCCACTGCCTGCGCCTTGCCGCCTTCTGCAAGGATGGCATCGGCCACGCCTTGGGCAGCAGCAAGGTCGATGTCGCCCAGCGTGACGCTGGCCCCCATCCCCGCCGCCTTGCGCGCCACCAGGCTGCCAAAGCCTCCACCTGCGCCGGTAATGACGATCGACTTGCCGGCAATGTGTCCGCTCATGCGCTTGTCCTTCAAAGTGCCGACGGCATTGCGTCGATCAGGATCGTCTTCATCTCGAGGTAGGGAAACAGGCCTTCCGGGCCACCTTCGCGGCCAATGCCCGATTGCTTGAACCCGCCGAACGGCAGGCCGAAGTCCATGCGCAAGCCGTTCTGCCCGAAGCCGCCGGTGCGTACGCGCCGGGCGATGCGGTAGGCGGCGTCGGCGTCTGTCGTCAGCACCGAACCATTGAGGCCATAGGCGCTGGCATTGGCAGTGCGGATCGCGTCTTCCTCGTCCTCGACCGGGATCAGGCTGAGGACCGGGCCGAAGATCTCCTCCTGCGCGATCCGGCTTTCGTTCTTCACGTTGGCGAACAAGGTCGGTTCGATGAAATAGCCGCGGTTGAGATGCGCCGGACGTCCGCCACCGGTGACGAGATCGGCGCTGGCCCTGCCCTCCTCGATGTACATCTCGATGCGTTCAAGCTGGCGTTTCATCGCCACCGGGCCAAGCTGGGTTTCGGGGTCATCGGAATGGCCAATCCGGACCTGCCGCATTTCTGCGGCGATGGCTTCGGCCAGTTCGTCATGGCGGTGGCGTGGCACGATCACCCGACTGAGCATGGCGCAGACCTGCCCGCTCATCATCGTGATGGTGCCTGCCAACATCTTCGCGGCAGCATCGATCGGGAAATCATCGCGCACGATAGCCGCGGACTTGCCGCCCAGTTCCAGCGTGCATCGCGCCATCCGCGCCCCGCAGACGCTGGCGATGCGCTTGCCGGCAACGGTGCTACCGGTGAAGCTGACCTTGTCGACGCCCTCGTTGCAGACGAGATGGTCGCTCGCCTCACGGTGTCCGGTGACGAGGTTCACCACGCCTGCCGGAATGCCCGCCGCCTGCGCCGCCTCGGCGATGATATAGGCCTCGAGCGGCGTTTCCGGCGATGGCTTCATAATCACCGTGCAGCCCGTCAGCAGCGCATAGGCGACCTTGTTGGCCATGATCCCGAACGGGCCGTTCCACGGCGCAATCGCCGCGACCACACCTACCGGTTCATAGGCGATGAGCGCCGTATCCGCGGCCATGCTCGGGCGGCGTTCCACGAATTCGAACTGTTCGGCAAACCCGGCGATCTGGCCGAGCGCCATTACGCTGCCGCCATGCATCGGCCCGGCAAACGAGGCGAGCCCGCCCATCTGCGCTGTCCACGCCCGGGCCAGTTCCGGCACCCGTGTTTCAAGGTGGGCAACCATGCGACGGAAGGCAGCGATGCGCTCTGCCGGCGGCGTTGTTGGCCACGGGCCGTTGTCGAATGCCTCGCGCGCCGCGGCTACCGCCGCGTCCATGTCGGCAGCGTCCGCCTCGGCCACGCGGCCTACGACTTGCTCGGTATTGGGCGAGATGAGGTCAATCATCCGCCCGGAGTGGGCGGCCACCCACCGGCCGCCGATGAAGAGCTTGTCGGGATGGGCGACGTTAACGCCTTCGGGAGTCATGGCCTGGTGTCCTCTCACGCCTGCGCCAACGCGCATTCCACGCGCTCGATCAGGCCGTCCTTGATCGTGTAGAAGATGAACTGCCGCATTTCCTGCACTTCGCCCACCGCGATCGGGAAGAAGCCGTGCAGCCCGCGCGCGTCGAGCGCGTCGCGGGTCAGGTCATTCACCCCCTCTACCCGGATGACCGCATCGACGGCCGTCAGCGTATCGGAGCAGGCGAAGTTCAGAACGGTCACACTTTCCGTGACATGGTGGTGCAGGAATTCGTAGAAATCCTTAAGCGCCTGGCGCGAAAGGATTTCCACGCCGAAAAACGTCATCAGCGGCGGATCGACATAGAAATCGGCGACCGCATCATAGTCCTTCGCGTTGAACGCGCGGACATAGCGATCGTAGGCCTCGCGCGTCAGCACGGTATCTCTCCCCTTGGCGGCCGGATTCGGCTCACACCCAAACGCTAACATTTGATATGATGGGTGCCAAGCTGAAAAGAAAAGGGCGGCCATTGCTGACCGCCCCGTCCCCTCATGAACTTGCGTCCGATCAGAAGCGCTTCTGCACCGTGACCGCCCATTCGCGCGGACGCCCGACCTGGCTGTAGGCCGTGCCGGTGAAGGCATAGACCGCAGCGAAGCGGAAGGGCGTGTAGTATTCGTTGAACACGTTCTGCACTTCCATCGAGATCGACAGGTCCTCAGCCTCGTTCCGCCAGGTCAGGCGGGCGTTGCCGATGTCATAGGCGTTGAAGTATTCGATCGGCAGGCCTGCCGCGATGCGACCGGCGCTGGTCTTGCCGGTGTGCGCGAAGTCGAAGCGCGGCGTGAGCGAACCCGCGCTGCCGAGGTCGGCGCGATACTGGATGCCGAAGCTGTACTTCCAGTTCGGCGTTACGATCGGATCGGTCAGCAGGATCGCGTTGCCCACGCGCGGGTCGATGTTCTTGTAGTTGCCGGTCAGGTGGCTGAGCGAGGCATCGATATCGAGGCCTTCGATCGGCGAGGCCTGCATTTCAAGTTCGAAGCCCTTGATTCGGCCGTTGCCTGCGTTCTGGCGGGCACCGCACGGAGCCAGCGAACCCAGTGACGCGCAACTGATCAGCGGCAGCTGGATGTCGTTGTAGTCGTTGATGAACCCGGCGATGTTCAGGCGCAGGCGACGGTCGAACAGGTCGGTCTTCAGGCCCGCTTCATAGGCGGTCACCGTTTCCGGATCGAAGCTGCCGTTCAATGCCTGAGCGGCGTCGAACGGACGGGCAGTCACGCCACCGCCCTTGAAGCCGGTGCCTACGGTCACGTAGGCCAGCACCTCGGGGCTGAAGCGGTAGTCGGCCGAAACGCGCCAGTCTACGCGATCACCCTTGAAGGTCGCCGTCACGCCATCGAGCGCGCCGAGGAAGATCGAACGCGTGCCGTCATAGTTCTTGCGGACGAAGGTGTAGTCCTTGGCTTCCTCGGTGTAGCGCAGACCGCCGGTCACGGTCAGCCCCTCGATGGGGCGGGCGATGACCGTGCCGAACACGGCCTTGCTGTCGGCATTGACCGGATCGTTGCCGAGGAACTGGAAGTTCAGGCCCGGTGCGATGTAGCGGATGTCCTGGCGGGTGAAATAGACCGAGCGCTGGTCGGAATAGAAGCCGCCGACGGTGAAGTCGATATTGTCACCGATCTTTCCGTTGACGCGCAGCTCCTGGCTGAAGAACCAGAACTTGAGGTCGTTGTAGCCCTGGCCCGCAATGGCGAGGTCCGGCGTGAAGTCGTCGTCGGTACCCCACTTCTGGCGATAGTTGCGATAGGCGGTGATCGACTGGACGTTGAGAGAATCGCTCAGCCCGATGGTCATGTTGGCCGAGAAGCCATAGCCGTCGAACTTGAGGCGGTTCGGCATTTCGTAGCCCTGGCTAACGAAGCCGCCCGGAGGGGCATAGAAGTTCGCATAAGTGCAGAAGCGACCGCAGGCATAGGCGTTGGTGATGCGCGCCGGGTTGATCAGCGAAATCACTTCCGCAGCGTTGGTGCGCTCTTCATGCGTGTAGTCACCGATGATGACGAGATCGAAATTGTCGCCCGGATTGTAGCGCAGCGATCCGCGCAGACCGGCATAGCCCTTTTCACCCAGCTTATCGATCACGCAGTCCTGCCCGGAGCCGGGACGTGCGGTGATGCCCTGCGGGTTGCCGGGCTTGGCGCAGCCATAGTCGATCTGGTCGACATAGCCGTTCTGGCGCTTGTACACGCCCGAAACGCGGGCATAGAGGTCCTGCGCGAGGATGAAGTTGGCGCTGCCACGGATATCGACGCGGTTGCGGCTGCCGTAGACGGCCTCGACCATGCCCGAATTCTCGTCGGTCGGCTTCTTCGAGAACAGCTTGATCGCGCCGCCGATGGCGTTGCGGCCGGTCAGCGTGCCCTGCGGACCGCGCAGGACTTCGACGCGCTCAAGGTCAAGCAGGTCGAAGATCGAGCCGGTCAGCGTCGCATAGTAGACATCGTCCACATACATGCCGACGCCCGGTTCGTAGGCGGGGTTGAAGTCGAACTGACCGACGCCGCGAATGGCTGCCCCCAGCGAGGAACCATAGGCGCCGCCCATGGCGTTGAGCTGAACGTTGGGCGCCTGCTGCGCGATCTGGGCGATGTCGGTCTGGTTGCGCGAGGCGAGCAATGTTGCGTCAACAGCGGTGATCGACAGCGGCGTATCCTGCAGGCGCTGCTCGCGGAACTGCGCGGTCACGACGATCTCGCGCGCTGATTCCGGAGTGTTCTCATCCGCTTGGGCCTGGTCTTGGGCCTGGGCCTGCTGGGCCATGGCGGGCGTGGCCAGCCCGAGCGAAAGTGCAGCCAGGCTGCCTGCCGCAAGCAGGCGCACGTGTGACGTGGTACGATGGACTTGAGCCATATCCCCTCTCCTGTATGGTTCTCTCCGGAACCGGTTGCTGTTTGTTAGTAAGACATACTAATTAGCGCTTTGCAAGCCTAACATTTGCGACTGTTCCAGACTTCGCCGGGTGATGCAGTTCGGGCACACTTCGGCACTTGCCGAAGCCCGGGAACCGGGCAATACAGGCGGCCGATGGACACGCCGCCCGCACCAGTTCCCGCTGCCAACGCCGCGCTGCTCGATGGCGATGTCGCCTTGCTTGTCGACCTGCTCAAGCTTGGCACTTTCATCGGCACGCCGATGCGCGAAGGCGTGGCAGAGCCGCTCGGCCTCACCACTACCGACTTGCGCATCGTTCTTGCGCTCGGTGGCGAAGGCGAGCTTGCCGGGCATGACCTGTCCGAGATCATGGGCGTGCCGCCGATGAACGTCAGCCGGGCAATCGCCGCGCTCATGCAACGCGGCCTTGTCGAACCCGGCGCCAACCGCCGCAACCGCCGCCGCAAACCGGTACGGCTCACGCCTGCGGGGCAGGAACTGTTCGCACAGACCATTCCCGCGATGGCCCACGTCGGCGCCGATCTGTTCAAGGGGGTCCCGGCGCGCGACCGGGAAGCCTTCCGCCGCGTTGCCGCTGCCGTCCTTACGCGCATCGGTCGCTGGGGCGGTTGACCCGCCCCGACTCCTTTTACGGCCACTTCTTCTGCAGCTTGGTGAAATCGCCCACTGCGAAGGCCTTGGCCAGCACCGGGTGGGCAAAGCTCATCGCCACTTCCTGCCGGTTCGGCCAGGTCTGGCGCACGTCGGTATCGGGCAACAGGCGGTCCGGCCCGATCGGGTTCTCGGGGAAACACACCGCGGCGGGCTGCAGGTGGGCTACGGTCTTTGACCAGCCCGTCTCGTAATCGGCCTGCCACTGCATCATGTAGTCCAGCCGCTTGATCTTCCAGACACCGTCTTCCTTGACGTAGTCGTTCTCGTAGATCCCGCTTTCCCAGAACTGCTGCGGCATGCCCTCGGGCTTGTCCTTGAGGATGTCGTCGTGCCAGCCGCCTGCAAGGATGCCGCGGAAGCGGCCTTTCGCGCTTTGGCCGTCCTCGGAGATGGTGATCACGTCCTGCAGCTGGAAATGGTCGAGCAGCAGGCCATGCACCGGCCCGCGCCGTCCACCGGTAAAGAGGTTCTGGAACCACGTCCCATAAAGCCGCATCACCCCTTCGTAGCCGACGTATTCGCCTGACAGGAACACGACCGCGCCGTCCTTTGCGAACAGCCCGGCCACTTCCTCCGGCCGGTTGTAGTCGATGTAATAGCCATAGGCCCACTGCAGGCGGCGGATCGCGTTGAGATCCTCAAGCTCGGTCACGCGCGCTTCGAGCGCGGCAAGGCGGGCATTCACATCGGTCATGGCTCGACTCTCCCCAGAGTTCTTCGACAAGGCTAAAATTGTAAGTAACACTAACAAATGTTGCGTTGATTGCGAGAGGGAAAAATGAAACCGATCGCACCTTGCGCGCGAAATGCGCTGCGCTACTTTCCTCAGCCGACGGGAGCTGGAGAATCTGCGATGTGCGATGAGATCACCGAAGCCGAAAACACCGCATTCTTCCTCAATCGCCGCGAATTTGCCGGGCTCGGCGCAAGTGCCGCCGCGCTTGCCACGGTGCCGGGCTGCGTCACCGCCGCAGAAGCGCCGACCTCCAGCCGCATGGTCACGATCGACACGCCCGACGGCAAGGCCGACGCCTTCTTCGTCTACCCCACGCGCGGCAAGCACCCTGCCGTGATCATGTGGCCTGACATCGCGGGGCTTCGCGATGCCTACAAGACCATGGGCGCCCGCCTTGCCGCCGCCGGTTACGCCGTGCTGGTCGTCAACCAGTATTACCGTTCCAGCCCCGCCCCGATCCTTGATTCACTGATGGCATGGCGCACTGACGCCGGGCAGAAGAAGCTGAAGCCGATGATCGCCGCGATCACGCCGTCGGGCACCACGTCCGACGCTGCGGCCTTCGTGTCATGGCTCGACATGCAGAAGGAAGTGAACGCCAAGAAGCGCATCGGTTCAGCCGGCTATTGCATGGGCGGCCCCTTCACCGTGCGGACGGCCTTTGCCAATCCGGCCCGCGTCGGCGCGGCGGCGTCGTTCCACGGTGGCGGTCTCGTCGGACCGGAGGCTGACAGCCCGGTCAACCTGATCGGCAAGACCCGCGCCGCCTATCTCTTCGCCATCGCCAAGAACGATGACGAGCGCGCCCCCAAGGAGAAGACCCAGCTTCGCGCAGCCGCCGACGCTGCCAGCCGCCCTGCCGAGATCGAAGTCTACCCCGCCCAGCATGGCTGGTGCACTCTCGACGCCCCGATCTACGACCGTACTCAGGCGGAACGGGCCTGGGGCAGGATGCTCGACCTGTTCAAGGCGAATCTCTGACCCGCCTATTCGAACACGACGAACGGAGCCCAGACGTGCGGGTTTGCCGCGTCCGGCAGGTCCGGATCGACCATGGTGCGCAACATGGCCGTGCGTAGCGCCTGCGCCGGCTTTCGTCCTTTCGCAGCCTCCTTCAGCACGGTTCCGGCCAGTACCGCCGCGGCATCGTCGCGCACGGGCCAATGTGACAGCATCAGCGTTCGTGCCCCGGCATAGCGGAAGGCCTGTGCGAGGCCGGAATAGGCCGGGGCTGCCTCACCATCGCCAGCAGCCGTATTGCAGGCCGAAAGGATCACCCAGTCGGCATCAAGCCTGAGCGTCCCGATTTCCGACGCGGTCAGCACGCCATCGCTGCTTGCCCCCTGCTCCGGCCGGGCGAGGACGAGCGCAGGCTCGGTCACGCCTTCCATTTCCCCGGCGACCAGTGCGTGCGTGGCAAACAGCAGCACGCCGTACTGGTCCAGCCTGGTCTTCGCCAGTTGCTCTTCGCTGGCCTGATCGCCGGTCAGGACCGTGGCCTTGCCCACGCTGCGCGAGACGGCGTCCACCTCGGCCGAGCGCAAGGCGGGCAGCGAGGCAAGCGATTGCGCATCGGCCTGCCCCCCGCGAAACACGGCACTGGCCAGGAGCGGCCCCTTCCTTGCCGCTTGCGCATCGGCCATGCGGACGGTGCCGAACGGCGTAGGCGCGCCCAACGCCAGCATCGACGAACCCGCCAGCGCGCGCCGCGGCTGAACCGTGCGCGCCTGCAAGGACGCACCAGCCGACAAGGCGTAACGCATGACAAGAAACGGCGCCTTGCGATCGATCCTGTCGACCGGACGCTCCAGCAAGGTGGCAAACGGGATGGCCGCGGCATCACCGCCAGCGATGATCCGCAAGGCCCCTGTCTTGCGCAAAACCGGTGCTATGCCTGCAAAAATGGCGCGATAGAGTTCGTGTGACGTTGCCGCATCGAAGCTCCGCTGGTCGAGTGCGCGACGCAACCGAGCCGCGCTCGAAGCAAAGCTCGCGCGGCTAGGCTCCATCCGCTGCACCACGGTCCGGTCTGGCGAAACAAGCAGGACGAAGGCCGACGTCAACGCCGGAACCACCGCGAGGACCGCCTCATCGTTTGCCAGCGTGCTCCTGATGTCAGTGAGGGGCACGCCTTGGCGCGCAGTCAGCGCTGCCCAGGCAGGATAGCTGCTGGCGATACCGGCCCGCTCCTGCTCCAGCTTGGCAAGCGCCACATCTCGCGCCGAGCGGGCGGACTGCACGTCACCGCCATTACCCAGTAGCAGCAGATAGACCGAGTTGGCACGCCGGTAGGCCAGTTCGGCGTCCTGAAGCGTGCGAATGCGCGCCGACAGAACGGGGTCTGAAGTGCCCGCCCGTGCCGCGGCAAGCCGTGTCGCCCGCGCAACCTTCGAGCCAACCAGCACCTGCGACGCGTCGGCGGCCAGTTGGCCATCGCCATCACGCAGCGCCAGCCGCATCGCCAGTTCGAGCGACAGGCGATCTGCCAGCACGAGTTCACCATCCGCACTCGCATCGAGCCGGTCGGTCACTGTGCGAACAAGCGCAAAGCCCGGACTTGCTCCGCATTCGCCCGTCGCGACACCGAGCAGGGCGCCGATCGCGCATGATTGCGCCTTGCCCAGCACGGGTGCTCTGGGGCCTGAGGCGACCGCAAGGTGCGCAGTCGCGGCGGCAACCGCACCGGCTTCGTCGCCGCTATCAAGACGCGCCAGCGCAACCGCTGGGAGAAACGTTTCAGCCGCTCCAGCCGCTCTTGTCTTTTCCCATATTTCGTAGGCTGCATCCAGCGAACGACGCGCATCGGCCATTTTGCCCTGACCGAGTTGCGCGAACCCTAGGAAGGTCAGAGCTCGCAGGCGGTCGGTCGGCGCCGCGAGCGGGCCAAGCTTGTCCTGCGTCGACGTGGCGCCCGTCAGGACGCTCACGGCTTCGTCGTAGCGCCCGAGATCGGCCAGCAGCCCGCCCAGCGTTGTCAGGCTGGCGGCGAAGTTGACATCGCCGGTGCCGGTGGTGGCGACACGGATGTCCAGCGCGTGCCGCGCCACTTCTACCGCCTCGCTCCGCTTGCCTCCGCCGGCGAGCACGAGCGCCAGCGTCTCGACCGCGCGCACATGCCCCAGATCGGTTTGCGGCACATGTTGCTTGACCTGCTCTGCGGCAAGCCTTGCCATCGCCTCGGCCTCTTCAAGGCGCCCCGCGCGCGACAGGCGCAACGCCAGATTGTAGCGCGCGCTGATCGTCGCAGGATGAAACTCGCCCACCCCACGCACGCGGGCAGCGAGGCTTGCCTCCTGCGCCTTCACCGAAGCATCATACTGCCCGAGCTGCATGTAGGCGATCGCCAGCGTGTAGCCGATGTTGGACTCGCCCATGTCGAGCGCTGAAGACGACGGCACCTTGCCGCGCCGTTGCTCCAGATAGGCAGCTCCCTCGCTCAGCCGATCGGCCGCCTGCTGGAACAGCGCCCGCCGGATCGCCACGTCACCGGCCAGGGCAATCGCCTGCACGTAAGCGTCAGGGGCGAGATCGCGATAGGGCAGGATAACCTCGCGCGCGCGCTCGGCATCGGCCAGGGTCTTGTCGATGTCCCCTGCCTCCCGCGCGTATCCTGATCGTGACACAAGCGCACGGGCCAGATATGGTGCGGTATCCGGGCCTGCCGGCAAACCATCTGCCGCGGCGATGACGGCTTCGGCAGCTTTCAGGCTGGCATCGAAATTGGTCTGGTTGGGATTGGCATTTTCGCGGTTGATCGCCTCAGACAGCGCCTTGTCGAGCGTGGCCAGCTTGGCCGTGGGCTTTGCTGTGGCATGGCTCGGCACTTGTGCAAGACAGGCAAGGCCAGAAACAGCGACCAACATTGCCGTGCGCATTTCAGAAGCCCGCATCGATGCCCACCCCGGTCCAAAACCCTTCCGGCTTTCATGGATAAGCGAGCCATGCGAGGCTGTCGATCATCGACAAGCAGTCGGAGGAAGAGCGGCGAAAACCTGTACGCGCTAGCGCTGATCGCTGCGCTTCCGCTCAATCAGGAGCCACCACGGACCCGAGGCCATTTCTTTCAACTGTCGAAGTGTTCGCAGCATCAAAAGGCACCCCGGGATCTGGATCCCGGTGCCTGCAGCCGCAAGAGAAGAAATGGTGCCCAGAAGAGGGACCGTGACGTGCCGACAAGGCGTTACATCACAACGGTTTGCTGCCCTGATTCGCGAATTCGATACCGTCAAAAATACCGTTTCGCGCTTCTGCTTGGTCCTCGATGAGGACTCAAATTGCTGCGGACAGAGTTTCGACGCGCATTGCACCACACAGCATATGCTCGAAACCAGGCCCCGATCGGCGTCCGCATCAAACGTGGCAATGTTAAGCGTCCACCTCCAAGCCGGCAACATCGGGGGCAATCAATTCCGCTAGCTGCTGTTGAACCACCTGCTTTCCAGTAGTCAGGTTTACGCTTGCGATCCGCAGGCGTTCATCGCCTTTCATTATGGCGTAAGCGGCTTTCAGACCATCGGCTCCTAGACCGGCGTGATGAGGATATAACAACATCACCTCGCGGCACTCATAGAGTCGGGCATACGCCATCATCTGATAGACGTCTGACTGCGACACTCCGCGTTTCTTGTCTTCGGGATTTTGACCAACCAGCTTCCACTTGGTGTCGATCACCAACTGAACCTGCCCATTCCGCTTGATCAGAATGTCCGGCGTCGTCTGGAAGCGCGGCCTGCCGCCTTCGCACTCCTCCATCAGGCAATAGCGCAGACCACTCTGCGAATGTACGGTCAGATCGGTCCCCAACAAAGCCTTGCGCGCCAGAGCTGCGATATAGGCTTCGAACAGATCGTTCATAGCGAACAGCAGTGTAATCCCCTGGGCCGCTCTGGCATCGTGGTTGGTGCGCTGCCATTCACGTTTTAGGAATAGCTTCGCCAGTTCGTAAAGGCTTTCCCAGCGACGGTTTGTCCGATCAATTCTCACCTGCGTCCAGGGTAGCGCACCAATAGCCACGTCGCTCACATCGGCGAGGATGAAACGGAGCTCGTCCAACCGCCGCTGCGTTTCCAGCGCGCGCGCGTGACTGCGCAGCAGTAAGACACAGGCCTTCATGATCCGCAGCAAGGGGGTGTCTGGATTCAGAGTGTCGAAGCGGCAGGCAAGCCGGTCGGGTCGCACGGCGTGATGGGTGAACTGACGGATGACATTGAGTCGCCCCCTCAGCGCCGCTAGATCGTCTTCCTGAGACATATAGCCGCGGGGCAGGCCGCGTCGTGCCTCGGCCAGCAGGCGATCAGTAAACAGGCGGATCAGAATATCGAGCAAGGTTTCCTTCTGCCGCGCCATTGCCAGCGCCTGTCCGTCTCCGAGTTTGAGACCAAGCGCGACGTCGAGCATTGACATGAGCCGAGTCCGGATTGCCTCGTCGCCCTCAGCGACGCCGGAATCGATTTTGGGCAGAATTTCAAGACTGCAACCCGGGGCGGCAATAACTCCAACAACTTGCTGGGCTCTTAGCTCGCTGTATCGATCGACAAGGATATTGGTCCCTGACTGATTGGCCAGCGTGTGCGACCGCGCAGCCCGAAGCAGGGCATTTGCCTGACTCCGGGTGAAGGCGTTCTTCGGCGCTGCTCCGGTGTCATTGTGTACGCCCGTAGGCCCCCATTCGTAGACGGTCAGATGGGTCACGGGCGGAACCCGGCGATGGCGCGATCGGTAGGATCGGTCGGGCTCGGCGGGAAACACGCCAACCATTCACGCCACGAGCAGGCGGCAACCTGCTCGACAGGCACGCCGGGGAGCAGATGGGTGGCCAGCTCGGCGATCACTCGCCAAGCTCCTCCGGCGCCTTGACCATTTTGCCCATCAACCGATCGAATGCATCGGCGTTGAACGGTGCGAGCACCGACCAGCTCGAAACCCGGTCGCCTTCGATGCCCGGCGGCGGATCAAGCATGTCTTCCCGGATGAACCCGTCACCCAGCACCGCATGAATACGGCTCCAGTCCTCGAAGAAGTATTCCTGCAACAAGGGAATGACCTTGTCGCGCATGGCTGCGTGAACTTGCTCGGCTGTCTCGCAGTTAATGAAAAATGCGTGTCCGATGCGGTGCTCGCGATCGATGAGATACTCGATGCGCTGGTTGATTGTGGTGAGCACGGCCTTGAGGTCGATACCCTCGACGAGGCCGAGCAGATCGGGTTCCGGAGCCATTTCGCGGAACTGAAACCGGCGTCGCAGGGCGGTGTCGAGCAGAGCGATGGAGCGGTCCGCCGTGTTCATTGTGCCGATGATGTGGAGGTTGGCGGGTACGGAGAACTGACGCTTGGAATACGGCAACGTCACCGACAGCGCATTATCCATGCCCGCCCGCTTGTCAGACTCCAGCAATGTGATGAGTTCGCCGAACACCTTCGAAACATTGGCGCGGTTAATCTCGTCGATGATCAGTACGTGCGGTAATGGATCGCCTTCGGCCCCTTCGCTAACGGCATCTGAGATAAGCCGAGCAATAAGGGAGCGATTAAGTTCCACGTCCTTGAGCCGATAAAGCGTTTTCTGGATGAACTTTGGAGGATACAATTCGCTGACGTCCAGCCCATCTTTGTCATGCCAAAGCCATCGCACTTTTCTGCGGTGACAGTATCGGCCATCAGCCCGGGGCGCATATTCGTATTGGCCTTCGACAATCCCAATTGCTCGAAACCGATGATTGCCTTTGGCGACAACCAACATATCGCCGATTTCCAGCTGGTTGCGGAATACATCCGGCGATTGCACCACACCCTTGTTGGGGGTGACATCGTCATCGGGAAAGCGCCTTTTTACCTCAGAGAATATCTCTTCTCGGTCCGAAAAGCGGGGGTCGGTCCAGTCAATGTCACGAAAGCCGAACAGTGCGTAGTTGTTCTTGAGGGACTCCGTAAAAACGAAATCGGACGCTGAGTCAGCAACCTCCCCAAGCGACATTTTGTAGACCGCTCTATCAGCGATATTCAAAGGCTCACTTCCAACCGCGAGACCGCCAGTTTCTGCGCGTTCTGCGATCAGCCGGAATAGTCCTGGTTCTGGTTGCAGATGGAAGCCCACGGATTCCCCATCGCTGTTCCCTATGGGCACAGGGCGCAGGCCCTCGACGAAATCTTCGTAGCCATAGTTCTGGTGAAAGGTGACGAAGGCGATCCGCTTTTCGGCAACTAGCTCATTATACCGCGCCATCAGCGCAGCACGGCCCTCCTTGGTTTGCGGGTAATGCGCGGAGCCGTCGCATAGCTTCACCGCCTCCAGTGCTGTGTTGTACGTTTTACCAGTACCGGGCGGGCCATACAGAATAAGATTCGTGGGAAGGGTAGAAACCTGCGATTCTGCAGGATGGTGGGGTCGAGCCGGCAAATTTTGCGGAAGTCCCGTTTGTTCGATAATTTTGAAGCCTAATGAGGAAAGCTTCTTCCGCGCGGTTGTCCCATTGCACTCGTCATTGCTGAGCGCCGCACCTTGATCGAGAAATCTATGCGCGACACCGAATACAGCTTTGGACGGATAGGATTTTTTACCGCGTTCGACCCAATAGCGTAGATTGTTCCAGCTGTAGCCGTACTCGTCCATGAACGCATCGACGCCCATTGCATCGCATTCGTCCATAGCCGCTTCGACGTCAGATCTTTGGATGCCGCTCATATTGGCCACGCCTTCCTGACCCTCTTCCTCGTAGTTCGGATCAGCACCATCTAGAAATTTGCCGTACATCCCGACCGCCTGCCGTGTATTGGCGACCTGTAGATGCGGGTCGGCCGATTGCGGTGCTATGGCCTTTGCAGCAGCTTCGTTGGTGCGCCAGTCGGAACGCAGCCGGGCTAGGGCCTGCAACAGGTTATCCCAATGTCCAGCATTGTGAACATCTTCGAGAGTGGCCTGCTCGAAACCAAGCTCGCCTAATGCTCGCTCTGCTGCTTTGACCCATCCGACACGATTGCCGACAGTCTTCAGCGGCTTCCCTTGGTAAAGTCGCCGACCCAGCCATTCCTTGAACTCAACGTCGCGCATAGCCATCCTGCTGCATGATACGGATATCTGCGGTGAAGATCTGCTGGGCGCACGCAACATTGCCGGGCTCGAAAGGCAGAGCATCGCAATGCGCTGACAAAGTCTGGTCGACCTTCATGCCGTTATTCATGTGATCTCCGCAGCTTGGCGTAAGCCTCAGTCGCAAGCCAGTTGGTGACAAGACCTTGGAAGGCCTTGTCATTCATGAACCGCGCGAAAATCTCTTCATTCTGATCCATGCGCTCAACAAACAGCGCTTCAAGCAAATTCTTAAACAACAGCTCGAATTTTTCGCCTGGATTCGCAATGGCGGCTTGCCGCAAATTGGCGTCGGCCATTGCTGCCTCAACGATCTGATCGAAGAACAACTGGTCGGCATTGTTGAAATCGGTGCCAAAGCGGTCATTTACAACATCAATCAGTCGGGAAAGCGGTACTTCCTCCTCGCGCGCCACCTTCGAGCCGACAGAGGACGGGCCGTCGAGCTTGTTGGCAGTACCTTCGGAAAGGCTGATTGAGCCCTCACTGACCTTCTGAAGGCGATAGTAATCGAGCCGGACTTCGTCGTCGAACTGATAGGACGGGCTGCCCCCCTTCTTCGGTAGCTTCGCGGCCAGATGCCGTAGGAAGACGTACAACTTCTCCAGATCAGAGTCCTGATATGGAATGATCTGGCTCAGAAAGCTGTAGAGACTGCCAAATGCCAGAATCTTTCCGCGCAATACCTCAGCTTCGGCTGGATCGGTTCTCACAAGATCAGTGAAATTGGACACTGGCCGATCGATAACGGCATTCATTTTTTGGTGATCGGCCGGGCTCTGCTTCAGCTTGGGCTTAAAGTATGTCTCTGAGAAAAGGTCGACATCGCTAAGGGTGTATATGCCGCTTGAATCCAGTTCGCCTTTGATCTGATACATCCGGTTCGGGTCGACTTCCTCGCCGATCTCTGCGCCTTCGTAGTAGGTCTTGAAGGCCTCCTGGATCTCGGTTCGTTCATTCACGAAATCGAGAATGAACGTATCTTCCTTGAAAGGGTGAGTGCGATTGAGCCGAGATAGGGTCTGGACGGCCTGGATGCCTGACAGGCGTCGGTCGACATACATCGTATGAAGAAGTGGCTGGTCAAATCCGGTCTGATATTTCTCTGCAACCAGCAGAACCTGATATTCGGACGTGGCGAAGACGTCGGGCAGCTCCTTTTCGCGGACACCAAGATTCATTGCTTCCTCGGTGTAGGTGACATCGGGAAGCTTGTCGTCGGCCACCGCACCCGAGAATGCGACTAGCGATTTGATCGCATACCCCCTTGCCTTGATGTATGCGTCAAAGCTCTGCTTGTACCGCACTGCTTCCAGCCGGGAGCCGGTAACGACCATGGCTTTGGCGCGGCCGCCAACCTTGTGCTGAGTGGCTGCATGGAAGTGCTCGACCATTACCTCGGTCTTTTGGGCGATATTGTGCGGATGCAGCTTCAGGAAGCGCGCCAGCGCCAGCGCCGCCTTTTTCCTGACGACATTCGGATCGTCATCACTTGCCTTCAACAGCCGGAAATAGGTGGCATAGGTGGTGTAATGCTTCAGAACATCGAGAATGAAGCCCTCCTCGATGGCCTGGCGCATGGTGTAGCGATGGGCAGGCTTTCCGCCATTGCCAAACACCGCCAATGTCTTGTGCTTCGGCGTCGCAGTGAATGCGAAAAAGCTGATGTTGGCTTGGCGGCCGCGCTTCGCCATGCTGCGGAACAGCTCATCCTCACTGACGCTGTCGTTCTCGGCCATATAGCGCTGCGCCTCTTCGCGTAGTCGCTCGCCGCCAAGGACCTCTTTCAGGTCCGTTGCCGCTTCACCGCCTTGTGAGCTGTGCGCTTCATCTATGATGACTGCAAAATTCCGGGTCTTGAGCACCCCGTCACCATCGTCCCCCCGCTCTTCCGCCAGCCGGATCAGCTGGCGCGAGACAAACGGAAACTTCTGCAAGGTCGTGATGATGATCGGCACTGAGCTTTCGAGCGCTTCCGCCAGCTGCCGGGAATTGTCGTCGATCTTCTGCACCACCCCGTGCTTGTGCTCGAACTGATAGATCGTATCCTGCAACTGCTTGTCGAGCACCACGCGATCGGTGATGACAATGACACTGTCGAACACCCGGTCGTTGGCGCTGTCGTGCAGCGACGCAAGGCGATGAGTAAGCCAACCGATGGTGTTGCTCTTGCCGCTGCCCGCCGAATGCTCGATCAGATAATTGTGGCCTGGGCCTTCGGACTTCGCCTTTGCAACCAGATCGCGGACTGCCTCGAGCTGATGGTAGCGCGGGAAGATCAGGGTTTCCTTCTTGACCTTCCGGCCTGCGTCATCGCGTTTTTCTTCCACCTGCAAATGGATGAACCGGGCCAGCAGATCGAGCAGGCTGTCGCGCTGGAGCACTTCTTCCCAAAGGTAGGCCGTGCGATAGCTCCGGCCGGTCGGGTCAGGTGGATTGCCAGCGCCGCCCTCGTTGCCGCGATTGAAGGGCAGGAAGTGCGTGGCTGGACCGGCCAATCGCGTCGTCATGAAGACCGCATCCGTATCGACGGCGAAATGCGCGAGGATCCTCCGCTTGAACTCGAAAATCGGTTCGCGCGGATCGCGGTCACGGCGGTACTGGCGAATGGCATCCTCAACGGTTGATCCCGTCATAGCATTTTTCAATTCGACCGAGATCACCGGAATGCCGTTGACGCTTAGCACCAGGTCGAGCTCATTGTCGTTGCTCAGCGAGTAGCGAAGCTGACGTGTAACGCTGACGATGTTGGCGGCATATCGCGCCTCCAGCTCTGCGTTCAGATCATGCGCGGCCTTGAATGTGGCTACGCGGAGAGTCTTGCCATAGCACTTGAAGCCGTGCCGCAGTGTGGCGAGCGAACCATTGGTATCGATCCACTTGACCAGGTCTGCCAGTACTTGTGCGCCCGTTTTCTCGCCGTGGAGCGCCTCAAGCGCCCTCCATTCCTTCGGCTGGGTGGTGCGGATAAAATCGAGCACTGCGTCGGGGAAGATGGCAGATGCACGGTCGAACTTGTCCGATGCGATCGAGGCATAGCCATTCGTCAGTAGTACCCCCTCGACAACGATCTCGAAGGCTTCTTCGGTATGGCGGGCGGGCTTTGCGTGGGTCATGCAGCCAACCTCTTTTTCAAGAACCAGATAGCAACAGGCCTAAAGGGCAGGAGTTCATCTACACTGGTCTCGTATTTTTCTATTTCTACGCGAACCTGATCATTACTGGGGTTCTTTGTGCGCCACCAATCGAGCACAGCGTCAAGTGCGCCTTTTCGGCTGTTCTTCAAAACCGCAATGTTGAGATTGAGAACACTATCTAGCTGTCCATCAAATACCTTGTCATCGGACCGAATCTCCCCGTTGCTTCGATATTTGATGCGAGCTTCGATATCGTGCGCGGGCGTCGCGGGGTTCCACTGCAAATCCTGATTGGCCTTGCGGTTGTCGCAAGTTTGGCCATCGGGCTGCGCTCCGTGCCCGCCAAGGCAGGCGCCCAAGAGATTGTCGTAGTTCAATTGCAGATGCGGGTAATTCGCCTGGCATTGCCAGTGCTCGATCTTCATCTTCTGGCCGTCGGCGATAATACGCCCCATGCAATAGCAACACAGACCTCGTTGCTCGGCCACCAGTGCGGCGCGCAGCGCATCCTTGCCCTGATAGTTCTGGTAGAAGCTGTGTTCCATCGCCCGATGCGCGGTAAGGCAGGCAGGCTCATCGCCCTTAGCAATGGCCCTCATTCTGCACCCTCATCCAGAAAATCGAGCAAGAGCCGCGCGCGCGTGATTTCGGGATCGCCGTCACCAATTTCCGTGGCCAGCGCGTCGATGGCCTTGCGCGCCTCTACGCCTTTCTCTTCGCCGATGAGCGACGCGATAACGTCAAGCTTTGCCGCAACTTCGGCATTGCGCGGCGGAGTATCCATTTCTTCTTCAAGCAACCGGCTGGAATCGACGCCATAAGAATGCCCCGGGCTATAGACCTTGCCGCCATCGATTTTGCGAATTTGATCGGGTTTGATTTCACCGAAAATCTGCGGCGAATGGGTCGTCGCAATAAACTGGCAGTTGCGGAATGTTTGCGTAAGCAGGCTGGAAACCTGCCGCTGCCAGCTCGGGTGCAAGTGCATATCAAGCTCGTCGATCAGGACGACCGCTACGCCATCGTGCACGGGATCGTCCAATCCGGGATTGGCCTGCGACAACCGGCGGGCAAGATCGAGGGCAAGCGCCAGCATCCCGCGTTCGCCTTCGGATAGGTGGCGCACGTCCAGTTCCACGCTACCTTTGGTGATCAGCAGGCGCGGTTTTTCGTCTTCGTTGGTGGCGCGAAGATCAGTGCAAGTTGGCAAAAAACGCGCGGCGGCGGACTTTAGCGCGTCGAGGTGCAGCCGTGCGCGCGGCAGTTCCTCGGCCAAGGCTTCCTGCGCCAGAATCCACGACGCAATATCAGCCAGATGGAGCGCGCGGACAGTAGAGAGCGCATCGGCATAAGCGATGGCTTGGCCCGTGGTCGTGCGGCCTTTGTTGATCCGTTCGTCCGTGGGGTGCGACCGGCGAACTCCGAAAAACAGCGCCAGCGGCTGGCTGCCATCCTTGTCCACCTTCGGCCAGGGCTGCGACATTTCTTCCTGATCGGGCAAAGTCATCGCGCCCGCCCGCACGGAGCCTTCCTGATCCGGCACGTATTTCTCGCGCGGCAGGTGCATCAGGAAGTGGCGTGCGCCATCTGCAAACAGGAAGTCCAATCGCACGGTCAGGGCCGGGCTTCCGATGCGCGTATCATCGTCAGCAAATGCGATGGGTATGGCTTTGCTGGCCGTGAACTTGGGCATCACCCGTGATAGGGAAATCCGCAAGGCTTCCAGCACACTGCTCTTCCCCACGCCATTGACGCCGACCAGCAGCGTGAAGGACGGATCGAGTTCGAACGAGGCATGTTCGAAGCCGCGCAGGTTGGTCACATCGAGCTTGGTGATCTTCATGCGGCCTCCGGGATGGCAATCTGGCCGGTGACGGCGGCGGCGATCAGGGCGCTGCGGCGTTCTTTCAGCAAGGTGATGGAGCGTTCGGTGGCATTTGCCAGCTTGTCGATTTTTGACGCCTCGGCGCCAAGCCGTTCGGCGATTTGTCTCTGCTCATCCAGTGGCGGCAGGCCGATGGTGATATCCCGGAAGCCATCCCAATACAGCCGCAGCCTGTCCCATGTAATGCCTACAGAATTGCGCGCGCATTCCGCGCTGAAGGCCGCTGTGCGAAAGAGTAGGCCAGCAAATACGGCGTCAATATCTGGCGAAGGATCAGCAACTACATAGTCCGGGCTGATCAATCCGTCAGTAGGAGTAACACCAACGGCGCCTTGCCACATCCGCATCTTGTTGAACGCGATGCTGCCTTTCCGGGCGACCTTATATGTGTTGAAATCGGCGGCTGTCCCTTCAATCTGGGTGGTCGAGAATTGCCGGACGGATACGCCGGTGTTGATCGAAACCTCTAGCAGCGGCAAATCCGGCTCGTTTCGTTCGTCCTTCTCGGTGAAAAGCGTCGCGAGGCGACGAACCTCCCAATGCGCCGGAATGTCGCCGAGCCAGTCGATGCCGGATGGGCGCAAGGGGGCGGAGCGGTCCAGCCCGCGCATGACCGCCTCTGCCACCAGCGTCCGCCGCTTTTCCGCCAGCAGGTCTAGCAGCCTTTGCTTGGCCTCGATCAGGGCGTCCACAGCGTGAGTTTCCGAGTCTAGGAATGAGGCTATCGCTCGCTGAATTTTTCCATCCGGTAGCAGCACCTCACGCTCATAGGCATTGTCTCGGTTCAGTCCGGGCACCGCAGCCTCGTCCGACCCTTTGTCTAAATCCAGCGCCTGCAGCAGCCAATACAGCCAGCGAAGGTGGTGCGAAGTGGTTCGTTCGTCCACGACGAAGGTAGTGTCCGAGGCGAAACAAGCCTCGTGAGTCCAGTTCACTTTGCCGTAGGAGCCTTTCCGGCCGACAATTATCGCGGGACTGCCAGTATTGGCACGGGAAAAGCTCGCGAAGCAGCCATTCGAGCCGTAAACTGGGATCGGACCGTCCTGCACTTCGTCGGTTGGTAGAGCCTCACCGTATGCGAAACGGGTAACGTACTTCAGGCGAGTGTTTAGCGCGCTCACTCCGTCACCTCCCGCAGCAAGCGCAGTATTTCCTCTTCCGCCTGTTTCAGGTCGGCATCGATCACCGCGAGCGGGCGGGGCGGGGTGAACTTGTAGAAGTGGCGGTTGAAGTTGATTTCGTAGCCCACTTTGTCCTTGCTCCGGTCCATCCAGGCATCGGGCACATGGGGCAGCACTTCGCGCGCGAAGAAGGCGTCAATATCGACCTTGAGCGGGATATTCTCGAAATCGCGCAGATCGGGATCGGGCTCGAAGCCCTTACCCTTACGTACTTTCTCCGCGCCCGCATCCTTGGTGGTGAACACGCTGCGGAACAGCTTTTCGTCTGCCGCGCGCCACTTAGATCCGCGCTGCTTCAGAACGCGCTCGATGGATTTTGACACGCCATTCCAGTCCATCAGCGGTTCGCGGCCAAGATCTTTGTCGATCGCCTGGATGTCGTCGAGCAGGTGCGGTGCGGCTTCAAGGAAGCGCGCCTTGTCCTCGACCGTCATCTGATAGCGCAGCCGCAAAGGCCGCTCGACCGTGACGCGGGTGTAGCCGAAATCCTCATTGTCGAAGATCTTGGACTGCTCGCCTTGGGCGAACTGACCATAGCGGCGAACGATGTCGGCAATCTGATCCGGCTCGTTCGGACGGTCATCGCCCTCCAGCGCGGGACCTTCACCGATCTTGCGCCGTTTGTCGCCTTGGCTGCGGCGCATCGGAATCCAGGTGTCACGCGCGTCGACCAGCTGGATCTTGCCCCTGCGAGCCTTTGCCTTCCGGTTGGTGACGATCCAGATGTAGGTGCCAATGCCGGTGTTGTAGAACATCTGTTCCGGTAGGGCGATGATCGCCTCCAGCATGTCCTCTTCGATGATCCACTTGCGGATATTGCTTTCGCCGCCGCCAGCGCCGCCGGTGAACAAGGGTGAACCGCTGAATACGATGGCGGCGCGGGAACCGTATTTTTGCTTGGCAGGCGCATAGTCTTCGAACTTCGAGATCATGTGCTGCAGGAACAGCAACGATCCATCGTTCACGCGCGGCAGCCCGGCATGGAAGCGACCAGACTTGCCGCGCTCGTGCTCGGCCACGATTTCCTTCTGCTGCTTCTTCCAATCCACGCCAAAAGGAGGATTGGCGATGAAGTAATCGAACCGGTTCTTGCCCTCCTCCGCGAACTTGTCGTCGGTAAAGGTATCGCCGAACTGAATGTTCTCGCCGTGCCCGTTGTGGTCCACCTGCTTCATCAGCATGTCTGACGCGGCGGTGGCGAAGGCGCGCTTGTTGTAATCCTGACCGTAGACATACAGCTTCGCGGGCGAATTGTGCCGCCGCATATAGGCCTGCGCCTCCGCCAGCATTCCACCTGTGCCGCACGCAGGATCAAGGATGGTACGGACTACGCCTTCTTTCACGAAGAGGTCGTCATCGTCGTAGAAAAGCAAGTCTACCATCAACGTGATAACCTCACGCGGGGTGAAGTGGTCACCGGCTGTCTCATTCGCCAGCTCGTTGAAGCGCCGGATCAGGTTTTCGAAGAGCAGGCCCATCTGGTCGTTTCTGACCTTGTTGGGGTGGAGATCGACAGTCACGAACTCCTTGACGATCAGGAACAGGATGCCCGCCTCGTGCATCCGCTCAATCTCTGCCGTGAACTCGAAATACTCGAAGATTTTGCGGACGTTGGCGGAGAAGCCATTGATGTAGGTTTGCAGATGCTGGTTGATGTTGTCCGGGTCGCCCAGCAGCTTCTTGAAGTCATAGGGCGCACGGTTGTGGAAGCGATGCCCCGCAACCTGGTTCAACTTGCTGTCGAGCGCATCGCCTTGAATCTTGCTACCCTCGCGGCGCTTTGCCTCGGCAACCACTGCTTCTTTCGTATCGGAAAGCACGCAATCGAAACGGCGCAGAACAACCAGCGGCAGCATGACCCGTTCGTACTGCGGAGGACGATAGGGGCCGCGCAGCAGGTTGGCGATTTCCCAGATCAGGTTGGCAAGGTCAGTATGCGTGGCCATCAGGCGTTTGTTCCGTTTTTTCCGCTCTGGGCCGAGAGCCGTTCATATTCCTCCACTGACAGCACGATCACGACAGGTCTGCCGTATTTGTCGATGGAGACGGGGGCTGCGCGGGCTAGATCGATCAATCGACCAAAGCCATTCTTGGCGTCCCGCGCCGACATATGCTGCATTTGCCCCTCCATAGTTGGAGCTACTTTAGCCATCACGACTTGAAATGAAAGCTCATTTCCTTTTGGTACGCCGGATGCTCCGGCGCGGTTTGCGCATCCCGGCCGGTCGCATCAAGCGCGATAGAATTCACTCGTGACTGGCAGCACGTGCCCTCGCCAACAGGTCCTTGAGCGCGTCGACCGGCACCAACGTGCATCTGCCGATCTTGATCGTTTCCAGTTCCCCCGACGCAATCAGCTGGTAGAGCTTGGAGCGACCTATCCCAGTCATCCGCACGGCATCGGGAATCCGGACGGCGAGCGGTTCAGCACCGTTGGTTCGAGCTGTCCTCAGGCGACGATCGAATGGGAGGTCGAGCTGTTCGTCCTTCGCGGGCGTCTTGGCTTCCCGGCGCCTCATTCTCCCTTCTCCTGCGCGAGCTTGTCGAGCTGGCGCCTATGCGCCTCATGCACCTTAGTCCGGAGGGTCGCATCTGGATGGGCAAGCAGAAGGCCATCGAGGGCGCACATGATGAAGACCAACCGGCGCTTGATGAACTCGGCGTTCTGTCTCGCCTCCTCACGCAGTTCCTGTCCTTGGAACAGGTCCGTGACGATGGCGCCGATCCATTGGCTGCGGCTCTGTTTGGCGCGGTTGGCTTCATCCTGAACCCAGGCCGCGACGTGCTTGGGCAGGTAGGTCTGGATCGAAACATTGCGTGTCATGCTGGACTCCATTTTGGTGGAGCCTGGAACACACTGCGAAAGGCAAGTTCGTTCTACTTATGTTCGATTACCCGGTCAAGCTCGCTGAAACTGGCGCATTTCCTCGCCTTTCGGCCATATGTGATTTGCGGGAATGCCCAAGACTGATCGCAAGTCAGATTTGACGGAGAAGCTGCCAATTTCACAAATCCTCATTAAAAGTTTGTTATATAATGATTTTATCTCCATTTTTGCCTGCGATTTGTCGCGTACGGTGTGCTTTACACTGTACCCAGCTTTTGAGATTCAGGCCGACCATTTTCCTGCAACAGGCTAGGCGGCACTGAGGCACGTTCCTTAGGAGTTCGGAGCCACTGCGGCGCCTGAAGCAGGTTTTGTCAGTATTTGAAGCAATGCTCGCGATGCCACGCTAGGAAGGCCGGATGCGGGCGCTCTAGCGGTCGCTGTGGTGGGATGGCGAAGCCGGTCCTGTTGATCAGAGAGCGGATGCTGTCGGGGTCGTTCGCCTGCCGGCTGACGAGAATCTCAAGGTCGTCATTCAATCCGATCAGGCCCCTATCGAACATCCAGTGGACGGTTCCTGAGAGGGCAAGCCCATTGGTCACGATGTCCGGCCCGCCACGATCCACGGGCCTGATATGGGCGGCCTCGACCTCAGCGCGGCCGCCGCCATTGATCAGCTTCAGCCCGGTTACCGCGCAGCGGGCATCATAGGCCTCGACAACACGACGGCGGAACAGGCGGTCACGGACCAGTCGTGAACCGAGATTTGCCACGCGGTCGCGCCGGATCTCGAACTGGAACGGCGAACGTTCTTCGCGAAGCATATTGTCGGAAGCCTCGTCGATCCTGGGTAGGAAGCTGTCATCGTCCGCAAGGCCAAGGTCGATGATGCGGTTGAAGTCCTCGATGGATAGCGGCCGGACTGCGGATTGGGCGCGACCCGAAATCTTGCCCTGCTCGTTGAGAACTCCGCGTTCGACTAGCCCCAGGGGACCGTTGAACGCTACCGGGTTGGGGAAGTCCAGGTAGGTCCCGGGTTCGATCAGGGCGAGATACATGTCCCTGACGGTCGGGTCTGGTACGACATGAGCCACCTTGGCCACCGCGAAGTATCCGCGCGTGTCGCGGATCTTGCTCGGCTCGTAGTAGATGATCCAATCGCCAATGCAGGCGCTGACGCGGGTCAGGTATTGGCGCGGGAACTGATACTGCTCCGCCGGGCTGTCGTCGTAGATCGAGTCGGTGCGATGAACGAAGATGCCTTTGGTCATGACGCTCCCGCTACCCTGTCAGCAGAATAGGCGCTTGCGCCTATCGTCGGTACGTCGTCCGTCGGCACTTCAGCGGTGTCGGGCAGGCCTTCCTGTCCTGCATGCGCCTTGACTTCGGTTGCCCGTACCTCGATCTCCTTTGCGAAGACCTCCAGCATCGAGGAACCTGCTGGCCTTGCTGCCACCTCCTCGACCGCTCCGGGCAGTTCGCGCAGCAACCGTGCCGTCACCTGTTCCACCCGCTGCACCGTTCCTCGCGCTGCCAGGCCTGCGGCTTCGGCCATGCGCCGCCAGTGGCGACCGTAGATGTGCCGACCGCGGCGTTGGCCGCCGATGGCCTGGGCGTGGTTCTGGGTGATGTTCGCCCACGCAAGCCCGGACATGAGATCGTAGAGCGGAGCAAGCTGCGGGGCACCGGGGCCGAGCAGGATCGAGTAGTTTTTCGCGTGGGAGTCCACGTTGCCGATGGCGATGTTGAAGATCACGGCGTCGAGCAGCCGGGTGATGTCGCGCGCAGTCATATGCTGGCGGACAACCGCGAACATGTCTGCGATCGAGGGGCCGCGCGTCCCGGTGCCGTTGAATTCATACTTGGCGGCAGGCGGGCGGCCGAGTGCCTGACAGAAATCCTCCTGATGCAGGCGGCGGACATCGTTGCCGGTGCCTATCCGGTCGTAGCGATCGACCAACAGATAGCTGCGCTTCCCCGCAACGCCGGTCGTAACCGGCGCGACATTGAGACCAATCCTGTGAGCGAGAACCATGCACAGCGCCTCATTCTGGACGCTGCCGGGCAGGCGTGGATTGTCGGGCTTGAGGATGTGGGTGGAGGGCGCGCCGTTGATCGGCACGGCGATCTGACCGTCGATGATCGCCACCGGCAGCTTCTCCTGCGCCCCGGCAAGGCTCATCGAGACTCCGTCTTCGCCCACCAGGAAGGGCCGCGCTGGCAGTTCCTCGATGATCCGCTCAAGTGCCCCGGCATCCGGGATCGTGCGATAGCCGGGCTCGCCTCGCGGCCGCTGCGGAGCGATGCTGAGCGCGCCTGCCAGATCGTTGCCGGTCTGCGCGATCAGGCCCAGTGCGTCCTCCGGTGCAGCGCCTAGCGCTCGCGTCATTGCGCGCAGCGGTTCGCCCTCCGGCAGGAGGTTCATCAGCCATGGAAGGACCTGTTCCCCGTCATAGGGTTCTGGCCGGATCGGCATGGCTAGCGAGACCGGGAAGCTCTCAGCGGATGAACTCCACGCATTCGCATAGGCAAGGCGGGTTGCCTGCGCGTCGGCGCTGATCGTAGCGACCAGGCGGTCTTCGTAGTGAACCGGAAGGTCCACCATCAGGCCTGCGAAATGCCGGTTACGGTGAGCCGCAAGCCGACAGCCTTTGCGGCGGCGAGTGCCTTGCCGAGCTGGGCGGTGGGTTTGCCTGCTTCCAGATCGACGATGAAGCGTTCGCCGCTGTTGATCGCGAGCGCCAGCTCGCGCTGGGTAAGGCCAAGGGCCTTGCGGGCGGAGGCGACGGCTGCGCCGAATTGGGTTGCGTTGTCGATCATGTCAGTCTTACCGAGCGGGAAGTTCTCATATGTGCTGTAGAGTTTCAAGAGCATTTCTGCCCGATCGGGAAGGAAATCCGTGAATGTTGAGGCCTTTCAGGAAATTCTTACCGCTCGGTAAGTTGATTGGTGGCCTGGGCGGACGTTCCGTGCTATCGAGGGCGCGTCGAAGTCAGTGGATCTGTCCTTGTCGATCGCCAGCGCTCAATATAACGAAGATGAAAAGCTGGCGATGGCGCGAGCGGCCACTGCATTGGTAACGCGCTGGGGCGTTCCCGACGAATCGGTTGCGCGGCTTCTCAATGGCGAGGGGCGGGCTACGGCGCTGCTAGGCATTCATCGCGCATTGCGATGCATATTCGCGGACAGCGATAGGGTTGCGCGGTGGATTGGTGCGCCGAATGAGGCCTTTGGTGGAGTATGCGCGCTGGATCTCATGCTGGCAGATGGCCTCGCAGGTATGCGGCGCGTCGAGGCCTACCTTGATGCGGAAATCGCCAGCTGAACAGATTGCTGACAGATCCTGAGCAATGCAGCAGGATCAACCCGGCAATGCGCTCGCAGCGCCTGATGGCTTGCGAAAGCTGCCTTGCAGCACCTTTGCACCGGACCTGAGCTGGTCGAGGTAGTCCGCCCAGCTCTGCATCATCCTGATCCGCTCATCCCAGTGCTCGCCGCGCGCGTAGGCGCGACGGACGTCATCGGTCTCGGCATGGCCAAGCTGGCGCTCGATTGCGTCGGGATTCCAGCGGCCCTGTTCGTTCAGCAGCGTGCTGGCCATGGCGCGGAAGCCGTGCGCGGTCATCGTGGTGCCATCGAATCCCATCCGACGCAGCGCGAGGTTGATCGTGTTTTCACACATTGGCCGGTCGCGCTTGCCTTGGGCGGGGAACAGGTAGCGGCGATTGCCGCTGATCTCGCGCAGTTCCTCCAGGATGGCGAGCACTTGGCGGCTGAGCGGCACGCGGTGTGCGACGCGCATCTTGGTCTTGTCCGCAGCGATGGTCCAGATGTTGCGGGTGAAGTCGAATTCGCTCCATTCGGCCTGCCGCAGTTCGCCAGGGCGCACGAAGACGTAGGGAGCCAGTCGCAGCGCTGCGTGAGTGACCGGATAGCCTGAATAGGCGTCGATCGCGCGCAGCAGTTCGCCCGCTTCCTTCGGTGTTGTGATGGCGGCACGGTGCGTCACCTTGGGCACGATCAGTGCGCCGCGCAGGTCTGCCGACACGTCTCGGTCGGCGCGGCCGGTGGCGATGGCATAGCGGAAGACCTGGCCGCAGGTGCTGCGCAGCCTTCGTGCGGTTTCGTAATGGCCGCGCTTTTCGACAGCGCGCAGGACGGCGAGCAGTTCGGGCGCCTTGATCTCGCCGACTTTGCGGTCTCCGATGATGGGGTAGGCGAATTCGAGCAGCCATGTCAGCTTGCCAACGGTCACATCGGCACGACCCTCGCGTCGGGCCTTGTCGAGCCATTCTTCCGCCACGGCCTTGAAGCTGTTCACATTGGCAAGCGGGCCGGTGATCTTGTCGATCTTGCGCTTGGCAGCCGGGTTGATGCCCTCGGCGATCTGCTTCTTGATCTCCAGCCGCTTGGCGCGTGCTTCGGCCAAGGTGATGGTCGGGTACACCCCGAGTGCTGCAGTGGCCCGCTTTTCCCCGAAGCGATAGTCCATCCGCCAGTATCGCTGACCTGCCGCCGTCACCAGCAGGTATAGCCCGCCACCATCGGAGAGCTTGTAGGGCTTGTCGCGTGGAGCCGCTTTTCGGACAGCCAGATCGGTCAGCATGGTGCCACCTCTGTCGGTTTTGATACCGTCAGATATACCGTAATGTACCGTCAATTTCAACGAATTCAGCCGGATGCCGGTGGACGCCGAAACCCTGAAAAGTATCTGATTTCATGGACTTTTCCGGACGCTTGCGGACGGGTCCGGAAAGAAAAATGGTGCCCAGAAGAGGACTCGAACCTCCACGCCGTTTCCAGCGCCGCCACCTGAAGACGGTGCGTCTACCAATTCCGCCATCTGGGCACGGAGGCGAGGGGCTGAAGCGCCGTCTCGCCGGGTAGGAGCGCGCCACTAGGACAGGCGCGGCGGGGTGTCAACGGGGCAAATTCCGTCAATCGCGACTCTTTTTGCAACCGTGCTGCAGAACGGGAGTTTCCTCATTGAAACTGCTCCTGCTGCTGTGCCAAAGGCGTCGCGTGAAACGGCCCGGATTGGCGGGCAAAAGTGATTCAGGACACGCTCGATATGGCAAACGGCAGAACGCGCGATCTCGAAGGCATGCTGGTAGCGCTGGTGGGCGGCAGCGGCTTCTTCGGCACGCATCTGGCGCAGGAACTGCTTTCGCGCGGTGCCCGCCTGCGCGTGTGCAGCCGCCATCCCGAGCGCAGCTTCAAGCTTCGTCCGCTGGGTTCGCTCGGCCAGATCCAGTTCGTGGCGACCGACGTGACCAAGCCGCGCACCGTTGCGGCGGCGCTGACCGGCGTCGACGCCGTGGTGAACCTCGTCGGTGCTTTTGCCGGAGACCTTGATTCGCTGCAGGGACAGGGCGTCGGCCGCGTTGCCGAGGCTGCCGGGACGGCTGGCGCCAAGGCGTTCGTGCATGTTTCCGCACTCGGCGCCGATGCCGGTTCGGACGTGCCTTATGCCCGCACCAAGGCCGAAGGTGAGCAGGCCGCGCTGGCCGCTTTCCCGACCGCGACGATCGTCCGCCCTTCGATCCTGTTCGGCGAAGACGACAACTTCCTCAACATGTTCGGTGGCCTGATGGCCAAGCTGCCGGTGCTGCCGGTGTTCGGCCCCACTGCCAGGTTGCAGCCGGTGTTCGTCGACGATGCTGCCGAAGCCATCGGCAATGCCCTGGCCAACCCAGGCGCGCACGGCGGCAAGACTTACGAGCTGGCCGGCCCCGAAGTCATCACCATGGGCGAACTCAACCGCCGCATCGCCAATGCTGCGGATCGTACGCCGGTGCTGGTCGAACTGCCGGATGCAGTGTCGGGAGCCTTCGCTTCGCTGACGGGATGGCTGCCGGGTGCGCCGATGAGCACCGACCAGTGGAAGCTGCTCAAGGCCGGCAACGTGGCGTCGGGAACGCTGCCCGGCATCGAGGCATTGGGCGTGACGCCGCGTCCGCTCGGCCTATTCCTGGCCCGCTGGATGACGCGCTACCGCAAGTTCGGCCGCTTCGGCGTCCGCGCCAAGTCCGCCTGATCAGGTCTCGTCGGCAAAGGCTGGCAGGAACGCAGGCCCGGCCGACACCAGCCGCACCGGGCAATCCAGATCGGCCAGCATCTGCGCCGTCGATGTCCGGTTGGTGACCATTGCCCAGTCCCGAGTAACATCCCAGAGGCCGCAGGACACTTCCTCGACAGCTGTCAGAAGGGCGAGCGGTGCAACCTCGCACACCGCCAACCCTTCCCCGGCAAATGCTGTCTCGGCAAAACCCAACGCCGATGCCAGCCGCGCCTTGAGCGGAACGTCATCGATCATGGCCTGACGATGGGCGGCAAGCACCACGCGCGCCGGGCTGTCGGGCGGTTCACCATCGCGCTCAAGCACCGGCAGATCATCGTGCCAAGCTTCGGGCGGGCACTTCCGGCGCGCGGGCTCCACCGCTTCAAAGGGACGACTTTCAAGCGGATAGATGCGGCAGATGCGAGGACGGGCTTCATAGTTGCCGCAGCGCATGTCCGGCAGCAGGTGCGGACAGGCCCCCTCGTGCCGCGCCACCAGCCTGAGATTGATCCGGAATGGAACATCCCCGACGCGAACGGCGAAGCTGGTAGCCTTTCGCCACGCCATCACCGCATCGTCGGCGGGGCCATCGTCAGGCCAGGGCCAGGCTTCGGTCAGCAGGTCAACCTGATGACCTCTGCCAGCCCAGGCGCACGCTTCGGCGACCGACAGCGTCAACCTGAGGTCATGGCAGCAGCGCCCGCATTGCGTGCATTCGAAGTGCAGATCCATGCCGTCATTAGAGCCGGGCCCGCTCCACCCGCAAAGCGCAGAACCCGCAGGAATGGAGCATTCCAAATAAGCCAAAAGCCCCGGCCACAACGGACCGGGGCTTGGACGGCGGTGGCAGGCGATGGAGGGATTGAGGGCGCCTGCACCGCTTGAGATCGCTTGTCAGATCAGAAGCGAACGCCGACCGTGACGTTCCACGTGCGCGGATCGCCGTAGTAGACGGTCTGGATGTTGCCGACCGAGCTGAATTCCTGACCGTCGGTCTTGTACAGCGTGTTGCCCACGTTCTTGACCGCGCCGCGCAGGTAGAACTTGTCGAAGTCGACCTGGGCATAGAGGTTGCCGATCAGGTAGCCGTCTTCGGTCAGGCCCGGGCGGTTGTCGACCGAAAGGTACTGCTTGTCGACGAAGCGGACGTCACCGCCCAGCGTCAGCGAAGCATCGCCCAGCGAGACGCGGTATTCACCGCCAGCACGCAGGGTGAGCGGCGGCGCGAAGGCCGGCCGGCAAGTGATCTGCGCCCCCGTCGGGTTGCAGCTGAACGCAGCGCCACCGGCAGGCGGCAAGCGGCGCGGATCATCGAAGCGCTTGTAGTCGGCATCGAGGTAGCCGACCGAGGCGAACAGGGTCAGAGGCGTTACCGGCCGGACCGAGATGTCGAACTCGAAACCCTGGATGCGCAACTTGCCAGCGTTGAGCACCGGGAAGCTGCCGCCAAGGCCGACATTGGTGCCGTTGCCGACACGGGCCTGGAAGTTGTTGTAGTCCGTGTAGAACGCCGCTGCCGAGATATTGACGCGGCCATCGAGGAAAGTGCCCTTGGCCCCCGCCTCATAGGACCAGACCGTTTCGGGTTCGAAGTTCGGCACCACCGTCGTCACGCCGTTGCGCGTAACCGAGATGTCCCCGTTCGAGTTGACGCGACCGTTGAAGCCACCCGCCTTGAAGCCGCGGCTGGCCGAGGCATAGAGCAGTGTGTCCGGGGTCGGCTTGTAGGAAAGGCTGACCATCGGCGTCCACGCGTCATAACTCACGTCGTCGTCGCCAGTGAAGGGCGCGGGCAGGTTGTCGGGGAAGCAGTAACGGATGTTGTTGAGCAGCCCGAGCGTCGAGGCAGTGACCGTGCAGCGGTTGTAGGTCTTCTTCTCGTGCGTATAGCGCAGGCCAGCAGTCATCGAGAGCTGCTCGGTGAAGTCGTAGGTCAGCTGGCCGAAGGCGGCGTAGCTCTTGGTAACCTGCTTGTCGTCGATCGTGCGGAGGAACGTGATCGGCGCGCCGTTGAAGGCAAACAGGCCGTCGGCGTAGGCTTCCTGGTGCGAGCTCACGTTCTCGTTGAGGTAGTAGAGCCCGAACACGCCCTTGAGCTTGTCGGAATCGTACTTGAGCTGCAGTTCCTGGCTGAAGTGGTTCTGGCGAACGCCCACGAACACGTCGCCCAGTTCGAACTGCGTGGCGTCAATGTCGATGAAGAAGTCGGTCTTGAGCTTGCGATAGGCGGTGATCGAGGTCAGCTGGAAGCTGTCGCTGAGATCCACGTTGATCGTGCCCGAAACGCCCCAGTGGTCCAGCTTCTGGCCCTGATCCGGGGCAAGGCTGGTCGATGCCTTGTAGTCATAGGGGCCATAGGGATTTGCAGGAGCAAGCACGACGCCGCCCCGGACAAAGTCGGTCTGGATCAACGGTGCGGTCAGATAACCAAGCGTGGCCGCGTTGCGCTGGCGGGTGTAATCGCCCGAGATCAGCATTTCGACCGTATCGGTCGGCTTGGCCCGCAGGATGGCGCGGCCGGACAGGTTGTTCCGGTCATTGTACTTCCGGCCGGTGCGCGGGTCGGTGACGATACCGTCGCGGTCGTCATAGACCCCGGCGAGCGAGAGGGCGAGCTTGTCGGTGACCAGCGGGGCCGAAACATAACCCTTCGCCGTCACTTCATCGAAACGACCATAGGTGAACGCAGCCTCGCCCTTGACGGTATCGAGATCGGGCTTCTTCGACACGACGTTGACCGCGCCGCCGATGGTGTTCTTGCCATAGAGCGTGCCTTGCGGCCCGCGCAGCACTTCGACCCGTTCGACATCGAACAGGTTGAGCAGCGCACCCTGGATACGGCTGAGGTAGACGCCATCGACATAGACGCCGACTGCGGGGTCGAACGTCTGCAGTGCATCGGGCTGGCCGATGCCGCGAATGTAGAAGTTGGCGCTGCTCGCAGAACCACGGCCCTGCACGATGTTCACGTTCGGGATCGCGCCCTGAATGCCCGAAAGGTCCTTGGCGCCGGCACGCTCAAGCGCATCCGTGTTCAGCGCCGAGATTGCGATTGGCACGTCGAGCAGACGCTCCTCGCGGCGGCGGGCAATCACGGTGATCTCGTTGCCGGTAGCGATCTCCGAGGCATCTTCAGCAGCAGGCGTTTCCTGCGCGAAGGCGGGCATGGCGGGCACGGCGAACAGTGCAACTGTGGCGGCCAAGGCGGCGCGCGTGGAAATTCGGGTCATCAGACAGGCTCCCTCTCGCGGACTGCTCCGTCCGCTCGCCAGCCTTGATATTGAAAGTTGAACCACCTTTCAACTTCTCGTTGTGAGATTGCCGGTTTGTCGCTACGGATCGTGGCGAAACGGCAACACGCGCTGTGGGGTGGGCGGTTGCGGGGAGAAGCGCACATGGCGCAGACAAGCGCTGCAAGTCCGGGAAAGGTGCCACGCACCGCGCGAGGGCGCGAAACCTTGCGTAAGTTGCTCGATGCGGCAGCAGCCGAGTTTGGCGAGCGCGGCTTTCACGAAGCCTCGATCAGCGGCATCACGCGGCGCGCGGGAACGGCACTGGGCAGCTTCTATACCTATTTCGATTCGAAGGACGCGATCTTCACCGCCCTTGTGCGCGACATGTCGGCCCGGGTGGCAACGACCGCCGCCGCCGCTGTCAGCGAAGGCGCCACCGGCTTGCAGCGTGAACGCGAAGCCCTCGTCGGGTTCCTGCACTTTGCGCGCGAGCACAAGGAAATCTACCGGATCATCGACGAGGCCGAGTTCGCCGACCCGCAAAGCTACCGCGCCCACTACGAAGGCACGGCAACGCGCATCGCCGCGCGCCTTGCCGAGGGCGCGGCGTCCGGCACGCTGCGCCATGGGGAGCAGGACGTGCGGGCGTGGGCCATCATGGGCATGAACGTCTTCCTCGGCCTGCGCTTCGGCGTCTGGGACGACAGCCGTCCGGTGGAAGAGATCGCGGAAGTGGCCGCAGACCTGCTGGGCGAAGGGCTCAACGCACGGTCGCGGTAAGGAATGGTGAGCCCTGCTGGGTTCGAACCAGCGACCTACTGATTAAAAGTCAGTTGCTCTACCGACTGAGCTAAGGGCCCGCCATGGCTGCGCAAGTGAAGCGCGAGGCGTGGCGCGTCACCTAGGGGGCGGGGACGAGCGGGTCAAGCCTTTGGCGAGGCGACGGTGCAACTGCTGCACCGTCAGTCCGGTGATCGGATCGCGCCAGTCACTGGCTATGCGCGCCGCCGGGCCGAGCACGAAGTCGCGCTTGCGGAATTCTGGATGCGGGATCATCAGGTTCTCGTCCGCCCAGCACCCGCCGGACCACATGACAATGTCGAGATCGAGCGTGCGCGACCGCCAGCGCTGGCCTTGGCGGCGGCGTCCGAACAGGGTTTCCACCGCCTGCAACTCGTCCAGCAAGGCGCGGGGTTCAAGGTCTGTCGAGACCAGCGCGGCGCCGTTGCAATAGACGCGCTGCGACGGCCCGATTGGCCGGCTGCGGATCGTCGGGGACACCGCATCGATCCTGCACTTGCGCCGCCCGACTTCATGCAGTGCCGCCCACAGGATCGCCGATGGGTTGCCATGGCGGGGGTGGCGCTGGTTCGAGCCGAGCGCGACGATGTAGCGATGCAGCGTCAGATGTCTTCTGCCAGCCGCCCGTAAAGCTGCGGGCGGCGATCGCGGAAGAAGCCCATGCCGGCGCGGTGCGTTGCGGCGCGCTTCAGGTCGATCGTCGCGTGAAGCACGCCGGTTTCGCCTGCGCCGAACTCGGCGAGGTAATCGCCCCATTCATCAGAGATGAAGCTGTGGCCGTAGAAGCGCTGGCCACCTTCCATACCGATGCGATTGGCTGCGATCACCGGCATGCAGTTCGACACGGAATGACCGATCATCGCGCGGCGCCACATGCGGCTGGTGTCGAGATCGGCGTCATAGGGTTCGCTGCCAATGGCAGTGGGGTAGAACAGCAGCTCTGCCCCCATCAGCGCCATGGCGCGGGCGCATTCGGGATACCACTGGTCCCAGCACACCCCCACGCCGATGCGTGTGCCGAACACGTCCCAAACCTTGAAGCCGGTGTTGCCGGGCCGGAAATAGTACTTTTCTTCGTAGCCGGGGCCGTCCGGGATGTGGCTCTTGCGATACATGCCCATGACTTCGCCGTCAGGGCCGATCATCGCCAGCGTATTGTAATAGTGATGCCCGTCCCGCTCGAAGAAGCTGGTGGGAATGGCAATGCCGTGGGCTTTGGCGAGCTTCTTCATCTCGCGCACCGACGGGTCCGCGTCGAGCGGGTAGGCCATCGAGAACAGGGCCTCGTCCTCGACCTTGCAGAAGTAGGGCCCGGCGAAGAGTTCGGGCGGCAGCACGATCTGCGCGCCGCCACGCGCGGCCTCTTCAACCAGCGCGGCAGTGGCGGCGATGTTCTCGGCCTCGCCCCCGGGAAGGGCGAGTTGCAGGGCGGCGACGGAGATTTCGGTCATGGGAGGGACCTAAGGCCCCTGCCCTCGCAATTCAACCGTCGCCGGGCTCCAATTCAGGGGCGCTTGCGGAACAGCAGCGTCATGCGGTCGCTCTCGCCGATGGCCTGCAGCTTCGCCTTGGTCGCATCGTCGGGCTTGCCGGCAAGCTGTGGCGGCAGGGTCCATACGCCATCGGGCCAGTTTGCCGGGTCCTTGGGGTTGGCGTTGGCCTCGCTCTTGCCGACATAGGTGAAGCCGTTCACTTCCATGAACTTGATCACATCGGCCTCGCGCAGGTAGCCCTTGGAACCGTCGGTGAAGGAATAGGGCGCGTCTGGCTTGGCACGGTGCTGTTCGATGCCGATCATGCCATCGGGCTTGAGCAGTTCGCGCATCTGCTTGATCTCGTGCGCAGCAAGGTTCCAGCGCAGCAGGTTGTGCATCATGCGCATGACAAGGATGCGATCGAACGTGCCCTTCTCACCGTCAGGCAGCACGTCGAGCGTGAACGCGGAGAAGCGCTCCGCGGGCTGGCCCGACCATTCGGCCACTTCCGCCGGATACTTGGCGGCGCCTTCGCGAATGCCCGCCTTCATCTTGTCGCCAAAGGCGCTGGCAGTGGGGTCAAAGTAGAGGCCGACCAGCTTGCCCTTGGGCCCGAGGTAGAGCCCGAGCAGGCGCGAGTACCAGCCGCCGCCCGGAGCATATTCCCCCACCTTCATCGTCGGCGAGACCTGGAAGAAGCTCAGCGTCTCGGCAGGCTTGCGATAGACGTCGCGCGCACGGTCCTTCTCGCGCAACGGATCGGCAACGGCGGCGGCCAGCGCAGGATCGACCTTTGCAGCAGCGGTCTGCGCAGTCTCGGCCATTACCGGAGTGGCGAGGCTGCTTCCCGCAACGAGTGCGAGCAGGGCAAGGCTGATTCGACGCATGTGGGGATTCTCCTTCGGGCCGATGACAAGCGGGGGTGGCATGCTTATCTCTCACGCAATTCAGGAGAATATAGCGCATGAGCGAACAAGCAACGGCCATCCTCGCAGGTGGATGCTTCTGGTGCACCGAGGCAGTCTTCCGCGACGTGATCGGTGTGACGAATGTCGAGAGCGGCTACATCGGCGGTACGGTCGACAACCCGACCTACAAGCAGGTCTGTTCGGGGACTACCGGGCATGCGGAAGCTATCCGCGTGACGTTCAGTCCCGAAACGATCAGCCTCGACCAGATCCTCGACATTTTCCTCGCCACGCACGATCCAACGCAACTGAACCGCCAGGGCAACGACGTGGGCACGCAGTACCGTTCGGCGATGTTCCCGGCGGACGAGGAGCAGAAGACAGCGATGGAAGCGGCCATCGCGCGCGCCCAGCCCGATTGGCCAAAGCCCATCGTCACCACGATCGAACCGATGGCGACATGGTATCCTGCCGAGGACTATCACCAAGAGTACTGGGAAGGCGAAGGCCAGCGCAATCCCTACTGCCTTGCCGTTATACCGCCCAAGCTGATGAAGCTGCGCAAAAGCTTCGCGAACAAGGTGAAGGCCTAGGCTGCCAAGGCCGCCAGCGTAATCCGCCGGTAGATTCGCTGGAGGACTGCAAGGTCTTCCAGCGCAACGGCCTCGTCCTTCTTGTGCATCGTGGCGTTGCACAGGCCGAACTCCACGACCGGGCATACGGCGCGCAGGAAGCGCGCGTCCGAGGTGCCGCCGCTGGTCGAAAGTTCGGGATCGAGGCCGGTCTCGGCCTGCACCGCCTCGGCAATCAGCGTGGAATAGTCGCCGGGCAAGGTGATGAAGCTCTCGCCCGAAATCACCGCACGCACCTCGCCCTTGTGGCGGCGTGCCACTTCCTCGACCATGGCGACCAGCCTGGCGCCGGTATGGCGGTCGTTGAAGCGGATCGAGATGCGCGCGCGCGCCTCGGCGGGGATGACGTTGGTGGCCTTGTTGCCCACCTCAAGGTCGGTGATCTCGAGATTCGATGGCTGGAACCACTCCGTGCCCTCGTCGAGCACCAGCGCATCAAGATCGGCGAGCAGCGCGACCAGGCGCGGGATCGGATTGTCGGCGAGGTGCGGATAGGCGACGTGACCCTGCGCGCCCTTGCAGGTGATCCACATATTGACCGAACCGCGACGGCCGATCTTCACCATGTCACCCAGGCGGTTGACCGAGGTCGGCTCGCCCACCAGGCACAGGTCGGGCTCGGCCTTCATCTCGCGGATCAGCTCGATCAGGGGCACGGTGCCGAAGCGCGCCGGGCCTTCCTCGTCGCCGGTGATGATGAAGCTGAGCGTTCCCGCCTCGACCGGCACTTCGGCGGCAGCAGCAACCATCGAGGCGATCGAACCTTTCATGTCCACCGCACCGCGTCCGTAAAGCAATTCGCCGCGGCGTTCTGCCTTGAACGGGCCGGACGTCCAACCCTCGCCCGGTGGAACGACGTCGAGATGCCCGGCAAAGGCGAAGTGGCGCGAGCCTTCGGGGCCGCGCCGAATCGCGAACATGTTCTCGACCGGGCCGTCGGGCGCTTCACCGGCAACGAAGCGATGGATTGCGAAGCCCAGCGGTTCGAGCATGGCCTGCAGGCAATCGAACACCGCGCCGGTCGCGGGGGTAACGCTCTCGCAGTCGATCAGACGTTCGGCGAGGATCACGGGATCGAGCGACATCAGCGTGCGGGCTCCTCAAACTGCTCGATGGTCCAGCCCTCGTTCTCTGCGGCTTCGATCCACTGCTGCATCCAATCGTGCGTCCAGACCGCTTCCATGTAGGTCATGGCAAAGCCCGGCACGGGCACGCCATAGGTCATGAAGCGCGAGACGACGGGGGCATAGATGATGTCGGCGGCGCAGAACGTGCCGAACAGGAACGGCCCGCCCTTCCCAAACCGGGCGCGGGCCTCGGCCCAGAGCGAGAGGATGCGCACGATGTCGGCGCGAACTTCGGCGCTGATCTCCACGCCTTCGACGCGCTTGCGGATGTTCATCGGCAGACTGCGGCGCAGCGGCAGATAGCTGGAGTGCATTTCGGCGACCATCGAGCGCGCCATGGCGCGCGCGGTCTCGTCCTTGGGCCAGAAGCGATCGCGCCCGACCTTGTCGGCAAGGTAATCGATGATCGCGAGGCTGTCCCACACCACGGGTGCGTCCTCGCCATCGCCATCCCAAAGGATCGGCACCTTGCCCGAAGATGGTGCAAGTTCGTCGGTCCGGCGCGCTTCGTCCCAGTCCTCGCCATAGAGCGGGACGGTGATTTCCTCGAAGTGCAGGCCGGATTGCTTGCACGCCAGCCAGCCCCGCAGCGACCAGCTGGAGTAGTTCTTGTTGCCGATGATCAGCTTCATCGTGTTCGCCCTGTTACGCCTGCGAGCCGCGTAGCCGTTCAGGTTCGCTGTGTCGACCGTGAACGGGTTTACACGGTTTACACAGTTCAAGGCGTGTATCGTCTCGATCCCGCGAAGTGCTTCGTGGAGGCGATATTCGGTCAGCAATGCGGGCGCGGTCACGGCCTCGCGCAGGGCATCAGCGAGGGAGTGGCGGGCGGGGAGGAGAGGATCGCGGTAGGGCATGGCGCGAAGGCTGCGTCATGCGCGCGGCTGTAGGACAGCGCTTATCGCTCCGTAATGGCGGAGTGTTGGAAATGGTCGGCGGTTTTCGCCGCTTGCCCACCCCCGCCCCCTCCCGCTTGCGGGAGGGGAGATTGCGTTAGCGCCCTGCCGCCTGCGGGAGGGGAGAACAGGCGCTTGTCTGTCATTCAGAAAAAGTGGTTATTAAATTAACGAGTCCTGCAGCACAGCGGCGCGCAGTTCCTCGATGCCCATCTTCTTTTCGGAAGAGGTGACGAGCACTTCGGGATAGGCCGCCGTGCGCTTGCGCGCTGCGGCGATGGTCTCGGCCGTGACGGCCTCAAGTTCGCTGGCCTTGATCTTGTCGGCCTTGGTCAGCACGACGCGATAGCCGACGCCCGCTTCATCGAGCATCTGCATCATGTCCTCGTCCACCGGCTTCACGCCGTGGCGGCTGTCAATCAGCAGCAGCGTGCGCTTCAGCACGACGCGTCCGCGCAGGAAATCGCGGACCAGCCGGCGCCACTGCTCGACCACCTTGGGCGGAGCCTTGGCGAAGCCATAGCCGGGCATGTCGACCAGGCGCAGGCGGGTCGGCTCGCCCACTTCGAAGTAGTTCAACTCCTGCGTGCGCCCCGGCGTGACCGAGGTGCGCGCGATGGACTTGCGCCCGGTCAGCGCGTTGAGCAGCGACGACTTGCCCACATTCGAACGGCCGGCAAAGGCGATCTCGGGCACGTCCGGATCGGGCAGGTGCTTGAGCGCAGGGGCCGACTTGAGGAACTCGACGCGCCCCGCAAAGAGGAGGCGCGCCTGTTCGATCAGTTCGGCGCGGGCAGCTTGTTCTTCAGGTGTCACCGCGTCTTCGGCTTCCGGTTGGCAGCAGGCTTCTGCTCACGCGCGACCGAGCGATCGACATCGAGCTGGTCCTTGTCGGCCTGGGCCTTCAACTGCGGGTGCTTGCTGTAGAGGTACTTCTGCTGCGCGATGGTCAGGATGTTCGAGGTGATCCAGTAGATCAGCAGGCCGGCCGCGAACGGCGCCATCACGAACATCATCATCCACGGCATGATCGCGAAGACCTGCTGCTGTGCCGGGTCCATCGCCGTCGGCTGCAGCTTGAACTGTGCCCACATGGTGATGCCCAGCAGGATCGCCAGCACGCCAATCGCAAGGAAGCTCGGCGGCGTGAACGGCAGCAGGCCGAACAGGTTGAGGACGTGCAACGGATCGGGCGCGGACAAGTCCTTGATCCACAGCGCGAACGGCTGGTGACGCATTTCGATGGCCAGCGTCAGCACCTTGTACAGCGCGAAGAACACCGGGATCTGCAGGAACATGGGAAGGCAGCCGGCAAGCGGATTGACCTTCTCTGTCTTGTACAGCTCCATGATCTTCTGCTGCTGGGTCTGCTTGTCGTCCTTGTAGCGTTCTTGCAGCGCCTTCATCTTGGGCTGCAGCGCGCGCATGGCCGCCATCGAGGCGAACTGGCGCTGGGCGATCGGGAACATCACGCCGCGCACGATCAGCGTCAGCAGGATGATTGCCACGCCGAAGTTCTTGACCAGCTTGAACAGCGAATCGAGCAGCCAGAAGATCGGCTTTTCGAACCAGCGGAACCAGCCCCAGTCGATAGCCAGGCTGAAGTTGGTGACGCCGGTCGCTTCGTACTTTTCGAGGACCGAGTTTTCCTTGGCGCCGGCAAACAGGCGGACGGTCTGGCTCTGTGCCTTGCCCGGCGCGATGGACACGCCGGGATAGATCAGGTCCGCGCGGAACACGTTGTTGCCGAGCGAGCGCACCGCACCTTCAGCCTTGGCACCGGTATCGGGAATCAGCGCCGACAGCCAGTAGATGTCGGTAAAGCCGATCCAGTTGGTCGTGCCCTTGAGCGGGATCACCTGCCCCGGCGCTTCGGTTACGGTGGAATAGTTGTTGTCAAAGTTGACCGAGCCATCCAGCGCCGCAATCGGCCCCGAATGCAGCTGCCAGGTATCGAGGCTGGCCGTCTTGTCGGTACGGTTGACCAGGGCGAACGGCTTGACCACGACCGGCGCGGCGCCGGTGTTGGCGACGCTCTGCGTTGCGGTGATCATGTAGTCGGCGTCGATCGAATACTTGATCGCGAAGGTCTGGCCAGTGGTGTTGCTCCAGCGCAGCGTGACCGGGGTCTGCGGCGTCAGCCTTGCGCCCTCCGCCGTCCACACCGTGTTGGCGTCGGGCGTGGCGACGCCTTCGCCGACCCAGCCGATCTGGGCATAATGCTGCGCGGGCGTGCCAGCGGGCGAGAACAGGCGCACCGGCGGGCTATTCTTGTCAACGCTTTCACGGTGACGGACCAGCGTCACGTCATCGACCAGCGCACCCTTGAGGTTGATCGAGCCCTTGAGGCCCGGCGCGTCGATGACGACGCGGTTGCCTGCGGCGAGTTCGGCGCGCAGGTCCTTCTTTTCCAGCGCGATGTCGGCCGCGTTCTGCAGGCCGCCTTCGCGCGTTGCCTTGGGCTTGGTGCCGTCAGTGCTGGCAGGCGCGGTTGCTGCAGCTTGCGGCTTTGCTGGCGGCGCCGGGTAGAACCAGCGCATGGCCGCTTCCCAGCCGATCAGCAGCAGACCCGTCAGGATCACTGCCATTATGACGTTGCGCTGATTCTGCACCGTGTTCGCGTCCTAGATCTTGAAGTCGTGTGGGGGTGAGGAGACTTGGCTAAGGTACGGGATCATAGCCGTGCCCACCCCAGGGATGGCAGCGCAATAGCCGCTTCGCCGCGAGCCAGCCACCCTTAATCGCGCCATGCTTTTCCAGCGCCTCGATCGCATATTGCGAACACGAAGGGCTGTAGCGGCATGAAGGCGGGAGCACGCGGGAGGGGCCGAGCTGCCAGCCGCGGGCGATGAGGATGAGCAGGCGCTTCACTTGCCCCTGCCCGGATTGACACGGGCGCCGCCGCGCTTGCGGGGCGGGTCGCCCTTGCCCTGCGCGGCGCGGGACAGCGCTACGGCCAGCTCTTCGCGCAGCAGGGCGAAATCGCGCTCCACCCCGCCTTCGCGGCCGATCATCACGTGGTCAGCGCCGGCAATGCCGGCATCGGGCAGGGCCTCGCGCAGCAGGGCGCGGAAGCGGCGCTTCATCCGGTTGCGGACGACCGCGTTGCCGATCTTCTTGGTGACGGTGACGCCGAAGCGGAGGTCGGCCTCGTCAGCGGGCACCACGTCGCGGTTCACCAACAGCACGAATCCGGGCCTTGCGACCCGGATCCCGCGATTGGCAGCAACGAAGTCTGCCCGTTTCCGGATGGTGGCGATTCGGGTCATCCCCGCCTTCGCCGGAACCGGAATTAAACTGTCAGACTCAGGCAGACAGCTTCTTGCGGCCACGCGCACGGCGGGCGGCAAGAACCTTGCGACCACCGACAGTGGCGGTGCGGGCGCGGAAGCCGTGGCGGCGGGCACGCACGAGGTTGCTGGGCTGGAAAGTGCGCTTCATGGCTTTTCTCTTCTATATCGAATCTGTGGACAGGCACTTGCCGCAGGGCAAAGCGCCGGAATCAGGGGGTGGCCGATAGGCGACAAGGCGATTTGCGTCAACCCTGCAGGCAAAGGCGCAGGCGCTTCAATATGTTGCCCAGTGTGAAGACGTTGCTGATGCAAGCCTTAGGGTCTAGGCCCCCCTGATGAACAGGGAAACCGAATCCCTCCTCAAGGAGATGAGGCTGCACTGGTGGCAACGCGCCCCGCGAATCCCGACGCTGGCGCTGTTTGCCGTCGTCGCGCTGGCGCTGATCGGCACGTTCTCGCTGATCATCGCCACGGTCGAGGTTGAACGCACCCAGCGCCAGCAGGCGGCCCGCACCAGCGGCATCATCGCTTCGCTCGACGAGATCGTGCGCGCGACGATGAGCGGCGAGACCGGCCAGCGCGGCTACTTCATCACCAGCGACACCCGCTATCTCGAACCCTACCGCGAAGGCCAGGGCCGCTACGCCGCCGGCATGCGGGCATTGCGCGACCGCATGGGGCCAGACCTGCCGGCAGAGCAGGCCAATCTCGTGGCCGAGATCGCGCGGCTGGGCGATGCCAAGTGGGCCGAGATGGCGGGCGTGGTCGACCTCGTCGAACATCGCCGCATTCCCGATGCCCATGCGCGCCTCCTGTCAGACGAAGGCCAGCTTGCCATGAACGGGTTGCGCAAGGCCGTGGCCCGGCTGGAGGATATCGAGCGCGTGCGCCTCGATCAGGCGGCGCAGCGTGCGGCCAATGCCGAGGCGCGCATCCTGCCCTCGCTGGCTGCGCTGTTCGTGGTGATCGTCTGCGCACTGGCGCTGGGACTGTGGCAGGCGATTCGCAAGGCCGAGGCCGAGGCCCTGGCCGAAGGCGCCGCCGCCATCGCCGAAGCGCGCGACCGCGCCGACCTGCTCGCCAAGGAGCTCAACCATCGGGTCAAGAACCTGTTCGCGGTGATCCTCGCCATTGTGAAGATGAGCGCGCGGGGTGATGCTGCTGCCGCCCCGGCGGTTGATCGCATCGCCAAGCGCATCCACGCGCTCGTCACCGCGCACGAGGTTACGCAAGGGTCGGGCAAGGACCAGACGGTCGACCTGGCCGAGCTGATCGGCAAGGTCATCGCGCCATATCGCTCATCAAGCGAGCGCTGCGAACTGGACGGCGGCACGGTGAATCTGCCGGGGCGGCATGCGGTGCCGCTTGGCCTTGTCCTGCACGAGTTGGCGACCAATGCCGTGAAATACGGCGCCTGGTCCGCGCCCGGCGGCCTGCTGCGCATCCGCTGGGAGCGCGAGGACACGCGCGCCAAGGTGATCTGGGAAGAGATTGCCGCCGGGGAAGCGACGGCGCCGACAGAGCAAGGCCGCGAAGGCTTCGGCTCGGCGCTGATCCGTTCGTCAGAACGCCAGCTGGGCGGCACCATCGTCCGCCGCTTCGCAGAGCGCGGCATCGTCGTGGAGATGGACTTCACGCTGGAAGGCGGAGAGGCCTGAACCTCTCCGCCCGCGTTGCCGTCAGCCGTGCTTGGATTCGCGCAAGGGCGTGACCATGCCCGGAGTGATGAAGCCCAGCGGCCCCGGATTCATCGCGCGCTTCTTGAGCTCGCCCTTCATCCGGCCGTACTCTTCCTCCATCTGCTCGGTCACCGTTGCGCGTGACGCCTCCAGCGCACTGGCGAAGTCCTCAGCCGTGACCTGATCGACATTGCCGCCCGCGCGGCGAATGGCGTTCAGGCCAGCGCGGCGCACCACGTCTTCGAGATCGGCACCGGTAAAGCGCTCGGTCGCCTGTGCGATCCGCCCGAGGTCCACATCGCCTGCCAGCGGCATGTTGCGGGTGTGGATGCCAAGGATGTGCTCGCGGCCCGCGACGCTCGGCGTGCCGACGTATATCAGCTCGTCGAAGCGGCCGGGGCGCAGCAGCGCCGGGTCGACCAGGTTCGGCCGGTTGGTCGCACCGATCAGCACCACCGACTGCAGTTCCTCCAGCCCGTCCATTTCGGCAAGGATGGTGTTGACCACCCGCGCCGTCACGTTCGGTTCGCCCTGCCCGCTGCCGCGTGCAGGGACGAGGCTGTCGATCTCGTCGATGAACACCACGCAGGGCGCGACCTGACGGGCGCGGGCGAAGAGGCGGGCGATCTGCTGCTCGCTCTCGCCGTACCACTTTGACAGCAGGTCGGACGACTTGATCGCGATGAAGTTGGCTTCTGCCTCCTTCGCCACGGCCTTGGCCAGCAGGGTCTTGCCGGTGCCGGGCGGACCATAGAGCAGGAAGCCCTTGGCCGGACGAATGCCGAGGCGGTGGAAGGCCTCGGGATTCTTGAGCGGCAGTTCGACGCCCTCGCGCAGCTTGTCCTGCGCATCATCGAGCCCGCCGATGTCCGCCCAGCCGATGGTCGGCGCCTGCACCATGACTTCGCGCATCGCCGATGGCTGCACGCGCTTAAGCGCCTGCAGGAAATCGTCGCGCTCCACGCGCAGGTTGTCGAGCACGTCCTGCGGGATCGTCTGCTGCTCGAAATCGAGCTGCGGCATGATCCGGCGCACCGCCTCGATCGCCGCCTCGCGCGACAGGGCGGCAAGGTCGGCGCCGACAAAGCCGTGCGTCGTGCGGGCCAGTTCCTGCAGATCGACATCCTCGGCCAGCGGCATGCCGCGGGTATGGATGCCGATGATCTCGCGGCGACCACTTTCGTCGGGCACGCCGACGACGATCTCGCGGTCGAACCGGCCGGGACGGCGCAGCGCCTCGTCAATCGCGTCGGGGCGATTGGTTGCAGCGATCACGACGAGGTTGGAGCGGCTATGCAGCCCGTCCATCAGCGTCAGCAGCTGGGCGACCAGACGCTTCTCCGCCTCGCCATGAACCTCGCTGCGCTTGGGCGCGATCGAGTCGATCTCGTCGATGAAGACAATGGACGGCGCGTTGCGGGTCGCCTCCTCGAACACCTCGCGCAGGCGCTTCTCGCTCTCGCCATAGGCCGAACCCATGATTTCGGGACCGTTGATGGTGAAGAACGAGGCGTCGCTTTCGTTGGCAACGGCGCGGGCAAGCCGCGTCTTGCCGGTGCCCGGCGGGCCATGCAGCAACACGCCCTTGGGCGGATCGACGCCGAGACGCGTGAACAGTTCGGGATAGCGCAGCGGCAGCTCGACCATCTCGCGCAGCTGGCGGATGGTATCGCCCATGCCACCAACGTCGTCATAGTTGACGTCGGCGCGGCTCGAACGCGGCTCCTCATATTCGGGCCGCAGTTCGACTTCGGTGTTCTCGTCGATGTGGACCACGCCCTTGGGGCTGGTCGAGACCACGGTCAGGCGGATCTGGGTCAGCGCGAAGGCAGGCGCATTGAGCATCTGGCGCAGCTGTGGCGGCATGTCGGTGCGGTTGACCTGCTGCTGCCCGGCCGTCGCCACCAGATCGCCGGTCACCAGCGGACGCCCGGCAAAGTTGCGCTTCAACGCCACGGCCGGTCCTTGCAGGCGCAGTTCCTTTTGCGCGGGCGCGAAGACCACACGCTGCGCAGGCCGCGAATCGATCTTGCGCACTTCCACGTGCTCACCCGAGCCGACATCGGCATTGGCGCGCTGGAGGCCATCGAGGCGGATCAGTTCCAGACCCTCGTCCTCGGGATAGGGCTGGATAACCCGCGCCGCGGTGGCGCGCTTGCCGACGATCTCGATAACGTCGCCTTCGGTCACGCCCAGCTGCGACATCACGTGCCGACTGATGCGGGCAATGCCGTGGCCGCTTTCTTCCTGACGAGCACCCGCAACCTGAAGGCGCACGGTGCGCGCATCGGTCCGGGCTTCGGTTGCCGCATCTGCCATGAGCTTTTTGAAATCCCCTTGAGCTATCGACAAGTTCCGATGTGGGAACCGGCGATCAGGATTTCAAACGCGGGAGGGCTGCGAAGGTTGCGAGATGCGTGGAGCCGCCCGGAATGCGGGCAAAAAAAGACCCGGCAGTTGCCCGCCGGGTCGGAAAGTTTTGGGAGAGGATGCCTGAAAGGCATGATCTGTATGCATTGCACACGAGAATTGTGCAATTGCGAAATGGTCTGATTTGGTTGCAGTTTTTGCAATTTACTCGATAAGCTGCTGTTTAGAGGGGATTTTGCAGTCGTTACATACGCAACGATACCGGATCGTTCCGTTCGCAATTGTTTGCACCCGTGCCTGGCGAATCTCGGTTGTGCAGCGCACAAGCGCAATTTGGATAGGTTCAGCGCGCGCAGCCGCGCTGAGTGTCATTGCCGAGTCGCCGGATCACGGTGAGGGGATAGACTGTGTCCGACATGCCGTCGGAGCATGACCCGGCACTGACTTCAAGCACCAGCGCCTTTCCGCCAACCTCGCCTGAAAGTATCGCCTTTCCGGCAACATCCTGGCGCTTCACCGGCACGGTCAGGCCTTCGGGCTGCTCGGGCGTCGACCATGAGAGCTTGTCAGCTTCAACCCGCGCAGACCAGAACGGCTCGGTACCAAGAGCACGAAAAGAAGGTGGAACCGGCGCCGGAGCCGCAGCCGCAGCTTCGGTGGCCACGAGCGCAGGCGGCTCTGCAGGGGCTGTGGTTTCAGAATTGGCTGCGACTGCACTTTCACTCGCCGCGCTGGTCGGTCCGCTTGCCCGCTGCGGGGAGCAGGCACCAAGCGACATAGTGACCAGCAGGGCGAGCGCGGGCAGCGAGCGGGTGGTTTTCATGTCCGCACTCTGGCCCGCACTCAGGCCGCGGCGCAACCGCGGCCCAATCGTCAATGCGCCAGCAGCAGCGGTATCTGCGACCGGTCGAGCATATCGCGCGACACGCCGCCCATCAGCAGTTCGCGAAGGCGGCTATGTCCGAACAGGCCCATGACGACGAGACCGGCCCCGAGACTGCGAGCGCATTCCTCGATCGTGAACGCGATCGAGCCGTTGCGCTCCTGTTCGTGCACTTCGGCATGGATTCCGTGGCGCGAAAGATAGCAGGCCGCATCGACCGCCGGGAAAGTGTCATCCTTCTCCCGCACGGTGAGGATGTGCACAGACTTTGCCATGGCCAGGAACGGCAAGGCTGCGCGCAGGGCGTTGGCGGATTCGTGCCCGCCGTCCCAGGCGATGAGCGCCGGTGCCGCAAAATCGAGCATTGGCACTCCGCGCGGCACCGCCAGCACGGGGCTGCGCACGCCAAGCACCAGTTCCTCGATGCTCGGATCGTCGAGAGTGGCCACGATCAGGTCGGCAAAGCGCGCGGCGGCAGCGGCGGCTTCCACCCGGCCATTGTCGTCGATGGTGACATCGAAGGCCACGTCTTGCGGGGCCAGCCGCGCATCGAGCTCGCGCGCAAAGGCCTCGTCGGCCTCGCGCGCCTCGTTGATTGCGGCAGCGGAAATGGCGGCACCGCCGAACGGCTCCCACGCCGCCATCTGCGCGAACGGAGTCGCGATCGCGAAGGTGACGTGCCCTCCGGTCTCGCGGGCCAGCGCCAGCGCGGTTTCAACGCGGTCGTTCAGGGTTTCGGACTTTTCGACGGGGCAAAGAATGGAGCGCATCGGGATCCTCCTGTCCTTCAATGGAAAAAGCCTGCCGCCGCCGCTGCCAGGATACGATGATCCACATCAAAATGGAGGAAAAATCCGATGGTCTTGTTCGATTTCACCGATCGGTTAAGGCTGCTCCGGCATTAAGGGAGGCAGGATGGCTTACACAGCGGTGATTTTCGATTTCGGCGGAGTGATCACCTCCTCCCCGTTCGAGGCGTTCAACCGGCTTGAAGCGGAACGGGGCCTGCCGCAGGACTTCGTCCGCTCCGTCAACGCCCGCAACGGCGATACCAATGCCTGGGCGTTGTTCGAACGCGCCGAGATCGACAGCGCCGAGTTCGACCGTCGCTTTGCCGAGGAAGCCCGCGCGCTTGGCCATGAACTCGACGGCGCGTCCGTCCTCGCCGTGCTGGCAGGCGCGGTGCGTCCGGCGATGGTGTCGGCGCTCGACCGGCTGAAGGCAGAAGGCTTTCGGCTGGGCTGCATCACCAACAACGTGCCCGCAGGCCATGGCGCCGGAATGGCCCGCAGCGCCGATGCACATGATGAGCTGGAGCAGATCTTCGCCCGCTTCGAACACGTCATCGAAAGCAGCAAGGCCGGCGTGCGCAAGCCCGACCCGCGCATCTACCTGATGATGTGCGAAGCGCTCGGCCTTGCGCCGGCGCAATGCGTCTACCTCGACGACCTCGGCATCAACTGCAAACCGGCCGCCGCACTGGGGATGCAGGCGATCAAGGTGACAAGTGGCGAACAGGCGCTGGCCGATCTCGGGCAGGTTCTCGGCCTTTCCTTTTGAGGCGCAGCGCGGCTAGGTTGAAGGCATGACACCCGTAGAACTCAAGGCCCTCGTCCGCACCGTGCCGGACTTTCCCGCACCCGGCATCCTGTTCCGCGACATCACCACGCTGATCTCGCATGGCGCCGGGCTTGCCGCCAGCATCGGCCACCTGGCGCGGATGGCGCAGGACGCAGGGGCCGAGGCCATCGCCGGGATGGAAGCGCGCGGCTTCATCTTCGGCGCCGCAGTGGCCGCGCACATGGGCCTCGGTTTCGTGCCGGTGCGCAAGCCCGGCAAGCTCCCGGTCGAGACCATCGGCATCGACTACGCGCTGGAATACGGCCGCGACCGCCTCGAAATAGACCCCACTGCCATTGCGCAAGGCCAGCGCGTGGTCATCATCGACGACCTGATCGCCACCGGCGGCACCGCCCTTGCCGCCGCGGAACTGCTGCGCACGGCAGGCGCGCACGTCACTCACGCGCTGTTCGTGATAGACCTCCCCGACCTCCACGGCGCCGCCCGCCTGCGCGACAATGGGCTGACAGTAGAGGCGCTGATGGACTTCCCGGGGCACTGAAGCGCCCCGGAAGCGCAACTCACTCCACCAGCATCAGCGCATCGAGTGCGACAACGCCTTCACCCATGGGATGCAGGATCACCGGGTTGAGGTCGATCTCGCGGATCGAGGGTTCGGCGCGCAGGACTTGGCCGACCTTGACGATCAGTGCAGCGAGCGCGGGCACATCCAAAGCGGGCGAGCCACGGTAGCCGCTGAGCAGCGCGGCGCTCTTGAGCTTCATCAGTTCGGCCTCGACCGCCGCTTGCGTCAGGTCGGCGGTCAGCAGGCGCACGTCTTGCAGGATTTCCGCGGTCACGCCGCCGAAGCCTGCGAGCACGACCGGGCCCCATTCGGGATCGTTCTTTGCGCCGACGATCATCTCCATGCCGCGCTTGCCCATCGCTTCGATCAGCACGCCTTCCAGGCGGATCGACGCGGAATAGGCGGCGACATTGGCGTGGATGCGGTCCCATGCCTCGCGCACCGCAGCGGCATCGGCGAGGTTGAGGATCACGCCGCCGGCATCGCTCTTGTGGCCGAGGGCTGCCGCCTGCGCCTTCATCGCCACCGGATAGCCCACGGCATCGGCAGCCGCGACCGCGGCATCGGCGCTGTCGGCAAAGCCGCCCTTGGGGAAGCTCACGCCCAGCGGACCGAGCAGTTCCTTGGACTTGTATTCCGGGATCACGCCATGAACATCGGCGAGGCCGGGCAGTGGCGTTGGGGCAAGATCGTTGGCGGAGAGGTCCTGCGCGGACCAGTGCGTCAACCGGGTCACGGCACGCAGTGCGCGCTCGGTGGTGGGGAACCACGGAATGCCTGCCGCCCGCAGCGCGGCGATGCGCTCGGCCGGGACCTCGGCGCCTTCGTCGAGCCCAGCGAAGATCACCGGCTTGTTGAGCGTGCGGCCCTCGACCGCGGCAAGGATCGGCGGGAACTTGATCTTGCAGGTGATGGGTTCGGCCTGGATGATCCCGGCGAAGACCGTACCGACGCGGTCGTCGTCAAGCAGCGCCTCGATGCAGCGGGTGTAGATCGCGGGCTCCGAAAGCCCCTGCGCGGTGATGTCGAGCGGGTTGGAGACCGGCACGAACGGCGGCAGCGCGGCGCGCAATAGCGGCGAATCGTCGTCGTGCAGATCGGCCAGCGGCAGGTCGAGCTCTTCGGCGAGGTCGAGCGTCAGCGCCTTGAACGCGCCGGATTCGCCCAGCACCGCCGTCTTGCCCGAAGGCAGCGCCGCACAACGCACCGCGATCTCGGCAATGTCGCCCAGCTCTTCGAGCGTCTCGGCAAAGATCACGCCGGCGCGTGCGACCATGGCCCGCATCAGCTTGTAGTCGCCCGCCATGGCGCCGGTGTGCGTGGCGGCCGATTCGCGTGCCGCACTCGACTTGCCGGGGTGCAGCAGCACCACCGGCTTGCCCGCAGCCTTTGCCCGCCGCGCCGCCGCAAGGAACGCCTGCGGCTTGCGGAACTGTTCGACGATCATGGCGATCACGTGCGTGTCGTCCTGATCGACCAGCCAGTCGACGTAATCCTCGACCCCGCTCGCCGCCTCGTTCCCGGTCGAGACCGAGTAGGACACGCCCGCATCCCGCGCGAGCAGCATCGTGCCCAGCACAGCCGCCATCGCGCCCGATTGCGAGACGATGCCGATCGCCCGCTTGCCCGCCGGCGGCACGGCGTTGGTTTCGACGAAGGTCAGCGGAATGCGATCGACATAGTTGACGAGGCCCAGGCAGTTCGGCCCTTCGACGACCATGCCCGCCTCATGCGCGATACGCGCAATTTCGCGCTGTTCGGCAAGGCCTTCCTCGCCGCCCTCGGCAAAGCCCGCGGAGAAGATCACCACGCCGCCGCACTTGCGCGCCGCCAGACCCTTAACCGCATCGAGCACGCCCGCGCGCGGGATCGCCAGCACGGCCACGTCCACGCCTTCGGGCAGCGCATCGACCGAAGCGTAGCAGCGCTTGCCCATGATCTCGTCGCGCTTGGGGTTCACCGGATAGACCGCGCCGGCATAGCCGTTGCGGTCGAGGTTGGTCAGCAGCGTCGCGCCAAGCGCGCCGGGCTTGTCCGATGCGCCAACGACGGCAACGGACTTCGGGCGCAGGAAACGATCAAGCGCAGCGTGGGCCAACGCACTTTGGGACAGACTCGCAACAACGGCCATGGCATCCTCCGATTTCGCTATGCGCTATAACAATTATCGGAAGGACGGCAAGTGGGCTGCTTCAGGCTTGCACGACCCTTTGGTGCAGGACGCCGAACGGGGCGCGGCCCGAAGCGTCGACCGCTTCCATCCGCACGGTATCGCCAAAGGCCATGAATGCGGTCTTCGGTTCGCCCTCGTCCAGCACTTCGATCCCGCGCCGCTCGGCAATGCAGGACGAGCCGATCTCGCGGAAGTTTGCGTTGGAGACCGTGCCCGATCCGATCACCGTGCCCGCCACCAGATCGCGCGTGCGCGCCGCGTGGGCGACGAGTTCATGGAAGCCATAGCCCATGGCGTGGCCATTGGCCGCGCCGAAGCGCTTGTCGTTCCAGTCAACCAGCAGGTCGAGGCAGACACGCCCGTCCTTCCATGCATCGCCGAGGTCATCGGGCGTCACGGCAAAAGGCGCCATCGCGCAGGCCGGCTTGGCGCCGACCCAGCCGAAGCCGGTTTTCATTTCCGGCCCGGCGAGCGTGCGCAGCGACCAGTCGTTGATCTGCACGACAAGGCGGATGTGCTTCATCGCTTCGGCAGCACTCGTGCCCATTGGCACTGCATCGACGATCACGCCGAACTCGCCCTCGAAATCGATGCCGAGATCGGTCGACGGGAAGCGCGCTTCCGTGCCGGTGGCCATGAAGGTATCGGACATGCCTTGGTACATCAGCGGCACGTCGGTCTTGGGCTTGGTGATGCCGAGCACCGCGTCCATCAGGTCGCCGTGGCTCTGGAACGCCGAACCATCCAGCCACTGCCACGCACGCGGCAGCGGCGCGAGGAGCTTGGCCTCGCCCAGTGTTTCGGGAAATTCGGCGATGGCCTGCAATGCCGGAGCGAGTGCTTCCCAGCCCTCGACCAGTTCCTGCAATGTGGTAGCGGGAGCATAGGCGAAGGCATCGCCCTGTTGCGAGACGACGATCAGCCGCCCGTCACGAGTACCGTTGTCGATTGTGGCAAGGCGCATGTCATTCTCCCGATGCTGTCTTGCCTGACGCCTAGTCCGCGCGTGGCGAGACAGCAAAGGAATGGTATTTATTGCCCGGTATCCACGCCGTGAATGCATCGTGCCTTATTGGCGATTGCTCTCAAACGCTGGCAAACCAGATCACGTGCTTTGCGCCCTTGCCATTGGTCCGCGCGCGCACTTCCACTTCATCGACATTGAACCCTGCCGCCTTGAGACGCTGGGTAAAATTGGCATCCTTAGCCGCCGACCAGATCGCCAGCACGCCGCCGGGGCGCAGGGCGTCCATCGCAGTGCGCAACCCGCGCATCGTGTAGAGCCGGTTGTTCTTGGTGCGCACCAGCCCGTCCGGCCCGTTATCGACATCAAGCAGGATCGCATCATATCCGGTGCCGCCCACCGACAGCGCATTGGCGGAGATAACGTCGGCCACGTCGGACATGACCAGCCGCACGCGCGGATCGTCGAGGCAGCCGGCTTCGAGCTCTGCCATCGGGCCCTTGGCCCACTGGATGATCTCGGGCACCAGCTCGGCCACGGTCACGTGCGCGTCGGCCGGCAGCTTCTCCAGCGCGGCGCGCAAGGTGAAGCCCATGCCATAGCCGCCAATCAGCATCGCGGGCCGCTGGCCCTTGGCGATCCGGGCGATGCTCTGCACCGCCAGCGCGATCTCCGAACCGTTCTGCCGCGTGCTCATCAGTTCGTTGTGGCCGAGCACGATCATGAAATCGCGGTCGTGCTTGTAGAGCTTGAGCTCTTCGCCATCGGGCACCGGCGCGGTGCCGAGAAGTTCGCGTGCTATCATGCCCGTGCCCTAGACCCTGTTTCGGTCTGGTGGAAGCGTCGTCATCGGGTCAGGAAGTCCGCTGGCAAGGCGTGGCGCGCAGCAGGGGCTGGTTGCCCCCTGCAAGTGACGCAACGCTGTCCAGCGGAGTTCCTGACTCGACCCCGCAGGGGCTCGGGAACCGCAGCCACAAGGCGCACGTTGCCTGATCCGACGGATTCGGAGAACGACGATGCGCAAACTGATGCTCATGGCCGGTGTCGCCGCCCTCGCGGCCAGCGTCCCGGCCCTCGCCCAGGGCAATGGGAACGGCAACGGAAACGGCAAGGGCGGCGGCAACCATGGCGGCGGGCCGGCCAAAGCCGAGAAAATGGATCGCGGCGGCCAGAAAGGCCCCAACAAGGCCAAGGGTCCCGACAAGCGCGCCGAGATGCGCCCCGACAAACCCCGCGGTAACGACGCGCGGCAGACGCCGCAGCAGGCCATGCGCGGCAACGATGACAAGAACCCCGGCAAGGGCCCGGACCGCGACAACGGTGCGAAGGGCCTCGACAAGGTCGAACGTCAGGCCAGCCGTGGCCTTGAAGATCGGGTTGATCGCGTCGAGCGCCGGGACGACCGCAACGTCGTCCGCGTGGCGAGCCGCCAGTGGCAGGACGGCCGCTATCGTTACGACGACAGCCGCTTCCTGATTCCGGTTGCGAGTGATTGCCCTCCCGGCCTTGCCAAGAAGAACAACGGCTGCCTGCCTCCCGGCCAGGCTCGCCAGATTCAGGCCCCGCGTAGTTGGGGAGACTGGTATCCGGTGCGCTACCTCGGCAATGATTACGATTGGCGCTACGGCAACGGTTATATGTACCGCGTGGGCGATGGCGGGTTGGTTTCGGGCCTCGTGCCCCTGCTCGGCGGCGCCCTGTTTGGCGGGCAGGTCTGGCCGACGCAGTACAACGACTATGCCGTGCCCAGCTATTACGACCGCTATTACGGCTTCCGCGACGGCTATGACTATCGCTACGCGCAGAACGCGATCTTCGAGGTCAATCCGCAGTCCAACGTGATCGAAGGCATTGCCGCCCTGCTGACGGGTGATCCGTGGGCAGTGGGCCAGCCGATGCCCGCAGGCTATGACTTCTACAACGTCCCGCCTGACTGGCGCGGCCGCTACGCAGACACGCCCGACAGCTGGTATCGCTACAGCGACGGTTATGTCTACGAAGTCGACCCGACCACACAGCTGGTCCGCGCCGTGATCGAACTGATCGCCTGACCTGCACTCGAAGACAAAAGGGGATTTCCATGGTGCGCCATACAATGATGGGGACCGTGCTGGCGGTCGCACTCGCCCTTGCCGGGTGCGGAAAGAGCGACGTGCCCGAGGCCAAGGGCAGCGGGGCGGTTGCCGAGGCTTCGAGCAAGGACCTGTTCGACGCCTTGGACGACAGCAGTGATCTTTCGGAATCGGCCAAGCTGGTGAAGGCGGCGGGGCTTGAGAAGACGTTCGAAGGCGTCGGCAGCTACACCTTGTTTGCGCCGACCAACGAGGCGATCGCGGCCCTGCCCGAGGCCGACCGCAAGGCGCTGGAAAGCGAGGACGGCAAGGTGCAGCTCCTTGCGCTTGTGAGCCAGCACCTCTCTCCCGGCTACGTCGCGCGGGCCGATCTTGACCAGGGCATCGAGCGCGCCAACGGAACGGTGCGCCTTGCCAGCCTTGGCGGGCAGCCGCTCACGCTCACCCGCAGCGGCGATACCATCCGCCTTGGCAGCGGAGACGACGCGCCCAAGCTGGTGGGAGAGCCGATCGTCGCGCGCAACGGCGTGATCTATCCGATCGACCGCGTCCTGCCCGCGCCGCAGTAACGGCCTTGGCGGATCATTCCGCCGTGAAAGGATCGGGCAAGAATTGCGACAAAGCGGTGCAACCGGACGAACAGATCACGGTTGCACCCTTTAACTGATCGGTTAAGCTCCCTCGCAAATGGCGGCCTGAGTCCGCCAGATGCGAGAGGAACAGGCCGGTGCATTTCCACCCCAAGTATCATGCCGCCCGCAATCCCGATCGCGCCGCCGTGATCATGGGTGGCAGCGGCGAAGTGGTCACTTATGCGCAGCTGGAAGCCAAATCGAACCAGTTCGCGCAGCTGTTGCGCTCGCGCGGGCTCCAGATCGGCGATACTATTGCGCTGTGCCTGGAAAATCGTGCCGATTTCTTCGCGCTGGCCTGGGGGGCGCAGCGGGCTGGCCTTGTCTACGTCGCAGTCTCGTGCCGCCTCGCCGCGCCCGAGATTGCCTATATCGCGCACGATAGCGGCACCCGCCTCCTGATCGGTTCGGCCTATACCGCGCCGGTGCTTGACGAAGTGGCGAAGCTTGCCCCTGACGTGCCGCAACTGCGCTTCGATACGCAAGGCCCGCTTTCGCTCGACGCCGCGCTCGCCGCACAGCCTGCCACCCCCATCGCTGACGAGCGCGCCGGGTGCGACATGCTCTATTCCTCGGGCACTACCGGCAAGCCCAAGGGCGTGCGCATTCCCCTGCCCGAGGACCCGGAGATCGGCGCGGTCAACTCGCTGATCGGGATTGCCAGCCAGGCCTTCGGCATTACCGGCGATGCCGTCTATCTCTCGCCCGCGCCGCTCTACCACGCGGCTCCGCTGCGCTGGTCGATGACCATCCACCGCATGGGCGGCACGGTCGTCGCGATGGAGAAGTTCGATCCGGAGCACGCGCTGGAACTGATCGAGAAGTACAAGGTCACCGACAGCCAGTGGGTGCCGACGCATTTCGTGCGCATGCTCAAGCTGCCCGAGGACGTCCGCACGAAGTACGATACCTCCAGCCTCAAGTGCGCGATCCATGCCGCTGCGCCCTGCCCGGTGCCGGTCAAGCAGGCGATGATCGAATGGTGGGGTCCGGCGTTGCGGGAATACTACGCGGGCACCGAAGGCAACGGTTTCACCTTCATCGCCAGCGAGGAATGGCTGCAACGCCCCGGCTCGGTCGGTCGCGCCCTGCTCGGCACGATCCGGATCTGCAACGAAGAGGGCGACGAGGTGCCGCCGCGCACGGAAGGCCAGGTGTTCTTCGAAGGCGGCAGCCCGTTCAGCTACCACAACGATCCCGACAAGACCCGCGATGCCACCAACAAGCACGGCTGGACCAGCCTTGGCGACGTGGGCTGGATTGACGAGGACGGCTACCTGTTCCTGACCGACCGCAAGAGCTTCATGATCATCTCGGGCGGCGTGAACATCTACCCGCAGGAGATCGAGAACCTGCTGGTCACGCACCCGAAGGTTGCCGACGTTGCCGTGATCGGCGCGCCCGATCCGGACATGGGCGAGAAAGTCGTCGCCATCGTGCAACCGCGCGACATGGCCGAGGCTGGCCCGGCGCTTGCGGCCGAGCTGACCGAGTGGCTCAATCCGCAGCTTTCGCGCGTGAAAATGCCCCGCCAGATCGACTTCCGCGAGGAGTTGCCGCGCGAACCTACCGGCAAGCTGTTCAAGCGCCTGCTGCGCGATGAGTACAAGCAGGCCTGGGAAGCCGCGCAAGCGGCCACGGTCTGAGGGAGGACACGACAATGGCAAGCGTTCCGGTGGTTCCGGCTGAAGTGGGCCGCGCCGTCATCGACCCCAAGTCCTACGGCGCGTGGGACCCGCTGCTCGACCAGTTCGATGCCCTTCGCGCCAAGGCGCCCGTGGCCCGGGTCGTCGCGCCGCAAGACGAGCACGAGCCGTTCTGGCTGGTCTCGGGCTTCGACGAAGTGATGAAGGTCAGCAAGGACAACGCGACCTTCCTCAACAACCCGAAGTCCGCTGTCTTCACCCTGCGCATCGGCGACATGCTGGCCCGCTCGATCACCGGGGGCAGTCCGCATCTGGTGGATTCGCTGGTGGCCATGGATGCGCCCAAACACCCCAAGCTGCGCCGCCTGACGCAGGACTGGTTCATGCCCAAGAACCTGTCGAAACTGGATAGCGAGATCCGCAAGATCGCCAGTGAATCGATCGACCGGATGCTGGCGGCGGGCGAAGAGGGCGACTTCATCCCGCTCGTCGCCGCGCCCTATCCGCTCCATGTCGTCATGCAGATCCTTGGCGTGCCGCCAGAGGACGAGCCGAAGATGCTGTTCCTGACCCAGCAGATGTTCGGCGGGCAGGACGAGGACTTGAACAAGTCCGGACTCAAGGACTTGCCGCCCGAACAGATCAGCCAGATCGTCGCCGGCGCCGTGGCGGAATTCGAACGCTACTTCGCGGGGCTTGCCGCCGAGCGCCGCCAGAACCCCGGCGAGGACGTCGCCACGGTGATCGCCAATGCCGTGATCGATGGCGAACCGATGAGCGACCGCGATACCGCCGGCTACTACATCATCGTCGCCAGCGCCGGGCATGATACGACTTCCGCCTCCTCGGCGGGCGCGGTGCTGGCGCTGGCCCGCGATCCAGACCTGTTTGCCCGCGCCAAGGCGGACCGCAGCCTGCTGCCCGGCATCGTCGAGGAAGCGATCCGCTGGACCACGCCGGTGCAGCACTTCATGCGCACCGCCGCGCGCGACACCGAGCTGGGCGGCCAGCAGATCGCGCAGGGCGACTGGCTGATGCTCAACTATGTCGCAGCCAATCACGATCCTGCGCAGTTCCCCGAACCGCGCAAGTTCGACGCCACGCGCCCGGCCAACCGGCACGCCGCTTTCGGCGCAGGTTCGCACCAGTGCCTCGGCCTGCACCTCGCCCGCCTTGAGATGCGCATCCTGCTCGATGTGCTGCTCGACCGGGTGGAGAGCCTTGAACTGGCAGGAGCCCCGCGCCGCGTGAACTCCACTTTCGTCGGCGGATACAAGGCGCTGCCGCTGCGCTGGAAGGCGGCGTAAGCGCAGGTGACAATCGGCAGCACCGGCCCCACAATGCGCTGGTGCTGCACTTCCTTCCCGGCCCACTCCATCGCACAGTGCTGCGTGTCGCCCATGCCGCGCGGCTGTGGTACTGGCGCATCACGCGCAAGCGGGTGCGTGGCTGCAACGTGATCGCGGCCAATGCTGCGGGCGAAGTGCTGCTTGTCCGTCACAGCTACCACGCGCGCGAATCATGGATGCTGCCCGGCGGTGGACTGGGGCGCGACGAGCGTCCGGAAGCGACCGCATCACGCGAACTGTTCGAGGAAACTGGCTGCCGCCTTGCGGCGCCGCATCACCTCGGCACTGTCTTGCTGGACCGCAAGGGCTGGACCAACGCCATCGAACTCGTCACCGGAACCACCACTGACGAACCGTTGGCGGATGGCCGCGAAATTGCCGAAGCGCGCTTTTTCCCGGCAACGGCGCTGCCCGACAACACTGTCCGCTCGGTGCGCGAGATGATTGCCCGCTGGCTGGCCGATCAGAACGGCAACTCGGCCTGAAGCACCGGGGGCGCAGCACCTGCGTCGCCTTCCTCGGCCTCTTCACCCTCCAGCGCCGAAAGCGTGAGGCCCATCAGCCGGATCGGCTTGGGCAGGGGCAGTTGCGCATCGAGCAGATCGCGGGCGAGGGCTGAGAACTCTGCCTTTCCGGCGATCGGGCGTGGCAGGGACCTGGCCCGCGTACATGGCGTGAAATCATTGAACTTCATCTTCAGCGTGACCGTCCGCCCGGTCGCTCCGCTGCGCGCAATCCGCTCCCACACGATTTCGATGATTCGCTCCAGCGTCTCGCGCAGAGCGGGGCCTGAGGAGATGTCCCGCTCGAACGTCCGCTCCCCGCCGACCGACTTGCGCGGTCGGTCCGCCTTGACCTGCCTGAGGTCAATCCCCCGCGCCGCGCGATAGAGATAGTCCGCCGAACTGCCGAAGTTGGCGCGCAGGAAGGCGAGGTCCTTGGCGCGCAGGTCAGCCCCCGTCTCGATCCCCAACTTCGCCATCTTCTCCGCGCCGCGCGGCCCGATGCCGTGAAATCGCCGCACTGGCAGCGAGCCCACGAACTGCGCCCCCTCGCCGGGGCGGATCACGCACAGGCCATCGGGCTTGTTCTGGTCGCTGGCCAGCTTGGCGAGGAACTTGTTGTAGGACACCCCGGCGCTGGCCGTCAGCCCGGTCTCGGCCTTTATGCGCTGGCGGATCAATTCGGCGATGCGCGTCGCGGACCCGATCCCGCGCACGTCGTCGGTCACGTCAAGGTAGGCCTCGTCCAGCGATAGCGGCTCCACGTGCGGCGTGAAGTGCAGGAAAACGCTGCGGATCTGCTGTGACACCGCCTTGTAGACATCGAAACGCGGCTTCCTGAAGATCAGGTCCGGACACAGTTGCACTGCCCGCGCCGACGGCATGGCCGAGCCCACCCCGAACTTGCGCGCTTCGTAGCTTGCTGCCGCCACCACGCCTCGCCCGGACGATCCGCCGACGGCCACGGGCAGCCCCCGGATCGAGGGATCATCGCGCTGCTCGACGCTGGCGAAGAAGGCGTCCATGTCGACGTGGATGATCTTGCGCAAGGCAATCGCCTGACGGTCAGGCTCGTCATGGTCTCGCGCAAGTTCCATGGCGACACGATACTCCGTTTCGCATTGCAACATAAACCCGGTTTTGGGGATGGGATTTGAAGCCGTTCTCGTTCAAAGGGTGATTATGCCCACTAACGATTCCAATACCCTGCGCGCGCCGCGCACGATGGGCGAGCGTGAGACCATCGCGATGATGGCGCTCGTCATGGCGATGCAGGCGCTCGCCGTCGACGCCATGCTGCCTGCGCTTGGCGACATTGCGACGGATCTTGGCGTTGCCGATCCCAACCGCCGCCAGCTTGTGGTCGGCACGTTCCTGCTCGCCTCGGGCTTTGCCTCCCTGCTGCCCGGATCGCTCGCAGACCGCTATGGCCGCCGCCCGGTCCTGCTGGCCTGCATGGTGATTTACATCCTGTTCTCGCTGGCCTGCGCGCTTGTCACGTCATTCGACGGCATGCTGGCGATGCGCGTGGGGCAAGCGATCGGCTGCGGCGGGCTTGCCGTTCTGCCGGGCGCAATCATCCGCGATCGCTTTTCCGGCGACCAGATGGCCAAGCAGATGTCGATCATCTCGGTCATCTTCATGGTCGTGCCGATGCTTGCGCCAAGCATCGGGCAGGTCGTGCTGCTGTTTGCCGGTTGGCGCTGGATCTTCGTGCTGCTGGCGGTTCTGGCCACGGGCATGGCGACATGGCTTTACATCCGCCTTCCGGAAACACTGCACCCCGAATATCGCCAGCCGATCCGCCCGATGACGATCGCGAAGAACATGGCCGGTGCCGCCACGAACCGCTCGGCCATCGGCTACGTGCTGGGCGGTTCGCTCACCTTCGGGGCGATGATCGGCTACGTGAACTCGTCGCAGCAGCTGGTCGGCGAACACTTCGGCGCGGGCAAGATGTTCCCGGTGCTATTCGGCTTCTCCGCGCTGATGATGGCCTGCGCCAGCTTCTCCAACTCGCGCATCGTCGAGCGCTTCGGGGCGCGCCGCGTTTCGCACACGGCGGTGATCGCGTTCATCCTCGTCAGCGCGTTGCAGACTTACTCCTCAAGTCTGGAAGGGCAGACGCTGTGGCAGTTCATGCCGCTGATGATCACCAACATGATCCTCATCGGCTTCATCGGCGCGAACTTCGGCTCGATCGCGCTGCAGCCGTTCGAACGGACGGCAGGCAGTGCAAATTCGATGCATGCCTTCCTGCGCATGGTGATCGGTTCGGTCATCGGCATCTTCGTCGGCCAAGCCTATGACGGCACGGCCCACCCCCTTGCTCTGGCGCTGCTGACGGCGGGCGTGCTCAGCCTGCTGCTGGTGCTGTTCAGCGAGAGGGGCAAGCTGTTCCGCCGCCTTCATCCCCCGGGCACGCCGCGCCCGATCGTGCTGGAGCATTGATCTGAACCTCGCCACTGGCGAGGTTCGTGCGGCACCGGCCCGTAAAATCCGAAGCGCAAGTTTCTGATCACGAAACCCTCAGGCGCGCAGGCTCAACGCATTCTCTGAAATCAGCGCCAGCGCCTGAGCGGCTGCTTGTGGCCGGCCCAGATGGTAACCCTGCATCAGCCGGATGCCGAGCGCGCGCGCCGTGCTGGCCTGCAGTTCGTCCTCGACGCCCTCGATTGTGCAGTCAATGCCAAGCTGCCAGGCGAGCGAAACGATGGTGCCGACCAGCGAACGCGCGCCCGGGTCATTCGCAAGAGCGCGGGAAAGCTCCTGATCGATCTTGATCATGTCGAGCGGCAGGCTGTGGACCTGGTTGAGACTTGACCAGCCTGCGCCGAAATCGTCCAGCGCGATGCGGAAACCTCGCGCGCGGAATGCCAGCAGTTGGGCTTCGGCGCGCTTGGGATCTTCGAGCAAGGCCCGTTCGGTAACTTCGAGGATGATCGAATGCGGTGGCGCGCCATGCTCATCCACCAGACGTGCAAGAGCCTCGGCCGTGCCAGTCCGCATCACGTCGCGAGGGCTGAGGTTGATCGCCAGCCAGCGTCCATAGTGCCACGCCGGGCATTCGGCCAGAGCGCGCGCCAGCACCATCCGGGTCAGTTCGCCGGTCCGCCCCGTTGCTTCGGCAAGCGACATGAATTGCCCCGGTGCGAGCCAGCGTTCGCCATCCGGGCTCCAGCGCACGAAAGCTTCGAGGCCGATCACGCCCCCGCTCTCGGCATCGAAGACCGGCTGGTAGACGAGCTTGAGCCGGTCAGCGAGATTGCTTTCGTTGAACAGGCGGGTGATTGCGGCGCGATCCTGCAGTTCGGCCTCGTCATCCGGGCTGAACACGACAACGGCGCCGTCGGAAAGCTCCTTGGCCTTGTAGAGCGCGGCGTCGGCCCGTTCGAGGCAATCGCTGACGCTCCGGCCGTCCATGCGGTGGACGCCAATGGACCCGGAAAAGCGCAGGACCGCCCCACCGTGCAGCACCGGGGCGCGCAGCGATTCCGAAAGCGCGGTGCCGATCGCGAAAGCTGCTATGTGATCGAGCGAGGGATCGAGAACAGCCGCGAATTCATCGCCGCCAAGCCGACCGAAACAGCGCACGCGCTCCATTCCGCCAAGCCGATTCGCGACCGCCTGAAGCACCGCATCGCCTGCCGCGTGGCCATAGGTGTCATTGATGTGCTTGAACCCGTCGAGGTCGATCAGAGCGAGCCAGGCCCGCTGCACACCCTTGCCGCCACGTTCGATATCCTCGGCCAGCCGATCGAGAATGGCACGACGGTTGAGGCCACCGGTCAGGGGGTCGATGGTTGCCTGAAGCAGGTTCTCCTGCGCCAGTCGGGCCGCTTCACGCTCTCGCCGGGCCAATTGCTGCCGCGACAGTTCAAGCCGCACGAAATCGCGATGATGACCGTTGGTGATGAGCAGTAGCAAGGTCGTCACCACCACTTGCACCAGCACGACCATGACCGCGTTGGGATGGCCGCTGAAGAGGATCTGGCCCGAGGTCGGGATAGTGGTCGCAATCGCGATGCGCAGCGCCGTCAGCGGCGAATGGCCCAGCCCGAGAATCCCGGAAAACAGCGTTACGGCAAAGATATAATGGATAAATGATTGCGCTTCCCAATCGCCGTAACTGTAGAGCACCATACCCCACAGGGCGAACAGGAAACTGGCAAAAGCGCCCAGCCAGCTCATCGATGCAAGATCGCGCCGAAGCACTGCCGTTGCGCGCTGCTCGACCGCAGCCGGCCGCCAGTAATAGGCCCGCCGCAGCGCAAAAGCGCTCAGGAAAATAGGTCCCGGCACGATCAGCCAGCTCGGCGCGATGTCGCGAAACCGGAAGGCCACCAGAAGCATGTCGAAAACGACGACGAGGTACAGCAACGGCAGGCGATGCGACAGGCTTCGCGCATAGGCGAGGGTGAAGTTGTCACCCTCGCGCTGCTTCCAGCTGGAGGTGTAGGGACGCGCATTGCGCAGCAAACGGCCGAAGCGCCGTCCGCGAGCGAATAGACTGCGCAACCCGGTGAACATGGCTGCGGGGATACCATCAAGGCAGTTAACAGCGCGTAAGGGTCACTGCCAAATTGGGTCTATCTGGCGTGGCAAATCATTTACTTAGCTTTACGCGGAAAGCGCCGCGACCAGCTCCTTGACCTTCTTCTGCCGCCACTGCGGCAGGGGCGCGACAAGCCAGTACCCCTTCCGCGAGGTCACGGGCTCGCCCTGCACGACCACGCGGCCCATGCCGATCGCGTTGTCGACCAGCTGATAGGGCACGTGCGCCCGACCCAGGCCCGCGCTTGCCGCGCTGATCGCAGTCCCGGCATCGCCGACCGAGAAGCCTACATCGCCGCCCCCCGGTGCCGGATCGCCCGGCCAGCCGATCCACGGACAATCGGGCGCAGCGTCGGGCGCCGCCACCGTTACCATCAACGATTGGCCCAGCGCGATGCCTTCCAGTTCGCCCGGCCCTTCGGCCCAGCGCACCGCGAGGTCGAGATTGGCTTCGGTAAAGTCAATATCGGCATCGCCGCCGACCAGCGAGAAGCGCATCTGCGGATTGCCGGCGCGAAATGCCGCAAGCCGGGGCGAAAGCCACGCGGCAAAGAAATCGCGCGGGCAGGCAATGGTATAGACGTGGCTCGATTGCCCGGCCTGCATTGCCTGCACGCCTTCCTCGAAGCGCAGAAAGCCTTCGCGGATGGCATCGAGACCGGCAATCGCCTCGTCGGTGAGCTCGAGGCCCTTGGAGGTGCGGCGGAACAGCACGACGCCGAGCAGGTCCTCCAGCGCACGGATCTGCTGGCCGACCGCTGCGGGGGTCACCGCCAGTTCGTCGGCCGCGCGCGTGAACGAGAGGTGCCGGGCCGCCGCGTCAAGCACGCGCAGGCCATTGAGAGGGAGATGGGTCCGCTTCATTGCGAACCGGATTTAGTTTGCCGGAGCCGGTGCCGCCAGAGGAAAGAATGGAATCGCCACATCGAACAGCGAGCCATCGGCACGCTGCATCGTGTAGTGGCCTTCCATGCTGCCGTGATGGGTGCCGAGCGGACAGCCCGAGACGTAATCATGGCTCTGCCCCGGCTGCAGGACGGGCTGTTCGCCCACGACGCCGTCACCGTCGACGAAGTTGATCATGCCCCGCCCGTCGGTGATCCGCCAATGGCGCGACAGCAGTTGTACCGGCTGGTCGCCGTCGTTCTCGAGACGGATATGATAGACCCAGAACCATTTGCCTGCTTCCACCCGCGACTGTTCGGGGAGGAAGTTCACGGCGACTCGCACCGTGACGCCTTCGGTGATGGCGGCATGCTGGAAGAGCTGCTTCATGCCCATCAAACTATCGCAAACCGCCAGATGTTCCAACGCCGATGTGCAACTTTGTGGCGCCTGCCCTTGAAGGCATTGCCCAAAAAGGGCGGTGGGCGCAGAGGATGACGCAATGCTGATCCGCGCCCCCGCCATTCTCTGCTCGGTCCTGCCCAACGGCGAACACGGCGCGATCATCCGCGTGCTGACCGCCGACCATGGCCTTGCCGCCGCCTATGTGGCCGGGGCGCGGGGGCGCGAGTTGCGGCCCGTGCTGATCCCCGGAAACCTGATCGAAGTCGAAGTGCGATCGCGCACCGCCTCGCAACTGCCATCGGCCCGTGTCGAATTGGTGGCGAGTCGTGGGCCGTGGCTGTCCGAACCGCTGCCGAGCGCCGGGATCGGCTGGGCCTGCGCGCTGACCGCCGCGACCTTGCCCGAAGGCCACCCTTACCCCGTGCTCTATGAATCGCTCGTCGCCTTGCTCGATGCGATCTGCCACGCCCCCTCGGCGCGCGGCTGGGCGCGGGTTCTGGCGGGTTACGAGGTGCTCCTGCTGCGCGAGGTCGGCTATGGCACGGCCCCGGCCCCACCGCCTGACGAGCAATGGCCAGATCTACTTGCGCGACTGGAGCGTCAGGGCAAAGCCATTGCCAACCGCCTGCTTGCCGATCGCACGCGCGATGTTATGGGGGCGCGCGCGATTCTGCTGGGGCGCCTAAGAAGGATTGGCTTCGACGCATAAGCGGCGAGTGAGCGCAGGCACGAAGGGGTATTTCATGAAGATTGCGGTTCTGCCCGGTGATGGCATCGGTCCCGAAGTGACGCGCGAAGCCGTCCGCGTGATCGAAGCGCTTGGCCTGCCCGACATCGAGATGAAGGAAGCCCCGGTCGGCGGCGCCGCCTACAAGGCCTATGGCCACCCCCTCCCGGCAGAGACGCTGGAGATCGCCCGCCTTTCCGACGGCATCCTGTTCGGCGCGGTGGGCGATCCCGATTGCGATTCGCTGGAACGCCACCTGCGTCCGGAACAGGCCATCCTCGGCCTGCGCAAGGAGCTGACCCTGTTTGCCAACCTGCGCCCGGCCAAGGTCTTTGCAGGCCTCGAAGGCCATTCCGCGCTGCGCCCCGAAGTGGCCGGCGCGATCGACATGGTCATCGTGCGCGAGCTCAACGGCGACGTCTACTTCGGCGAGAAGGGCTTCCGCACCGCCGCCAACGGCGACCGCGAGGGTTACGACGTGATGTCGTACAACGAGAGCGAGGTGCGCCGCATCGCCCATGTCGGTTTCCGCACCGCGATGGGCCGCGCCAAGCGGCTGTGCTCGGTCGACAAGGCCAACGTGCTCGAGACCAGCCAGCTGTGGCGCGACGTGGTGATCGAGGTTGCCAAGGAATACCCCGAGGTCACGCTCGAGCACATGTACGTCGACAATGCCGCGATGCAGCTCGTCCGCGCGCCAGGCAAGTTCGACGTGGTGCTGACCGGCAACCTGTTCGGCGACATCCTCTCGGACCAGGCCTCGATGTGCGTCGGCTCGATCGGCCTGCTCGCCTCGGCCTCGCTGGGCGAGCGCCAGACCGCGCATGGCACTTTCGGCCTCTACGAGCCGATCCACGGCTCGGCCCCGGACATCGCAGGCCAAGGCCTTGCCAACCCGATGGCGACGATCCTTTCCGCCGCGATGCTGCTGCGCCACTCGCTCGGCCTTGCTGCTGAAGCGGACCGCGTCGAAGCCGCAGTGGCAAAGACGCTGGCCGATGGCGTGCTCGGCCGCGATCTTGGCGGGAGCGCCGGGACGACGGAAGTTGGTGACGCGGTGCTCGCAAGGCTCTAAAGGCCCCGTCCGATGCTCCAGTTAGCCGTAATTCTTCCGACCTATCGTGAACGCGCGAATATCGCGCCGATGGTCGCGCGTCTCGACGCCGCGCTGCAGGGCGTGGCGTGGGAAGCGATCTTCGTTGACGACAACAGCCCGGACGGCACCGCCGACGAGGCGCGCCGCATCTCGCTCACCGATCCGCGCGTTCGCGTGATCGAGCGGATCGGCCGGCGCGGCCTCGCCTCTGCCGCGATCGAGGGCATGTGCGCCACCGCCGCACCGATCGTCGCGGTGATGGACGCCGACCAGCAGCACGACCCCGAACTGCTGCCCAAGATGCTCGCTGCGGTCGAAAGCGGCGAATATGACATCGCCTACGCCTCGCGCTTTGCCGAAGGGGCGAGCACCGAGGAATGGGGCCGTCCGGACCGGGTGAAGGCCTCGGGCCTTGCCAACCGCATCGCCAACAAGGTGACGGGCGTAGAGCTTTCGGACCCGATGAGCGGCTATTTCATGCTCCGCGCCGAAACGCTGCGCGCAGACGCGCACCGCCTTTCAGGCGTCGGCTTCAAGATCCTGCTCGATATCCTTGCGACGGTCGACCGCCCGCTCAAGGTCAAGGAATTCCCTCTCAACTTCGTCGCCCGCATCGAGGGCGAGAGCAAGCTGGACCAGACCGTCGTGTTCGAATTCCTCGTAGGCCTTTACGACAAGTGGCTCGGCCGCATCATTCCAACACGCTTTGCGCTGTTCGGCACGGTCGGCGCAATGGGTGTTGCGGTACAACTGGGCGCCCTGTGGGTGCTGCTCAAGGTCATTGCCGGCGAACGCTTCGTCTATGGCAACTGGTCGGAAAGCGCGACGTTCAACACCGCCAACACGCTGGCGGCGATCATCGCGATGACGTTCAACTTCGTGCTGAACAACGAGCTGACCTATTCCGACAAGCGCCTGCGCGGCTTCGGCCCGCTGCTGCGCGGCTGGGCGCAGTTCGGCCTGACCTGCTCGTTGGGTCTGCTGACCAACGTCGGTTCGGCTGCCGTGCTCAAGACCATCGGCTTCCACAGCGTGGTCGCGGTGATCGTCGGCATCGTGCTCGGCTCGGTGTGGAACTTCGCGCTGTCCTCGCGCTTCGTCTGGGGCAAGTACTGATTTGCGCGCGGTCGCGGGGATACCGGGACCGCAAGCGCTTCTGCTGGCTCTGACTGCCGCGGGCGCGCTGTTCAGCCTGGTCGATACGCCCTACCCGGCGCTGGCGCCGCTGCAGAACCTCCCTACTCTGGCAATCGTCGCGGGCTTGTGCCTCGCGCTGCGCCGCTGGCCGATGCCGACCAGCGCGGTCGCATGCATTGCCCTGTTCATGGCGCTCCACACCATCGGCGGGCGCTACATCTATTCCTACGTGCCCTACGAGCAGTGGCTCGGCGCACTCGGCCTGCCCTCGATCGACCAGGCATTGGGCCTGCCCCGCAATTCGTGGGACCGGCTGGTGCACTTCAGCTTCGGCGCGATGTGGGTCTGGCCGATAGCCTGCTGGCTTTCACGCCATCGCGGGCTGTCGCCTGCGCTCGCCAGCTACATCGCGGTCGAGTTCGTGCTGGCGGGCAGCGCGGTCTACGAGATCTTCGAGTGGCAGCTGACCGTGGTCATGGCTGGGCCCGATGCCGATGCCTACAACGGCCAGCAGGGCGACCCGTGGGACGCGCAGAAGGACATGGCGCTTGCCGGGCTGGGCGCGCTGACCACCGCAATCTGGCTGCGGCTGCGCGCTATTTCCAGCTATTGAGCCAGGTGTAGTCCCGGTACGAATCCTTGCGCGGCAGCTCTCCCGCCGACAGGATCGGATAGAAGCCAATGAACAGGCCGAACGAGAGGACCAGCGTCACCTTGGTCGGCCAGCGCAGGCCGAGGTCCCACCATTCGCCCAGCACCAGCGCCAGCGCCGCCAGCAGGAAGCAGCTTGCCAGCATGTAGTGGTAATAGAACTGTACCGGCTTGCCGTTTATCGCCCAGAAGCCGACGAGCAGGACATAGGCGGCGAAGACCAGCAGGTGGAGACGCTTGCCCCCCCTCTTCATGCCCCTCAGTCCGTCCCACGCGCAGAACAGCAGCGCGGGCAGCCCGGCCAGCATCGTGAACGGGTTTCCGATCATCAGCACGCCGCGTTGGGCGCCGTCGACTTCTTCGTAGAGGAACCAGATCGCGCGGATATTGGCCACCCACTGCCACCACACGCTCATGTAGGTGTGCGGCTTCTTCACGCTGTCCTGCAGTTCCAGCATGTACTGTTGCCAGTGCCATAGCTCGCCCACCGTCAGCGGCTGCTTTTCATAGAAGAACGCGGGCAGGAAGGTGGCGAGGTAGACCACGACTGGCACCACCCCCAGCCATAGCGCCGCCTCGACCAGCGAGACGCCGGGCACCGGCCCCGCCCCGCGCGAGGCCCAGAGCAGCCCGCCGCGCCGACCTTCGAGGGCCTGCCAGCGATTCAAGGCAAAGACCAGTCCGGGCAGCGGCAGCAGCAGCGCGCCGTTCCACTTGGCCCCCAGCGACAGCCCCATGAACACGCCCGCCAGCAGCAGGTGAGACCGCGCCAGCAAGGCCTTGCCCGAAGGATTGCGCCAGGCCAGCGCCCATTGCCACATGGCCAAGGCCATGAAACCGGCCATCGCCATGTCGAGCAGGGCAATGCGCGACATCATGAACCAGATGAAGTCCGTTGCCAGCAGCAGGCCGAACAATACCGTGGCCGAGCGGGAAAAGCTCGCCCACCACAGCGCCCGCATCATCGCCCAAAGCCCGAGCCCGCCCAGCACGGCCGAGGGGAAGCGCCAGCCGAACGGCGTATCGCCGATCAGTTGCATCGACCAGGCGATCAGTTGCTTGGCAAGCAGGGGATGTTCAGGGTTCAGCCGCGCCGTGAGGTCGATCAGCCGCCTTGCCGCCGGCAGGTAATGGACCTCGTCGAACATCGGCTTCGACGGAATGCCGAGCCGGTGCAGCACGAGGAGAAAGAACGCGGAGGCAATGACCGCGCACCAGAATGCAGGGTCTTTCTCGCGCGGGGCTGCGGTCTGGAACTGTGGCGTCATGCGTCCTGACCGATAGGGCGCGCAGGGCCGCTTCGCAATCCCGCCGCTTGCGCGCAGCCTTCCGGAAAACTAAGGCGGCTGGCATGAAGAGAACTGCTGGCCAGGACCGTTCGATCACGCAGAAATGGCGTCCCGCAACGCAAGCCGTGCGCGGAGGCACGTGGCGTTCGGAAATGGGCGAAACCTCCGAAGCGCTGTTCCTTACATCCGGCTTTACCTACGACGATGCCGCAACGGTTGCCGCGCGCTTTGCCGGCGAAGCCGAAGGCATGACCTATTCGCGCCTGCAGAATCCCACCGTGCAGATGCTGGAAGAGCGCATCGCCCTGATGGAAGGCGCCGAGGCGTGCCGCACGCAGGCCACCGGCATGGCGGCGATGACCACCGCACTGCTCTGCCAGCTTTCTGCCGGAGACCACATCGTCGCCGCCAAGGCCGCCTTCGGTTCGTGCCGCTGGCTTGTCGACAATCTGCTGCCCCGCTTCGGCATCACCGGCACCACGATCGACGCATCCGACAATGCCGCTTGGGAAGCCGCGATCAAGCCGAACACCAAGGTGTTCTTCTTCGAAAGCCCGGCGAACCCGACGATGGACGTGGTCGACCTCGAGTTCGTCTGCGCGCTCGCCAAGAAGCACGGCATCACCACCGTCGTGGACAACGCCTTCGCCACTGCCGCGCTGCAACGCCCGATGGATTTCGGCGCCGACGTTGTCGCCTATTCGGCGACCAAGATGATGGACGGACAGGGCCGCGTCATGGCCGGGGCCGTGTGCGGTTCGGCGGAGTGGATCAACAACGTCCTCCTGCCGTTCCAGCGCAACACTGGGCCGAACATCGCCGCGTTCAACGCCTGGGTCGTGCACAAGGGCCTCGAAACGCTCGACCTGCGCATCCATCGCCAGAGCGAGAACGCGCTCAAGGTGGCGAGCTTCGTCGAGGGCCGCGTGCCGCGCCTGCTCTATCCGCACCTGCCGAGCCACCCGCAGTATGAATTGGCGAAGAAGCAGATGAAGGCGGGCGGCACGATCTTCTCGTTCCACCTTGATGGCGGGCTGAAGCAGGCGCACGCGCTTCTGGATGCGCTGCAGCTGATCGACATCTCGAACAACATCGGTGATTCGCGTTCGCTGATGTGCCACCCGGCCTCGACCACGCACTACGGCGTCGGCCCTGAGACCCGCGCCGACATGGGTGTTGGCGAGGGCATGCTGCGCCTCAACGTCGGGCTCGAGGATCCCGACGACCTGATCGACGACCTGGATCAGGCCCTGCGCGCCGCCGGCCTTTGATCGAGGTTAACACCTTGCTCCATTCCGGTTGCATCCCGCCACCCAAGCCCTAAGAAGGGCAGTGGGTGGGGTCGCAACGGAGCAAGCTGCATTGCTGGCCGAGGCCCATCTATCTGCCATAATCCAGTCTTCCGATGATGCGATCATCAGCAAGGACCTTCAGGGGACCGTGCTGAGCTGGAACCCGGCGGCCACGCGCATCTTCGGATTTACGGAAGCGGACATGATCGGCCAGTCGATCCGGCGCCTGATCCCGGAAGAGCGGCAGGCCGAGGAAGACGACATCCTTGCGCGCATCGCCCGGGGCGAACGGGTAAAGAGCTTCGACACCGTGCGTCAGCGCAAGGACGGAGCCCATATCTCGGTCTCGCTCACGGTCTCGCCGATCTACGACAAGGCGGGAAAGATCGTCGGCGCAAGCAAGATTGCCCGCGACATCACCGCGCGCGAGGAAGGCCAGCGCGCCTTGCGGGAAAGCGAGATGCGCTTTCGCATGCTGGCCGACAACATCACCCAACTGGCATGGGTTGCCGACCGGACCGGTGCGATCGGTTGGTACAATCAGCGCTGGTACGATTACACCGGGCTGGCAGAAGGCGAAAGCAATGGCTGGGGTTGGGACAAGGTCCACCACCCCGATCACCTCGAACGGGTAACCGCGCACTTCAAGGCCAGCATCGCCGCGGGGGAGGAATGGGAAGACACTTTTCCCCTGCTCGGGCGCGACGGCGCGTGGCGCTGGTTCCTCTCCCGCGCCACGCCGATACGCGATGGCGGAGACCAGATTCTCTACTGGTTCGGCACCAACACTGATGTCACCGACATGCTCGAAAAGGAGGAACAAATTCGCGTCCTCCTGATGGAGGTGAACCACCGTTCGAAGAACTTGCTGGCCGTTGTGCAAGCCCTCGCCCGTCGCTCGGGTTGCCAGGACCCAGAGTTCCTGCAACGCTTCGAACGCCGCCTGTCCAGCCTCTCGGCCAATCAGGACCTGCTGGTTCGGCGCGGCTGGTCGACGATCCTGATGGACGAACTGGCCGAGGCGCAGCTGGCAATATTGGGGCGCGAGGCGCGGGCGCAGATCGAACTGCGCGGAGCCTCAATTCCGCTCAGCCCGCGAAGCGCCGAGATCATCGGCATGGCCCTGCACGAACTCGCCACCAACGCGCTCAAATACGGTGCGCTGTCATCGCTGACCGGCAAGGTGGTGCTGTGCTGGGAAGAAACGGCGGACAGGTTCGTGATTGATTGGCGGGAGAGCGGCGTTCCCGTCGTCTGTCAGCCGACGCACCACGGCTTTGGCACCACGTTGATGCGGCATATCCCGGCGCGCAGCCTGAACGCCGACGTGACGATCGATTATGCCCCGACAGGTCTGCGCTGGCGGCTGGAGTGCTCGCTCGCCACGGCAAAGATGCTGGAAAGCTGACTGTCAGGCGGCGCGCCGCCCCTCGCAGTGCTCTGCTTCGGCTTCTTGGGTAGCCTGTTCCTTGTCCTGCGTGATCAGGCGGTTCTCCGCGCGCCCCATCGTCCAGTTCTTGCCGAGCCGGACCTTGCTGTTCGGCGCACACCAGATTTCGCCCGATTCATCGAGCGCCGTCACCCAGATCAGGTTGTGCTCCTGGCCATAATCGATCATGCCGATCGCATAACCATCGCCCTTGCCAAGCACGTGCAAGGGAATTGTCGGATTGAGTTGCGTAAACACCGGTTTCTTCCTGCAGTGCGCCGTCTGGCGCCAACTTGATGCAGGTTAAATCCGCGAAACGGGAAACCGGTTCCTCAATCGCCCTTGGCAGCAACCTCAAGCGCGGCGATGCGAGCCTTGAGCGCTTCCACTTCCTCACGCGCCGATGCTGCCAGTTCCTTGACCGCGTCAAATTCCTCGCGGCTGACGAAATCGAGCCCGCCGAAGATTTCCTTGGCCTTTTCGCGCGCGTTCTCGCCTGCTTCGCGGCCCATGCCGGCAATCGTTCCCGCCGCGCTGTTCAGCAGCTTGACGAAGTCGGCGATCATCGGGTTTTCACTCTGCATGGGCTTGGGTCCTGAATGGCGCGAGGCAGGCGCTGTTGTTCCCGCTATGTGGTCCGCCTCAAGCCCTTGCGCAAGTGGCCGCGAAAGTCAGAATTCGACGCGTCAGATTTCAGGAGGTCAGATTTCCACGCGCTCGGTCTTCGCGGTGCCGAACGCGCCATCTGCGTCCGGGTTGAGACGCCCGAACTCGAACGTCAGTACCGAGGCGAAGCAGACCCACGCCAGATAAGGCAGCAGGAGCATCCCGGCGACCGGGCGCACGCGCCAGAACAGCACCACCGTCAACACGATCGCCGCGGCCATGGCAACGGTGATCCAGAACGCAACGGTGATCTGGTGCAACGCGAAGAAGGTGGGTGACCAGGCAAGGTTGATGAGGAGCTGCACCACGAACATCGCCACGGCAATGCCACGACCTGCCGCCCCGCGCGCCGCAAGGACCATCGCCAGCGCCAGCCCCATCAGGACATAAAGCACGGTCCAGACGATCCCGAAGGCGGCCGGCGGCGGATAGATCGACGGCTTGACCAGCGCATCGAACCACGGATTGCCGGGGCCGCTGCCCGCGGCTTGTCCGGAAAGAAACCCGAGCGCGACGACAAGGGGAATGGTGAACAGCGACCAGCGCAGGAGACTGGCGCGAAGCTGTCCCGAAGAGGCAAGATAGTTCATGGCACCCGCAAGCAACTGCGCGAAACGCGCGATTCGCCGAGGATATTGGCGAGGGGTTGCCTGCTCTGCAATCGGAACTCGTCCCGCATTGCATCCCGCGTGGAGACACAATCCGGGGAAAACTCAACTCCGCAGCGCCGAAACCAGAAATTCGACGTTGCCTTCGGGCCCGGTGATCGGGCTCGGGACGATGCCCTGCACCTCCCAGCCCTCGCTTTCCAGCCAGTCCCGCACCTCGCCGCACACCCGCTCGTGCAAGGCGGGATCACGGACCACGCCGCCTTTGCCGACTTCGCCCTTGCCCACTTCGAACTGGGGCTTGATCAGCGCGACCAGCCGCGTCGGCCTTGCCGCCAGCGAGAGCGGCACTTCGAGCACCTTGCGCAGGGAAATGAAGCTGGCATCGCATACCACCCAGGTTGCCGGCCGATCGATGTGCCCCGGCGTGAGGATGCGCGCGCTTGTCTGCTCGAGCACGGTAACGCGCGGGTCCTGACGCAGCTTCCACGCCAGCTGGTTGGTCCCGGAGTCCACGGCAAAGACATGCTCGGCCCCGCCCTGCAGCAGCACGTCGGTGAAGCCGCCGGTGGAGCTGCCGATGTCCATCGCGGTGACGCCGGACGGGTCGAGGCCGAAATGCTCGATCGCGTGGGCGAGCTTGATGCCGCCGCGCGAAACCCACGGATGATCGCGCCCGCGCACATCCAGCGCGGCGTCCAGCGCAAGCGCCTGCCCGGCCTTGGCGATCTTGGTTTCGCCCGAAAAGACCAGCCCGGCCAAGATCAGGGCTTGCGCGCGCGCGCGGCTCTCGACCAGGCCGCGGTCGACCAGCAACTGGTCCACGCGAAGCTTGGATGCGCCGGGCTGTTTCGGGGGGCGGGTTGAGGTCACGGCGCGTTCCTTCCATAACTGCACCATGAAGATCAACCATGCACACCGCCCCCGCCTCGTTTTATCCGGTGCGCTGGCCCTCACACTTTCCGCCTGCGCCACGCCGACGGTGGTCCCGCAAGCTGCGCCTCCGCCTGCGCCCAAGCCGACCCAGGCACCGCCCCCACCGCCACCTGCCCAGACCTTCAAGGACTGGCGCGATGCGCCGCAGACCGTGGGTAACTGGCGCTATGAGCCGGGCGTGGCTCGCTTCGGTCCGGGTGACGCCACGCTGTTCGCGATGGCCTGCAATCGGGGCGCTGCAACGATGAGCCTGATCCGCACCGGCACTTCGAACGTGCCGCTGCCGATGACGGTGGTGACCACCAGCGATACCCGCCCGCTTTCCGCCGATCCCGCGCCGCAAGGCCAGCCGCAACTGGTGGCAACGCTGGCCGCGCACGATCCGCTGTTGGATTCCATGGCGTTCAGTCGCGGGCGCTTTGTCATCGAGGTGAACGGCCTGCCGACGCTTTACCTGCCAGCCTGGGCCGAGGTCGGGCGAGTGATCGAGGATTGCCGGAAATAGCGCGATCCGGTTGCAGGAGTGACCATACTGCAGGCGCGAAGCGGGGATTGTGACGACAATTTTTTTTCGATCAAGTCTTGTTGTTTGGCCCCGGATGAATCACATTCAAATCAAGGCCGGTGAGAACGCAAACTCCCGGTCCAGCAGGCCCAACAGCCTGTGACTTTGGCTCAACAGCGCGAAAGGAGGTGATCCGATGTCTCATGGTTCAGCAGAGAGGTCGGTACAGTCCCGCGCGAGGCATTATCGCTGAGTTTCGATTTAAGCGATAAAGGCTTCGTGGGCGGCACTTCCGGCCGCTGACCATGCGAAGGGCCGCTCGGATTGACCGATGCGGCCCTTCACATTTATTACATTCCCCTTGCCTTTCGCGCAACAATAGTTCACGGCGCTGCTTCCTCGATTCTAGCGCAAGGACTGCCTCCCCATGGCGAGCACCGCCGAAACCACCAGCATGACCTTCACCCGCAATCCGCACCCGGCGCCGGTTGCTGCGGACGTGCGTGCGCAGGTGCTGGCGAACCCCGGCTTCGGCACTGCGTTCACCGATCACATGGTCGAGATTGACTACGCCGAAGGCGCAGGCTGGCACGATGCGCGCGTCATTCCCTATGGCCCGATCGCGCTCGATCCGGCGGCGGCCGTGTTGCATTACGCGCAGGAAATCTTCGAAGGGCTGAAGGCCTATCGTCTTGCTGACGGCGGGATCGCGCTGTTCCGTCCTGATGCCAATGCCCGGCGCTTCAACGCCTCGGCCCGCCGCCTCGCCATGCCCGAACTGCCCGAAGAGCTGTTCGTCGAAGCCGTGCGCCAGCAGGTCCTCGCCGACAAGGACTGGTTCCCCACGGTCGAGGGCGGCTCGATGTATCTGCGCCCGTTCATGTTCGCGTCCGAGGCCTTCCTCGGCGTGCGCCCGGCGCGGCAGTACAAGTTCATGGTCATCGCCAGCCCGGCCGGCAACTACTTCAAGTCGGGCGCACCGGCAGTCTCGATCTGGGTTTCGGACTATACCCGCGCAGCGCCCGGCGGGACTGGCGCGGCCAAGTGCGGCGGCAACTATGCCGCCAGCCTCGTGCCCACCGCCGAAGCCTTTTCGCGCGGGCACGATCAGGTGCTGTTCCTCGATGCGGCCGAGCGCAAGTGGGTCGAGGAACTGGGCGGGATGAACCTGTTCTTCGTGTTCGACGACGGTTCGATCCTGACGCCCGAACTCACCGGCACGATCCTGCCCGGTATCACCCGGTCGAGCCTGCTTACGCTGGCCGCCGAAGAAGGCCTGACCGTGCGCGAGGGCCGCTACAGCCTCGACCAGTGGAAGGCCGACGCCGCTTCGGGCAAGCTGATCGAAACTTTCGCCTGCGGCACTGCGGCGGTGGTCACCCCGGTCGGCAAGGTCGCCAACCATGAAGGCGAATTCACGATCGGTTCGGGTGGCCCCGGCCAGCTGACGCAGAAGCTGCGCCAGAAGCTCGTCGGCATCCAGCGCGGCGAGATTGCCGACACCCACGGCTGGGTCACGCGCATCGCCTGATCTTTTTCCAGAGACGTGCAAAGGCCCGCCGCTCCTGATGGAACGACGGGCCTTTTGCTAATGTCACGTCTCAGAAATCGAACTGCGCGCGCATGCCGATGACGTCGGCGTTGTAGTTGCGATCCGCGCCCGCCGCGACTGCTGCGTCCTTCAGCCAGAGATGGCCGTAGTCGATGATGAAGCGAACGTAGTCCGTCGGCACCCATAGCAGCGAGGCCCCGACCAGCTGCTGCCGCCCACCCAGAACGCCATTGTCGTTCAGATCAAGCCAGTCGTAGCGTGCGTTGACCTGCACCGCGCCGATGCCGCCCTTGTCGACGCCGTTCTTCGGCTTGATCCGGGTCCAGGTACCCTCGCTCGCCTTGTAGGGCAGCGTGTCCCCCTTGGTCAGGAACAGGCCTGCTTCGACATAGCCGCCATTGAACGTCGGGTCGGCAATGGCGCCGGGGCGGTTGACCTTCATCCACTGCGATTCGGCGGTGAAGTGCACCGGCCCACCGGTCCAGCCCAGCTCCACGCCATAGTTCGTTTCCGACAGCGCGCTGATCGCCTTGGTGTCGACAAACCGGATGTCTGTAGTGTGGGTGAAGGGGCGCGCGCGATAGCGCACGGTGGCGCTGCTGTCGTTGAGATCATGGTAGTGCGCCGACCCGCCGATATGCGCCTGGCCACCGAACAGCCTGGGCTGAAGCGCAAAGCGGCTGTCGATCGAATAGCTGTTGTCGGTATCGGCGTTGAGATCGGTGACGTTGTCGGTAAACACGCCGACCTGCGCCAGGACCATGCCCTTCTGGTATTGCGCCGACAGGCCGAGGCGGCGCTCGAACCCGAAGGCGGTGTTGAACGAGGCGCGTTCCATGAAGCTGGTGAACAGATCGGACTCGGTGTCCTCCATCGATTCGAACGGCTTGTGCTGGCCGATCGTCAGCGTCAGGTTCTTGATGCCGTTGTAGGTCAGGTAGACGTCGGTCGGATCGATGCTGCTGTTGGCAATGTCCGCCTCGATGCGATAGCCGAAGTTCCCCGGGATCGTACCGTCAAAGCCGAAGTAGGCGCGGCGGAATTCGGTGGCGAGGCCCAGGCTCTTGCTGCCGATCGAGGACGGGGCAGAAACGGACGCGGTATCGATCTGCAGGCGGCCGCGCGGCTTGAAGCTCCACTTGCCCGCCTTGGGGTTCTTCGGATCAGCCGGAGCTTCGATCTTCGGCCCGCCATCCCAGCTGATCGCCACGGGAGGCTTGCCCGATACCGTCGGCGCAGGGATCGCGGCAACCGCCGTAGCCGTGGCATCGGTCTTGGCCTTGGCTTCGGCGAGTTGCCCCTGCAGCGTCTGGATCTGCGCCTGCATTGCCGCCATCGTTTCCATCTGGCTCTGCATCTGCGCCTGCATCTGCTGAAGCTGGGCCTGCATTGCGGCAAGATCGGCATTGGAGGTCGCGGCCTGTGCCGGGACGGCCCAGCCAGCGGCACAGGCAAGGGCAGAAATCGAGACGCGGGTTACGAACTTCATGGCGAATCCTCAGGACTTCGGTCTGCGGCCGAATATGTCTGTTGTGTTACATTTTGTTGACGGTGGTTTGGCTGATTTGTCGCAAATGCTGCAAACCGCCTCGCCCGTTGCGTTCCGCCGCCCGCCGTGGCATCGCAAGGGCATGACTTAATCGCCCGGTTAGGGCGCTCCCGGAGAGACCAGACATGACCATTTCGTTCGAAGGCCGCGTCGCGATCGTTACAGGGGCAGGCGGTGGCCTCGGCCGCGCCTATGCCCTCGAACTCGCCCGCCGCGGCGCGAAGGTGGTGGTCAACGATCTCGGCGGTTCGCGCGATGGCACCGGCCATTCCGACGCTGCGCTGAAGGTTGTCGAGGAAATCGAGGCCATGGGTGGCGAGGCGATGTCGAATGGCGGCTCGGTCAGCGAGTATGAGCAGATGGTCGAGATGGTCGCCAAGGCCAAGGAGCGCTGGGGCGGTGTCCACGTGCTGATCAACAACGCCGGCATCCTGCGCGACAAGAGCTTCACCAAGATGGACCCGGCCGATTTCGAGATGGTCGTGCGCGTCCACCTGATCGGCTCGGCCTTCGCCACCAAGGCCTGCTGGGACCTGATGCGCGAACAGAACTACGGCCGCATCCTCATGACCGCATCGTCCACCGGCCTGTTCGGCAACTTCGGCCAGGCAAACTACGGCGCGGCCAAGCTCGGCCTCGCCGGGCTGACCAAGACGCTCTACCTTGAAGGCGCAAAGAACAACATCAAGGTCAACACGCTGGCCCCCGTCGCCGCCACGCGCATGACCGAGGACATCTTCCCCGAGGAAGCCTTCAAGCTGTTCGGCCCCGAAAACGTCGTCCCCGCAGCCCTCTTCCTCGTCTCGGAAGACGCGCCGACCAACGCCATCGTCGGCGCAGGCGGCGGCGCATACCACGGCGCATGGGTGACGATGAACAAGGGCGTGCTCCTCGCCCCGAACGAACGCACCGTCGAAGGCTTCGCCGCCAACTGGGACAAGATCAGCGACCGCACGGGAGACTTCGCCCCGCAGTCAGGCGCGGAACAGAGCCAGGTGATTATTGGGCAGTTGCAGGCGGCGATGAAGGGGTGATCAAGCTCCTCCCTGTTTTTGCGCAGCACAAACGGGGAGGTGGCAGTCACCGCAGGTGACTGACGGAGGGGCTTTTCCCCTCCACCATCAGCTTCGCTGGTGGTCCCCCTCCCCCTTTGCACCTGCGGTGAAAACGGGGAGGATTTTGACCTAAGCAGATCGCAACACCACCACGATCCCGCCGTCCGGCGCCGCCTCCCCCGCCAGCACCCGCACCGCATCGGCCCGCGCGCGGGACAGGATTTCCGGCGCCACGCCAGCATCGTGCACCACCACATCCGCCTGCCCCAGCAGCCGCGCGGTGCGCAGGGTAAGGTCTTCGGGATCGTTGGATGTCAGCACGATTTCGAAGCGCCCGGACTGCCCTTCCGCGCCTGAAGCCAGCCACGCCGCCACTTTCGCGTCGCTGCCCGCGCGGAACAGGTCGAGTTCCCCGCCCTCGTCCAGCGCCGCATCCAGAGCGCGCCTGCGGTCGGCCACCGAGGACCAGCGCTTGCGCATGCCCTCGCGCGCATCCTCCAGCGCTCGCGCCAGTGCGCCCAGCCCTTGTGGCAGCAGGCGTTCCAGCCGCAGGCGCAGGATCTTGGCGAGGCCTGCCGAAGCGCCGCCGGTGCCCACCGCGATCAGCACCGGGTCGCGGTCAAGGATCGAAGGCGTGGTGAAATCGCACAGTTCGGGCCGGTCGACCACGTTGACTAGCAGGCCGGCACAGCGCAGCCGGATCGCGTCGCCCTGCGCCATGTCGGGATTGTCGTGCGCGATGAAGGCGAGGCGGGCGCCGTCGTCGATCCCGGCATTGATGTCGCGGTAGATCACCCCGCCCGCACGCTCGATCAGGCGCTGCTTGGCCTCAGCCGCGTCCCCCTCGCCCAGCAGGATCACCGGCTGGCCCGCGATGCGGTGGAAGAGGGGGAGCGCCTTCATATCTTCAAACTCGGCTTACTTGAGGAAGTCCGGCACGCGCTCTGCCGCGAGGATCGTGGCGGGATCGATGCGGTCGGCCACCACGGCCCACTTGTCGCCATCCACCATGACCTCGGGCACCAGGGGCCGCGAGTTGTAGGTGTTGGCCATCGTCGCGCCATAGGCGCCCGCGGTGCGGAACACGGCGAGATCGCCGCGCCCGACCTTGTCGATCGTGCGGGCCATGGCGAAGGTGTCCGAGCTTTCGCAGATCGGGCCGACGATGTTGGCGGTGAAGGTCTCGCCCTTCGGCTCCACGGCGGCGAAATCGTGCCAGGCATCGTAGAGCGCGGGGCGCGCCAGATCGTTCATCGCGGCATCGACCACGACCCAGGGATTGCTCGCCCCTTCCTTCACGCGGATGACTTCGGTCACCAGCACGCCGGTGTTGCCGGTGATCACGCGGCCCGGCTCGAACATCAGCGTCACGCCCCAGTTGCCGGTCACGCGCGCGACCATCGCGGCGTATTCGGCGGGCTGCGGGAACACTTCGCCCGCCTTGTAAGGCACGCCCACACCGCCGCCCAGGTCCATGTGCGTGACAGAATGGCCCGCCGCGCGGATCTCTTCCATCAGCCCGCCAACCTTGGTGAAGGCGGCTTCCAGCGGCTCCAGCTTTGAAAGCTGGCTGCCGATGTGCAGCGTCAGCCCGCGCATATTGAGGCCGGGCGTGCCCGCAAGACGGCCATAGATCGCGGCGGCGCGGTCGAACGGCACACCGAACTTGTTCTCGGCCTTGCCGGTGGAGATCTTGCCGTGGGTTCCGGCGTCAACATCAGGGTTCACGCGCAGTGCGGCCGAGGCGACCTTGCCCATCGACGCGGCGATTTCCGCAAGCTCCAGCCCTTCTTCCTCGCTTTCGAGGTTGAACTGGCCAATCCCGGCCTCGATCCCGCGGCGCATTTCGGCAGCGGTCTTGCCCACGCCCGAGAACACGATGCCATCGGGCGCCATGCCTGCCGCCAGCGCCCGCTCCATCTCGCCGCCCGAGACGACATCGGCGCCATAGCCTTCCGCGGCCAGCACCTTGAGCACGGCAAGGTTGGGGTTGGACTTGACCGCAAAGGCGATCTTCGCGTCGCGCAGAATGCCAAGCGCATCGCGGAACACGCGGGCGTGGCGGGTCAGCGTCGCGCGCGAATAGACATAGACGGGCGTGCCGACTTCCGCCGCGATCACCGGCAGGGGCACGTTTTCGGCGCAGAGCACGCCGTTGTTCAGTTCAAAATGGTCCATCGGAGTAAACTCAGTCTTCGGGTGGCAGGTCGAAAGGATCGTCTTCGCGATCCTGCGAGCGGCGACGCGGCTCGACATTGCGCGCAGGGGCTGCCTGCGCGGGGGGTTTGAGCAGGTCGTCCGCGCCCGGCTGGACCTCGCGGCCATAGGGGATCGGCGGCGGCGTCTGATCCGGCGCCAGCTTGAGCTCGGCCTTGTTGCCGCACCCGGCCAGAGCCAGTGCGCCAAGGCCAGCCAGCAGAATGTTGCGCGATTGGCTCAAGCCTGTTCCTCCAGCCCCAGCGCCACGCGCGCCTGGGCCACGCGCTTCCTTACCTCGTCCGGCGCGGTTCCGCCATGGCTGCAACGCGCGGCCACGCTCGCTTCGACCGAAAGCGCGGCATAGACGCGATCGTCGATGCGCCGGTCGATCGCCTTGAGGTCCTCGATCGAAAGCTGATCGAGCGCGATCCCGCGCGATTCGGCGAGCTTCACCGCAGAGCCGGTGATGTGGTGCGCCTCGCGGAACGGAATGTTGGCCTGCCGCACCAGCCAGTCGGCCAGATCGGTCGCCGTGGCATAGCCGAGTTCGGCGGCAGCGCGCATCCGGTCGGTGCGGAACTTGGCCTCGGCCACCATCCCGGTCATCGCGGCGATGGACAGGGCAAGCAGGCTGGCGGCTTCGAACACCGGCGGCTTGTCGTCCTGCATGTCCTTCGAATAGGCCAGCGGCAGGCCCTTCATCGTGATCATCAGCGCCGTCAGGCAGCCGACGATCCGGCCCGAGTGGCCGCGCACCAGTTCGGCGGCATCGGGGTTCTTCTTCTGCGGCATGATGCTGCTGCCGGTCGACAGGCTGTCGGGCAGCGTCACGAAGCCGAAGGGCTGGCTCGCCCAGATGATGAACTCTTCGGCCAGCCGCGAAAGGTGCAGCGAGCACTGCGCCGCAGCCATCAGGTAATCGAGCGCGAAGTCGCGGTCCGACACCGAATCGAGGCTGTTGTCGGTCGGCCCATCGAAGCCGAGCGCTTCAGCGGTGCGGAAACGGTCGATGGGAAAGCCTGTCCCAGCCAGCGCCGCGGCGCCCAAGGGGCTGCGGTTCATGCGCTGGCGCGCATCGGCAAAGCGCGAACGATCCCGCCCGATCATTTCGTAATAGGCCATCAGATGATGGCCGAGTGTGACCGGCTGCGCGGTCTGCAGGTGCGTGAAGCCGGGCATGATCGAGGCGGCGTGCTCGCCAGCGCGCGAAACCAGCGCGACTTGCAGCTGCTTCAGGCCAAGCTCGGCCTGATCCATCGCATCGCGCACCCACAGGCGGAAGTCGGTCGCCACCTGATCGTTGCGGCTGCGCGCGGTGTGGAGGCGCCCTGCCGCCGGGCCGATCAGTTCGGCAAGGCGGCTTTCGGTGGTCATGTGGATGTCTTCAAGGTCCCAGTTCTCGGGCACCCCATTGGCTTCGTATTCCGCCGCGACCTTGTCGAGGCCATCGGCGATCAGCGCCGCATCCTCGACCGAGACGATGCCTTGCGCGCCAAGCATGTCCACATGGGCCTTTGACGCGGCGATGTCTTGCCGCCACAGCGCCTTGTCGAAGGGAATCGAGGCGTTAATCTCGCGCATGATCGCCGAGGGACCGCCTGCGAAGCGCCCGCCCCACATCTGGTTGGAGCCTGATTTGTCGCCCATGTCCGTCTATTCGCCCAAAGTGCTGTTGCTCGTGGCGGCCCTTGCCGTTGCCGGGTGCGATAGGCAAGGCCAGAGCGACTCGCAACCGCAGACGACGGCGGCACCTACGGAATCTGCCGCGAAGGGCGAATTCAACGGCACACTCGACATTGCCAATCGCGGCAAGGACATGCCCGATTTCACCGTGACCGACCCGTCGGGCAAGTCGCTCAAGCTGCGCGACCTCAAGGGCAAGCCGGTGCTGGTCAACCTGTGGGCAACGTGGTGCGGGCCCTGCGTCCTCGAAATGCCGATGCTCGACAAGCTGGCGGCGGACAACGCCGGCAAGCTGCGGGTCCTGACCGTATCGCAGGACATCGAAGGCGCCGCCAAAGTCGCCCCGTTCTATGCCGAGCGCAAGTTCACCGCGCTCGAACCCTGGCTCGACACCGAGAACAACCTCGGCTTCTTCTACGAGACCGGAATGCTGCCGACGACTGTGCTCTACGACAAGGATGGCAAGGAAGTCTGGCGCATGATCGGCGCGCATGACTGGTCTGGTCCGCGCACGGCCGCGATGCTTGCCGAAACCCTCGGACAGTAGGCCTTCTGAACCCGAGAGTTGTGGGTGAGTTGGGGGAGACTTGCCCCTGAGTTCATGAGAGTTGGAAACCGATAAGGTTTGACAAATCCCGCTGCGCCACTAGGGCGGTCGGCGGGCCACGCGGTCCCAACGCCGCGCGTGCTCTCTGTAAGGAGAGACTACATGTCTGCTACGATTCCGGCTCGCAAGCCTGCGCGCCCCTATTTCTCGTCCGGTCCCTGCGCCAAGCCGCCCGGATATTCCCCCGAAAAGCTCGCTACCGAATCGCTGGGCCGGTCACACCGCGCCAAGATCGGCAAGACGCGCCTTCAGTATTGCATCGACCTGATGCGCGAAGTGCTGCAGCTGCCCGATACGCACCGCATCGGTATCGTTCCGGGGTCTGACACCGGCGCTTTCGAAATGGCGATGTGGACGATGCTCGGCGCTCGCCCGGTCACCACGCTGGCATGGGAATCCTTCGGTGAAGGTTGGGTCACCGATGCCGCCAAGCAGCTCAAGCTCGATCCCACGGTCCTGCGCGCCGACTATGGCCAGATCCCCGATCTGAACGCGATCGACTGGTCGAACGACGTGCTGTTCACCTGGAACGGCACCACCTCGGGCGTGCGCGTGCCGAACGCCGACTTCATTCCCGCGGACCGCGAAGGCCTCTCTTTTGCCGACGCCACCTCGGCAGTCTTCGCCTACGACATCGACTGGTCGAAGATCGACGTTGCCACCTTCTCCTGGCAGAAGGTTCTGGGCGGCGAAGGCGGCCACGGCGTGCTGATCCTCGGCCCCCGCGCGGTCGAACGGCTCGAAACCTACACTCCCGCCTGGCCGCTGCCCAAGGTGTTCCGCCTCGTGTCCAAGGGCAAGCTCGCCGAGGGCGTGTTCAAGGGCGAGACGATCAACACCCCCTCGATGCTCGCCGTCGAAGACGCGATCTTCGCGCTCGAATGGGCCAAGGGCCTCGGTGGCCTCGAAGGTCTTCAGGCGCGCAGCGATGCCAATGCGGCGGCGCTGAACAAGATCGTCGAAGAGCGTTCGTGGCTCTCGCACCTCGCCGCTGACGAAGCGACCCGGTCCAAGACCTCGGTCTGCCTCTCGGTCGAAGGCGCGGATGCAGACTTCATCAAGAAGTTTGCAGCCCTCCTCGAAAAGCAGGGCGCGGCCTACGACATCGCCGGTTACCGCGATGCCCCGGCCGGCCTGCGCATTTGGTGCGGCGCGACCGTGAACGCCGAGGACATCGCCGACCTCGGCCCGTGGCTCGACTGGGCCTACGATACGACCAAGGCCGAACTGGCCGCGGCCTAAGCTGCCTCTAGCCCTCTCCCCTTGAGGGGAGAGGGTTGGGAGAGGGGACTTGCCCCTTGTTCCCGCATTTTCCAACCATTTCAGGGCCGGTGACAGGACTCCCCCTCTCCCCGGCCCTCTCCCCTGAAGGGGAGAGGGAGACACTTATGACCAAGCCCAAGGTTCTCATTTCCGACAAGATGGACCCCAACGCCGCCCGCATCTTCACCGAGATGGGCTGCGACGTCGACGTGATCACCGGCGAGACGCCGGAACAGCTGATCGCCCGCATCGGCGAATACGATGGCCTCGCCATCCGCTCCTCGACCAAGGTGACCAAGGCGATCCTCGATGCCGCCACCAATCTGAAGGTCATCGGCCGCGCCGGCATCGGCGTCGACAACGTCGACATCCCCTACGCCTCGTCCAAGGGCGTGGTCGTGATGAACACCCCGTTCGGCAATTCGATCACCACCGCCGAACATGCCATCGCGATGATGTTCGCGCTCGCCCGCCAGATCCCCGAAGCCAACGCCCAGACCCAGGCGGGCCTGTGGCCGAAGAACGGCTTCATGGGCGTTGAAGTCACCGGCAAGACATTGGGCCTGATCGGCGCGGGCAACATCGGCTCGATCGTCGCCAGCCGCGCACTCGGCCTCAAGATGAAGGTCGTCGCCTTCGACCCGTTCCTGACGCCCGAGCGCGCCGTGGAAATGGGCGTCGAAAAGGCCGATCTCGATACGCTGCTGGCACGCGCGGACTTCATCACGCTGCACACGCCGCTGACCGACCAGACCCGCAACATCCTTTCGGCCGAGAACATCGCCAAGACGAAGAAGGGCGTGCGCATCATCAACTGCGCGCGTGGTGGCCTGATCGATGAAGCAGCGTTGAAGGCTGCGCTGGATTCGGGCCAGGTGGCAGGCGCTGCGCTCGACGTGTTCGAGACCGAACCCGCGAAGGAATCGCCGCTGTTCGGCACGCCGAACTTCATCTGCACCCCGCACTTGGGGGCCTCGACCAACGAAGCGCAGGTCAACGTCGCGCTTCAGGTGGCCGAGCAGATGGCTGACTTCCTCGTCTCGGGCGGCGTCACCAACGCGCTCAACATGCCCTCGCTCTCGGCCGAGGAAGCTCCGAAGCTCAAGCCCTACATGGCGCTGGCTGAAAAGCTCGGCAAGCTGGTCGGCCAGCTCGCGCACGACAATCTGACCAAGATCGCCATCGAGGTCGAAGGCGCCGCCGCGCAGCTCAACCAGAAGCCGATCACCGCTGCGGTCCTTGCCGGCCTGATGAGCGAGTATTCGCAGAGCGTGAACATGGTCAACGCACCGTTCCTCGCCAAGGAGCGCGGGCTCGACGTGCGCGAAGTGCGCCATGATCGCGAAGGCGAATACCGCACGCTGGTGCGCGTCACCGTCAGCACCAGCCAGGGTGAGCGTTCAGTTGCGGGCACGCTGTTCGGCAACGGCCAACCGCGTCTGGTCGAAATCTTCGGCATCGGCATCGAGGCCGACCTTGATGGCGACATGCTCTATATCGTCAACTCCGACGCGCCGGGCTTCATCGGCCGCATCGGCACGCTGCTCGGCCAGTCGAACATCAACATCGGCACCTTCCACCTCGGCCGCCGCGAAGCCGGTGGCGAGGCCGTGCTGCTGCTCTCGCTCGACAGCCCGGTGCCGCAGGACGTGCTCAAGCAGGCCTGCGACATCCAGGGCGTCCGCACGGTCAAGGCGCTGAACTTCGTCTGATCCAGCGTCAGCGTGAAATCGAGGGGCGGGTGCAGCGATGCGCCCGCCTTTTCCGTTTCGCGCGGAGGCGCGGAGAAGATTACGGGCTCCGCCCGGGATGAATCACGCAAAGACGCAAAGACGCGAAGAGGTTGCGCGCGCCGCAGGCCTTCATTGCCAATCGAATGGCGTGTAGAGGAGAATGCGGCTGCGCCGCTTGGCGCGACATCTTCGCGTCTTTGCGTCTTTGCGTGAGATATCCTTTTCTTCTCCGCGCCTCTGCGCGAAACAAGAACACGCGCAACATCACAGGTTCGACATTTCCCATCCATCCCGCTAAGCGCGCGCACATGACCGACGTCGATTCCAGCTTGCTGCCCGAGGGGCTTGAGGACCGCCTGCCACGTGAGGCGGCGACCACCACGCGCGTGATGCGCAGCATTCAGGACGTGATGCACGGCCACGGCTATGACCGCGTGCTGCCGCCGATGATCGAGTTCGAGAAGAGCCTCGCCGCGCGGATGGCGGGCATCCAATCACGGCGCATGTTCCGCTTCACCGATCCGTCGTCCTTGCGGATGATGGGCCTGCGGTCTGACCACACCCCGCAGATCGGCCGCATCGCGCAGACGCGGCTGGCCGAAGCGGCGCGGCCCCTGCGGCTGATGTATGCAGGGCAGGTCCTGACCATCAAGAGCGACGGGCTCGACCCCGCGCGCGAGAAGCTGCAGTGCGGTGCGGAGCTGGTCGGCGCGGACAATCTGGCGGCGGCGACCGAGATCGTCTCCATCGCGGTCGAGGCGCTGCAGGCCGCAGGTGCGCGCGGCGTAAGCGTCGATTTCACCCTGCCCGATCTCGTCGACACGCTGGCCGCCAAGGCCTTCCCCCTTGCGCCCGAACAGATCGAGGCGGTGCGGCGCGAACTCGACACCAAGGATGCGGGCGGCCTGCGCGATGTTGGCGGCGAGGCCTATGTGCCGCTGCTCTACGCCACCGGCGAATTCGACAGCGCCATCGAGAAGCTTGCCGCGATCGATGCGGGCGGCGCGCTCGCCTCACGCATCGCTTCGCTAAAGCAGATCGCCGCCAGCCTTAACGGCGCGGCCCGCCTGACGCTGGACCCGAGCGAGCGCCACGGCTTCGAATACCAGACCTGGTTCGGCTTCACCCTCTACGCCGAAGGCGCGCGCGGCCCAGTCGGACGCGGCGGCACCTATCGCATTGCCGGGAACGGTCAGGACGAGGCCGCCACCGGCTTCTCGCTTTACCCGGATGCGCTGATCGACCTGCTCTCGGCCAGCGAAACGCCGGAAGATCGCGTGTTCCTGCCGCTGGGCCATGACCGTGACGAGGCGGCGCGGTTGCGCTCGATCGGCTGGCGCACGGTTGCGGCGCTCAGCGATGCGGACAGCGCGAAGGGGTTGGGGTGCACGCATGTGCTGGGGGCTGTCGGGCCGGAGAAGGTTTGAACACAGCGCTGATCCTCCCAGTTTTTCCGAAGGACAAACGGGGAGGTGGCATTCGCGGCAGCGAATGACGGAGGGGTCTTTTTCCCCTCCACCACCAGCTTCGCTGGCGGTCCCCCTCCCCATTTGTGCTTCGCAAAAACGGGGAGGATTTTGACTATCGCCCAAACACCCCCTTCAACCACGCATCCATAACCGGCGTCGCGGGATAATCCGCCTCGCCCAGCTTGCGGTTGATTTCGGCGTGGCCTTGCAGGCCGGTGCCGGGGAAGCTGCCGTATTCGACGGTCACGCCCGCCTTCTTGAGCGCCGCGCCGAGTTCCTGCGCCTGCGCCACGCCGTCCTTGCGCTGGACGTGGAGGAGGAGGAAGCGCGGGGCGTTGGGGGCGGCGGCGTGGAACACCGGGGATAGCGCCTTCTGGCGGGCGGGGTCGGTGCCGAAGGCCTGTTTGTAGGTATCGGCCATCATGCGGCCGGCCTGCTCCATCTGTTTTGGCACGTCATAGGCCGCGCCGTCGTTGGGCATCACGCCGTCGATGTCGGCGAAGGACAGTCCCGCCTTGCGCAAGTATTGCTCGTCCGTGCCCACCAGCGCCACCAGATGCGCGCCCGCGCTGTGGCCGGTGAGGACGACCTTGCTGCGATCGATGTTCAGCTTGTCGGCGCGGGCCAGCAAATAGGCCAGCGCCTGCGCCACGTCGCTCGCCTGCTGTTCGACCGTGGCAGCGGGCACGAGGCGGTAGTTGATCGAGGCGAAGGCATAGCCCTGATCGCGCAAGTGGCCGGGCAGGGCATTGCCCATCGCGGAGTCCTTGCTCCCGCGCTTCCACCCGCCGCCGTGTACATAGAGCACGAGCGGCGCGGCCTTCGCGCCCGCCGGAGCCCAGAAGTCCATGACCTGCAGCGGGTCGGGGCCATAGGAGAAGGTCTGCGCGCCGGGCGTGCGTTCACGCTTGGCCGCGCCTTCGGCGCGCTGCTCCATGCGCTTGGCGATCCGTTCGCGCAAACGCCCGCCGGGCTGCGCCTCGGCCAGCCCTGCTCCGAGAATGACCAGCGCAGCAGCGCCCGCAATTGCTATCCGCTTCATGCCGTGACCTCACCGTTTTCCCTGAAGGGCAAAACTGCTGGGCCACGGCTTTATCTGCGATGAACCGTGGTTCTCAGAAGCTCACCCTCGCACTTACACGTATGTCGCGGCCTGCCAGGGGGGCGAAGTCCTTGAGGAAGGAGGCGTGGCGGCGGGCGTCGACATCGAAGATGTTGTTGGCCGAAAGCGCGAAGGAGAGCGGGCGCTCGTTGCCCCACGGGCGGAAGTTCACTTCGGCGTTGACCAAGGTGAAGCTGGCCGTCGGCGTCTCGAAATTGGCGAGGCGGGGCTGGCTGTCGCTCCATTCCACTTCGCCGCGCAGGTCCACCTTCTCACCCTTCAGGCCGAGGCCGCCGAGCAGGCGCAGTGGCGGAATGCGCGGTGCCGGGCCTACCCCGACGATCTCGGCATGAACGTAGTCGGCCACGCCATCGGCCACCACGTCGAACCCGCCGACCTTGGCAAGCGTGACCGTGCCCTGCAGTTCGAAGCCATAGTAGCGCGCACGCCCTTGCGTGAACTGGAACACCGGCAGGCCATCTTCCACCGCGCCGGTCAGGCTCTCGTAGATGAAGTTGTCGAACCAGTTGTGATAGACCGAGGCTTCCAGCGTGTAGCCGGGGCCGGAGCCGCGCAGCACGCCTTCGAGTCCCCAGGCGCGCTCCGTGCGGAAATCGGGGCTGCCGACTTCGAACGCCTGCGTGCCCGCATGCGGGCCATTGGCGAAGAGCTCCTCGGCAGAAGGCGCGCGCACGGTGCGGCTGAGGTTTACGCCGAAGCGCCAGCCATCGGCGAAGCCCAGCGACGCGCCGGCCGAACCCGAGAAGGTGTCGAACGAGCGCTTGCCGTTGAAGAACTGCGGCTGGTCGGGCAGCGGCTTGGCTTCGAGCACGGTGTGTTCGTACCGCGCTCCGCCTTCCAGCTTCAGCGCGCCGAGGTCTATCTGCTGCAGGGTGAATAGCCCGAGCTGCTGGGTGGAGCTCTTGGGCAGGAAGGCTTCATCGCCGATCACGTTGAAATCGCGGGCGAAGTACTGGACGCCGCTCGCGCCCTTCCAAGCGCCGCGATCAGCCTGGACCAGTTCGACGCGGCCTTCGAGGCCCTTGTTGTAGAACGCGGTGCCGATGCCGCCGTCCGGTTCCAGTTCGAAGTGGCGGTAGGAGGCAAACCCGGCGCGGGCCTTGATCGACTTGAGGAAGCCGCCGCCGGTCTCGACCTCGGCGCGGAGGTCAACGCGGTCCTGCGCGACGTCGAGGCGCGGCGATTCCTGCTCTTCGCCCGGGCGGATCGCGTAGCGGGTGGGGATGCCATAGAGGCTGTCGTAGTGGCTGTAGGAAATGCCGAGGTTGCCGGTATCGGTGATCAGTGCCGCGCCGACGCCCGCTGTCCAGGTCTCGGCAGCGGAGTTTGGCAGGCGGCCCCTGAGCGCGGCGTTGCCGGCAAAGTCCACGCCTTCGTCCAGCTGGTCGTCAGTTTCGGTCCCGGCATTGGCCAGCGCCACGGCGCGGGCGGAAGGGGCGAGAACGTAGTCGCCAACACGCAGGTTTCCGGTCTTGAGGTAGCTGCCATCGGCGTGGACGACGAACTGCTTGCCCACCGGCACATCCACCGCCGCACCGATCGAACGCTCGTTCGCCGCCGAGCCATAAGTCGCCATGGCATCGACGTGGGCGATCTCGTCGGGCACGACGCGCGGGATGCGCTTGTCGATCACGTTGACGACGCCGCCGATGGCCGATGAGCCGAACAGCAGCGTGGCGGGGCCGCGCAGCACTTCGATGCGCTCGGCCAGGAGCGGGTCGATCACTACCGCGTGGTCGGCACTGGTGTTCGAGACGTCGAACGCGCCGATACCGTCGGTCAGGATGCGGACGCGCTCGCCCTGAAGGCCGCGCAGCACCGGGCGCGAGGCGTTGGGGCCGAACGAGGTGGCCGAGACGCCGGGGGTGCGATCAAGCGTCTCGCCGATGGTCGGGCGGATCGCCTGCGCCAGCTCCTGTCCCTGCAGGACCGATACGCCCGAGATGATATCGGCCCGTTCGCGGTTGAAGGCGGCGGTGACGACGATCTGCTTCGGCGTCTGGGCGTGGGTATCGCCCTGATCATCAGCGGCAGGAGCCAGAGCCTGCTGGGCCATGACGGGCGTGGCATTGGCGGCGGCGCCGAGGAGAAGGAGAGCGGTAAGACGCATGGAATGTCCTTGCTGTATGCGACCAGCCGCCGGCCTGCTGACCGTGCGGCGTTGGCGGCTCCATACAGGCATAGCATGCATGTTACAACATAACATTACATGAATGCGTACCCCTTTTCCCGGCTACCGCGAGAAAGCTAGGCCGGTCGGACGAGCAGGCAGGTGCCGGAGGCAGAGAAAGCCACGTCGGCGGCAGCTGCGGCAAGGGCGCATTGGCCAACGTCCACCGCTTCGCCCGCTACCGCCACGGCGGCATCGACCGGGATGACGAGGCATGGGCCATCGTATGCCCGGTGCACTTCCGCAGCGGGCTCGCCGATCACGCAGTCGGCAGTGAAGTACTTGCCGTTGGCCAGTTGGTGCGAGGTAGACAGCACGTCGTGGCGGCGGAGCGATGGTTCGTGCGGCCCGCCCTTGGCCACCGCCATGCTCTGATCGAGGTGCAGCTCGCGCGGGCGGCCGTAGTCGTAGAGGCGATAGGTAATGTCGCTGTTCTGCTGGATCTCGATCAGGCTCACGCCCGCGCCGATCGCGTGGACAGTGCCGGCCGGAATATAGAAGAAGTCCCCGCGTTTGACCGGATACCAGTCCATCAGGCCCTCGATGCTGCCATCGAGGGCTGCGGCGCGCAGCGCTTCCCCGTCGAGCGCCTCGCCAAAGCCGATACCCAGCTTCGCGCCCGGCTCTGCATCGAGGATCAGCCAGCACTCCTCCTTCCCGCGATCGCTTTCACCGAGTTCCCTCGCCTGTTCATCGCTGGGATGGACCTGGACCGAGAGCGCATCGCTGGTGAAGATGTACTTGACCAGGATCGAGGGAAGTTCGGACGGCGGCTCGAACCAGATTTCGCCGATGCTCCTTCCCGAGAAGGCTTCGAAGGGCCGGGGCAGATCGTCCTTGCCCCAGGGTTTTTCGACCATCCGCCTCGGCAGCAATGTCACTGGTTCGCAGCTCCGGAAAGCTTGCCCACGGCTTGCGCACCTTCTGGCGTACAGACGAGGACTTCGTCGCCATCGACGACGATCATGAGATTCGATGCGCCCACCACCGAAACGCGGGGGCCATCACTCATAACGAGTACGTTGCTGCAATCCTTCAGTTCCGCCCGCCCGCGGACGGCATTGCCCGCTTCATCGCGATCCTGCGCATCGTGAAGGGCCTGCCAGTTGCCGATGTCCGACCACGCCATCTCCGCCGGGACCATCGCCGCGCGCGACGTGTTTTCCATGACCGCATAGTCGACGGATTCGCTGGGCACCTTGGCAAAGGCTTCGCGATCGGGGTGGAAGCGCATGCCATCTTCCCGTCCCTTGGCGACAGCTTCGCGCACTGCCGAAAGAATGTCGGGCCGGTGAAGCCCCAGTTCCTCAAGGAACGTGCCGACCCTGAACGCGAAGATGCCCCCGTTCCAGGCATAGTCACCGCTGCTCAGAAACTCCATGGCGCGGGCCAGATCGGGCTTTTCGACGAACCGCTCGACGCGGCGGCCGCCAGTGCCATCGATCGCCTCGCCCTGCTTGAGGTAGCCGAAGCCGGTCTCGGGCGCAGTGGGCACGATGCCGAAGGAAACGAGCCAGCCAGCTTGCGCCAGTGCCGCCGCTTCATGCGCAGAGGCCCGGAAAGCATCGCAATCACCGATGTGATGGTCGCTCGGGCACACCAGCATGATCGCGTCTTCCGGCAGGCTCAGCGCGGCAAGGGCAATCGCGGCAGCCGTGTTGCGCGCTTCGGGTTCGACGATGATTCGGGTAGCGCCACGATCAGGCAGCTGTTCCTCGACATGGCCAAGATGGGCAGCCCCGGTCACGACGACCGGATCGCCGAAGCCTTCGCCAACCGGGCAGCGCAGCACGGTTGCGCGAAACAGAGTCTCGTCACCAACGAGCGGAAGGAAGGGCTTGGGCCGCGCCTTGCGCGAGCGCGGCCACAAACGGGTGCCGCTGCCGCCGCACAGGATCACGGGAACTGTCTTGGTCATGTGTTGCCTTGATTTAACCTGCTGCAGCGCAGCGAAGCCCTGTTCTAGCGAGTTGCATCCATTCTTGCCAGCATCTCGCCAACCGAAGTCGTGGCGAAGCCAACGGCGCTGTCGGATATGCCGTAGGGCACCAGCAACTGGTCTTCGACCAACAGTGCACCGCAAGTATAGACGACGTTGGGGACATACCCGAAACGATCGGCGTCGATAGCCGTCAGCAGTGGCTTGCTGGACCGCGCGATGACTTTCGAAGGGTCATCACGATCAAGCAATGCGCAGCCCAGCGCGTACTTGCGCATCGCACCCACGCCGTGCGTGAGCAACAGCCAGCCGTGGTCCGTGAGGATCGGGCTGCCGCAATTGCCGATCTGCACGAATTCCCATGGGAATTCGGGCTCCATCAGCAGCACGCCATCATCGTCCCAGCGCTCGAGACTGTCCGAGCGGAGCAGGAACAGGTTCTTGCCATCCTGCCGGCCGACCATGCAGTACTGCCCCCCCACCTTCTGCGGAAACAGCGCCATGCCCTTGTTCCGACCGGCCCGCCCGACGATGGGTTCAAGCCGGAAAGAGCGGAAATCCCGCGTGCGCAGCAATTCGGACCGGATATCCGCGCCGGAATATGCCGTATAAGTGCCGATCCATTCGTAATCGCCACCGCCATGGTCAAAACGGACAAGGCGCAGGTCTTCCAGACCGCCACGTTGCTGCTCGGTCACCGGAAAGATCACGCTGTTGGACAGCGTGCTTTCCGAGTGGCGATGCAGGGTAACAGCGCAATCTGCTCCCTGGCACGCCGTCAGGCTGTCGTCAGGCAGCAAGGCCGTCGCAAAATGGCTTTGCGGCCACAGCTCGAAATCGCCTTCAGGAAGGGCGATGCCTTCGCGGAAAACGATCGAGCTGATGTGCCCTTCGCCCACTGCTCGCAGGCTCATGACAAAGCGTACCGCGCCGCCGGTCATGCCGGACTGGTCGGGATGCGGCACGATGCTCGGGTTCATCAGCGCCGCAGCGGCATATGTATATTCGTGGCAGAAGTACGCGCCGATCAGCCGCTTGCGGCGAATCGACAATTCCGAGCCGTCGAATCTTAGGACCGCCTCCATCTGGCGATAGCGCTCCTCGAAAAGCTGCTCGGTCTGCCAGTGACGCTCCTCGAAATCGTGGAGCACGCGTGCGTACTCCTCATCTGCCTCATCGTTGCTCAGCGAAACGACATCGTCGACGAGCTTGCGCGCACGCGCGCCTGACCCGCCGGGCCCCTGCCAGCCGAGATGGAATGGACGAAGTACGACCCTCGAAGGATCGGCGTGAAGCCTTTGTTCAAGTACCCGCAAGCTGTTGCGTACCCTTGCTGTTGATCTTCATGGCAATGGCAGGGGGCGAAATAGGTTCCTGAGCCAGAGTTGCCGATCCGGGGCGCCGCGCAATTTGCACCATCGCGTAATGCGCAAGCTGGAACGCCAGGATCGATTCCGCGCCGCAATTGAGGTTGACGCCTTGCGGAGTCACGCCATCGCGGCAGCGGCCCGACACGATATCGCCAAGCACTTCGCCGCGGTCGTTGCCGCCCAGGAACCAGCGATATGCGGTTTCCGCATGGCGCAGCCAGGTGATGTCGCCGGTCGCGGCATAGGCGCTCGCCGCCGCATCGACCGCGGCCCAAGCCTCCAGTGGCTGCTGATCGAACGGCATGTTCTCGTAAGGCCGCCCGAAGGTTTCCGAGCCCACGGGGCGGAAGTGCCCCTGCGCCGAGACCTGCTGGCGCGCGATGAAGCGCAGCGAGGACAGGCCGGCTTCCATCCAGTCGGCGCGCTCAAGAACCTGCCCTGCGCCGATCAGCGCCTGAGACAGCCGCGGGTTGTCATAGCTGAGCACCGCTTCGAACCAGGCCCAATCGGGGCGACGTGCTTCGTTCAGCAGATTGGCGAGCAATTCGGCACCGTGGCGCAGGCTGGCCAGCGCTTCGCCATGCGCGGGATTGGCGCGTAAGGCCTCGATGCAGCCGAGCATCACGAACGCAACCGTGCGCGGGGCATCCATCGTGCCAACCGGAGCAAGCGCGATGTCGAACCATTGCGCCGCCCAGTGCCGCAGCCCTTCGTCCGGCGCATCGTTCATCGCCCTGCCCAGCGCCCAGACCGTGCGACCATTGCTGTCGGCAGAACCGATCGGTTCGCACCAGGTGCGGTCAAAGTTCATGAAGTTGCGAAAAGCGCGCTCTTCCGGATTCCAGGCGTGCTGGATGAACGAGGCATAGACCATGGCCCAGCGCTGGCGCTCTGCCAGCGGCACGGAATCCGCCACGCCCATCAGCATCAGCGCGCGCACGTTGTCATCGAGGCAGTAGCCGTGACGGCGGTCGGGGACCGTCAGGATCGAATGTTGCAGCATGCCGGTGGAGTCGCTCATTGCCGCAACGCCAGAGAATCCCGGCGTCGCCAGCAGTGGCATGGTGCGATCAGGTCGGACGACGACGCTCTCCACCAAGCCGCGGGCAGCCCCGGCAAAGCGGGGCCAGATCGTTTCGCGGCCTTTGTCCCAAGCGCGCTTCTGCACGGCATGCAGTTCGCGGGGGTCATCGAGCAGGCGGTTTACCGCTGCCGCAATCACGTCAGCCTGGCGCGGCTCGACCAGGACACCGACGCCATCGGCCAGCAGCTCGCGTGCATGAACATAAGGGGTGGAGACCACCGCCTTGCCCAGCGCCACCGCGTAGCTCAGCGTGCCGGAGGTGGACTGCTGCATGTTGGGATAGGGCGTGAGGTAAATGTCACAGGCTTCAAGCTGGTCGAGCAGTTCATCCAGATCGAGGAAGCGGTTGTCCCATTCGATGTTGGCCGCCACGCCCAGATCCTGCGCCAGCGCCTCAAGGCTCTCACGATAGCGTTCGCCTTCGCTGACAACCAGGTTGGGATGGGTGGCGCCGACGATGCGATAGATCACGTCCGGGTGGTTCTCGACCACCGCAGGCAGCGCCTCGATCACGGTTTCAAGGCCCTTGCCGGGCCCCAGCAGGCCGAACGTCATCATCACGCGCCGTCCCTGATGGCCAATGCGCGCCTTGTAGGTCTCGGCACGACCGAACGGACGATCGGGCGCACCGTGCGGGATCACCGCGATGCGCGCTGGTGCAACGTGGTAAAGGTCCTGCAGCAACCCCATCGAGTGCTGCGACATTACCATGACCCGCGAAGCGCGGCGCAGGATATGCTCAAGCACCTCGCGCTGATGCGCCGATGGCTCGGCAAGCACAGTGTGGAGAGTGACGATCAGCGGCGCCGCCACACGATCGACCAGTTCAAGCACCATGTCGCCATCAGCGCCACCGAAGATGCCGTATTCATGCTGAAGCCACACGGCGTCGACCGCATCCTCGTTCATGCGACGGGCTGCGGCGCGATAGTCCTCAGCCTGGTCCGAGCGGATCAGCCCGCGCACACCGGGATATTCAAGCGGGGAGCGCGCATCGTCTATCACGTGAAGATCGACCGAGATATCCGAATGATGCGCACGCAGCTGTTCGTAGATGTCGGTGGTGAAAGTGGCGATGCCGCATTTGCGCGGAGCATAGCCGCCGATAAGCGCAACCCGGCAAGGCGCTTTCTGGCCGCGACGGAGAAAAGAGAGAACTCCGGGAGCAGAAGCGTCGCCGGTGCCAAACGCATTGTCGATCAGAGTCATGGCGTGCAGGTTCTTCCGAAGGCTGGTCGCACACCGCGTGGCGCGGTTGCTGTACTGTCGATGAACCAACGCGGGGCGGGCAATCCGGTTGCATTGCGATGCAACAAAAATAGCGCGAAAGTAACGCAGGCTGTCGCAAAAGGTCTTCTATCCAACCGTTTGTATAACTTAGGATATATCACTCGTCATGTTGCAGTGCAATATCATGGTTCGAACCAGCGCTGCTCCCAGCCATAGCTGGAGGTGACCGGATTTCCTTCTGCATCAAGCGCAGGCCGGAAGCGGAACCGCTCGGTGGCGAGGCGGCAGGTGATCGCGTCGGCCTCGGGCACGCCGCTCGCACGGTAGACACGGCAAGACGACACACGCCCATCCGTGCCGACAGTCAGCAGGATAACCACGCGCTTGCCAATGCGTTCCTGCTGGCTGCTGACCGGGTAGTCCCGGGTCGAGCGGATATCGCCGGCGATCTTCTCGGCCTTGCGGGCAAGGCCTCCGCCCGAACCGTTGCCACTGGCGCCGCTGCCGGTGCCCGTACCCTCGCCACCACCGCCCGTGCCTTGCCCCTGGGCGGCTGCGCCCGAGCGCGGGTCCTGCCCGGTCGAGGCAACGGGCGGCGCATTTTCCTTCCGCGAAGGCGCGCGGGCCTTGGCGATGACCGGCTTGGGCTTGGCCTTCTTGCCCTCCTCGCCCGAGGCGCCGGCGGGCTCGGGCGTGGTCGGCGTGGGCTTCGGCTCCTCCAGCGGCACATCGAAGGTGCTTGTGGTGAAGGTCTCCTTGGCGAGATCGGTCATGGCGGGAACACCACCGAAACCGTGGATCACACCCCACAGCACCGCGATATGCAGCAATGCGGCGAGCACGGTCGGCACCAGCCGCTCACGCCCGCTGCGCTGGCGGTCGCGATAGCGCCCTGACGGCGTGACTGCGCCACTCATCCTATCCACGTACTGCCCTTGCATCTGCGGCCAAACGCATGCGGGGCGTCTATGGTTGCAACCATTCCGGCAGAATGGAAAGCCTCAGGACGAAACCCTATGGCAGGAACGGCGCGGCCACGTCCTTGGGCACGCGCAGGATGCGGCCTGATGCGCGGTCGATGATCGCCCAGGTGGTCTTGGCGCTGACGATGACCTTGCCCGCTGCATTGCGGAAATCGACGCGCCGGTCGAACCGCGCGCCGGCCGGCGGTTCGGGGATGAAGGTCTCGGCAGTCACGCTCTCGCCCGCGACGATGTTGCCGCGATAGTCGATCTCGTGCCGCGTCACGACCCAGACGTAAGCGTCCTGATGCTCAGGTGAGGCCACCGCCGACCAGTGCGCGGTGGCAATGTCCTGAATCCAGTTCACCCATACCGCGTTGTTGACGTGGCCCAGTTCGTCGATGTGCTCGGGGCCAGCGGTGAAGGTCAGGGCGTAGCGATTGCTCAAGCATCCACCCCCAGCTGCCACAGGATGAAGGCGAATTCCTCCGCCGTTTCCTTCAAGCTTTCGAACCGGCCCGACTTGCCGCCGTGCCCCGCGCCCATGTTGGTCTTGAGGATCAGCTCGTTGCCGTCGGTCTTCACCTCGCGCAAGCGGGCTACCCACTTGGCGGGCTCCCAGTAGGTCACGCGCGGGTCGTTGAGACCGGCGGTCACCATCAACGGCGGGTAGGCCTGCGCCTTGACCTGATCGTAGGGCGAGTACGAGTGGATCAGCTCGAACGCCGCCTTGTCCTCGATCGGATTGCCCCATTCCGGCCATTCGCCCGGCGTCAGCGGCAGATCCTCGTCGAGCATGGTGTTGAGCACGTCGACGAACGGCACGTGGGCGACGACCGCGCCCCACAGCTCGGGATCGGAATTGATCACCGCGCCCATCAGTTCGCCACCGGCTGAGCCGCCCGAAATGCTGATCTTGCCCGGAGCCGTGAACCCGCGCTCGACCAGGCCCTTGGCCACGTCCACAAAGTCGTTGAAGGTGTTGGTCCGCGCCTCCAGCTTGCCCGCCTTGTACCATGCACGGCCCAGGTCATCGCCGCCGCGGATATGGGCGATGGCATAGGCAAAGCCGCGATCGACCAGGCTCAGCCGCGTGGTCGAGAAGCCGGGACCGATGGCGATGCCATAGGCGCCGTAGCCATAGAGGTGCAGCGGCCCACCGGGCGCGCGGTCCTTGCGCCAGACCACGCTGACCGGGACCATCGTCCCGTCACGCGCGGCGATTTCCAGCCGCGCCGTTTCGTAAAGCGAGGCGTCATAGCCGCTCGGGATTTCCTGCACCTTCAGCAGGGTCAGGCTGCGTGTCGCCACGTCGTAGTCGTAGGACGAGGCCGGGCTGACCATCGATTCATAGCCCACCCGCAGTACGCTCATGTCCCATTCGGGATTGTCGCCCAGCGAGGCCTCGTAGCTCGCTTCGGGAAATTCTATCGGTTCGACGCGCGAAGGATCGTCGTAGTAGCGTACCTCGATGCGATCCAGCCCGCGCACCCGGCCCTCGGTCACGTAGAAATTGCGGAACAGGTCGAAGCCGGTGAGGTAGAAGTCGTCGGTGCCCTCGATCAGCGTCGTCCACTCGCCGGGGTTCGAGAGCGGCGCGGTGGCGAGGCGGAAGTTCTCGTGGGTGTCGTTGGCGTGGATGTAGAGCACGCCGTCACGCTCATCGACATCGTACTCCACGCCCTTCTGCCGGGGCTTGACCAGCAGCGGCGTTGCCAGCGGATCGTCGGCTGGAACGAGCCGCACTTCTCCGGTCTCGTGGTCGCCGGTCGAGATGATCAGCCACTGCTCGTTGGCCGAGAGTGACGCGCCGACGCGGAAGCCCTCGTCGTCCTCGTGATAGAGTTCGACATCGTTTTCCAGCGGCTGGCCGATCCAGTGCAGGCGCGCATTGTCCGTCCGCCAGTTCTCGTTGGCGAGGCTGTAGACAAGGCCGGTGTCGTCCTTCACCCAGATCAGTCCGGAAAGCGTGCCGGGGATCTCGTCGGGCAAGACCTCGCCGGTGGCGATGATCTTGATGCGGGCCGTGAAGCGTTCAGAGCCGTTGTCATCCACCGACCAGGCGAGCTTCGTCCCGTCCTTCGACACCGCAATCGCGCCAAGGCGGAAGTAGTCCTTGCCCTCCGCCAGGGCGACTTCATCGAGAATCAGTTCGTCCGCGCTGCCATCGTCGGGCGCGCCAACCGGGCGGCGCCACCACTTCTTGTATTCGGCGCCTTCCTCGAACTCGATCCAGTAGAGGAAATCGCCATCCTTCTGCGGGACCGACTTGTCTGCCTCCTTGATCCGCGCGCGCATTTCCTTGAACAGCGCGTCGATCACCGGCTTGCGTTCGCCCATGCGGGCTTCGAACCAGGCGTTCTCTGCGTTGAGATGTTCAAGGATCGCCTTGTCCTTCACCTCTGGATAGCCGGGATCGCGCAGCCAGGCGTAATCGTCGGAAACGGTCAACCCGTGGTGCGAGAAACTGTGCGGGATGCGGGCGGCGACAGGAGGTGTGGCAATGCTCATCCCTCGCATCTATGTTGCGCGCATGATGCCCGCAAGGCGGGCCGCCCACATTCAGGACCTTATCCCATGCTGATGCAGACACACGAAGCCCGCCTCGACGCCTTGCGCAAGCAGCTTGCCAAGGACGGGCTGGACGGCTTCGTCATCCCGATCTCCGACGAGCACATGAGCGAATATGTCGGTGCCTATGCCCAGCGGCTGGAATGGCTGACCGGCTTTGGCGGCTCTGCCGGCGCAGCGGTGGTGCTGGCAAATGAAGCCGCGATCTTCGTCGACGGGCGCTACACCTTGCAGGTGCGCGATCAGGTCGATGGCAAGCTGTGGTCGTACCAGTCGGTTCCGCAGACCAGCGTCGCGCAATGGCTGGGGCAGCATGCTCCGCAAGGGGCGAAGATCGGCTATGATGCCTGGCTGCATTCCGAGGGCTGGGTCGAATCCGTCTGCGCCGCGCTCGACAAGCGCGATGCGGCCCTTGTTCCGGTGGCGCACAATCCGGTCGACGCCGTGTGGCAGGATCAACCGGAACGATCGCTTGCTATCGCCGTGCCCCACGCCGACGAACACGCCGGACAATCTGCGCACGAAAAGCGCGCCGCCGTGGCCGAGTGGCTCAGCAGCAATGGCTATGACGCGACCGTGATCACCGCGCTCGATTCGGTGGCATGGCTGCTCAACATTCGTGGCACCGACGTCGATCACACGCCGGTCGCGCTGTCGTTCGTCATCGCCAATGCCGATGGCACGGCGGACCTGTTCATCGCGCCTGAAAAGGTCACGCCTGAATTGATCGCCCATCTCGGCAATGCGGTTCGGGTCCACCCGCGCAAACGCTTTGTGCATGCTCTTGGCGAGATGAAAGGGCGCAAGGTCGCGGTCGATCCCGAACGCTCGGTGGCGGCAATCTTCCATGCGCTCTATCAGGCCGGCGCCGAGGCCGTCGCCGTGACCGACCCGGTCGTGCTGCCCAAGGCGATCAAGAACGAGGTCGAACAGGCCGGCCACCGCGCCGCGCAGGCCCGCGATGGTGCGGCCATCGCCCGCTTCCTGCGCTGGATCGAGGTCGAAGCGCCCAAGGGCGGCGTTACCGAGCTTTCCGCCGCCGACCGCCTGCAGGCCTTCCGCGCCGAGGGCGGGCTGCTCAAGGATCTGTCATTCGACACGATCTCGGGCGCCGGGCCGAACGGGGCCGTCGTGCACTACCGGGTCAGCGAGGAAACCAGCCGCACGCTCGAGCCTAACAGCGTCTACCTCGTCGATTCGGGCGGGCAGTACGTCGATGGCACCACCGACATTACCCGCACCGTCTGGGTCGGCCCCGATGCACCGCATGCAGAGGTCAAGGACCGCTTCACCCGCGTACTCAAGGGCCACATTGCACTCGCCCGCGCCGTCTTCCCCAAGGGCACGGCGGGCAGCCAGCTCGACAGCTTTGCCCGCCAGTTCCTGTGGATGGCAGGCCTTGATTACGCCCACGGCACCGGCCACGGCGTCGGCAGCTTCCTCGCCGTCCACGAAGGACCGCAACGCATCGCCAAGGCCAGCGGCGGTCAGGCGGGTACCGGACAGCCGCTGATGCCCGGCATGATCCTCTCGAACGAGCCGGGCTACTACAAGACCGGCGAGTACGGCATCCGCATCGAAAACCTCGTGCTGGTCGAGAAGCGCGACATCGCCGGGGCGGAGGGCGAGTTCTACGGCTTCGAGACGCTGACCTTCGCGCCGATAGCCCGCGATCTGGTCGAAGTCGCACTGCTTTCGGCAGAAGAGCGCGAATGGCTCGACACCTATCACGCCAAGGTGCGCAAGGTGCTCGCCCCGCAGCTTTCCGGCGATGATCTGGCATGGCTGGACGCCGCCTGCGCGCCCTTGTGACACCGCCCACGTTCACGTATTGTTCCTTATCGAATCGTGGATGAGGAACAATGCGATGATCGGATATGTCACTGTCGGCACCAATGACCTGCCCCGTGCTGCGGCCTTCTACGATGCCATCGCGGCGGAGATGGGCGTCGGCCGGATGATGGAATTCGAAACCGGCATCGCTTGGGGCGTACCCGATGGTGCTGCCGGTATCGCGGCGATGAAGCCGTTCGACGGCCAGCCCGCCACCGTCGGCAACGGCGTGATGGTCGCGCTTCAGGCCAATGACAAGGAGCAGGTCGGCCGCCTCCACGCCATCGCTCTCGCCCATGGCGGCACGTGCGAGGGCCAGCCGGGCCTGCGCGGTGGCGGCTTCTATGCCGCCTATTTCCGCGACCCTGATGGCAACAAGCTCAACGCCTTCGTGATGGGCTGAACGGCGGGAGTTCGGTTCGTGATTGCACGCGGATGAACGCCCCGGTGCAGACGCGACAAATTGCGACAATAAACCCGCGTCCCCGGCATAGTCGCGCGACAAGCTGCGCCTAGATAGGGACTACAGGAACTGCGGTCGCCGGCTTTCAGTCCCCCCTGAGCAAGGCATCCCTCCCCCTCTCCTTGCTGAGCATGGCGGCCGCAGTCTCCTCCCTCTCTCCTGACGGGAACGAACTTATGAAGAAATTCCATATTGCGGCTGCCGCTGCGGTGACGGCCACGGCCTCGCTCGCGCTCTACGCCGCCTCGCCTGCCTTTGCGCAGAAGATGGATGCCGATGGCGACAAGACCATCACCTGGACCGAGGCCAAGGCCAAGTCCGATGACATGTGGGCCAAGCTCGACGTCAACAAGGACGGAAAGCTCGACCAGGCTGACAAGAGCGCCAAGTGGGCCGAACAGTTCGCCAGGATCGACACCGACAAGAACGGTTCGATCAGCCAGGCCGAGTTCATCGCTCACCACCAGCAGATGAAGGGCCCCGAAGGTCGTGATGGTGATCGCAAGGGTCACCGCGGTGGCCGCGGTCACGGCATGCGCGGCATGATGATGGGCGGCCACATGGCGATGATGGCCGATGCCAACAAGGATGGCACTGTCACCCGCGCTGAATTCGATGCTGGCGTGAAGGGGCACTTCGACATGGCGGACACCAACAAGGACGGCAAGATCACGCCTGAAGAGCGCCGCGCTTCGATGAAGGCGATGATGGGCAAGATGAAGGGCGCGCATCACGGTCCCATGGGCGGACACATGGGCGCAATGGGTGATGGACCTCCGCCGCCCGCTCCGGCTAACTAAACTACGATGAACGAAGCGCCGATCCGACTGCTCCTGGTCGATGACGAACCTGCGCTGCGCGAACCCCTGGCGGACTATCTGGTCCGGCAGGGGTTTGTCGTGACCCAGGCCGCCACTGCCGCCGAAGCCCGTAGCCGCCTGCTTGAAGCGGGCTGCGATCTCGTGCTGCTCGACATCATGATGCCGGGCGAAGACGGCCTCTCGCTCTGTCGCCATCTGGTCGAGGCCAAGCGCCTGCCCGTCATCTTCATCACCGCCAAGGGTGAATCCACCGACCGCATCGTCGGGCTGGAGATCGGCGCCGACGATTATGTCGTGAAGCCGTTCGATCCGCGCGAGCTTGTCGCGCGCATCCGCTCGGTCCTGCGCCGCGCGACCAAGCAGTCGAGCGAGGTTTCGGACGCGGTCATCTACGAATTCGAAGGCTGGCGGCTCGATCCGCTCAAGCGCCGCCTGATCGACCGCGAAGGCGCAGTCGTCGCCATTTCCTCGGCCGAGTTCCGCCTGCTCATGGCCTTCCTCGATCATCCCCGCCAGGTGCTGGACCGCGATCGCCTGCTCGACATGGTGCAGGGCCGCGAGGCGCATCTGTTCGACCGCGCCGTGGACAACCAGATCTCGCGCCTGCGCCGCAAGGTGGAAGTCGACAGCCGCAATCCGCAACTGATCCAGACAGTGTGGGGCGGCGGCTACATGCTTGCTGCCGAGGTGCGCAAGCGCCCCGCCACTGCTGACGAAAGCTGACCACCGGTGCAGCGCCTCCGCTTCTGGCCGCGCAGCCTTCAGGGCCAGGTCCTGCTCGCCATCGCGCTTGCACTGCTGGTGGCGCAGACCATTTCGGCCGTGCTGCTCTGGAAGGAACAGAACCACCGGCGCGAGGTGTCGATGGTCAGTTCGGCCGCATTTCGGCTGATCGGCCCCAGCCCTGAGGAACGTCGCCACCATCGTGGAGATTCAGACGATCGCGCGCCGCCGCCCTTCCGCATCGAACATTCGCAACAATCGCTCCATCGCCCCGGCGAGCGGCGCCTGCCACGCGTGGAGCACGAACTGAGCGAAGTCCTGAACGCGCAAGGGGTGGAGACCGCCGAAGTGCTGGTCTTCGAACGCGATCCCATGCGCGATGGTCCCAGCCTCGAATTCTGGAGCCGCAACCGCCGCAAGCTGGAACTGGTCTCGAAGGAGCCAATGCCCCGTCTGGTCATTGCCTCGATCCGCAGCCCGTCAGGCGGCTGGACTTCGACCCGTGTCTTCACCGAAGGCGGTGAGATGCGCGTGCTGGCTCCCCTCGTCGGTCAGACAATCGTGCTCTACCTCGTGCTGGTCGGCACCATGGCGCTGATCCTCCGGCACATGGCCCGCCCATTGAAGGCTCTGACCCGCCGGGTCGAGGATTTCGCCGGCAATCGCACTCTGGATGGCCAGCTCCAGCCGGAGGGTCCTGAAGATATTCAGCGCCTGATCGTCGCGCACAACGCGATGGAAAGCCGCATCGCCGCGATGCTCGATGAGAAGGACGTCATGCTCGGCGCGATCGGGCATGACTTGAAGACTCCCCTCGCCGCACTGCGCGTGCGGATCGAGGCGGTCGACGATGATGTCGAGCGCGCCCGCATGGCCGCCACGATCGAGGACATCAATCGCTCGCTCGACGATATCCTCTCGCTCGCCCGCGTCGGCCGACCGTCGGACCCGCTGGAACCGACCGAACTCTCCGCCCTCGTCGCCGACGTGATCGGCGAGTTCGAGGACATGGGCGAACCGGTGGAACTGGGCGACACCGACCGCGTCGTCCTGCCCGTACGCGCCACCTGGATGCGGCGCGCCTTGCGCAACCTCGTCTCGAACGCCATGCGCTATGGCGAACGCGCCCGTATCACGCTCACCCGCGAAGGCCGCGAGGCCGTGCTGCGGATCGAAGACGATGGCCCGGGCATCCCCGAGCACGAGATTGCGCGGATGATGGAGCCGTTCACCCGCCTTGAGGCATCGCGCAACAGCGGCACCGGCGGCACCGGGCTCGGCCTCACGCTCGCCCGCGCGATTGCCGACCAGCACGGCGGCACGCTGACGCTCGCCAACCGTCGCGGCCATAACGGCATTGCCGGACTCACCGCAACCATGCGCCTGCCGCTCGGTTAACCGCCCGCTCATCGCCGGCCCGATAGTCAACCGACATTCGTCGGCGCGCACCTGTCGTTCGTCGAAAGGAGTCGCGCAGGCGACGACCGGTTGCTACTGCAACCAATCTTCATTGCGCCGGGGAGTCATGATCGGCATGCGTACCATTTCTTTTGTTTCCGCTTTCGCCCTTGCCGTTGCCACGGCGGCCGTGCCCGCCACCGCGCAGGCCCCGCTCAATCCTTCGGCTGCAGCGGGCGTCCACACTGACCTTCCCCGCGTCGCCCACCCCTCGCACTACACCATCTCGATCACCCCCGATGCCAAGGCGCTGACCTTCACCGGCACGTCCTCGGTCGATCTCGAAGTCACCGAAGCGACCCCCGCGCTGACGCTCCACGCGCTGGACCTCAAGATCACCAGCGCGACGCTCACGCCCGCAGGCGGGGCCGCCATGCCCGTCACCGTGACGATGGACGAAAAGCGCCAGACCGCGACCTTCACCGCCACCGCGCCGCTCGCGCCCGGCAAGTACCGGCTCGACACCAGCTATTCGGGGATCATCAACACGCAGGCCAATGGCCTCTTCGCGCTCGACTATCCTGACAAGGTGACCGGCAAGGAGGTGCGCGGCCTGTTCACGCAGTTCGAAGCGCCCGACGCCCGCCGCTTCGCCCCGATGTTCGACGAGCCGATCTACAAGGCGACCTTCGATCTTTCCGCCACGGTCCCCGCCACGCAGATGGCCGTCAGCAACATGCCGATTGCGAAAGAAGAGCCGCTCGCGGGTGGCCTGAAGCGCGTCACCTTCGGCACCAGCCCGAAGATGTCGTCCTACCTCCTGTTCTTCGGCCTGGGCGACTGGGAGCGGATGACCAAGGAAGCCATGCCCGGCGTCCAGGCCGGGATAGTCGCGCCCAAGGGCAGCGGCGAGCAGGCGCGCTTTGCATTGGATGAACTCGCCCCGCTGATCCCCTACTATTCGGAATACTTCGGCCAGCCCTACCCGCTGCCCAAGATCGACAACATCGCCGCGCCGGGCCAGTCGCAGTTCTTCTCGGCCATGGAGAACTGGGGCGCGATCCTGACGTTCGAGCGCATCCTGCTCAACGATCCCGCCATCACTAGCGCCGCCGCGCGCCAGAACATCGTCACCACGCAGGCGCACGAAGTGGCGCACCAGTGGTTCGGCAACCTCGTGACCATGGCCTGGTGGGAAGACCTCTGGCTGAACGAGGGCTTCGCCAGCTGGATGGAAACCAAGGCCACCGCCCATTTCCACCCCGACTGGTTCCCGCTGCTCGAGCGCGTGAACGGGCGCGATGCGGCGATGGGGCTCGATGGCTTCAAGACCACGCACCCGATCGTGCAGGAGATCAAGACCGTCGACGAGACCAACCAGGCCTTCGACGCGATCACCTACCAGAAGGGTGAAGCGGTCATCTCGATGCTCGAGGCGTTCGCGGGCGAGAACGTCTGGCGCGACGGGTTGCGCGCCTACATGCGCGATCACAAGTTCGGCAACACCCGCTCGAAGGACCTGTGGCAGGCGATCGAAAAGGCTGGCGCCCCCGGCCTCACCGCCATCGCCACCGATTTCACCACAAAGCCCGGCATCCCGCTGGTCAAGGTCACGGGCATGACCTGCAAGAAGGGCGTGGCCACGCTGAACCTCGAACAGAGCGAATTCAGCGTTGACCGCAAGGACGAGGTTGCCGCCAAGCCGCAGCAGTGGAAGGTGCCGCTGATCGTCTCGGCGGGCGCCGGTGAGCCGGTGCGCACGATCCTTGATGGCGGAAAGGCGACCGTCACGGTCAATGGCTGCGGCCCAATCGTGATCAACGCTGGCCAGCTCGGCTACTACCGCTCGCTCTACAGCCCCAAGATGCTCGAATCGCTGAAGAAGGCCATGCCGACGCTGCAGCCGGTGGACCAGATGGGCCTGATTGCCGACAACCTCGCGCTCTCGTCGAGCGGCTACCAGCCCTATGGTCCGGCGTTCGATCTGCTGGCGGCGATCCCCGGCAATGCCAATCCGGTCGTCCTCGCCAATGCTTTCGGCGATTTCGTCGGCGCGTGGCGCGTGCTCGACAAGGACCCTGCCGCGCAGAAGAAACTCTATGGCAAGGTCGCCAGCACCTACAAGCCGCGCCTCATGGCGCTGGGCTTCGAGCCGAAGGCCGGTGAGCCGTTGCGCGATTCAGACCTGCGCTCGACGCTGATCGCGGGCTTCGGCACGATGGGCGATGCCGACGTCGTGGCCGAAGCGCGCCGCCGCTTCGCCATGCTCGCCAGCAACCCCAAGGCACTCGACGGTCCGCTCAAGACGACTTGGCTCAACATCGTCGCCCGCAACGCGACGAAGGCTGATTGGGAGGCGATCAAGGGCATGGCCGCGGCCAGCAACAGCGCGGTGGAACGCCAGTTCCTCTACACCCTGCTGGGCCGCCCCGCCGATGCCGCGCTGGCCAAGGCCGCGCGTGAGCTTGCTCTGACCGATGCGCCGGGCAAGACCACCAGCGCCGCGATGATCGTCGCCTCGGCAGGCCTGCACCCGGACGAGACCTACGACTTCGCTCTCGCCAACCGCGAGAAGATCGAATCGCTGGTCGACGCGCAGAGCCGCGTGACGTTCATCGCAGGTCTCGGCTCGCAGTCGAACGATCCGGCGATGATCGAGAAGCTCAAGGCGTTCAAGGCCACCGTGCCCGCCGAAGCCTCGCGCCCGGTGGACCGCGTGATCGGCGTCCTGACGGAGAAAGCCCGGACGCGCCCGCTGTTCGTCAAGGGGCTGACCGACTGGCAGAACGGGAAGGGTAAGTAAGGGCCAAACCTGACCCCACTCATGCTGAGCTTGTCGAAGCATCCTGCGCAACCACCGCGCCAGCACCCTTCGACAGGCTCAGGGTGAGCGGATGAGGCCCACACGTTAGCAAGGGGCGGGCCATGACACCCGCCTCCATAACCGCACCATCACCGTCACCCCGGGCTTGACCCGGGGTCCCGCTTTCTTTCTCCTCACACCATGGACAGGGAAAGGCTCGGCGGCTGGGTCTACATCATGGCTGTCCGTTACCGAGGCGCGATGTACGTTGGCGTAACCTCGCACCTTGCGGCCTGATTCCACCAGCACCGCAACGACAGGGGTTCGGACTTCTGCGCCCGCTATGGTCTAAAACGACTGGTCTGGGCCGAGCGCGGCAACCGCATCGAAGACTGCATCGCACACGAGAAGCGCCTGAAGCGCTGGCGCAGGGCGTTCAAGTTCGACCTGATCGAACGAGTCAATCCTGACTGGCTCGACCTTTACGATGTGATCGTGGGGTGAGTGTGACCCAATAGCGGGACCCCGGGTCAAGCCTGGGGTGACGGCGGGTTTTAGGGTTGGGTTTAGGCTGCTTATATGACGGGTTTGGGGTGGATTTCGGACTTCAGACCTATTGCTCTAGCTTGAGCAATTCGTGTGCCACCGCACTCAAATCGGGAAGCCTTTGTTGATCCTGTAGTATTGGCTCAAAGCCCTCTTTCGCTCCGAGATTGCGGTGGGGAGTGACAATCCACTCGCCATCTTTCTCTTCGACGTTCAACAGCTGTGCCGTTGCCATGAACGCCTTTAAGCTCCGAACGCCAGCTGCCTTCAGAAAAGGGTCAAAGAATCCCTTCCATTCGCTCTGCGCTGGGTGCGGGACCATCCACTCAGATCGAGCGAAGGCAGTAGCCAATCCGGCTTCAACTTCCTTGTGATCAGGGCTTGAGCCAAGATTTTGCGGGTTGATCTCCAAGCCAACGCCGCTCGTTGTGCGGACCACTGGCGCGATCAGAACTCGTCGGTTAACGAGATAGGCGGCGACTGACTTCATCATCCTCGCCAGAAAAGCATGAAGAGTGAGATGTCCGCAATGGCGTCGCGTCCCGAAAGTCCGCTCTTCAGCGAAAATGGCGGATAACTGACGTCTTCCGCCAATACAGGATTACCCAAGCAGCCCAAGCTCTAACGCAACAGCCCGCCCAGAATCCCCCGCGCGAAACGGCCCAGGGCCTCGCCGCCGATCGACGTGGCGATCGAGCCGACCATTGCGGTCACCCCCGAGGCCACCGGTGCCGCGCGGGATTTCTTGCCGGTGATGCTGGCGGCGATCACTGCGCCTGCGGATGAGGCGACCGCGCCCGCCGCCGCCTTGCCAGCCTTCTCCCACATCGTCGTGGTCCGGCGGGGCGAGGCGCGTTGTGCCTCTTCGCCCTGCTCTTCCACCTGCTGCGCCGCCGCCGCCGCGTCAGCCGCCTTCTGCGCCAGCACTTCGGCGGCGGATTCGCGGTTCACCGCCGTGTCGTACTTGCCGTCGAACGGGCTGACCGACTGGATCACCGCGCGCTCCTTCGGAGTCAGCGGCCCGAGGCGCGAGCGGGGCGGGGCGATCAGGGTGCGCTGGACGATCGAGGGCGAGCCGTCCTCGTTCAGCGTCGAGACCAGCGCTTCGCCGACTTTCAACTCGGTGATGACCGTCTCGACATCGAGGTCCTTGTTGATGCGGAAGGTCTCGGCCGCCGCGCGGATCGCCTTCTGGTCGCGCGGGGTGAACGCGCGCAGCGCATGCTGCACGCGGTTGCCGAGCTGGCCTGCGATCTTCTCGGGAATGTCGATCGGGTTCTGCGTAACGAAATAGACGCCCACGCCCTTCGAACGGATCAGGCGCACCACCTGCTCCACCTTCTCCATCAGCGCCTGCGGGGCATCGTCGAACAGCAGGTGCGCCTCGTCGAAGAAGAACACCAGGCACGGCTTTTCCGGATCGCCCACTTCGGGCAGCGCCTCGAACAGTTCGGACAGCAGCCACAGCAGGAACGTGGCGTAGAGCTTGGGGCTCTGCATCAGCTTGTCGGCGGCGAGCACGTTGACCATGCCGCGCCCCTGCTCGTCCACCTTGAGGAAATCGTTCACCTCGAACGCGGGTTCGCCGAAGAAGCGGTCCGCGCCCTGGCTTTCGAACGCGAGCAACTGCCGCTGGATCGTGCCGACGCTGGCTTTGGAGACATTGCCGTAACGCGTGGCAAGCGCGCTGGCGTTCTCGGCACAGGCGACCAGCACCGATTGCAGATCGGGCAGATCGATCAGCAGCAGTCCGTTGTCATCGGCATAGCGGAACGCGATGTTGAGCACGCCTTCCTGCGTCTCGTTCAGGCCCATCAAGCGCGAGAGCAGCAGCGGGCCCATTTCGGAGATCGTGGTGCGGATCGGGTGGCCGCGCTCGCCGTAGAGGTCCCAGAACACCGCCGGATTGTCGGAATAGGCATAGTCTTCGATGCCCAGTTCCTTGGCGCGCGCTTCGAGGGACGCTGCATGCTTGAAGGTCGGGCTGCCGGGCATGGCGATGCCCGCAAGGTCGCCTTTCACGTCGGCCATGAACACGGGTACGCCGCGCGCGGAGAACTGTTCGGCAATGCTCTGCAGCGTCACCGTCTTGCCGGTGCCGGTCGCCCCCGCGATCAGCCCGTGGCGGTTGGCGCGGCCAAGGCGCAGCACCTGCCGTTCGCCGTTCGAACCAAGGCCAAGGTAGATATCGTCCATGCACAGCACCCCATCCATTTCGCCCAAGACTATGCGGCGAGTGCCGACCTTGCGAGGGGTTTTTGCATCCGGAGCGGTGAACGGCTAGAGCGCCCCCAAGCCTATGACCCGCGCCCCCTTCATCCTGCTAGACGACGCCCGCACCGAGGGCGCCAGCGATGCGCGCCTCTACGAAGACGTGCTGGAACTCGTCGTCGCACGCCGGGCTGACGAAGTCGAAGCGGCGCTGGCACAAATCGCCGCCACGCCGGGCGACTGGGCGGGCTACCTCGCCTACGAGGCCGGGCTCGCGCTCGAACCCCGCCTCGCCCCGCTGGCGGCAGAGCGGACCGGTGCGGCAGGCCCGCTGGTCTGGTTCGCCCGCTTCGGCAAGGTCACGCGCATGGCCAGCGCCGAAGTCGAACGCTGGCTTGCCACCACCGCCACGGGCTCGGGCAGGCTCGGCCCGATGGGCGCGGCAATCTCATCAGGCGGCTACGCCAAGGCCTTCGATCTCGTGCAGGAAGCCATCCGCGCGGGCGACATCTATCAGGCCAACCTCACTTTTCCGCTTGCCGGTACATGGGACGGCGACCCGCTGGCGATCTATGCCGACGTCCGCCGCGATGCCCGCGCGGGCTACGGCGGGGTGATCTGGGACGGATCGCACTGGCACCTCTCGTTCTCACCCGAACTGTTCTTCAAGCTTGCGAACGGCGAGGCACGGGTGCGGCCGATGAAGGGCACCGCTCCGCGCGGGAGCACTCCGGAAGAGGATGCACGGTTCAAGGCGGACCTTTCCGCCAGCGTGAAGGACCGCGCCGAGAATCTGATGATCGTCGACCTGATGCGCAACGACCTGGCGCGCGTGTCACGCCCCGGTTCGGTGCGCGTCGAGTCCCCGTTTGCCATCGAGACATACCCGACAGTTCACCAGATGGTCACGACAGTTAGGGCGGAGTTGGATTCCGGACAGGACGTCCGCAGCCTGCTCCGCGCGATCTTCCCCTGCGGCTCGATCACCGGCGCGCCCAAGATCCGCGCGATGGAGATCATCCACCAGGCAGAGCGCGATGCTCGGGGGCTCTACTGCGGTTCGATCGGACGCATAGACCCCTCTGGCGATGCGGCCTTCAATGTGGCAATCCGCACGGTGCGCCTCTCGCCGGACGGTCGCGCCGTGATGGGGGTGGGGTCGGCCGTGGTTGCCGATTCCGCGATGATCGGCGAATGGCGCGAATGCGTGGTGAAGGGGAATTTCTTGCGCTTGTCTGCCGGCCATGCCGACCTGATCGAAACGATGGCCTTCGATCCCGCCAAGGGCATCGAACTGCTCGAACTGCACCTCGAACGCATGAAGGCGAGCGCGCTGGCGCTCGGCTTCAGCTTCGATCGCCACGCCGTGCGCAACGCGATCCACGCGCTGTGCTTCGATCTTGATGCGCCCGCGAAAGTGCGGCTCGTCGCCTCGAAGGGCGGCGCCCATGCGCTTGACGCTTCGCCCATGCCCGCGCCGCTCGAAAGCCTGACCTGCGCAGTGCTGCCCCTGCCAGTCTCAGACGGCGACTGGCGCCTGCGCCACAAGACCACCGACCGCGCCTTCTACGAAGCCGGCCTTGCCGCCGCAAAGAAGGCTGGCGCTGGCGAGGCGCTGTTCCTGCGCGACGATGGCCTGATCACCGAAGGCACCTTCACCAACCTGTTCGTCGAACGCGATGGCAAGCTGCTCACCCCGCGCGCCGATCTCGGCCTGCTGCCGGGCGTGCTGCGCCGCTCGTTGATCGAGGCCGGACGCGCTGAAGAGGCCGACCTGACGCTGGATGACCTCGCAGACGGCTTCCTTGTCGGCAACGCCCTGCGCGGACTGATCCCGGCGCGCCTGCTCGGCTCCTGAAACCCATGACGCAGCTATCAAAAGCCCTCGCGCGGATCGCGCCATCGCAGACCACCGCCATCACCGATCGCGCCATCCAGCTTCGCGCCGAAGGCCGCGACGTGATCTCGCTCTCGGTAGGCGAACCCGACTTCGCCACGCCCGCCCACGTCGTGCAGGCCGCGAAGGACGCGCTCGACGCAGGGGACACCAAGTACACCGCCGTCGTCGGCACCCAGCGCTTGCGCGAAGCGGCCGCGCTGCACTTCAAGCGCGACCTCGGCATCGAGGTGCCGCCTTCGCAGGTGATCGTCAGCGCGGGCGGCAAGCAGGCGATCTTCCACGCGCTGCTTGCCACGCTCGATCCGGGCGACGAAGTGCTGATCCCCTCGCCATGGTGGGTCAGCTACCCCGAAATCGTGCGCTTTGCAGGCGCCGAAGTCGTGGACCTGCCGACCGATGCTGCGGGCGGCTTCCGCATCACGACCGAGCAACTAGAAGCCGCGATCACCCCTGCCACCCGCTGGCTGCTGCTCAACAGCCCCGGCAACCCCACCGGCGCGACCTATCCTGCCGAGGAGTTGCGCGCGCTGGGCGAAGTGCTGCGCCGCCATCCGCGGGTGCTGGTGATGAGCGACGACATCTACGCACCACTCCGCTATGGCGAGGGCCTTCACGCCACGCTCGCAGTGGAAAGCCCGGACCTTGCCGACCGTATCCTGACGGTTTCCGGCGTGTCCAAGAGCCACGCCATGACCGGCTTCCGCATCGGCGTATCGGCAGGCCCCGCCTGGCTGATCGGCGCGATGGGGCGGCTGCAGTCGCACTCCTCGGGCAACCCCGCGTCAATCTCGCAGGCCGCTGCCGTCGCCGCGTTCGAAGGACCGCAGGAATTCCTGACCGACTGGCGCGAACGCTTCCGCGCGCGGCGTGACATGGTCTGTGCCGCAATCAACGCGATCCCCGGCCTCTCGACCCCGATCCCCGACGGCGCGTTCTACTGCATGGTCGATGCCGCGCCACTGATGGCACGGTTCGGGGATGACGAGGCGCTGTGCCTCCACCTGCTTGAAAGCGGCGTGGCGGTTGTCCCTGCCTCGGCCTTCGGCGGCAAGGACGGCTTCCGCATCAGCTTCGCGGCGGACGAAGCAAAACTCGAAGAAGCGCTGCGGCGTATAGCAAAGGCGGTAGCGTGATCGACTTTTCCATCCTGTTCGAAGACGGCGAAGCGCTGGTGATCGACAAGCCTGCGGGCCTGCCGCTCGACCCGCCCCGCGCTGGTGGCGACAGTCTCGAGAACCATCTCGACGCCTTGCGCTTCGGCTTCCAGCGCGAGCCGCAGCCGGTTCACCGGCTCGATCAGGACACCTCCGGCTGCCTGCTGCTCGCCCGCAATCCGAAGGCGCTGAAGCGCTTTTCCGCCGCATTCGAGGCGCGCGAGGTAGAGAAAGTCTATCTCGGCATTGTCGCCGGCGAAGTGCAGGGCGAAAGCGGCACGATCGAACTCGCCCTGTCCAAGATCAGCTCGGCCGAGAAGGGCTGGCGCATGATCCCGGCGAAGAAGGGCAAGCCAGCCGTCACGCACTGGAAAGTGCTGTCGCGCAAGCCCGGCTTGACGCTGGTGGAATTCCGCCCCGAGACCGGCCGCACCCACCAGATCCGCATCCACGCCCTCGCCGGGCTTGGCCACGCACTGGTCGGCGATCCGATCTACGGCGATGGCAAGCTTGCCTGGCGCACCATGCTGCACGCCTCGGAATTGGTGGTGAAGCGCGACGGCAAGCCGCCGATCGACGCCTATTCGCCAATGCCGCTAGATTTTGCGGCGTTCGGGTTCGAACTGCCTGCTCCTGAGCAACCGGACACTGATCTTCCGGACATCGGGGCCTGACATGTCGCCCGATGCTCTCGTCGCCCATGCGCTGACGCTGGTCGAGGAGAGCTTCATCGCCTCGGCTGGCCCCGGCGGGCAGAACGTCAACAAGGTGGCGACCGCGGTACAGTTGCGGCTCGACGTTTTCATGCTGCGGCTGCCGCCAGAGATCTTCCACCGCCTCAAGACCCTCGCCGGCAGCAAGATGACGGCGAAGGGGGAGATCGTCCTGACCGCGCGCAGCTATCGCACGCAGGAGCAGAACCGCGAGGATGCGAGGAAGCGGCTGTCAGAGCTGCTGCGTGAGGCGTGCAACCTGCCGACCAAGCGCGCCAAGTCCCGCCTCAACCGCGTCGGCAAGACCGAGCGGCTGGCGGGCAAGAAGATCAGGAGCGCCGTAAAGGCTGGACGCGGCAAGGTGCGGCTGGACTGATCCCGCTCGTCAGTCGCCCCCGACGCGATCGATCTCGGCACCCAGCAGCGATAGCTTCTCCTCAAGCCGCTCATACCCTCGGTCGAGGTGATAGAGGCGATGCACTTGGGTTTCGCCCTCGGCGGCAAGGCCGGCAATCACCAGGCTCATCGAAGCGCGCAAGTCGGTCGCCATGACTTCAGCCCCGGTCAGCTTGTCGACGCCATGGACCACGGCGGTGCGGCCCTTGGTCTCGATCCGCGCGCCCATGCGGTTCAGTTCCGGCACGTGCATGTAGCGGTTCTCGAAGATCGTCTCGGTCAGCACCGAAGACCCCTTGGCAAGGCACAGCATGGCCATCAGCTGTGCCTGCATGTCGGTGGCAAAGCCGGGATAAGGCGCGGTCGACAGCGTTACCGGCTTCAGCGGCCCATCGGCAGCCACGTAAATGCCGCCCTTGCGCGGCTCGACATGAACGCCGGCATCACGCAGCGCCTGCACGGTCGCTTCCATGTCCTCGATCCGCGCGCCCTGGAGCATGACATCTCCGCCGGTGATCGCGGCGGCACAGGCATAGGACCCGGCCTCGATGCGGTCGGGCATGACCATGTAGGTCGCGCCGTGCAGGCGGTCGACGCCATGGATCGTCAGGTCCGACGTGCCGATGCCCTCGATCTGCGCACCCATCGCCACCAGCAGATTGCACAGGTCGACGATTTCCGGCTCGCGCGCGGCGTTGTGCAGGGTGGACTTGCCCTTGCACAGCACGGCGGTCATCAGCGCATTCTCGGTTGCGCCGACAGAGACGACGGGGAACGAATAGCGCCCACCCGGCAGGCCGCCATCCGGCGCGATTGCGCGCACGTAACCGGCGGCCAGTTCGATCGTCGCGCCCAGCGCTTCCAGCGCCTTGAGGTGAAGGTCGATCGGACGGTTGCCGATGGCGCAGCCGCCGGGCAGCGAAACCGTCGCCTCGCCCGCGCGCGCCAGCATCGGCCCGAGTACGAGGATCGACGCGCGCATCTTGCGCACCAGATCGTAGGGCGCGACCGACGAGGTCAGCCGCGTCGCCTGCAGCGTCATGACCCGGCCGAAATCCTCGGGCCGCGCGCCTGCGATCGAGGTGGAAACCCCGAACTGGTTCATCAGGTGCTGGAAACCGTCGATGTCGGCCAGGCGCGGCAGGTTGCGCAGCGTCACCGGCTCATCGGTCAGCAGCGCGCAAGGCAGCAGCGTGAGGGCCGAATTCTTGGCGCCCGAAACCGGCACCGTTCCCGAAAGGCGCTTGCCGCCACGGATGATGATCTTGTCCATCGCTGCCGTTTATCCGGTTTTCAGGGCGGTGCAAGCTTGGGGCATACGATAACGTGACGTCACGCGCTTGACATTTCACCTCAGTAATTGTGCAGTGCATCATGAGGATGCAACAAAGCATGGATATTGGCTGGAAAATGGGTTCTGACACTTCGCGAAAGCCGATCCGCAAGGCCGTTTTTCCGGTCGCAGGTCTTGGCACGCGCTTTCTGCCTGCCACCAAGGCGATCCCCAAGGAAATGCTGCCGATCATCGACCGTCCGCTGATCCAGTACGCGGTCGACGAAGCGCGCGAGGCCGGGATCGAACAGCTCATTTTCGTGACTGGTCGCGGCAAGACCGCCATCGTCGAACACTTCGACACGGCCTACGAACTTGAACACACCATGTCCGATCGCGGCAAGGCGCTCGAAGTGCTTGAGCCCACGCGCATTCTGCCGGGCAATCTTGTCACCGTGCGCCAGCAGGTGCCGATGGGCCTGGGCCACGCGATCTGGTGCGCCCGCGCGGTCGTCGGCAATGAACCCTTTGCGATTTTCCTGCCCGACGAAATGATGGTCGGCGATCCCGGTGGCAAGGGCGGCTGCATGAAGCAGATGGTCGATGCCTACAACGAAGTCGGCGGCAACCTCATCTCCGTGCTCGAAGTGCCGCAGGAGGAGGTGTCCAGCTACGGCGTGATCGCGCCCGGCCAGAGCGTCTCGGATTCTCTTACTGAAGTCACCGGCCTCGTCGAAAAGCCCAGGCGCGAGGATGCGCCTTCAAACCTGATCATCTCTGGCCGCTACATTCTCCAGCCCGAAGTCATGCGCACGCTCGAAAGCCAGGAAAAGGGTGCCGGGGGCGAAATCCAGTTGACCGACGCGATGGCCCGGATGATCGGCCAGCAGCCCTTCCACGCCGTGAAGTTCGACGGCCGCCGCTTTGACTGCGGCAGCAAGGCCGGATTCGTCGAGGCGACGTTGTCGCTCGCGCTCGAACGCCCCGACATGGCCGACGAAGTCCGCGCGATCATGAAGCGCCTGCTCGCCCAAGGCTGAACCTTCCGCCCCCGACCTTCAAGCCCTGACCGTCAGGCCCTGACCGTCAGGCCCTGACCCTCAGGGAGCGCGAAGATACGCCAGGCACATGCGGCCAAGTTCGCGCTTCAGGACTTCCCAGTCATAATCATGTGCTGCTTCGCCCGAGGAGCCGAGGCTGAGCTGGCGCGCCAGCGTGGCGAAGACGATCTTGTAGGCCGAGTTGGCCCTGGTCTCATGGTCGCTGCCGCCAAACGTGTCGCGATAGTGGAGCATCGCGTTCATGCCGAGCTGCGTCGCACGGAAGGCGTGATCCTTGCCCGGCTTGGAAACAAGCGGATCGAACGACGCCCGTTCCATCGCAAGGCGCAGCAGCGGCGCATTCACGCGCAACACTTCGGCATAGCCCGCCACGTAGCGCGGCATGAACTCGTCAAGCGTGGGGGACTGCGCCAGCACCTCGGCCACCATCGCATCTTCGGCAGCGGCAATGTCTTCAAGCGCACGGGCAATCACCGCGCGGACCAGGTTGTCCTTGCTCTGGAATCGCAGGTAGATCGAACCGATGGAGACGTTGCCCTTCTGGTTCACGTCCTGCAGCGTAAAGTCTTCGCTGCCCCGCTCCAGCATCAGTTCGCGCGCTGCGGACAGCATCCGTTCCAGCGAAGCCTTGCTCCGGCCCTGCTGGGGCTTGCGGCTGACCGTTTCAACTGCCAGTTCCGGTTCTTCCGCCTGCCTACCCGCTCGTGCCATTGCGTACCCGTTCGCCTTCAAAGAAAATTTTGGTTCTAGAACGATGCGCGGGTTTGTTACACGAATCGCAAAGCTTGGCGATGGCAAATCGGCGTACGCCGAACCTTGACCGGACGAATTTTGAAAATAGAATGATTTTTCTAAATTAGGAGAGACTGATGCGGCGTTTGCGGATGGCACTGATTGGTGGCGGGCCGGGTGCTTTCATTGGCCCGGTGCACCGCTTTGCCGCTGAACTGGACCGCGAGATCGAACTTGTCGCCGGGGTCTTTTCCAGTGATGCCGCCCGCAGCGCGGCCGCAGGCGAAAGCTATCGCATCGATCCCGCCCGCGCCTACCCTTCGCTCGACGCGATGTTCGCCGCCGAAGCCTCGCGCGCGGACGGGATCGATTTCGTCTCGATCGTCACGCCCAACCATAACCACCTCCCTTCAGCCCGCGCCGCGCTCGCGGCCGGCTATCCGGTGATGACCGACAAGCCGCTCACCGCCACGCTGGCCGAGGCGCACGAGCTGGCCGCAGTGGTGGCGGATGCAGGCAAGCCGTTCGGCGTAACCTACACCTACTCCGGCTACCCGCTGGTCCGCGAAGCCCGCGCCCGCATTGCCGCCGGCGAGATCGGCACCGTGCGCAAGGTTGTCGTCGAGTATCCACAAGGCTGGCTGGCAGGAGAAGCGGTCGGCAAACAGGCGGAATGGCGCGTCGATCCTGCCAAGGCCGGTCTCGGCGGTTGCATTGGCGATATCGGCGTCCATGCCTTCCAGCTGGCCGAGTTCGTCACCGGCCTGCGCGTCACCGAACTGCTGGCCGATCTTGGCGCGGTCGTGCCCGGCCGCCTGCTCGACGATGACTGCTCGATCCTCCTGCGCTTCGATAACGGTGCGCGCGGCGTGCTGCTCGCCAGCCAGATCGAAGTCGGTGAACTCAATGGCCTGCGCATCCGCGCCTATGGCGACAAGGGCGGCGTGACCTGGAAACAGGAAGAGCCCAACACCCTCACCATCAACCGGCTCGACGGCACCTGCACTCTCGTACGCTCCGGCACCGGGGTCCTCGGCAGCGACGCAGCATCGCGCACGCGCACGCCCGGCGGGCACCCCGAGGGGTATCTCGAAGCCTTCGCCAACCTCTATCGCGATTTTGCCGCCCTCTTGCGCGGTGACAGCGCTCCGCTCCTGCCCGGCATTGCCGATGGCGTGCGCGGCATGACATTCATTGACACCGCCGTTTCCGCCAGCCGCGACAATGCCGGCTGGGTCAAGCTCTGAGGATAAAAGCGCCATGAAGACCATCAAGGGCCCGGGCATCTTCCTCGCCCAGTTCGCGGGCGATGCCGCACCGTTCAACAGCCTCGAAGCCATCGCTGACTGGGTGGCGGGGCTCGGTTACAAGGGCATCCAGATCCCCAGCTGGGACGGCCGCCTGTTCGATCTCGAAAAAGCCGCGACGAGCCAGACCTACTGCGACGAGATCAAGGGCATGCTCGCCGACAAGGGGCTGGAGATCACCGAGCTTTCCACCCACCTCCAGGGCCAGCTCGTGGCCGTGCACCCGGCCTTCGATGCGCAGTTCGATGGCTTTGCCCCGGAAGCGGTCCACGGCAATCCCGTCGCCCGCCAGGCCTGGGCCGTGCAGCAGATGAAGTACGCCGCCAAGGCCAGTGCCAATCTCGGCCTGAAAGCGCACGCCTCGTTCTCGGGCGCGTTCGCCTGGCCCTACTTCTACCCATGGCCAGCGCGGCCGGCAGGGCTTGTTGAGGACGCCTTCGACGAACTGGCCCGCCGCTGGAAGCCGATCCTCGACGTGTTCGATGAAAACGGCGTCGACGTTGCCTACGAAATCCATCCCGGCGAGGATCTCCACGACGGCGTCACGTTCGAGATGTTCCTGACACGCGTCGGCAACCATCCGCGCGCCAACATTCTCTATGATCCCAGCCACTTCGTGCTGCAGCAGCTCGATTACCTCGCCTTTATCGACATCTACCACGAACGCATCAAGTGCTTCCACGTGAAGGACGCCGAGTTCCGTCCCAATGGGCGCTCGGGCGTCTATGGCGGGTACCAGTCATGGGTCGATCGCCCGGGCCGCTTCCGTTCGCTCGGCGATGGCCAGGTCGATTTCCCCGGCATCTTCAGCAAGATGGCCGCCAACGACTATGCCGGCTGGGCCGTGCTGGAATGGGAATGCGCGCTCAAGCACCCGGAAGTGGGAGCCGCTGAAGGCGCACCGTTCATCGACCGTCACATCATCAAGGTGACCGAGCATGCCTTCGATGACTTCGCCGCCGGTGGCGCTGATCGCGCCCTGAACGCAAGGCTGATGGGCATCGGCTGACACGACCCAGCCGCGCAAAAGATCAAGGCGTCGGGGGCTCTCCGACGCCTTTTTTGCGTTAATCATATCAAAAAGTGATCGGTTTCCATCAAATCTGTTTTCTTTGTGAATTGTCAAAACGAGCATAGGCTCCATGACAACGGCGGCTTCTAGGAAGGCTCTCATAAGCTCTGCCTATGGCAGCTGAAAGCTTGTGTATTTTACTTGATGCCAACCCTGCGCCACAGTGCCGGCACGATTTGGCAACCCACTCGCCCTCGCGTTGCAAAAATGCCGCAAGGTGTCGAAAGTTTTCTACCAATAGAATTGGGGTTCTAGTTTTTAGAATTCTAATCTGCTAACACGCTGCCACGCCCAACGCGGCGCCACCTGGGGAGGAACTGAAGATCATGCCCAAGACCCTGTATACCCATGCCCTGCTGGCAAGCGCCTGCGCGCTGGCTTTCGCCCTGCCCGCCCACGCGCAGGAAGCTGCCGAAGAGGCCGATCCCAACGTCATCATCGTCACCGCGCAGAACCGCGCGCAGAACCTCAACGACGTTCCCATCAAGATCGACGTGGTCTCCGGCGAGGAGCTTCAGAAGGCTGGCTTCGGCAGCATGAACGACGTCGGCAAGATCGCGCCTGTTGTTCAGCTCAACCAGGACCAGGGCACGGTGAAGGTCACAGTGCGCGGCGTCGGCACCACCTCGAACGACGAAGCGCAGGACACCTCGGTCGTCGTCAACATCGACGGTGAATACATCAACCGTCCGAACGTGATGGGCATGGCCCTGTTCGACATCGACCGCGTCGAAGTGCTGCGCGGCCCGCAGGGTACGCTCTATGGCCGCAACTCGACCGGCGGCGCGATCAACTTCATCACCCGCAAGCCCGGCAAGGAGTTCGGCGCAAACGGCTCGATCAGCTATGGCAATTACAACGCCGTGCGCGCCGATGCCGGGGTTGATCTGCCGTTGGGCGACGTTGCCGGCCTGCGCGTCTCGGGTTTCTATGATGACCGCGATGGCTACAGCAAGCACCCTGCCGGCGGCGGCTTCTTCGTGTTCCCGGCCTACAAGGCAGGACGCTCGGACGACAACCACTCCTACGGCGGCCGCGTTTCGCTGCGCCTCGAGCCGGTCGATCGCCTGACCATCAACCTCGCCGGTGAATACTCGCACCGCAGCTTCACTCCGGGCGTCTTCGCTGCGGGTGATCTCAACGCTGCTGGCAACGGTCCCACCGGCGGCACTTGCAACAACGGCTTTACGCGCGTTGCCCCGGCCTATCCGCAGGTCCTGTGCGTGCCCAGCAACACCAACCTGCTCTCGAAGGTTGACCGCAGCAACTACGCCGCGCCGCTCTTCGGCATCGGCCATGTCAGCGATCACACATGGGCCGCACGCGGCCGCATCGCCTACGAGATCAGCGATGCCGCAACGCTGACCTACATCGGTGGTTACCGCAAGTACTCGGGCGATCCGAGCCGCCTGACCCTGCCGACGATCTACCAGTCGTACAACTTCCAGGACGAAGCCGACACACAGAGCCACGAACTGCGCGTCAACGGCACGCTCGGCGGGGTGATCTACCAGGTGGGCGGCTTCTACTTCAAGGAGAAGATCGCGCGCGAAAGCGGCTTCATGCTGCCGAGCTTCATCTTCGGTGCGCCGCCGTTCGGTGCCAACGGCCCCACGCCCGGCACCTTCCTCAGCTACTTCGGTCGCTATGTCGAAAGCGACAGCAAGTCGGTCTTTGGCCAGGTCGAAGTGCCGCTGACCGAACAGCTGACTGCCGTTGGCGGCCTGCGCTACACCGACAACAGCCGCGATGCGACTTACGTCAACGCCAACCCCTTCGGCCCGTCGCGTCCGTTCCTGTTCGCTACCGGCCCGAGCCGCAAGAACATCAATGCGATCAACGCCTCGTTCCTGCCCCTCAAGAGCAGCGACAGCAAGGTCACTTGGCTTGCCGGCCTGAACTACAAGCCGAACAGCGATACGCTGCTGTTCGTCAAGGCTTCAACAGGCTTCAAGGGCGGCGGCTTCGACTCGGTCGGAACCTACAAGCCCGAGACGAATACCGCGTTCGAAGGCGGGTGGAAGCAGACCTTCGGCGATCATGGCCAGCACCAGTTCAACCTTGGCGGGTTCTACTACGACTACAAGGACCTGCAGGTCTCGGTCCTGCTCGACACTGCCATCGGCGGCCAGATCTTCAACGCCGGCAAGGCCAAGATCTGGGGTCTCGAAGCCTCGGCAGACATCGCGCTGGACGATCGCACGAACTTCCACGCCTCGGCTAACTACCTGAACGCCGAGTACAAGGAGCTCTTCGCCCAGTTCAACGTGTTCGACCTCTCCGGCGCCCGCAACGGCGTGGGTGATCTCGATCCGACGAAGCCCGGCGTGCAGCAGCCGAACTTTGCCGGCAACCGCCCGCCGTTCTCGCCAGAATTCGTCATCACGGCCGGTCTCGACCACACCTTCCCGCTCGGCGACATGGGTGGCCTGACCGCACGGGTGAACACCACCTTCAAGAGCAAGTACTTCACCGACTTCTACAACTATCGTGATGGTGAGCAGAGCGCGCTCAGCCAGACCGATGCGAGCCTCGAGTACCAGCCAGAGGACAAGAAGTTCACGATCAGTGCGTTCGTGAAGAACATCGAGGGCACCCGCCCGCTGACCTACGGCAGCTTCGTCTCCGCAGGTCCGGACGATATCTTCAACTGGCAGTTCGGCACGCCGCGCACTTACGGCGTCCGCCTCGCGGTCGACTTCTAAGTCGACGCGGGATCGTCAAAAAAGGAAAGGGGAGCGCATCGCCGCTCCCCTTTTTTTGTTGCCTTCAGGCCGGCAAGCTCATCCCCACGACGGGTCCTTCCCCGGTCGCCACTTGATGCTGCAACCGGCGCTCGGATGTTGCGGTTGCGGTGCGGCATCTCCTGCCAACAGCGCATCCACGGCGCGCCGCATGTCCTCGCCGGTTACCGGCAGGTCCGTTCGCAGCGGCGGCAGGCCCGGCACCGGCGGACGATTGATCTTCGGCCTGCTCGCGTCGAACTGGCCTGCGTAATAGAGCAGCCTCTCCTGATCGTAGAGGAAGAAGTCCGGCGTACAGATCGCATTGTAGGCCAGCGCCACATCCTGCGTCTCGTCATGCAGATAGGGGAACGGAAAGTCCTTCTCGGCCGCCAGCTTCTGCATGTGCGGATAATCGTCTTCGGGAAAATCGTCCGGCCAGTTCGAAGAGATCGCCACGACCTGCAGGCCCTTGGGCTGATACTCCCGCGCAAAGGCGATGAACTCGTCCAGCACGTGCAGCACGAACGGGCAATGGTTGCAGATGAAGGCCACCAGCAGCGCCGAGCTCTCGGCGAAGTTGCCCAAGGTCCGCAGCCTTCCTTCGACGTCCGGCAGCTCGAAGGGCGGAGCCGGCTTTCCGTAATCAAGTTGGCGAGACAGTCTCAGCATCATCCGCTCCTTTATTAGAATCTTCGTTCTTTTACACTGACCAGCCCAGCGGTCCAAACGCTTCCTCAACAGACCCAAACTGCAAAGTTCCGCTTTGCACCTTTGCAAATTTACCGTGGACACCATCCACGTTCCGCGTCATCGCGAGGATCGAGCCGGTGCCGCATCCTATTCTGGTGCTGTGCATCAACGGCATGGGATTGGCAGGAGCACGACACATGAAAGCCCTGGTCTGCGTGAAGCGCGTGATTGACTACAACGTGAAGCCTCGTGTGAAGGCGGATGGTTCGGGGGTTGATCTTGCGAACGTGAAGATGAGCATGAACCC